>NZ_CP018093.1:640866-1281732 GCF_001885235.1 Francisella hispaniensis FSC454
TTTTTATTCCAGGTTTTAACTCAAGAGGTGTTATCCCTAAGTACTTTTTGCAAGCGGAATTGACAGAATACTCTAAATGAGGAACAACAGATGAAAGTACAACTGCTTCAATAGCTTCTATATCAAGCTTTTTTCTCTCAAAGAATGATAATAGAAATATGCCTAGCGTATCGGAGGTACATGGAGTAGTAGAAGGGTAGCGAAAGTTATGTTTAATCTGATCTCCTATGAATATTCCCCCAAAAATATGCGAGTTACCAATATCTATGCATACTATCATTTATTATTCTCCAGTTTTTAGATCAACAAGTTTAGGTTTTATATTTTCTCTAGTAGGATCAACTTGCGCATAACTAATTATAAAAAGCTGATCACCTATTTCACACCTTCTAGCAGCAGGGCCATTTAGTGCGATAGTTTTACTATTTGGTTCGCCTTTGATTACATAAGTTTCAAGACGCTCGCCGTTGTTTAAGTTTACTACTTGTACTTTCTCATTTTCAATAATATTTGCTTGTTTCATTATCTCACTATCGATAGTGATACTACCCACATAAAACAAATCTTTACCAGTTACAGTAGCGTATGAGATTTTTGATTTTAAAACTGAAATTAGCATGATGGTCCGGTCTCCTTTAGGAAGTTGTCAATTAAACGTACTTTACCAATGTAAAGTGCCAAAAATATTCTGTTATTAAGTTTTTGAACGTATTCTGTTCTTGCACCAGTAGAATTAATTTTATTCGTTAGTTCTTCTAAGTCTGAGAAATTATCTTGTCTAAGTATTTCGTATACCTTATTGGCAATTTCCATATCAGTAGATGTTAGATTTTTATTTCTAGAGCTAAGAGGAAGCCCTGTTGGTTCTCTTTGTGTTGGGCAGATTATGACTTTTGTATTGATAAAAAAATCTTTAACAAGCTGTTTGATTAGCATAACTTGTTGATAGTCTTTTTCCCCTAAATAGAGATTATCAGGTTTAGTAATTTGTAGTAGCTTTAGGACTACAGTTAGCATACCACTGAAATGCCCAGGTCTAGCTTTACCTTCTAGGATATTCGCAATCTCAAGCTCCGGTTCTATTCTCAATAGGTTACCATCAGGGTAGATATCTTTTTCATTTGGGTTAAATAATGTATCGACATCAAGAGATTCTAGTATTTGCATATCTTGTTGTAGTTGGTTTGGGTATGTTTGATAATCATTTGAATTATTAAACTGAGTTGGATTTACAAATATACTGACAATAGTAATATCATTTTCTAATTTAGCTTTTTTGATTAGGCTTATATGGCCACCATGTAATGCACCCATTGTTGGGATAAAGCCTATTTTTTGCTTTTTAGTGAAACTTTCTCTTAGTAAATTAAATTGCTCAATATTTTTAGCAATAATCATAGCCATGCTCCTTAGTTGGGAAAACACCATCTTTAGTTTCTTTAACATATGTATTTATAGCCTCGGAAAATATCTCAGAAGCACTTATATATTTTTTGACAAATTTGGGTTGAAAGTCAGTATTCATACCAAGCATATCTTGGAGAACCAAAATCTGACCATCAGTATCACTACCAGCCCCAATACCTATTGTTGGGATATCTAAATTTTGAGTAATATCTTTAGCAATATTTGCTGGTATACATTCTAGAACTATCGCAAAACATCCTGCTTGTTCAAGAAGCTTAGCTTCTTCAAGTAAATGCTTAGCAGCTTCTTCAGTCTTACCTTGAACTTTAAAACCACCAAAACTATTTACAAATTGAGGAGTCATGCCAATATGACCCATGACTGGAACACCAGAATCTACGATATGTTTGATTGTATCTAAGTTTCCTGAACTACCTTCAAGCTTAACCGCATGAGCTCCTGATTGAATCAGAGTCATTACAACTTGCATTGTTGTTTCTAATGATTGACGATAACTCATAAATGGCAAATCAGCAATTATGAATTTATCTGTAGCACCATTAGCTACTGCTTGAGTCATAAACTGCATGTCTGCTAGAGTTGTATAGGTAGTATTTTTTTTACCAAGTAATACCATGCCACCACTATCGCCAACAAGGATACAATCTATATCTGTAGAGTTTATGATTTTAGCTAAAGTATAGTCATAACATGTTACCATCGAGATTTTTTCTCGATTTGCTTTAGCTTTTTTGAAGCCTAAAACTGATTTCATTTCATTTTTTCTCCTTGTTTGAAAATTGATTAACAATTGCTCTAAAAACATCATAGAAATCATCATCAATTAAAGCGTTGAGATCCTTTTGTAGTGTAAGGCTATCTCCTCTAGCTATTGGTCCTGATAAGGCGTGATGATTATGTTTGATATTTTTAAATGTGGTTTCTAAAAATGGTATTAGATAGTCTTGATTTATACCAAAGCGATTTTGCATTTCTGTATAGAATTTCTGCCAAACTAATGTACTTACATTGTTGGCTAAAACACACATTGCGTGATAGTACGCTTTTTGACTTTTATCGATACAAAAATTAGCGTTAGGTAGCTTAGGTAAAAGCTCACCAAACGCGATACTTCTATCACAAGTTACAAAGGCAATCGACTTGTACTCATCTAAAGAGTATAAGCTCTTATCGGGGAAGCTTTGTAATGGGTGTGCTGAGTAAGCATTTTCGATATCCAAAAGACCTGAGAAGTGAATCACTATTAGTCTTTTTGATTTATTTGTGAGATATTTATCTACAAAATTTTGTATCTCAGAGTCTTTGATTAAGACTAAAACATGAGTTGCATTATCTAGCAGTTTATCAAGTTTATCTAACGAGTCTTCTCGTGACCACTGTCTAAAATCTAGTTTTAAGCATTCAAAATAATAGCACATATGTGCTGCTACATTGCCGTTGCCGACAATGACATATCTAGGTACCTGTTGCATAAATCAAGTCCATTTTCTAATTAAACTAATACTGTGATTATTGCCTTTTTAAAAAGGTCAATATTGTTTACAAACTATAAGTACTGTTACAAAATTGTATACAGTCTTATTTTTGTAATGCAGATTTATAACATATCGTTAAACGCTTTGCAATTTTTTAACAGTGATATTAATAATTTTTAAGCTATTTCCATAGTTTTTCTTAGGAGATAATGATTGACAAAAGATTATAACTTAAAAGGTTTTCTCTTATGCAAAAATAGCTAAATTAGTATAAAATAGCTGCTATAAAATAATTATTTTAAAATATTCTTTAATGACGCCAAATGAATTTTTTTCTATAAAATATCATATTTTAGCTAAAGCAGAATTAAAAGCTTACATAGACAAATTAGCTGATTATCTTAGTCAACAGAGCTATTTATATCATACCTTAGATAAACCAATTATTTCTGATTCTGATTATGATAAATTGTTTAGATTACTTCAAGATTTAGTTGATGACAATCCCCAATTTAAGCCGACAAATTCAGTATTAGATCGTGTTGGCGGAGAAGTTTTAGCAGGATTTGAAACTATCAAGCATAAAAAGAAAATGACATCTTTAGCAAATGTTTTTAGTCTAGAAGAGCTGCGTGATTTTTATGACAAAATAGAGTATGACATTGAGCTTGAGTGTGAGCCTAAAATGGATGGTCTTGCTATTAGCATTTTTTACAAAAATGGTAAATTTGACTATGCTGTTACGCGTGGTGATGGTATTCAAGGTGAAAAAGTCTCAGAAAATGTCAAAACTATCCGTAATGTCCCACTTAAACTAAATACTATAAATCCTCCAGAAGAAATAGAAGTTCGTGGTGAGATTATCTTAGATAAACAAAGTTTTTTATCTCTTAATGAGTATATGCAAACTCATGAGAACAAAACTTTTGCAAACCCGCGTAATGCCGCAGCTGGAAGTATCCGTATGCTTGACTCAAAAGTTGTAGCGAAGCGACCACTTAAACTTTTTAGCTATGGTATTGGCTACTTTTCCAAAGACTTTGTACATCCTGAAACACAATTTGAGCTTATGAATCTATTACAAAGTTTTGGCTTTACAATTAGTGATAATATGTTTTTGGCAAAAAGTTTCTCAGAGGTTGAGGAATATCATCGCAAAATGAGTCACCAGCGTGCTGATTTGGCTTATGATATTGATGGCTTAGTTTTTAAGGTTAATAATATTAAACTACAAGATACTATTGGATACACTGCTAGAGGACCTAAGTGGGCTGTAGCATATAAGTTCCCAGCTGAAGAAGTTGAATCAGAAGTGTTAAATGTAGAGTTTCAAGTTGGCAGAACAGGAGCAATTACACCAGTTGCAAGGCTTAAGCCAGTAGCAGTAGGTGGGGTGATGGTTTCAAATGCAACCTTACATAATATCAATGAAATTAAACGCAAAGATATTCGAGTTAGCGATAGAGTAATCGTACGTAGAGCAGGGGATGTAATTCCAGAAGTGGTCAAAAGCTTACCACAATATCGTAAGCCTGATGCACATATGGTTGAGATGCCAACAAATTGTCCAGTCTGTGATTCAGCAATTGAGAATGTTAACGATCAGGCTATATATCGTTGTACAGGGGGATGGCATTGTCAGGCTCAAACTACTGAGCGCTTGAAGCACTTCGTCTCACGTAAAGCAATGGATATTGATAAGCTTGGAGCTAAACTAATTGAACAACTTGTTGCTGCAGATTTAATCAAGTATCCTGCTGATATTTACAAACTCAATTTTGAGCAATTGACAGGCTTAGAAAGAATGGCTGCTAAATCATCACAGAATGTTTTAGACTCTATCACAAAAAGTAAAGAGCCAAGTTTAGCAAGATTTATTTTTGCAATAGGTATTAAAGATGTTGGTGAGGTATCGTCAGAAGCTTTAGCCAATCATTTTGGTAGCTTAGAAAGTTTCCGTGAAGCCAAATTTGAGCAATTAATAGAGATTAATGATATTGGTGAAATTATTGCTAAAAATATTGTTTCATTCTGGCAAGACCCATTAAATATACAAATTGTTGATAAGCTATTAAGTAATGCTATTAACATCCAAAATCCAGAAAAAATTGAGCAAGCGCATAATGAGAGTTTTACAAATAAAACAGTTGTTATTACAGGGACTTTTGAAAACTATAACCGTACAGAATTGACACAACTTCTTAAATCAATGGGCGCAAAAGTTACTTCAAGTGTCTCTAAAAAAACTGATATGGTTATTTGTGGCGATAATGCTGGCAGCAAACTTACAAAAGCTCAAGATTTAGGAGTTACGGTTATATTAGAACAAGATTTACAGAATTTACTATGAACATTAATAACTTAAAAAAGGGCGATGTGGTTTTCATAGTAGATGAAGCTGAAAAGAATATTTCAAGTTTATCTAACGGTTTTGGTGGTTATAGTTACTATCATTGTGCTTTGTATATTGGAGACGGAAATATTATAGAAGCTGTTCCTGTTGCAGGGGTTATACAAGTTAAGTTATCTAAATATTCAGATAAAAAAACTCTAGTAGCTCGTGTATCTGAGAGTAAGGAATTTTTACAAGAAGTAGTTAATAATGCTAGTGAATTTATTGGTCTTGCTTATAATGATTTATTTTTGCCAGATTTAGAAGACAAACTTTATTGTTCGGAACTAATTCATGTTGCTTTTAATCGTACAAGTAATTCAAAATATTTTACTCAGCATAAACTTAATTATATTGCAGTTGATGATGTTGCTGTGTCGAAATACTGGCTTGATTTCTATAGTGAGCATGGTTTAAAAGTCCCTCAAGGTCAGCCAGGTTCACATCCAAATAATTTATCATTAGATAATAAATTTATTTATAAAGCTTTTTAAGTAGTATCTAATAATAGTTTACAACTTTAGTAGTTTGACATAAAATCTACAAGAGAGATATTTGTATAAAAGTATATACACAAATAAAGGATTGATATGAAAATAAGAGAAGCCACAGCTAAAGATTTTGATGATATTGTACATATATGGTCAGAGCATTTATTGAATAATTGTCAGTTTCTTACGACGAATGAAATAAATAATCAAGGAAAGCTAGTAGTAGAGAAATACCTTAATAATCCAGCATTTAAAAGCTTTGTATTAACAGTTGAAGATCGAGTTATTGGGTTTTCTTGTATAAAAGATAATGAGATACTCTTTTCAACAGTTGAACAGAGGTTTTTAGGTAAAGGATTTAGGAGTTTTATGCTTAAATATTTGTTAGAGAATTATGCAGTCGATACTGCATATGTATATAGTGCAAATATCCAAACCTTAGCTTTTTATACATCAATAGGATTTATTATTGAAGATAAAATAGATGATATTATTTTCTCTTCACAGTACCATATAAATAAGTTAAAACTTTCTGCAACTCCTCAAGAAACTATAGAAAAAATTGCTGCTAAAAATAAGGATTTTTTTTAAGTAAACAGTAATAAAAGCCATCACCATCTTGTTGAGATAGCAGTATTTGGTAGCCATAACTAGTTTTATATTTTTTAAGGATATCTATCTCAATAATCTCAGCATTATTATTTTTAGCTAAAAACTCTTTTATTTGTTGTTGATTTTCTTCTGCTAGTATTGAACATGTAATATAGAGTAAGTAACCATTATCAGTAAGGTTATTATTCCATAAGTTAGCCAAAATTTTACTTTGTAAGCTTTTGATAGCTTGAATATCATTCGGTGCTCTTAGTACTTTGATGTCAGGATTTCGCCTTATAGTTCCTAATGCAGAGCATGGAGCATCAAGGATGATTTTATTGAATTTTCCACTTAGAGGTAGAGTTAAATCATGTTTAAAAATATTGACATTATTATTTTTAGATAATCTCGCTAAGTTTTCTCTAAGAAGCTCTAAACGCTTATCAATAATATCTATAGCGGTAATATCAGCTTGTGGAGCAGATTCTAAAATATGCGAAGTTTTACCCCCAGGAGCAGCACAAGCATCAAGGATTTTATCATCATTGTTAGCTTTGATAATATGTCCTGCATACTGTGCAGAGATGTCCTGTATTGTAAAATAGCCTTGCTGAAATAGCTGATTGTATTTTACATCGATAGCTTGATCAAGCTTTATACAATTTTTTAGATTTGTAAAAGAGTATCCTATACTATTTTTGTCAAAATACTCTAAGACTTTTTTAGTATCTTTAGCTTGATTTAAACGAATAAACATATCGGCTTTTGTATTGATTGCTTGAGCTATCTCTAGATACTCTTTAGGATACTGTTTTATGAGTGTATCACTAAGCCATTTAGGCATATCTATTGCTTTATTTTGCTTATAGATACTAGTTATATCATTGATATTACGAGTGATTTCTCTTAGTATTCCATTAACTAGTTTCTTCGCCCAGATAATTTTAAGATCTTTGCAAGCTGATACAGATTCATTAATAGTCGCGTAGTAGGGTTGTTTGACTTCAAATATTTGTAATACCCCAAGCATTATTAAAACTTTAGCCTTTATCTTAGTTTTTTGTTTTAGATATAAACTAGCAATCTTTTCTAAAGAGTAGTAGTGTCTGAAAAACTCATAACACAAAAGTTTAACAAAAGATTTATCTTGCTCTGATAAGTTATGACTAAGAAGCTTTTGCTCAAGGGTAAGCAGAGAATATTTATTATCAAGAATTTCTAAAATAGCTTTAGCCGCAATAGCACGGGTATTCATTATTTTATGTGTTTTGCTAAAATTTTAATAAGTTTGGGTTGGATTTTTTTATTACCCGCTACGATTAAACTAGACTCAAGATTGCTAGTACCATGGATGTCAGTAACTACAGCTCCGGCTTCTTTCATAATTATATAACCTGCTGCTAAATCCCATATTTTGACATTACCACAAGCCCATAATCCATCGATATAACCTGCCGCTAAGTAAGCCATATCCATAGCAATACTTCCAGAATATCTATAGCCAGAGATTATTTGTTGAAGTTTAATAAGTTCTGCTACGTAGCTGTCATTAAATATTTTACGTGAGTATTTTAATGATGCTGAAATTAATGTGTTTTTTAAGTCTTGATTTTGAGCAACTCTTATCTTTTTACCGTTAAGAAGAGCACCTTGACCTTTGTAGGCACAAAACATTAGATCTAAAAAAGGATTATAAATAACTCCTAAAACTATATCATCATCTTTTTTGGCTGCAATTGATATGCAACAGTGTGGTAAGCCGTGAACAAAGTTATTAGTACCATCAATAGGATCAATAATCCATGTGAAACGACTATCTTTGTTACCAAACTCGCCATTTTCTTCAGTTATGAAGTAGTCATTAAAGCCTGATTTTTTGATATTATCAATAATAAAGTTCTCAACAGCAATATCAATATTTGATACAGTTGTGTTATCAAGCTTTTGAGAAATTTTGATAGAGCTTAGATCATTTTGTGCTTGAAGAATAATTTTACCAGCTTTTCTAGCAATAGTTGTTACAGAATTAAGAATAGGTTTCATTGGTTGTGAAAAGTTATCAGATTATTATTTTTAGATATGATACATTATTTAGTTTCAAAATAGGATAGCTTTGGTCAAATAAGAGACTATATTATGCTAGTAATACCATAAGTGATAGCTATGCCACCAAAAAATAACCAAGCAAATAATATTAGCGCTAATACTAGAGGTTTTATTCCTGCTTGGATGAATTTAGATATATGAGTTTCAAGACCTAGAGCAGTCATTGCCATAGCTAATAAAAACTGATCGGCTACTCTAATGCTACTAACTGTTGCTACAGGCAGTAAGTCTAAAGAGTTAAATCCAGCGACAATTATAAAACCAATCGCAAACCATGGGATGATTTTCTTGATAGATCCTTTTTCAGATTTAGAACCATTTATTCCACTAACAGTAGTCGCTGATTTAGCTATCCATATGCCTATGACGATTAGCATAGGAGCTAACATCATTACGCGAATCATTTTAACCGTTACAGCAACTTCTTCAGCATGAGCACTTACACCACTACCAGCAGCTACAACTTGAGCTACTTCATGGATAGAGCCACCAGCAAAAATACCATATTGAGCATCACTCATATGCCCCAATAATCCTGCTTTCATAAGGATAGGATATAAAAACATTGCTATAGTACCAAAGAGTACTACAGTACCAACAGCCATAGCTGCTTTATATGGCTCTGATTTTAAAGTACCTTCAGTAGCTAGTACAGCAGCTGCACCACATACAGCACTACCAGCTGCTACTAGAATTGAGCTATCTCTATCTAAACCAAATACCTTAGTACCTAGTACAATACCTATTACTAAAGTAGAAACTAGCATGATTATTGATACTGAGAGTCCAGCTAAACCAACTGATGCAATTAATTGAAATGTTAAATTAAAGCCATAAAAGATTATTGCAAATCTAAGGATTTTTTTAGCACTGAATACTATACCTTCTTTCCACTTGTGAATAATTTTACTTGCTGGTGTATGAGTCAGTGCCATGCCTAGTACAATTCCTATAATTAAAGGACTAATTCCAAGCTCTTTAATGGTAGGAATTTTTGCAATAAAATATGCAATGCCAGCAAGAATAGCTACTAGGAGCACGCCGAAAATCATTGATTGAGTTAAGTGTTTTTTCATAGTTATTTACAAATTCAATTAAATTAATTTTGTATAACTATACATTATAGGTTTGTAATTTGGTAACAAAAAGAACTTATATGTTTTATTAGCGAAATTTATATAAATGTTTGAGAATTCTTTTGCTCTTTTGAGAAAATAACCGCTAAGATAACAAGTATAAAAGATATTATATAAAATATTACTACGGCATGCATTACACTAGTAAGACCAAAGTATTGGTTTATAAAGGCTCCAGTCGTAGTAGAAAGGGCAGTACCAGTTGTACCGAACAAAAGAATTGTCGTAATTAGTGTTGGAGGAGCATTTTCCATCTGGAATGTTCCATAAGCTAGTAGCCCAGCATAGATATAACAGTTGAATAATCCAAAAATGATTGCAGCTTTAAAGACTATGCTCATATCTGGAATATATAAAATACAAGATAAAGCAGCTAAACCTATTAGCATAAATGTTGGTAGAATGTATTTTAGCGGGATAAATCTAGTTATTATTGGACTGATAAATAAGCCTACACATTGTGCTGTCCAGAAATAAGAAAGAGGTTTGTTTGCATCAATAGTACCCCAACCAAGTATTTCTTGGAAATATGATTGAGCGTAACTAGTCATAGTTAATTGAGCCAATAAGAATAAGAAAGCTGCAAAAGCTACACAATACAAGCTTAAATTCCATGTTGAGAAACTTAAATTTGGTTTTATCTCTTTGGTAGAGATATTGTGACGATTAAGTATTGTGAAATCTGAAAATATTACTAAGACTAATATGATCACAGCAGTTATTTGTAATATCAGATAAATAGTGTACCATTCAAAGTGTTGGGTTATAAGATAAGCAGCAAATATTGGTATCAAAGCGCCACCAAAGCTAAAGAAAAAATCAGTAAAAATCACATTCATAGCTCTTATTTTATGATCATTGTAGATATGTACAATCATATAGCTAGCAATAGCCATAAAAAGACCACCAGTGATACCTACACAAGTAAGTAGTATTTTGAGAGTAAACATTGATGGGATTATGGTAGTAATTAATGATGATATAATTCCTATCGCTACAGCGGCAATTAGTAATAGTTTTATAGAGAATCTATTCATCAAGATGCCTATTATCAATATTGCAAACCACATCGCAACATTAATAAATGTGAAAGCAAAGCCAATATTATTGTTGTGAAAATATTCTGATAATGGCTGCATTACTGCACCTGTTACTAGAACTATATTTGCAGTATAAAAATAACAAAGATAGCAGATAAATGTTATAAGTAGTTTATTTTTTAGTGATGATGAGTCGTGTATTGTACTTTCCATGTTTAAGTTTTACATAATGAGGATATCAAAGTATTATTTTTGCATATAGGACTATTTTTAGCAAGCGCCTGATCTGCTATTCTTTTATACAAATAGTAGCTAATCACAAAAGTCAGATAATTATGCAATTTGCTAAAATAATTTGGGAGAAAAATACTCCTAAATCAGTTTCTTTTGATGATTTTTATTTTTCAACAACATCTGGTATCCAAGAGAGTATATATAATTTCTTAGTGCACAATAATTTACAACAGCGATTTTCTCAGTTACAAAACAAGCAATATTTTAGAATTTGTGAAACAGGTTTTGGTAGTGGGCTTAACTTTATCTTGACAAAGAATCTTTGGCATAAATATGTTAGTAATGATTCTCAACTGGAGTTTATTTCATTTGAGAAGTTTCCTATAACAATAAATGACCTTAGAAAAATACTTAATAGTTTTGCTGAGCTAGACGGTTACCAAAATTTTGTTGAGCAATATAATCCTATTGATGGTTTAAATATTTATAAGTTTGATAATATTACTCTTAAGCTAATAATTGATGATGTTAACAATATTAATCATTATAATCTTCCAGTTATAGACGCATGGTTCCTTGATGGTTTTTCACCAACTAAAAATAGTCTTATGTGGAGTGATAATCTTTTTGAGAACATTTCAAAACTTTGCCATAACCATAGTAGCTTTGCAACTTTTACAGCTAGCTCTAAAGTAAGAAAAGCATTATAGAAATATGGTTTTAAAGTGAAAAAAGACAAAGGCTTTGGTAACAAAAGAGAAATGATGTATGGAGTATTTATGAATTAGCAAGTTCTGGGATATGCTTGACAGCATCAAAAGACGTAAAATGGTATTCAGCAACTTTATTTGTGTGGAATGGATCGTCTTTGATAAACTCTTTGATCTCTTGTATATCTCCACGTGCAATAATAATACCACCTGTCTTTGATGTTTTAGGTCCAGAGGCTATGAATATTCCTTTATTATAGCCAATATCTAAGAAATCTCGATGTAGAGGTCTAACTTTAGCAATTTCTTCTTGTGTAGCCAAATAGTGAATATCAATTATGTGAATTTGCATATTTTTTCCTTAATTTTTATATACAGAAAGCCATATAGTAGTGGCTTATAGAAACTAGCTATATATAAGAAAGTAGCTATGGGTAATTAGATTTTTTTGAAAATTACAGATCCGTTCGTGCCACCAAAACCAAAAGAGTTATTTAGCACATAATCAATTTTCATTTTCTTAGCAGCATTTGCAGCATAGTCTAAATTACAGCCATCATCTAAATTATGTAGATTAATTGTTGGTGGAGCTACTTGATCTCTTATTGCCAGTACGCTAAATATTGATTCAATAGCACCAGCTGCACCAAGTAAATGTCCAGTCATTGATTTTGTTGAGCTCATAACTAAGCCTTTTCTATATTGTCCAATTACTTTTTCAACAACTTGTGACTCTTGAACATCTCCTAGTGGAGTTGAAGTACCGTGTGCATTAACGTAATCTATAGCATCGGGATTATTTTCAAGTCCAGCATCAGCTAAAGCATTTTGGATACATCTTTCTTGTCCTGGAGCATAAGGCATAGTCATATGGTAACCATCGGCAGACATACCAAAGCCTACAACTTCAGCATAAATTTTAGCACCACGAGCTTTTGCTCTTTCATATTCTTCTAAGACAACAACACCAGCGCCATCGCCAAGTACGAAACCATCTCTGTCTTTGTCCCAAGGGCGAGAAGCACCTTGCGGATCATCATTACGTGTAGATAATGCCCTAGCAGCAGCAAATCCACCCATACCAATAGCATTACTTGCTTTTTCAGAACCACCAGCAAGCATAGCATCAGCATCACCACTAGCTATTAATCTAGCAGCCATACCAATATTATGAGTACCAGTAGTACAAGCTGTAACAATCGGAATATTAGGTCCACGTAAGCCATGGTTAATAGAAATGATTCCAGAGAGCATATTCACAATTGAAGATGGTATACAAAACGGTGAAATTTTTGAAGGCCCTTTTGTATCTATTACAGCTTTTGTAGTCTCTAAAGTTTCGATACCACCAATACCAGAACTAACACAAACACCAAATTTATATGAATCTTCTTCAGATACTTTATCGATGCCAGCATCTTTAAGAGCTTCATTAGCAGCTGCAATACCATAATAGCAGAAAGGATCTACTCTCTTTGCGTCTTTTTTACCTACAAGTGCATCTACATCAAAATTTTTAATTCTTGCTGCAAATCTAACTTTGAACTCATTGATATCAGGAGCAGGTGTGTCAAAACCAATTATAGTTTCTACACCACTTTTACCAGCTAGGATGTTAGCCCAAGTCGTAGGGACATCATTTCCTAAAGGTGTTACCATGCCTAAGCCAGTAACAACTACTCTACGATTAGATTTCATAATTTAAATTAACCTGTTTATATTCATTGTAGAAAAAAGTATGAAGTGGATATTCATACTGACTTTAAGATTAATTTTGATTAACCTACATCTTTAGATTCGATGTAGTCATAAACGTCTTTAACAGTTCTGATTTTCTCAGCATCTTCATCTGGAATCTCAGTATCAAATTCTTCTTCTAGAGCCATTACAAGCTCAACTGTGTCTAATGAGTCCGCACCTAAATCATCGATAAAAGAAGCTTCTGGCTTAAGATCTTCTTCTTTAACGCCTAATTGCTCAACTATTATATGGTTAACTCTAGAAAATATTTTTGCTTTTTCGTCAGCATTATTTTTTTTAGAATCTTCGTTATGTGTACTCATATTTTTTTCCTTCTTATTTTTGTTTTGAAAAATTAAAAACCTTAATCGAGTCAATAATATTATTTTTTAATCATTTTTGCAATAATTTTGCAAAATTTAAGCCATATACATCCCACCATTTACATGGATAGTTTGTCCTGTTATGTATTTTGATTCTTCGGAAGCCAAAAAAGCTACTGCTGCAGCGATATCTTTTGGTTCTCCCATTTGCCCTGAAGGTATCTTAGTAGCGATAAAAGATTTCTGCTCATCAGTCAGTTTATCAGTCATATCTGTAGCTATAAATCCAGGAGCTACAACATTTACGGTGATATTACGGCTAGCAACTTCATAAGCAAGAGATTTTGAGAAACCTATTACACCTGCTTTAGCTGCACAGTAGTTTGTTTGTCCTGGGTTGCCAGCTGAGCCAACTACAGAACCTATAGAGATAATTCTGCCCCATCTTTTTTTCATCATCCCACGTACGCACTCTTTTGACATACGGAATATTGAGCTTAAATTAGTATTTATGACTGATTGCCATTCCTCTTCTGACATTCTCATCATCAAGTTATCTCTAGTTATACCAGCGTTGTTGACTAGAATATCTACTGCTAAGTTCTCAGTTTTTATTTCAGTAAAGAAATTTTGAATACTTTCAATGTCAGAAATGTTTAGAACTAATCCTTTTGCCTTAAAGCCTTTTTCTTTCATTGAGTTTTCAAATTTTTCCGCAGAAGCTTGACTAGTTGCAGTGCCTATCACAGTAGCGCCTTTGCTTGCTAATGCATGAGCAACTTCAAAACCAATACCTCTACTTGCACCTGTGACTAGAGCAACTTTTTCATTTAAAGACATTTATTATCTCCTTTTAAATATTTTCTAAACTATCAATGCTGTTTGTATCTTTTATATCTAGTGATTTATCTATTCTTTTGATTAGTCCAGATAAAACCTTGTTAGGACCACATTCAATAACTTCTGTGACGCCAAGTTTGACTAGCTCTTCGACAGACTGTGTCCAAAGTACAGGCTTATACAGTTGTTTAATAACAGCTGTTTTTATTTCTGTTGGATTCGCATGTGATCTAGCGTCAAAATTTTGTACAACTGCAGTAGTTGGCTTTTTAAACTCTACCTTATTCAATTCTGCTTCAAATTTATCAGCAGCATCTTTCATTAAGGAGCAATGTGAAGGTACACTAACAGCAAGTATCTGTGCGCGTTTTGCACCTTTTTCTTTAGCTATTATATTAGCTTTCTCAACAGCGGCTTTTTCGCCAGAGATGACAACTTGTCCTGTTGAGTTGAAGTTTGCAGCTTCAACAACACCAGCATCAGCAGCCTCTTGGCAACACTTGATTACATCTTCATTTGATAAGCCTAGAATTGCGCTCATAGCACATTCTTTGTCTGTGACGGCATTTTGCATTAATTTGCCGCGTGTAGAAACAAGTTGTAAAGCATCTTTGTATGAAATACAACCAGCTGCTAGTAGGGCAGTATACTCACCTAAGCTATGTCCAGCAAAGTATGCTACTTTTAAGTCTGGTTTTTGCTCTTTTAATACTTCGTATATTGCATAGCTAGACGCAAGTAAAGCTGGCTGAGTAAACTCAGTTTTATTTAGAGTTTCTTCATCATTTTGAATAATATTCCATAAGTCATAACCAAGGTGCTCTTTAGCTTCATCGACTATATTTCTAAAGGTCTCAAAATTTTCATAATAATCTTGAAGCATTCCAAGTTTTTGTGAACCCTGACCAGGAAAAACCACAGCTATGTTTGACATAATAATCCTCCTTTTATGTTATTTAAAAAATAATAAATTTATAAAAGATTATATCTTTGCGATAAAACCACCCCAGACAAATCCAGCTCCGAATGCTTCAGAGATTATTGTATCGCCAGGTTTAATTTGATTTGTTCTTACAGCGTGATCTAAAGCCAATGGAATAGATGCTGCAGATGTATTGCCGTGATCTTGTAGTGTTGTGACTACCTTAGACATTGGCATGTCTATTTTTTTTGCAGTTGAATTAAGTATTCTATAGTTTGCTTGATGAGGTACAAGCCAATCAATATCACTAGCTTTTATTCCAGCATCTTGTATTAACTCATCAGCTAATGAAGATAGGCGTGAAACAGCAAATTTGAAAACCTTATTACCTTCCATTATTAAGTAAGGATCAATATTTATACTCTGTCCCCTTGAAGTCGGTAAGTTATTTGGGACATTGAGCATATCTAAACATGAACCATCTGTGAAAAGTAAAGATGACAATATCTTTTTTTCTTGACTTGTTGAAATTACAACGGCACCGGCACCATCACCAAAAAGTACACATGTTGAGCGATCATTCCAATCTAGGACGCGCGTCATTTTTTCAGCACCGACGACGAGAATATTTCTTGAAACACCTGTTTCTATATACTGCTTGGCGATATCTAAAGCATAAACAAATCCACTACAAGCAGCTGAAATATCAAAACAGCGTACCTTGAAATTATCTATTTGTAAATTTTGATGAATCATTGACGCTGTTGAGGGCATTATGAAATCTGGAGTGCTTGTTGCAACAATTATCGTATCAATTTCATTAGCTGTTAGTTGAGCTGCTTCAAGAGCTTTTTTAGCTGCTTGTGTAGCCATATAGCTTGTTGTCTCTGTCTCATTGGCACAATGACGTCTTTCTATGCCAACTCTTTGTTTGATCCACTCATCTGAAGTATCAACAAATTTACTTATATCTTCATTAGTTAAGATTTTTTCAGGCAAGTAACTTCCTGTACCTAGTATTTGTGCAAACATTATATAGTTATACCTACTTTTAAATTATTATTTAACAACAAAAAACCATAAGCTTTCGCATATATGGTTCGGTATTTATTGTAGCATGAATAAAAGGATTAAAGAACTTTTTCTAAAGATTCTTGAATTGTTTTAGGAATATTATATTTAATTTCTTTGATAGCTTCATATATAGCAGTCTCAAAAGCATTAGCACTTGCACCACCATGGCTTTTAACTACTATGCCGGTTAATCCTAATAATGATGCGCCGTTAAAGCTATCAAGATTCATACCTTTTTTCATCTTTTTGAATATCGGTAATGCCATAACTATAGGGATCTTCATTAACCACGAGCTTTCATGTATTGTCTTTTTGATAAGAGACTCTATAAGTCTTAAGCTTCCTTCCATTGTTTTTAGAGAGACATTACCAACAAAGCCATCACAGACTATTACATCGGTAGTATCATCAAAAATGTATTTACCTTCGATATATCCGTTATAATTGATAAAATCACAACCTTGTAATAATTTTGCAGCATTTTTGATATTATCTAAGCCTTTCATTTCTTCTTCACCGATGTTTAGTAATGAAACTCTAGGTTCAGCAATACCTTTTGAACTTGCCGCTAATATTGACCCCATGATCGCAAATTGGAAAAGTTGTTCAGACGTACAAACCACATTTGCACCAAGATCAAGCATATAAGTTTTACTAAGTTGCTTAGTTTCTCTATTGAATGCAGGTAATGCATAAACAATAGCGGGACGATCAACACCATTAATAGTTTTCAGTACGAATTTTGATGTAGCCATTAGCGCCCCAGTGTTACCAGCACTGACACAAGCATCAACAGTACGATCTTTAACAAGGTTGATAGCCACGCGCATAGAAGAATCTTTTTTCTTTCTAACAGCAATAGAAGGTGATTCATCCATACCAACTGTCTCGCTAGCATGATGAATTGCTATTCTTTGTAAAACTGGTAGTTTTATTTTCTTAACTTTTGAATATCTGTCTAAAGCTCTTTTAACTTTATGATGATCTCCAACTAATACTATTTGTAAATTAGAGTCCTTTTTTACTGCTTCAAGAGCTGCTGGGATAGTGGTGTTTAAACCATGATCTCCACCCATTGCATCTATAGATATTTTGTAACCCATAATAGATAAAACTTCCTATATCGCTAATTGTCTATTGCTCATCATTAATAATTATAATTGTCATCTAGATAAGCTGATTAAAAGTGTTGATGGGAAATATTAGTCTTCAGATTTAGTTTCTACTACTTTTCTACCTTTGTAGAAGCCATTAGGTGATACATGATGTCTTAAATGTAATTCACCTGTTGACTTGTCAGTAGATAGAGTAGGACTTGTTAAAGAATCGTGAGATCTTCTCATATCTCTTTTTGATCTGCTTTTTTTAACTTGTTGTACAGCCATTTTAGGTAACCTCTTAGTGTTTTTTATATTCTAAATTAGTATGTTACTTAAGTGTTTTAAGAATCTCGAAAGGATTCTTTTTCTCTTGTATAACACTTTCTTGCTCGCTATAGTATGAATGTTTTTTTGTATTTTTACAAGTGCTTGAGTCTTTTTTTGGTATTAAAGGTAAATCTAAAAGTATTTCTTCTTTGATTATATCCTTTAAATCAATTATTGTGCTTTTACATATAAAAGGCTCATGAAGACTATCTTCTACTAGTCTGTCATCTTCGGTAATTATTATAGTATTTGTTATATTAAAATTATGTTCAAATACTTCTAAAGAATCTTGGCAAATAAGTTCCAATATGCCCTTAATCGAATATCTAATACAAGTATGATTTTTTTCTTCAAAAAAGGAAAATGAGCATACAAATGTATGAGGAGCAGTTGTGATGAAATCAGAAAGCTGATCAAGTTGTTCAATGATTATTTCAATATTTTCTAATTCTCTTTTTTGCTTGGCATATATTGAGTAATTTATCTGAGTATGCTTACCTTTCATCTTGGCTGTTGCTGAGATATTTTGCTAATACTATTATTGTATATACATTTCTTGTTTTATGAAAGTCTCTACTGTATCATCATACTAGTTATTTTTTTAAATTAACAATCACATAATTAAGGGTTAAATACTAATGTCTTTATCTATTCCACGCGAGTTTTCAAACGCTATAAGGTTTTTATCTATTGATGCAACACTTAAGGCTAAATCAGGACATCCTGGAATGCCTATGGGGATGGCTGATATTGCCACAGTGTTATGGACAAAGTTTCTTAAGCACAATCCAAATAATCCACATTGGATAAATAGAGATAGATTTGTTCTTTCAAATGGACATGGCTCAATGCTTTTATATTCTCTACTACATCTGACAGGTTACGATCTATCTATTGAGGATATTAAAAACTTCAGACAGTTACACTCAAAAACTCCAGGACATCCTGAGTACGGCTATGCACCAGGAGTTGAGACAACAACTGGCCCATTAGGACAAGGAGTAGCAAATGCTGTTGGTATGGCTTTAGGTGAGAAGCTTTTGTCAGCTAGATATAATACACCTGATTTAAAAATTATAGATCATCATACTTATGTGTTTCTAGGTGATGGATGTCTGATGGAAGGTGTTTCACATGAAGCATGCTCATTAGCAGGGACTCTAGGTTTAAACAAATTAGTTGCATTTTGGGATGATAATAATATTTCGATAGATGGTGATACTAAGGGTTGGTTTAGTGATAATACACCTCAAAGATTTAGAGCATATGGTTGGCACGTTATAGAAAATGTCGATGGTCATGATTATGCTGCGATAGAAAAAGCTATAAATGAAGCTCATGCACAGCAGCAAAAACCGACTTTAATTTGTTGTAAAACGGTTATAGGATTTGGCTCTCCAGAAAAGGCTGGTACTGCCTCTGTACATGGCTCGCCTTTGAGTGAGCAAGAAAGAGCCTCAGCTGCTAAAGAACTTGATTGGAATTATGCTCCTTTTGAAATCCCTAATGATATATACAAATACTGGGATGCTAAAGAAAAAGGGAAAGCTTTAGAGGCAAATTGGCAGAACCAATGGGATTTATATAAGAATAATCCTAAGTTTGAAGAATTTGATAGAGTGTTGAAAAAACAGTTGCCCGCAAACCTTGAGCAGGAAGTTAATCAATATATTGCTTCACAGTTAGCGAATCCTGTCAAAGTGGCAACACGTAAAGCTTCACAAATGGCGCTTGAAGTATTGTGTAAGAATATGCCTGAGATGTTTGGTGGATCAGCAGACTTGACAGGATCAAATAACACTAATTGGAGTGGCTCAGTTTGGCTAAATAATACTCAAGAGGGTGCAAATTACCTTTCTTATGGTGTTAGAGAGTTTGGCATGGCTGCAATAATGAATGGTCTAAGCCTTTATGGTGGCATCAAACCTTATGGTGGCACATTCTTAGTATTTAGCGATTACTCAAGAAATGCTATAAGGATGTCAGCATTAATGAAGCAGCCTGTAGTACACGTTATGTCGCATGACTCTATTGGTTTAGGTGAGGACGGGCCAACACACCAGCCTATAGAACATATTCCAAGCTTAAGACTTATACCTAATCTTAACGTTTGGCGACCTGCTGATACAATTGAAACAATGATAGCATGGAAGGAGGCTGTAAAATCTAAAGATACGCCAAGTGTAATGGTATTAACGCGTCAAAACTTAATGCCAATAGTGCAAACACAACATCAAGTTGCAAATATTGCTAGAGGTGGATATCTAGTCAAAGATAATCCTGATGCTAAATTAACTATCGTTGCAACAGGATCTGAAGTTGAACTTGCTGTCAATGTTGCAAATGAATTTGAAAAAAAAGGTATGAATTTAAATGTTGCTTCTATACCGTGTGTAGAAGTTTTTGCTACTCAAACTCATGAGTATATAAGATCAGTAATAAGAAATGATATTCCCGCAGTTTTTGTTGAAATGGCACAACCTGATATATGGTATAAATATATGCCAAAAGCTGGAGGAGAAGTAAAAGGAATCTATAGCTTTGGTGAGTCAGCACCAGCTGAAGATTTGTTTGAGTATTTTGGATTTACTGTAGAAAATATTAGCAATATTGTTGCTAAATATGTTTAATAAACTAACTTTCGCAAGATAATATCTTAAGGAGATTAAAAATGAGAGTTGCAATTAATGGTTTCGGTAGAATTGGTCGTTTAGCATTTCGTCAAATGTTTGGTAAAGGTAACATTGAGATTGTAGCGATTAATGATTTGACAAATCCAGAGATGTTGGCACACTTATTGAAATATGATTCTGCTCAAGGTAGATTCTCAAAAGCAGCTGTAACAGTAGCAAAAGAAAGCTCTATAGTTGTCGATGGTAAAGAGATTAAAATATATGCTGAAAAAGATGCAGCTAATCTACCTTGGGGTGAGTTAAACGTGGATGTTGTACTAGAGTGTACGGGTTTCTATGTATCAAAAGCAAAATCACAGGCTCATATTGATGCAGGTGCTAAAAAAGTAGTTATTTCAGCTCCAGCTGGTAATGATCTACCAACTGTTGTGTTTGGGGTTAATCACGATATCCTCAGTGCTGATGATAAAATCATATCAGCAGCTTCTTGTACAACTAACTGTCTGGCTCCTATGGCTAAAGCTCTTCATAATATAGCAACAATTGAAAGTGGCTTTATGACGACTATTCATGCTTATACAGGTGACCAAAATACTCTAGATGCACCTCATGCAAAAAATGACTTTCGTCGTGCAAGAGCTGCTGCTGTAAATATTGTACCTAACTCAACTGGTGCAGCTAAAGCTATCGGTCTAGTAATCCCAGAATTAGCGGGTAAATTAGATGGAGCTGCTCAACGTGTCCCTGTAGCAACTGGATCGTTAACTGAGCTTGTTGCGGTGGTATCTAAGAGTGTAACAGCTGAAGATGTTAATGCTGCGATGAAAGCCGCTGCAAATGAATCATTTGGTTACACAGAAGAGGAGTTAGTGTCTAGTGATATCATCGGGATCTCTGAAGGTTCATTATTCGATGCAACTCAAACTAAAGTTACTTCACTAGGTGATAAGTCTCTAGTTAAAGTAGTATCTTGGTATGACAATGAAATGTCATATACAAATCAAATGGTTAGAGTAGTAGAGTACTTTGGGGCTTTATAAACACTATAGGTAAGATATAAATGAGTTTTCTAACATTAAAAGATGTTGATCTAAAAGATAAAAAAGTCTTGGTTCGAGTAGATTTCAATGTGCCTGTCAAAGATGGTAAGGTAACAAGTAAAGTTAGAATTGAGGCAGCTATTCCAACTATTCAATACATTTTAGATCAAGGTGGCGCTGTGATTTTGATGTCACATCTTGGGCGTCCCATAGAGGGCGAATATGATCCTCAGTTTTCTCTAGAGCTTGTTGCTGAAGCATTATCTCAAATTATCAAAAAGCCAGTTAGATTTGCTAAAGACTGGCTAGATGGTGTTGATGTTAAGGCTGGTGAAATTGTTATGTGTGAAAATGTACGCTTTAACAACGGCGAGAAAAAATCAGCTGAAGATTTATCTAAAAAGATCGCAAGCTTAGGTGATGTTTTTGTAATGGATGCCTTTGCTACAGCACATAGAGCTCAAGCTTCGACATATGGTGTAGCTAAATATATACCAGTAGCATGTGCAGGTATGCTTTTAGCTAATGAAATTCATGCATTAGAGAAAGCTTTGAAAGCACCTAAGAAACCAATGGCAGCTATAGTTGGCGGATCTAAAGTTTCAACTAAGCTATCGGTATTATATAACCTTCTTGATAAAGTTGAGATTCTTATTGTTGGTGGTGGTATCGCTAATACTTTCATAAAAGCAGAAGGTTATAATGTTGGTAATTCGTTGTATGAACAAGATCTTGTTGCTGAAGCAAGAGATATATTATCTAAAGCTAAAACTCTAGGAGTTAATATTCCTGTACCAGTTGATGTAAGAGTTGCAAAAGAATTTAGTGAAAATGCCCAAGCAATCACTAAAAAAGTCTCTGATGTTGCCGCTGATGAGATGATTCTTGATATCGGTCCAGAATCTGAAAAGAGAATTGCTGAGCTGCTAAAATCAGCAAATACTATTTTATGGAATGGTCCTGTTGGAGTTTTTGAGTTTGATAACTTCGCAGAGGGTACAAAAGCTTTATCTTTGGCTATAGCCCAATCGCACGCTTTTTCAGTAGCTGGTGGTGGTGATACTATTGCTGCGATAGAAAAATTTGGCATCAAAGACCAAGTTTCTTATATATCAACAGCTGGTGGAGCATTCTTAGAGTTTCTTGAAGGCAAGAAATTACCAGCTATAGAGATACTTAAAGAAAAAGCAAGCAGCTAATTTAGGATAATTTATATGAGAAGAACAAAAATTTTAGCTACTCTTGGTCCTGCTAGTGAATCAAGAGAAGCTCTAACAGAGATGATTAAAGCAGGCGTCAATGCGGTTAGATGTAATTTTTCGCATGGATCTGCTGAGGATCATCGTAAAAGAGTTGATTTAATTCGTCAAATCGCAAAAGAGCAAGATACCCATGTTGGTATTTTAGCTGATTTACAGGGACCAAAAATCAGATTATCAAAATTTAAAAATGGTTCCGTAGAAATTAAGAAAGGTCAAAAATTTACACTGGATGCTGATCTTGGAGTTAATGATGGTGATGAGAATACTGTAGGAATTGACTATAAAGAACTGATCCAAGATGTAAAAAAAGGTGATATATTACTTGTAGATGATGGCAAAATTGTCTTAGAGGTTGATTCTGTAAAAGGAAATAAAGCAGTCACTAAAGTTGTCGTTGGTGGCAAAGTTTCTAATAATAAGGGTATCAATAAAAAAGGTGGTGGGCTGACAGCGCCTGCACTTACTGAGAAAGACAAAGAAGATATAAAAATAGCGGCAATGCTGCAAGTCGATTTCTTAGCGGTATCATTCGTCAGGGATGGTAAGGATATGGAGTATGCACGCCAACTTGTCCATGAAGCTGGCTGGAGACCTGCTATGGTTGCTAAAATTGAGCGTGCAGAGGCTGTATTAGAAGATAATCTTAAGAGTATTGTTGATGCTTCTGACCTTGTAATGGTAGCACGTGGTGATTTGGCTGTTGAAATCGGTGATGAAAATGTGCCAACTGTACAGAAGCTTATTATTAGTACAGCTAGAAGAAATGAAAAAGGTTCTATTACTGCTACACAGATGATGGAGTCAATGATAGAGAACTCTTCACCAACTCGTGCAGAGGCATCTGATGTTGCTAATGCTGTGTTTGATGGTACAGATGCTGTGATGTTATCAGCTGAAACTGCGGTAGGTAAATATCCTGTTGAAACAGTTTCTGCAATGTCAAGAATATGTAAATCAGCTGAGAAAAGTAAGTATACACATATTTCTAAAAAGCAAAAAATAGCTGATTGTGATAGGATTGATCATGCTGTTTCTGTTGCAGCAGTCAAAATAGCTAACGATATCGGTGCTAAAGGATTAATCGTATTAACAGAAGGTGGCAATACTTCGCGTTGGATGTCACGAATAAATACTGATTTACCTATTTATGCATTATCACGAAATGCTACAACTTTAGGTGCAATGACATTATTTAGAGGAGTCGTGCCAATATATTTTGATTCAACTAGAATGTCTAAGTTGTATGTAAATAGATCAGCTTGTATGGAGCTAGAGAGCAGAAATTTAGCTAAAGATGGTGATATTTTTGTTCTTACTAGTGGTGATAGTATGGGTGTTCATGGAAGCACTAATAAGATTAAAGTAATAATTGCAGGTCAGGTAAGATAAGGAGATAATAATGGCTTTAGTTTCATTGCGTCAACTATTAGATCATGCTGCTGAGCATGGTTATGGATTACCAGCTTTTAATGTTAATAACCTTGAACAGGTTAGGGCTGTTATGGAAGCTGCGGATAAGGTTAATTCACCAGTTATTTTACAAGGTTCTGCTGGAGCAAGAAAGTATGCGGGAGCATCTTTTATTAGACATTTGGTTTTAGCTGCGATAGAAGAATATCCACATATACCAGTGTGTATGCATCAAGATCATGGTACATCTCCATCAGTTTGTCAAAGATCTATCCAATTAGGTTTTTCATCTGTAATGATGGATGGTTCTCTAAAATCAGACGGTAAAACTCCATCAGATTACGAGTATAATGTTAATGTTACAAAAACTGTTTCTGATATGGCTCATGCTTGTGGCGTATCGGTTGAGGGTGAGTTAGGTTGCCTTGGTTCGTTAGAGACTGGACAAGCTGGCGAAGAAGATGGTATAGGTGCTGAAGGTACTTTATCTATGGATCAGTTACTTACTGACCCTGAAGAAGCCGCTGATTTTGTTAGAAAAACTAAAGTTGATGCTTTAGCTATAGCTATTGGTACTTCGCATGGTGCTTATAAGTTCACAAAACCACCTACAGGTGATGTATTATCTATCAAAAGAGTAAAAGAGATTCACGCAAGAATACCTGATACTCACCTAGTAATGCATGGTTCATCTTCTGTGCCACAAGACTGGCTAGAAGTAATAAATACTTATGGTGGTGCTATGGGTGAAACCTATGGCGTGCCTGTAGAAGAGATTGTTGAAGCTATTAAGTATGGTGTACGTAAAGTAAATATTGATACAGATCTTCGTATGGCAGCAACTGGCGCGGTGAGAAGATTCTTAGTTGAGAATCCAGCTGAATTTGATCCACGTAAGTACAATGCTGTTGCTAAGGCTGCAATGTCAGAAATCTGTAAAGCTAGATATGAAGCATTTGGTAGTGCTGGTATGGCAAGCAAAATTAAGCCTATATCTCTTGAAACTATGTTTCAACGCTATGAGAGTGGTGAGTTAGATCCAATTGTTAAATAACTATCTTTTAAACTCTTATAGTATTAACTTATAAATCATATATAAAGTCTAATAATTAAAATTTTATTGACAACTTTCTTAAGAATTATTTCTCATAAATTATACATTTTAATAAAACTTTCAACTACTCCATTAGTCCAGCCAAAACCATCTTGGACTATATACTCTCCTCCTCCTGCTTTTTGCTCGGGGCTTATTACATCGTATTTTTCGCGAATTTTTCCAGTTTGTTTAAATTTTGTATTAACTGTACTTATAAACCTTGTTGCAATAGTTTTTGCAAGTTCATCAAACCCATAATTTTTTAAGCCTATTACTGCCTCAAAGTGTAATGGAGCCCAACCATTTGGAGAATCCCATTGTTGTGTTGTATTTGTAAGAGTTGTAATAAGACCATATTCAGTTAAAAAATCTTTTTCTATGATTTTAGCAACTTTTAGGGCTTGCTGATCTGTTGCTATATTTAAGAATAAAGGAGCTATTCCCGCTAGACTTGTAATATCTGTAAGTTCAGTCGTAATATGGTTTAGATCATAAAAAAATCCTTTTTGATTATCCCAAAATTTATCTTGGATAAGTTGTTTTCTTTTTTTTGCTAATTCTAGATACTTGGTAGCTTTTTTTTGTTGTGAAACTTCGATGAACCATTTACCTAGTAAATGTTCTAATCCATATAAATAACTATTTAAATCAATAGGTAAGATATCAGTAGTTTGGATTGTATTAAAATCATCCGCTTTGGCAAACCAGCGGCTAGAAAAATCCCATCCAGATTCGCAAGCAGCACGAATATTTCGATAAAACTCTGATTTATTTTTTATGTTTTTTGCATGTTCGATATCTTCTCGATATGATTCTGGTCTAGGAGTGTCAGAGTTATCCCAATATCTATTTAATCCATTTATGTTCCTTTGAGAATTCATCCAAAAAGAATACTCTTTTTCTAATATTGGTAGATATTTTTCAATAGCGGATATACCAAGTTCTTGATATAAGATATTTACGATCAAATAAAATAAAGGAGGTTGAGAGCGAGTTAGGTAATATTTTCTATTCGCATTTGGTACGAAGCCAAGTATATCTATAAGATATGCAAAATTATTAGCAATATCTTTAATCATTTGGATTTTACCATCTACTCTTAGACCTTCACAAGTGAAGTAACAATCCCAATAATAAACCTCTCTAAACCTTCCCCCTGGAATTATATAAGGTTTTGGTAATGGTATAAGAGAGCTTAAAGAGTTTGGTTCATCAAAAGTTTGATATAAAAAACTCCACATTTGTTTTATGTATTGTGATAATGATATTTCTTCAGTATTAGCAAAAATTTTTTCAGTAATTGGGTGATAAAAGTTATCCTCAATGAAAGCTTTAAGATTAAAATCATTAGAGCCTTTAAGTTTTCTGTAGTCGTTTAGAATATTTTGAGGTGATCTCTTAGGCGTCATATCAACAAAGTATTTTGAGTCATTAAAACAGGGTTGTAATTGAACAGCTTCAAAGAGCTCCCCTGATAATTGAATTAGTAAATTCTGATTATTGATCATATTATTTATTTCCATGAATTTTTGCATACGGTAGTATTAAAAGTACTAAAATAGTAATCGGTATTAGAACACTATAAAAAGCTGTAACTCCACCAAAATGGGAGAATATTTCGCTAATTATTCTAGATCCTATAGTGCCTCCTAATGCTGAGAATATAATAATCAAACCAGTCATAGCACTTTGTAGGTTTTCAGGTTGGCTACTAAGGACACTTGAGCATAGAGTTGGATATATTGGTGCCATAAAGAAGCCAATCATAGGGAATAATAGCGCGATAATTATTGCTATAGAAGAATCGGTTTGAGTGGGGATTATTAATCTAGATAATTGTAAAGTTGATATTATTAATATTCCACAGCATATAAGGCCTATAATAATAATTGTTTTCCAGTCAATTTTTTTCATGATAAAACCAAATGTGATTCTCCCAGCTGCTATACTCAAAGCAAAAGCACTCGCCATAAAGACACTAGTCGATGTAGAAAGATGGAGAACTCTAGTATTAAATGTTGGAAGCCACGATTGTACGCCTTGCTCAATAAATACATAAAAAAAGACACTGATTATAAATAATACAACAATTGGTAATTTTATAAGCTTTAGCATACTTAGGGTGTCTACCAAAAAGTTAGATGCCTTTGGTATTTGTACAGCTGATTCATCAAGCTTGGTAAATAAAAGCAGAATAAATGCAATAACACATAAACTAGCTAGCAACCAATATGTTTCTAGCCAGTTACCAAAATGAATAAATACACTAAATACAAAAAAGCATAATACTACACCTATTTGAAATATACCTTCTAATAAGCTTAACAGACTAGCGTGTGCCTTTGAATTATCCGTGATTAAACCAACTGTAGAATATACAGATACTTTAATAAGAGCGAAAGCTACACCTATTAGTATGAATAGTATTTTAGTTGTTAGAAAGCTATCAATACTAGCAATAGTAATACAACCTATAGCAATAATGGCTAATCCGGTGAGTATTGCATTTTTATAACCAAATCTTGGAATAAATGAACAAATGGCGAATGAAACTATTGCAATAGTTAGATCTTTGAACGCTTCAAGAATACTTGCTTGAACTTCTGTAACTTGATAATAAGTCACTGACTGTAGAATTACAATACCAATACTATTAAGCAAAATAGCACTAATAAAGAAAGTGAGAAATAGTGAAATTTTTAGTTGTAAGAATCTCATGGATGTTTGATAAAGAGATTGTTTATTATCTTAGAATAAACAAATTTATATATCTAAACAAGTTTTAAGCATTGAGTTTGGAATTTTTTTAGTATCTAATAAATTGTATATATTTAAAAATGAGGTATCTGTTTTGAGTGAATATAAATATTGTGTAGGAGTTATGTCTGGGACATCACTGGATGGAATAGATGTCGCTTTGTGTAAGATTCGAGGCAGAGGATTAGATACTGATATTAAATTGGTAGATTGTCAAACATATCCATATTCTGCTGACTTGTTATGTAACATCAAACAGTCACTAGATCTATCAACAAGCAACGCTCAGCTATTATGTAGTCTTAATTTTAAACTTGGTATTGAATATGCAACTGCGGTAAAAAAACTAGTAGCAACCAATGGTTTGAATTTAAAAGATATAGCATTTATAGCAAGTCATGGACAAACAATTTATCATCAAGCAAATAATCAACAAGGTTTTGTTAAATCATCATTACAATTGGGTGATGCTGCAACAATTGCTTATGAATGTCAGACAACCGTAGTATCAAATTTTCGTGCTGGAGATATAGCTGCTGGTGGTGATGGCGCACCACTTGTTCCTTATGTCGACTATATATTATATAGAGACAAAGATAAATCACGAGCTTTACATAATATAGGCGGAATAGCAAATACTACAATTATCCCAAAAAATGCAAATATTGATGATATTTATGCTTTTGATACGGGACCTGGAAATATGATGATAAATAGAGCTATGGAAGTTCTGTTTAATCAAGATTATGACAAAGATGGTGATACTGCCGCAGCCGGGATAGTTATTCTAGATATGTTACAAGAGCTTTTGGATAATCCTTATCTAAAGCAGAAACCACCTAAATCAACAGGTCGAGAGCTTTTTGGAATCAAGTATACAGATAAGATTATAGCTAAATATAAGCAAAATAAACCTGAAGATATAGTCCATACTTTGACAATGTTTACAGCAGAAAGTATAGTCAGTGCCTATAAAGATTTTGTATTTAATAGAAATAAACTAGATCAAATAATATTTACAGGTGGTGGAGCATATAATAAGTTCTTAATAAAAACTATTTCAGATTTAGTTGACGTTGAAGTATTAACATTTGAAGATATTGGTGAGAGTAGTGATGCAAAAGAGGCTATAGCCTTTGCAGTATTAGGCAATGAAACTCTTCATAAAAACTATAATAATGTACCATCTGCAACCGGAGCAAAAAGTAGAGTTATATTAGGTCAAATAAATTTCTTTTAAAAAAACAATCACAAAAACGCTGTAAAATAGGTTTATCCAATCATAAGGTTCATGTAAGAATAAAGATTATACTATGATTTACTTGTAAGAGTAGTAAGTATGGATCAAGATATCAACGATTTATTATATGATACTGATGATTTGAAAAAAGAAAAAGTAAATGGAGGCTTTTTTGATTTTATCAAAGCTTGGTTTTATAATGACGTTGAAAGACATATGTTTTTTGAAGATGAGATTATTGTGGCTCAGAAACTTAAAACGATGGATGTTATGGCTAATACATACGCCTTAGAGAGAAAAAAATATTTTGAAGATTTTCTCGAGTATTCTCATAAGCAAAAAAGTTTTCTTACAAGAATAAAAGATAGAGATTTTGCTTTTTATAAAGATCCTACTAGAGTTAGGCTATGGAGTAGTATTACTGATACAGACGTCTATAGTTTTTTTATAAAGTCAAGTATTAACCAGATGCTTGGTGGTGGTAATATAGCCCAGCTGACATCATTACCAAAATTTAAGTTTAATGCAATATTATCAGTTAATAGTGAAAATATCTCCGCAGCAGCTAGTCTTGCAGCCACTGGAGAAAAAAGTTTTGCTGGGAGTTCGTGTATAAATATTTGGTCTAATTTACCTGTATTTGATAGTAAAAGAGGAGATGTTAAATCATTTATTCCATTATATCTAAGGATGAGTGGTAAAGCTTCATCTGCATTATTTAGTTATGATGTAGATATAGGTTCTACTACAAATAGATTAAAGTTTACTGACTCTGAATGCATTCAATTGTTAAATAATTTTAAAGGAAATATAAATCTTAAGTTAGTAACTGCAAAAGGTTCTAGAGAAGCAAAAAGTCTTATCTATACACCAAAATTTAAAGAATATAGTAAGCGTTTAAATGATTTAGGTTTTATTCTAAATGTTCAGCAAGGCTCGTATAGATACTTAGTTCCTGAAACTAGGGATGGACTTGATCTAATTAGAGAATATACATATCCAGAAATTGAACAGATTTATTTTGGTAGGAGTGCACTTTCTGGTTATTCAAAGAGTAATTATGATAGGCAGAGTCTAGGCATTGAAAAAAATGGTGAGGGTCTTATGACTCTTGGTGTTAGTTCTAAAGATTATGAAAACCCATTGATCCAGGTGAAAACCTCGACTAAAACGGCAAGTTTTGATCTTCTGCAAGGTGAAATAAAAGGTAAAATATTAGCTGATAGCTTAATCGGATTTGCTGATGTTAAGGGAGCTGTTAATAAATTTAGAAATCAAGTTGATTCTATTGTTAAAAATAATATTGCAGAAAGTTTTGAATCTCCTTTTAAAATACCAAACTTATCTGAATTTAGTGATATGGAGATCAAAGCAAGGTTTGGCTTATATTCTAAGAAGTCGGCATCTAAGCTTAGAACTATAAGAATCTCTATTCCCATGACTACTAAAATGTTAGATTTTAATCAAACATCTGGGTCATATAATACAAAATCAGGCATGGGTTATTCAATGGCTCAGCGACATGAATTAAAAGGAACAACAGCTTATAAACAAGGTCTTCTAGAAAATTCTACTCAGAGGTTGTTTAGTGGCGAAAGCTTAGATTTTAAAAACCAGTTGAGATCTATGGCTAAAGATCTGACAAAAGATTATGTTGAGTTTGGTAATTGTGCAAAAGATAAGGCTAACTCTTTGATAGAGAATATTTCAAATGCTGATCAGCACGATTTTGATTTGGTTAAATCAACTCAGAATAGTGCTCTTGAGACTATGCAGGATAGTTCGTCAAGTATATATGATAAAGGTAGTACTTTTGATTCAGTAATAGATTCTTTGAGAGAGCTTTATAAACTTAAAGGTGAGAACCTAACAAATATTGATTCTAATGATATCCTTAATGTTTTATCACAAAACTCGTCTTTAGCAGGGTTGTCTAGTAGTATTGGAGAGGATCTGAATAAGCTAAACTCTAAGTTTAAGGATATTACATCTATAGATATAAAGAAAAAAGCATCTGAAGAGATATTATCTACGAGTTATCAGCAATATAACCCTAGTTTTAATAAGGCAAAAATATTCAATAATCCAGATTCTTTCTATGTTCAGGATACTTTAATTAACTACTCACAAACTCTAAAAAAAGAAGAGTTTAGAGATCAGATGTCAACAATAAACATTATTGAGTTTGGTAATGACAGTCACTTACCTATATTATTTAATCTTTGCAAAATGATGACTAGTGAGTCAGGAAAAGATGAAGCTAAAGATTTTCTAAACCAAAAAGAAAATGCTAATAAAACTAAAGAGCTTATTAATACTTTAGAAAATACTGCTACTGTAATAAGTCCAGAGTCAAATATCAGTTATACATCTATTAATGTGCTTTGTAACAAAGGTGTTGGCAGTATAATTACTGAGAATAATAAAGCCTCTTCTGTATCTTTAGGTTCAACTGTTAGTCTAGCTGGATTTAATAGAATGTACTCGCTTGACTCAAGAGTTTCTATGCTTGGAGTATCCCCTTTAGAAGAGCTATCAAATTTTTCAGCGGAAAAAAATAAATATAAGATCACTTTTGAAGAATATTTTACTAAGTTAGCAATTCAAAAGTATATAAAAGTTGTAATGATAGATGATGAAGCTAGCTTTATAAGAACATTTGTATCACCAATGATGGAGTGCCAAAAGAAACTATTAGATAATTTAGTTATTTTAAATAAGGTTGCTAAATGGAAAAGTAGTTCATCATTTAAGAGAGCTTTCTCAAGTAGTGGTAGTTTTAGTTTTACTGGTTGGCTTAAAGAGAGACTTCCTGGTTTTGATTTTGAAATTTCTCAGGAGTATGCTTATTTTACTGGCTTAGTAATAAACTTTACCTTTGAAGAAGATAACTCTTCTTCTGAAACTGTAATTAAACTATGTAAGATTATAAAATCTTTAGATAGGCTTGTTAGAGGTTTTTATTTATTACTAAGAAGGATGGTAAAAAATAGAAATGCCAGAGTTGGCTCTCATAATGTTTCTGAGAGTCACCTTAATATGGTTAAGCAGATTTTAACATCATTATATGAACCATATGAAGTTTTAACTCGGAAGATTAGTGATAATGCTGAATTACTGTCTGCTTTAGTTAATATGTTGAGTTTTATGGATAGTTTCGTTGAAGTACAACAGTTATGTGCTTCGATTTGTATTCCAAATGCTGCATTCTTTACTTTGGTTAATGAAAATAAAAGTTTGTTAAAGGATATTTGCTATACTGTCGAAAAAAGTGGCGTTACAGGAGTAATAGTTGAATCGATATTTAGCTATTCGTCAGAACTCTTCAAAGAAGGCCAACAAGAGATAAAGCTTAACATCAAAAAAATGCCAGTCAGAGTGAGAGATGGTAAAGTCAAGAAGTTTACTAGCATTGATAGGGATGCTAATACTGAAGCTATCTTACAAAGTATTTATGACAATATAATTGCGCTTGATGAACAAGATTTAGAGAGGTTATTTATGGGATTTAGGATCTTAAAACAAGAAAATTCGACAAATACTGATAAAACTGGTTTTAATATTGGTCTAATATATCATCCAATAACTAATGATGTTTCGATTGAAATTAATAAGGATCAACAAAGTTCATTATACTCATATAGTAATTTAAGCAAAGATGCGTATATCAGAAAAATTAAAAGTATAGTTGATGCTAAAATTGCATTAACCCTTAGTTTTGAGCATGAAGAGATTAGAAGTTCACAAGGTTTCAGTGTTTTAGCAATTATACCAGCTAAAGGACATTCTATAGATGAGTTAAATAGAAAGTATAGACCAATGATCTGGGTTTAAATTTAGCTGTATAAACATTGTGTTATTGACTTTGTTAGGGTAATTTGCTTATAAGGGTTTAAAAAAAAGGATGATAATATGGCGAAAAATAAAATCCCAAATTCAAGGTTAATGATAAATTATGAAACTAATGTTGATGGTATCTTAAAGAAAAAAGAACTACCTTATAGAGTTTTAGTCGTTGGGGATTTATCAAAAGGAAGATCTGTGGATGCAAAAAAAGAGTTCGCAGATAGAGAAGTCAGAAGAGTAAACAATGGTGTTGATAGAGTTTTAGAAGAGATGAATATCTCTTTTGATTTTGAGGCACCAAACTTTGTTTCCAAAGATCCTAGTAATTTGAAAGTTAATTATAGAATTGAAAGTATCAAAGATTTTAGACCCGATGCTGTTGCTAAAAAAGTTCCTGAAATCAAAGCTTTGCTTGAAATGAAAGAGATATTAGCATCTTTTGCTAAGGATATTGAGAATAATCGTAATCTCAAGAAAACTATAGATATGATTTTTTCAGATTCTAATGAATTAGAAGCATTAAAGGGTAAGATTCCTGCTTTGACAAATTATACGATTAAAGACTCTTGTGATGCGATTGAATCTCAAGGCTTAAACAATCAACAAGTAGATGGTAAGTAGGGAGGTTTTTTATGTCAAAAAATAAATCAAGTCTCATCGATGAGCTTTTAAATAATTTTGGAGGATCTACAGAAGTTGATAGTGTACTCAAAAATATAGATTTTGATGTTTCAGATGATGCTTCTAAAGTTTTATCCTTATCTACTGACTACAATGCTAGAAACCTCATGGCGCTATCTTTGGTATTAGCAAATAATAATGATATAAATAATTATAATCAAAAATATATCCAGAAAGTTATTACAGTTATTGATAAGCTTATTGATTTACAAGTTAACTCTATTATATCTAATGATGAGTTTAGAGCACTTGAGCAAGAATGGCTAAAGGTGCAAGAGGTTTGTCAAGATGACTATGATAATGTAGAAGTAAGTATATTAGATGTAAAAAAAGAAGAATTACAATATGATTTCGAGAGAAATTTATATGATATATCTAGTAGCGACTTTTTTAAAAAAGTATATGTTTCAGAATTTGATCAATATGGTGGCGAACCTTACGGAGCGATACTAGGATTATATAACTTTGAAAATACTACAAATGATATAATTTGGTTGACTGGAATGGGTATGGTGGCAAAGAATTCTCATGCACCATTTATTGCATCAATTGATAAATCATTCTTTGGTGTTAAGGATCTATCAGAAATCACTCATATAAAAAGTTTTGAAGCTTTGCTTGAGCATCCTAGATATAAAGAGTGGAATGATTTTAGAAACCTTGATGTTGCTGCATATATAGGTTTGACCGTAGGTGATTTTATGTTGCGTCAACCATATAATCCTGAGAATAATCCTGTTCAGTACAAGCTTATGGAAGGCTTTAATGAGTTTGTTGATTATGATGATAATCAAAGTTATCTATGGGGCCCCTCATCAATTCATCTAGTTAAAAATATGATGAGATCTTATGATAAAACTAGATGGTTTCAATATATAAGAGGGGTTGAGAGTGGTGGCTATGTTAGGAATTTGGTATCTTGCGTATATGATAACAAAGGCATTCTAGAAACAAAGCCACCTTTAAATGTATTATTTGCTGATTATATGGAGTTATCACTTGCGAATATTGGCTTGATACCATTTGTAAGTGAAAAAGGTACCAGTAATGCTTGTTTCTTTAGTGTGAATTCTGCTAAAAAAATCGAAGAATTTGTCGATGGTTTTGACTCTGCAAACTCAAGATTAATTGCCAATCTTTCTTATACTATGTGTATATCGAGAATATCTCATTATATTAAATGTGTAATAAGAGATAAGATTGGCAGTATAGTGGATGTTGAGTCGATTCAAAAAATTCTTTCTGATTGGATATCTGAATTTGTCACTACAGTCTATCAACCAACCCCTTTAGAAATGGCGAGATATCCTTTCAGAAATGTTTCTATCGAGGTTAAAACTATATCGGGTAAACCTGGTTGGTATTCATGCAAAATAAATGTAATTCCACACATTCAATTTGAAGGAATGAATACTACAATGACTATAGATACTAGACTTGAACCAGAATTATTCGGTACAAATAATAACTAAAAAAAGGAGAATGATTATGAGCGAGATGATAACAAGACAACAAGTAACAAGTGGCGAGACCATTCATGTGAGAACTGATCCTACCGCATGTATAGGATCTCATCCTAATTGTAGGTTATTCATTGATTCTTTAACTATAGCTGGGGAGAAGCTTGATAAAAATATTGTTGCTATAGAGGGTGGGGATGATGTCACAAAAGCTGATTCTGCCACAGCTGCAGCTAGTGTAATACGTTTATCTATAACGCCAGGCTCTATAAATCCAACAATAAGTATTACTCTTGGTGTTCTAATTAAGTCAAGTGTTAGAACTAAACTTGAAGAAAAAGTTTCAAGTATATTGCAAGCAAGTGCTACAGATATGAAAATTAAGTTAGGTAACTCTAATAAAAAACAAGAGTATAAAACTGATAAGGCATGGGGTATTATGATAGATCTATCTAATTTAGAGTTATATCCAATAAGTGCTAAAGCCTTTAGTATTAGTATAGAGCCAACAGAACTTATGGGTGTTTCAAAAGATGGAATGAGTTATCATATTATCTCTATAGATGGTCTTACGACATCTCAAGGAAGCCTCCCTGTATGTTGCGCAGCTAGCACAGATAAAGGAGTTGCTAAAATAGGATATATCGCAGCTGCATAGTAAGATCGGAGTTGATTCTAATGTTTCTAGAAAGAATTTATTGGGAAGATGGTTTAAGATTAGATAGCGATATTCTTGATAAAGCGAATCTATCTGTTTTAGAAAGGTTAAGTGCTGCTAGCTATTTACCATCTAATCTTAATAAGGGAATTGTTAGCTTCGATTTAGATATTGAAAGTTTGCAGACGGGACTTATTCTTATAAAAGATCTTAAATTATACTTAGATGAAAAAACATATGTTTTTTATGATAAATCTTATCCATTATCTTTGCAAATAATGACTGATAATTTAAGTGACGAAGTTCCTTTATTTTTGAATATTAGAGAGAAAGTGATTGAAAAAGATGGGGTTAAATATATCCATAACCAATTGTCATTATCATCAGAGCATAACTATGGATTTAAACATAGTACTCAAATTGCATTATTTAAGTTAGATAATGGACGATTAGTATCAGAAATTTATGACTTTCCTTTATTAACGCTTAATCATTATTCTATAAATGAAGCTTTTATAAAGCTTAATAGGATTGTTTCTGAACTAAAATCTTTCAATCGCTTTGTTTTTTCAGCTTCAAGGACATATGCTGCGATATTGCTTGTGTTTTTGATTAATAAACTAGAAAGAGAATTAAAGTTTGCAGAATCTAATAGAATAAATAGCTCCCCGAAACAAATATTTGATTTAATTGATGATATTTACAGCTTAATTCAACTTAACCTAGATAAAGTTGAAGAAGTTGAAATTATTGAGTTTGATTTTCAAAAACCTTTGAGTAAATTAAATCTACTTGCTGATAGGTTGTTAACTCTTTGTGAATATAGGAAAATTAATAACTTTATCAGGTTTGAATTGCATGGAAAAAAATATATATGTGAAAGCTTTCCTGAAGAGTTTTTTGTGGCTACCAGATATTATATTTTCATCAAAAAGAAAGCAACAGCTCCAGCCAATGTAAGGTTTGAAAATAAAAATGCTTTAAGGATTACTAGTATTAGTAGAAATAAGAATATTGTAACTCTGTCTCTTTCAGGAGTAAAGCTTGTTGATGTTGAGTATTCTATGATCAATTTTACAACTCGATTTGATAATATCGATGCAATATATGAAATCCAAAAAGGTTCAGAATGGGATTTTATATTAGCAGATAGTAGTGCGGTATTTACAGCTTTTGAAGGTAGTGAGAATTTTGATTTCTTTATAGCCTTTTCTTAACTAAATATAAAGACCATTGATTTAATATTTAGTTTTAATTCTTAAAGAAGAGTGAAAGCTAATAAAATCAACGCTTTCATATTTTAAATTTTTATCAAAATGAATAAGTTTATTTTTTACAGTCTTTTATAGTAATTTTCTTTTCATAATGAGGAATAGCCCAGCCATCAGCTATACGGTTAAGCTTTACTCTTAAAAAACTACCTTTATCATAGTTCTTACAATTATTAATGTTTTTATTTATAAAAATAGATCCTTCACTAGATGATAAATATAATTCTGAAGATACAAACCAATTATATGTAACTTGTGAAAAGTAGGTTTCATATTGATTATTTTTCAATAAGCTTAGACATATGCCTATCGTTTCTGGAGGTATTTCTCCTTTATTATATTTATATAATATTGTTAAATCTTTAACTGATTTGGGAGTAATTGGTACTGCTAAATAATAGTTAGTACGACTAACTGGATCTCTAATTAATTCTGTTGCATAAATACAATTATTATCATTCTCATCTTTACATGCTCCTATACTGGTTGGACAGAGTTCGTTCAAATTTAGAAAGATAGTAGCATTTTTTTTAGAGCTATTCTTCAATTTGAATATACTAGCTGTTATTGTATTACTATATCCTTGTTGGCATGTGCTACCAAATATTAATAAAATTAATAATAATTCAAATACTTTTTTATTCATGTATTTGTATCCTTAACCTATGATGGTATTTTTTTAAAAAAGTCTGATTTATATAAGTTATTTATTTTTTTATAGGTTTCCTCAATAGTTATAAGCTTAGTATGAAAAGCTTTATACCTGTCAGTACTTAGATCTTTATTTTTATGAATAAACAGCTTATCTATTAGCTTATTTATTTTTTGAAATTTTGGTTTATTCAATATATCATAAAATATCGGAGTTGTATTAGTTATAGTTGATTTTGTGAGTATCCTATGATAAGTTGATATTCCAATAACTATTATTAGAAGTTGATAAAAATTTAATTCATTTGCTCTAGCTATAATTTGTTGATTAATCATGTTTATTTTGTACTCGCTACATTTAGTTTTTAATTCTTCAATTAATTCCATCAGTAGAGTATTATCGCCAATATAATTAGGAGATAAGGATAAGTTTTGAACGTGAAATATAGATTCAAACCAAGCACTAAAATTAATTTCGTTTTTATAATTATTTTTTTTATAAGCGTCAGCATATTTTTGTAGAGCTTTTAATTTGAGTTTTTGCTCTTCATGTTCAAATAATATTATTGGTAAACGGCAGCGTATTAAAATTAAAGTATTATCATCAATAGTGTTATTATATATGTTAAGAATAATTAAGAATCTTTCTATTACTGGTTTTGAGGCATTATTAAGAGCAATTTCAAGTATATTTTTAAAGTTTTCTTCTGTTGGTATATAGTAGTGAGTTTCTGATGAGGAGTACCTTACAATTGCGCTACTAATCCACAAAAAGGGTATAGTTTTGCCATAATATAATTGCATTAATCTAACATAATATAAAGCATCGATAAAAGTATTAGCAGCTTCTTGTGTATCTATGTTATCTAAAACTGAAAAACATGATATAGCTTGATGTGATAGCCCAACCCATATCTCATAATTAGTATGATATAAGTTTTTACCAAAATTTTTAACTATATCCTCCTTTTGTTTATCAAAACTAATATATTTATATGATTTTATAATATCTTTAGATACTCTTTTAAAGTCATCTCTATTGTTAAGTAATTCTGGTGAAACTCTATATATTTTAGAATCTGAATTAGGAGTTGCGAAGCTATATTTTTCATTATGTAAGTTTACTAAATAGTTACCTGATTTATCTTTTATTCTATAAAAAGTCGTAATTCTATTTTTAACGAAAAAGTCGTTAAAATATCCGTAGCAATATCGCGTATTTTGTTTTTTTGCATACACAATATTGTTTTGATTTTTTTCTTTGCTCTTTTTGTTTTTATAAACAGCATCAAATTTATTATCTTTAAAGTTATATTTTAGATAATTTATCTGTTCTTTATCTGGTGAGTATAAGTTGAAATCTTTTTCTGTCTGTATCGTATGAGAAGAGGAGTATTTTGCACCACTGTCACACATTATGCCTAATGATACAAAATGGGTATATTGATTAATCGCAGCATAGCTATTGTAGTTCTTTATGACTCCATCATCGACTGATCCTATCTCAGCCCTCTTCTTACGAGAATACTGCTCTAATAAAGTACAGTTTCTTTCGCTATGAGTTAATAGTAGGTTATACAATGATCCTTCTGATAGAGAACTATATAAACAATTTAAGTTATATATATCTTCATATACTTCAGATAGTGTGGCTACTCTACTTATATAATTCTCTTTGAGAATTTTTGAATTAGGTTTTAGGCTATTTTCATACTTCTCAACTAATGCTTTAAAATGTTTATCCTTAGAAAGTTTAAATACAGGTCTAGCAAAAAAATTAGCTATATTAACAATAGGATACTTTTCCTCTTTAGAATTTAACATATAAGTATTTGAGGACATTAGTATTTCATCTACAGTATGATCGACACTATGTGCCATGAAAATGCAGTATAAGTATGTCATATATAGCACTTGATCTTCATCAATTACGATATCGCCATTTTTTTTTGTAGTTGCCATCCCAAGTATTAATGCCTGAGTCATTGCTTGATCTAAATTTCCTGAGATACCTACCTTGAAATCAAGATTATATAGCTGCGCAACTTTCAACATAACTTTTCGAAGTCCATCTTCTTTTTCATTTGTTAGATTAAGGCTAAATAAAGACATTCCATTGTCAATTGAGTGATCCTTGGGTTTATTAACCGATTTTGGCATAATCATTTCCTCTTTTTCTGAGTATTGATTATGTAATCTTTCAGGTGAGTCATATAATTCAAACTCCATTCGATTAGAAACATTTGCATTTGATCTTATCAAAGCAGTTGTTGAGGCAAATGCACCATATCTAAAAGCTATTGGTATATAACTTGGTTTAATTTGTGATGATGTTTGTTTTAGAAGTTTGATAACATCAAGATCGATGAAATTCTTTATATATTTTTGATGCGATTTATATAAATTATTTAAATAAGAGTTTTTAAGTAATTCTTGATTTTCGATTTTATTAGAATACCAGTCTATAAAGTCATCATCAGCAATTACAGAGCTCAAGAAGCCAGGAAGATAGCATACTATAAACAATTTATTTCTTATATCAGCAAAATATGCTTCTTTTGATGTTCTACGTTTTCCGGTTTCTAGCATACAATTATAGTATGTAAGAGGATTACTTCCTAAATACCCATAAGGTACTAGATAATTTTTAGTTGAACATAAAAATGCATTTATATAGCTAAGAACTCTAAATTTTGGATCTTCTAATATGCTTGAAAGTTTATTTGCATGTTCTTCTCTAAGCTTATCATTATTTAAAAAATTATATTTCTCTTTGTATTTTGTCAAACTTAAAATTTTTTCTGAATCGCTTTTATAATTTTCTTTGTAGGTTTTATATAGCTCTTTGGAATTTATAGGATTAATTTTCGGGTTAATATTCTCTTCATCAAGAAACTCACATAAAGCCTGAGCTTCTTCAATATCTAAACCATGAAATGTTTCACCAAGCCAAATAATATTGCCAATTTTCTTTTGATCATATATTAATTGATTTTGAATATCTTTGTTCAATAAGCCAGCTTTTAATAATTTACTATACTCAGGTTTTACTGATTTAATACCTATTTCTATTTCATAAACTGAGTAAACTGCTATTAAATAGAGATGTCTTACGACTAGAGCGTCTAAAAATGTCGTCAGATTTTCAAGTAACACCTCGTTTTTATACCAAGCATTAGATATTACATAATCAATTATGTCACATTTGATTTTTTCATTATTTTCAATCACTAATGAATTAAATAATTTACTCTTATTTTCACGTTGTAATCTTGGAACTGCTTTTATAGCTTTTGAGAAAAAAATATCATTTGCGCTTATTTCAAAATTTTTTAATTTAGTTATTTTTTTAAAATCTTTTTCTAGATCTTCCCTTTCAGAAATAATATTGATTTTATTTTCTTTCGTATCAGCTCTTACCCAGTATGGATCTGGAATTTTTGCCACTAACTCTCTTCTATTTTCTCGATCTATATTTATGTCATCCATAAATTCTGGAGTATGATAAATATATAAAAAATCAGAATGGTATGCTAAATGGATGATGTTTTGATTACAGTATGTAATTGATGGCATAAATGATGTTAACTTATGATTAACCCAGGTTTTATTACTTGTATGAACTATTACGAAATCAACTAATCCCCATAGTTTCTTAAAATCAAAAATAACGCTTTTATGTCCAAAAGTGATAAATTTAGTTTTGTGAATTATTTTATCTAAAGATAAAATGGCAATTATAAAAGAATTTTTTTTATTGCGAATTGATTTAATTTTTTGCATCGCTATTTTTGAGGGATGAATAGCTCTTAAGTGCCTAATATTTGCTAAATAATCTTCATCAAATTGGAATAAATGTATTTTCTTTTTTAAATTAGCATTTACTCTGATTTCTTTAATATCATGTTTACTTATCATATTGAAATCTGTTGTTTTAGGTAGTACTATTTTTTCAGAACAGATATTTAGTTTATATTTGTCGCTCATATGTACTTTCCTTAATTTATCAGATAGTGATTCGGATTTTTCATAAACTAAAATAACCTAGGTATATTTGATTTTTTTTATTATTTTCAATTGATATTTCAAGCTCTATCTTAAATGCGATATCTGTAATTTTTTCCTCAATTTTTTTAATTTGAGCTTTGATTTTATTTATGACATATTGATTTTTACTAATGAGATATATGTTAATACTTATAATATAAACATATGAAGGAGTATATGCTCCTAAGAAAGATTTTCCAACGTAAGAATCTCCTACTACTATTTGTTTTCTCTTTATATTGATTAGTTTTTGTTTATAATCTACTACTGTGCAATAGTCCTCTGAGAGTAATTTATAGATATTGTTTATTATGTTATCTATGGTGTATTTTGGAGCATATTGAATATAATAATTATTTTTTGTTGTGAATTTATATAGCGCTTTAGTATCTAAAATGTATATCTTTAATAAAGCTTTAACTCCATATTCAAGTATTTCAATAGCTAGGTCACTACTGTTTTGGGTATATTCTTGATAAATGTTTTGTAGTTTAACAAAAGGTTTGATTTTAAAGATGTTTATTTTTACATTTAGATTTTCTTTATTCTCATATATTTCTAATATGGTGGGAGATGAGGTTTTATTAACCATCACGGGTATGAAATTTATTCTTTTCAAAGAATATTTCTGACTTTTTAGAAGACTTACAAAATTATTTAGAGAGATATTTTTATTAATATGTTGCATACTTAATATTTTCCAATACTTATTTATATGTCAAAAAGATCTTCAAAATATTCTTCATCTATCTCACTTGAAATTTTTTCTCCATTATTTTGATTTTTTTTAATATTAGGATGCTGTTTTATTTCTATTTCTTTTTTGATGGCATCTGCTTCAGCCATTATTTTATGATCTTGTATAGGGGTTTTTTTTAGTTCTGAGGATGTTTCATAAAAGAAATTTTTAGTTATATCAGGAGAAGAATTTAAAAAATTATTTTCTGGCATTTTTTCAAGATTATCTAAAAAACTCTTATAATCTATGTTGTACATTTTTTGAGCTATGCTCCATTGGATACTTGATGAATAGTAGTCTATGTTTTTATGGATATTGGCAATAAAAGGAGCTATTTTCTTGTATAATGGGAAGAAAATTTCAGGAAAATACTCTTTAGGATCGAAGTTAACTAATAAATTTTGGATATCATTATAAACAATAGAAGTTTCAAATATCCTTTCGCTTTCAACTAGAGCTTTTAAAACTTCAATTTTTTCAATGAGAGCTATCCATTTTTCAGAACCTTTTATGGTTTTTTTATCGGTAGTACTAATTTGTTCTTTCTTTTTTGTTTCACTTATTGTTTCTTTAACTGTAGACTCATGAGTTTTTTGATCTTCTAAAACCAAAGAATGCTCTATTTTTTTGAGAGTCTTATTTAGCTGGATTTTTAAATCAGGATTATAATTTAAATTATTATTCTCAAAAAATATTATTATTTGCTCTATAAGTTTTATAATTAATTCTATGTTATTTGATGATAAATTATTTTGACTTTTCATTTCTGCAAAATTTATATCCATAGTAACTAAGAATTTATTTATTCCTTTTTCAGCCAACTCACATTTTTGTTTTGATTCTGATGGACTAATTTTTGTGAAATTGGTATTTAGAATAGATAAATAAGAGCTAATAATTTCAGCGATGTTATCAATCTCATATAAATTAAGGCATATTTCTGAATTTAAAGATAGAAATAAACTATATATATCTATGCTTTTATTAATATTAATATTATCTATTAATTGATCAATAAATGATTTATACTCAGCATTTTCATATTTTGCGTGGATTTGCATATTACCAATAAGATTTATTTTATCTTGAGTTACTAAGTCAATACTGTTTAAAGTAGATATTAACTTACTCATAAAACCTCCTCCTGCTACCAGCTTAGGAAAATTAGTAAACTTAAAAAGAACAGCCCTAAAGGAACACCCACCCTCAATAAGAACTTAAATATCTTGCGATATCTTCTCGATAGTGGTGGGTTATTAACAGGGATATCAATAAAACTAACTGAATCAATACTGGAATTTTCTATTATATGTTTATCGATTTCTTTCTTATAAGCAATGAAGTTGTGATTATATATATTGTCGTAGTATTTGCCATAGAAGTCATTGTGGAGAATAAATGAGATTGTCTGGTAGCAAATTTGTGGATAAATATTCTCTGATAGAATATTATCGGCTATCTCAAAAACGTATTCACCACCATCTTTTCTATCATAATATTCTAATTGTAGTAAGCTCCAAGAAATATTGCTTCCCGACTTTTCTCTGAGTAACATCAATTTTTCATCAACATATGCAAGTATTGGAAAAGTTACATATTTACATACAGTCTCGCTGTACTTTTCTAAGAGTTCTTCTTGAAGGAAGAAAATATTTTTTCTTATGTTATTACGATGATATGACACTTTCTCATTATCATTACTATTTTCTTCTATAATTTCTTTTGTACTTTTTATAATATCTAGAATTATTTCTATCTCTATAAAGTCTTTCATCACTAATATCCTTTATCTGGAGTTATTCAAAACTATCTTTTTAATAAAACTAAAGGTGTTTTGATTTATAAATTTGCATATAATACCAATATAAAAATCTAAGAAATGTTTATATTTCTGGTTATATTTGTCGCTAAAGGTTAAAATTAGTTCATTTATCGTAGAATCAATCTCAACATTTTGTATAAGCATTGATAGTAATGACATATCATTACTGTTGGTTTTTAATAGCTTTGCAATAGCTAGAAATGTTGTTTTTGTATAGATGTTTTTAGAGTTAATCATATCTATTATGTTAAACATTTCTTTAGCATTACTATTGTAGTTATTTAGAGTTTTGTTAATAATTAAAGGAGAAATATTACAGCTTATAGATGCTATCGCATTTGAGTTAATTTCAATTAGCTCAGAAATCTCAGTTACTTGTGTCCAAGTTGTATATGTGTGTACTTTTGTTCCTATTATTTTGTTGCTAAGCTGAGGCAATACTGTACTATAATTTAAAGATTGTGTGCTGCGATTAAAATAATACTCATTTTGCCCCACAAAAACGAAACTATCAAATTCACATTGTTTATTATTTTCATAAACAGATAATACTTCTATTGCTTGAGCGTCGTCTTTTTGATGATGTCTTAACCTGCTATCTGAGAGATTCATTGAAGCGAATGAGGCACTTGAGTAGTCATCAAAGCTATTAAATATGGGTATTAAATTAACTTTAAATAGAGATGATAATTTTTCTTCACTATAATTATCAGTTTTAATCTTTAAAAAAAAGTCGATTTTTTTAAGATCATTATGTTTGTATTTAAATAAATCTTTAATTTTTATATTAAAACCGTACAGAAGGCTAGAATAATGAATATTAAGAACTAACTTTTCTGTTGGTTTAATTTGAAATTTAATTGGTTCTATTTGTATATTTTTTGTTGCATAGTTATAATTTGAGAATGTAATCTTTGCTGAGCCATAATTATCTTCTAATATTTGGTTAAATATGTATGTTGCAAAGAAAGGATTTTCTTCACATAGACTAGGATCTAACCAAATAGTAACATAGTCGTAGTCGAAGTTATTTTCAAAGTCCAATGATATATTTATTGATGTATCACTTTGTTTTATGGTTATGATCTCTCTAATGGGAATTATTATATTTTCTGACTTTGTTGTATATGTTAGAGTTTTGCCAGTTCTTTTATCTTCTATGAAAAAATATTCCTGTGGTCGAATATAGTAGCCATTATGTCCTTTATCATTTATTTCTAATAAGCATGATTTAGGAAGGAAGTAATAAAGGCTACTGTAATATTTAAATAAAAGACTATTGCTATAATCAAAAATTCTCTTATCAAAATCATCTCTTAGATCATTGCTTAATCTATCAAAGGTTTTTTTAAGAATGCTAGCATCATTTATAGTTAAATCTTTTTTTACTTTATCCATGACAATAACCTTTTAAGATGTTTTTACATTTATTTGTCCACTATTAATAAAATTAACTATACCTCCTGGGGCGAACATACACATTGATTTACTATTTATTGTAGTTATAGGAGCATTTTCTAGCAGCGTGGTAGGATTTGTTGGAATAAATGCTGATAAATTTGGAATACATACCCAAGGGAAGCTAAATGGATTCATTGTGGGATTTGCTGGATTTGTACATCCAGCAAAAGGTAATATGTTGACTCCAAGTTTAGAATCAGTGATATTTGAAGCTGGTAAGTTACTTGCTAGTGTTTTTACTCTTGTACTAATATAGGTTCCTGATGCTAGACTAAACGAACATTTAATTTGAGCGCCCATTGATGGGGTTAATATTGATGCATTGTTTGATAAGTTAAGTTTTGTTTGAGTTAGTAAGATTCTTATATTATTTAATTCTGAGATCAAATCAGATACTGAACTACTAGTACTTTGATTATTGGTTGCTATTTCTTCTAGGCGTTTTAGAGAGTCATTTATAATATCTAACATTTAAATTCTCCAATAATCTTCTTGCTTATTTTTTATACTATCAATGATTGGATTATTTGTAATCTCTTTAAGCACCAAAAAAAAGCTATTTGAAATAGGAGGTAGATTATATATTCCTATTAAAGTTGGACACATATAGTAATTTTTACTTAAAAGAAGCATAGTTAGCTCTTTAGCGGATTCAAAAGCGCCTTCATATTTACCATTGCAAATATTTTTGTTGACTTTTGTTAAAGTTTTATTGATTTCAATATTTTTATAATCATTTGATCTTAAGGTTTTAATTTCTTTATAGGAAGAGAAACCTTTCCTGTTAACGAAAATATTAAGCTTAGATAAATCATTTGTTTCTATACTTTTCTGATTATCAATAATTTCTTGTTCCTTATCTTTTAATATGCAATAGTTTTGATTTAGCAAAGGATGTAGCTTAATAATATTTTGAATATTTTTCTCTAGTTTCTTGTGGTCAAACTGCGATTTTTTTGATACTTCTAAAATTATTTGATTAAAATATTTTTCAAATTCTAAGAAAGGATAAATGAGTTCTAGATTATCATTTACTAATTGAATATTTATTATTGATGCTATATCTAGCAGTATTTGAAAGTATTTATTAGCTATCTTGGTTAATAAGTTTGCTGGAGATTTTTCCATAATATCTTCTATAATACTATTATGGTCATTATTTAAAAAAAGGTTTTTGTAGAGTCGATTTTTTATATTGATTTTTTTGTATAGTGTTTCCTCATCAAACATTATGTTTGAGATATTTTTTAAACTAAAAATAAGTTGTTCTAGTGATTCTGAACAAGCAATTTCTATTTGAGATTTTTTTTGGAAAAAAATATCCTGTAAAGGGAAATCATCAAAATACCGAGATATAACAAAAATTTGTAAATCTATAAATTCGAGGGTTTTCTTTAAGTTTACTGAAGGATTATTTTGTAATAATGTCAGTGAAACTATAGAGAGATTAGGATCTATTTTTTATTTATAAGTTTTAATTTGAGTATATCTTTTTTTATAGAATAAAAAGCCTTTAAAAGAATAACATCACTAGCTAAAAGAAGATCTATTTTATATAAATTGTTTTTGATTAAATAAGCTAATCTTAATAAGCTTAAAATAGGATTTTTTCTAAAGGGAATGAAGTTATCTATATTTTTATGGTCTTTTATAAATATTTTAAGTGCATCGAAATATGATTTATACTCATCTATAGTCTCAGTAGAATCGGGATCTTGTATAGTTTTTATATATGATTTTACAAGCCTATCATTATAAGCACGGGGATTATCGTTCTTTATATAGTCTAAAAATGTACACTCTAACTTATCGATTTGCTTAGTTTTTATAAGTTTTATTCGATGAAATATATCTCTCTCTATTATCAGTTTGTAATTCTCCAAAAGGGTTTTTAAATTTTTCATAAGATTAGCAAAATACTTAATATCAATAGAATCTAGTAGGTTATCCAAATTTTTTAATATTAGATTATGAAAATCCAAGGCAGAGTCAGATAAAATTAGATTTGTTGAGTATTTTATGTCTTCGATGAGGTATGTCAGATCGTAGATATCAAATTTTGTATAATTTTTTATGTCTTTGAATTTAATTATATTAGTTATACACTGATCAAGCTTACTTATTCTAAAAGTTTTTTCTTGATCATAATATAAATGAATATTGTTAAATAAATTCTCAAACCCTTTATTAATACTATCCATATATTATCCAACCATTGTTGCTGCAGAGCCTTTTATACTTGCTGTTACACTTCCTTTAATATTTACATCTGTACCTTCAGCATTAAGATTTATATCTGCTTTGATACTATTATTTAGACCTTTGATATCAATATTTTGTGATGCTTGAATATTTATATTAGCAGAGCTTTTTATATTAATAGTTGCAGACTCTAGCGAAATACTTGAATCATCAAGGACAATAGATGAACTCCCTATTTTGATAATAATTTTATTATCATTAAGCATAATGCTTGACTTCTTAGTAGCTAACAAAATTTCTTTTTCAGTTATTGATATCTTTGAGTCTTTAACATTTTCAATTATTTGTTTATCAGCTGTTGACTCTATCGATTCAGTTGCATTATGAGTGATTTTTCCAGAAGACTCTAGTTTAGTAGTACATCCTTTCGAATCATCTTTGATATCTATTAGTAATCCTTGCTCTTCTAAGTTGAAAATATGATCTACTTTTGACATAGGAATATCCCCTTAATCTTTTTCTATGCTACTATCATTTTTTATAGTAAATTTATTTACAGAATCCGAGTTTATTATGTATTTCCAGTTTTCAGTTTTTTTATTTTCAGGGAGTATAAAATATAAGGCGTAATCTTTAATATTTTTATCTAATGCAAATTCATTCTCTCCAGTTTTAAGATTCAACACTTTTACATTATCATCATATATTCTTTGAGAAATAGATTGATAATTATCTGAGTAGAAAATACTTTTATCAGGTTTACATTCTAGAACTATTTTTGTCTTAGGAACATTATTGTTGATATACAAACCATCACTTGCACAACTATTCAGTCCTAGGATAACTAGAATTAATGAAATATTTTTTAATAAGTTATTGTGCATTAGTATCTCCTTGTTTTTGCCAACCTAATACTTGCAAGAATTTTGATTCTATTTTGAAGCTTACAGGATAACTTTTACCTTTGTGTTTGATTACCCAGGTACAAATATTGTTTTGATCACAATTTGCGTCTTTAATTGCTTTTAATATAGACCATTTGCCTTGGTAGCTTATTTGCTCATTACTACCATCCTCAAATTTTATGGTAATAGTTGTTGACTCAAGTGAATTCCAGTTATAAAAAACTTCAATACTATCTGAATATTTTATGTTTAATGAGTTTACGTAGTTTTGCTTATTGAGGATTATGCTAAAAAATGTATAATCATTATCTTTGTTTGGTATAGGAGTTATATCAAATTTTATAGCTTTAGGGTTTCTTTTACCATCCCATAGTAGCTTATTTAAAAGATATACTTTATTGAATTTATTTAGATAGTCTATTTGTTCAGGTTTTGAAAAATCTTCGCTTTCCCATCTATCATCAATCTTATCATAAGAAAGTAGTGGAGATAGATGTTCGATAAATCTAGAGTATATATAACCATTGTTATCAAAATCTTTTGTGATAGCTTCATTTGTTGCAATAGAGTTACTATCTTTATTAAATGGGAATTGATTATTTATGTATTCATATTCAATGTTGACAGTATTATTTAGTTTAGTTATAGCATCTTGTATGGCGATAGTTTTTATAACATCGATTGCAATATCAAGATGTTTCTTCAACAGTTTATATAAGTTATTATTATCTGGGTTATTTATCTTAGAAAGCTCGGAGTAAACTTTTTGTAGAGGTTTATATCCTTGTTTGATATTTTTATATGTACTTGAATAGCCTTCTTCTCTAATTAGATTATTTAATTGTTTGAATATATTTTTATAGTCTGCATAACTCTTAGACTCAAGATATTTATCGTTTTCTTTAAAATAATTATCTATAGGAGTCCATAATGACTTATTACTTTGATCATTAGTATTGTTTGGTTTATTTAATTTAGTTATTTCTCCATAAAATTGATGAAGCTTATTTATCTTTTTAGATGGACTTGCTTCAGATTGATTAGTTATTAGATCTGTATTTGTGCTATAAAATTCTATTAGACTATTAAAAGATGAGTCTTTTGATGACATTGCAAGTAAATATAAATTGAGAGTATTCTTGCTAGATATATTTTTGTTAAATTCAGAGTCATTATTAAGGCTATCAATCATTTTATTATAGGATTCGATATATTTTTGATTATAGTTATTTATAGAGCTTTTATAGATAGCAATCATAAAGTCAGGCTCTATATTGAAGTTACTCTTTAAATTATTGAGGAGTCTATTAAACTTTTTATCTATGGGATCTATATTATCTTTAATATATTCTTTTGAATATATTGGGGAAATAAGAATTTTTTTGCTATAAAAATTAGGAGCAAATTCCATATACAGTTTTTTGCTTACTGGATTTATTAGTGGGAGCTCATCTTTGTTATAAGTAGGATTAACAACACTATTTATAACATAATTTATAAGCGATACTGTTATCGTGCTAGTTTGCTCTTTACCATCATCTGCAACATCTTTAGCATTTTTTTCTAATGATTTTACTAAATAATAGATATGATCTAACATATCACTAAAGCTTTCAAATTCTCTTTTATTTTCCTCTTGATTAAGTATTAAAGAGACGCTTTTCGTTATAGAGTTAATATATGATGAGTTGCATAGTTTCTTGGATGATGTGTCAAACTGTTCTTGATACAGAGTGAAGATATTATTTACTTCTATCGGTATTATGTACTTATCATTTAAATCTAAAATTGCATTATCTGTAGCGCATTTATATAAGTATTTTATATAAATATCATTTATGATCTTAGCTCTTTTAGAATTTGAGATTCCTAAGTATTCAGCATTGAATCCTTGAGTACTTAAGTAACTTTCAGAATCTTCGCCTATAACTATTAAACGATTTGTGTAGAGTTTATTTGCCCTGTCGATAGCTGAATTAATGATTTGAGTTTTTATACTAGTACTTGTATTTTTGATCACTATCTCTAACTGCTTTTCAGATAGGCTTGTGATGCTACTTATTATTTTAAGTATTCGATCTGTATTTTGGTTTATATCTTTGTTATTTAAGTATTCAAAAAATATCAAGAATGATGTAATCATTGATAGGTCATATGTTTCATTATATTTTGGCAAAATTGCATTTTTTAGAAGAGTATTAGCATATTGTTCGTATATAAAATGATATTTTATCGAATTTGGATATAAAGTATCTAGAAGTATAGCATTATCGATTTTTTTTCTAGCTTCTTTTATTAATTTATGAGAGTCACTTTGATGTAATTGGCTTAGTTCATGTTCAGAAATTTTTTCTTTGATACTAATTTCTTGAAAAATATTGGTGATAAATATAAAACTAAATAATAAAGATATTAGGTTTATAATAATGCCTTTTGGCGAGGTGCTAAAAAATATTGTATCTTTATTTGCTATAATATTATCTGGGATGTTTAGTCCAAAATTAAAGAATATTTCTTTATTTATGGACTGTAGTTGTGGATAAATGTTCTTTAGTAATCTTCGTATTTGATTTAATATCTTAACATTATTATATTTATCATTAACATCATCTTTAGAACCAAGAATTTTTGATAGTATTGCTTCTTCAGCTTTATGATTTATATCTTCATCAGAAGTTAGTTTAAATATTGATTTTTTACCAATTGCATTATTATAGCTTTCAGTATGTTCAGATGAGGTGTAAAAAGATATGATAAAGTTTTTTAATCTTAATTTTGATAGTTCTTTATAGACTTCATCAATCTTGATGATTTCATGGTAGTGATCATCAGATATGTCGAAACAAAAATTAAGCTTATAAAATTGTAGGTTTAGCCTCTTTTTAAATCTATATAAGTGTGAAATCTCGTTATTTGAAAATACAAGAGAGGTGTTGTTTTTATCAATAGCTATTAAAGGCAATTCATTACTATCAATAATTTGAGCTTGAGGTTTTACCTTTGCTATATAATCTTTAGCGGCTAAATAGTCTCCATAGAAAATATACAATTCACTTAAGTTATTTCTTATTTTATTTTTTTTAATCAGCGTCTTTGCATCTTTTATGATTTTTGAGTTGGATTTTTTGTTAGAGTTTCTCAATGCTTTAAACCATTTTCTAATGATAAAAATACCAAAAACTAATAAAACAATTATTATTATAGTTAGTGAAATTATTAATATCTGATGATTTTTTATAAAATTCATATCTTTAATTTCCTTTTGATTTATATCTTAGAAAAATACCTTTTTTATCATTTATTAAAAAAAAATTCTGATTGTTTTCATTAAGTTGCGTTAGTGAGAATGTCTCACCATCACTAGTTTGAGTGTATGCTATTTCACAATTTTGTTTAGATCCAAGAAGTTGTCGTTGTAGTAGTTGCTGCTGAGCTTTCTTTGTTGATATCGCAGAGTTTGAAATTAACTCAATAATTTCACCTTTGATAAAAGACTGTATTTCGATTAAGATAATATCGTCATTTCTCAATGGTATAAATTGATTATTAGCAGAATTTATGTTCACTTTTAGAGGTAAGTATATGATTGGCTTATCTGATGATTTATCAGATAACATTTCCTTGGCAATTTCTATTGCGTATAAGATATCAGCCTTACTATTTAGTATAGCTGAAGTACCTTTTTCTCCATTTTCTTGAAATTCCGCGATTGAGCTTTCTTCTGGCTTATAATTTTTAAAGAACTTATAAGCTTTTTTGGAGTCATTATTAACATTTTCTCCAATTGTTATTCTACCATTAATATAAAATTTATTAAAAATTTTATATTTAGGATATTCAGGAGTTAGATTACTATAATCTTTAATTGTATAAGTTATTAAGTTGTCATGTGTCAGATTAGGGCATTTAATAAAAGCAATTTTTTCATATACGTCTGATTCAGAATCACTTTTATAGTGAAAATTATGTAAGTTTTCATATAGTTGTTTAGAGCAGTATTTACTTCTTTTAAATAATAGCTTTCTTTGACTTATATATAAGGTTTTTATATCTGTTGCGCCTAAAAGATAGTTTTGATCATTTTCTAGTTTAGAAAGAGTAATTTCAGTATCTAAGAAGGGAAGAGTATTTCTTGATGTCAGTAATATCTCAAAACCTGTAGTAATAATTTTTTGTTTATCATCATTATTACTTTGTATATATTGCACAGCTTGTAAGTTATCCTTGAATATCGATGAGAATGGTTTTATTAATGTATCTGAAATCTTTCGATCATCCTTTCTTTGAGCATTTAAAGTAACATCAGGACATATATTTTTTTCCTTAACATAAAAGTTTGACTTATTTGAGATTAGAATTTGTTTTTTGAAGCAGCCTATATCATAAGGAGATAGTTTGTTCTTTAAATCTTCATCTGAATTTGCAATATTCTTTTGTAAGGCATTATCTACTTGGTCAATAATATAATAGCTTACTTTAGCGCTCTTCTTATCACAGAAATATTTTAAGTAGCATTTATTATGTTGGAGTTGCTCAATAAAAAAATCATAAAAACTTCGATTAATTGTTGAAATAAATGTTTGTGGTATTCGTATTTTTAAGTTGTTACTTTTGTTGGTATCTAAAGAAACTAAGTTATCAAAGAAAAAATTCTCTTTGAAGATGTCATCCAAGCTTTTATTTAAAGCTATATAAGATGGTTGATGTTTTGTCCAGAGTGCTTTTAAAGGATCATAGAATTGTATTTTAAATTTTTTTACTCCTGAAGAAACATTTTTACTATACGAATATATACTGTATTCAAAACTTTCATGTATATTTAGATTGTTTGAATTAAATCCGATGACTAGAAAACGAGTTGATCTTTTATGATGATCTTTTTTAGATTCTTTTTTGTAGAAATTGAAGCTATCTTTAATCTGAATGTCAATCAAAATTGGTTGATTTGGATTTAATAAAAAATCAAAGTCTTTATGATTATTTATATAAGCCAAATCAAAAGTTAAGTAGCCATTTATTCCGTAGATATTTTCACATACTTCTAATTCTTCAATATGTAAATTTTTAAGTGTAATAGAGTTGTGCTTGAAATATTGCTTATTGTTCGTAGATACAAAACTTAAATCTTCAAGTTCAAAATTTTTATCAATAGGCTTTATATTTATTGTAATTTCTTGTTTTTGTACTACATCATTGTATGCGATATATTGTGAAAGAGTGCTCTTAAGCTTATTTAATTTTTCTGAAATCGTTTTGTTAAAATCACTCGATCTTTGTATGGCGTTATCTATAATACTCATTAAGCTATCAATTTTTCTTATGTAATCATGAGGAAGTTCAAGAATTAATTTTGATGAGCATGAATGTTGTAATTCTTCAATTACGATTTTTAAGTTTTGAGGGTCTTTGTAATTTGTCGAAAAGTATAAGGTAAACTGATCTATATTACTTTTAAATCTAGATATTAAGCAATATTTTTTATATTTTTTATAATCAAGCTTAGATATAAGACCTTTTCTATAGAATATTTTTGTATTTTTTAGTTGAGTGTTGATAATCTCAATATCAGATATATTGTAATCGATAATGCAGCTATTAATTTCACAAGCAAATTTGGCAGAAGAAGAGGTTGTATTGCCATTTATAACTTCAGAAGTTAATTGACTAATTAGCTCTTGTAAATTTAAGTCAGTTATATCTTTTAGTGTTATCATTATCTATTCAATTAGAACATAACTAAAGTCATTTTACAGAAGCACTTATTTATTGACTATATGTTTACAGCTAATTACCTTGACCATACAGTTGCAAAAAGAGTATTGGTATGAGTTATTTCAGTATTGATTTTGTAGATGATTATGTAGAAAGTTAAGGAAGATAGAAAAAGTTTTAAAAAAGTTGCAAAAAGTTTAATTTTTTTTAAAAAAGTACTTGCGTTGTTGATGAGTGATGTGTATTATATGTCTTCACCGGCTGACGAGTGATGTTAGCGGTTTGAAGCTAAGGTTTCTAAGGTATTTAAGAGATATATTATATACAAACACTTTGTTAAAGAATTTGAGTAATCAGTAGTTAGAGTCAGAATTTGAGAATTAAACTGAAGAGTTTGATCCTGGCTCAGATTGAACGCTGGTGGCATGCTTAACACATGCAAGTCGAACGGTAACAGGTCTTCGGATGCTGACGAGTGGCGGACGGGTGAGTAACGCGTAGGAATCTGCCCATTTGAGGGGGATACCAGTTGGAAACGACTGTTAATACCGCATAATATCTGTGGATTAAAGGTGGCTTTCGGGCTGTCGCAGATGGATGAGCCTGCGTTGGATTAGCTAGTTGGTGGGGTAAGGGCCCACCAAGGCTACGATCCATAGCTGATTTGAGAGGATGATCAGCCACATTGGGACTGAGACACGGCCCAAACTCCTACGGGAGGCAGCAGTGGGGAATATTGGACAATGGGGGCAACCCTGATCCAGCAATGCCATGTGTGTGAAGAAGGCCTTAGGGTTGTAAAGCACTTTAGTTGGGGAGGAAAGCCTTAAGGTTAATAGCCTTGAGGAAGGACGTTACCCAAAGAATAAGCACCGGCTAACTCCGTGCCAGCAGCCGCGGTAATACGGGGGTGCAAGCGTTAATCGGAATTACTGGGCGTAAAGGGTCTGTAGGTGGTTTGTTAAGTCAGATGTGAAAGCCCAGGGCTCAACCTTGGAACTGCATTTGATACTGGCAAACTAGAGTACGGTAGAGGAATGGGGAATTTCTGGTGTAGCGGTGAAATGCGTAGAGATCAGAAGGAACACCAATGGCGAAGGCAACATTCTGGACCGATACTGACACTGAGGGACGAAAGCGTGGGGATCAAACAGGATTAGATACCCTGGTAGTCCACGCTGTAAACGATGAGTACTAGCTGTTGGAGTCGGTGTAAAGGCTCTAGTGGCGCAGCTAACGCGATAAGTACTCCGCCTGGGGACTACGGCCGCAAGGCTAAAACTCAAAGGAATTGACGGGGACCCGCACAAGCGGTGGAGCATGTGGTTTAATTCGATGCAACGCGAAGAACCTTACCTGGTCTTGACATCCTGCGAACTTTCTAGAGATAGATTGGTGCCTTCGGGAACGCAGTGACAGGTGCTGCACGGCTGTCGTCAGCTCGTGTTGTGAAATGTTGGGTTAAGTCCCGCAACGAGCGCAACCCCTATTGATAGTTACCATCATTAAGTTGGGTACTCTATTGAGACTGCCGCTGACAAGGCGGAGGAAGGTGGGGACGACGTCAAGTCATCATGGCCCTTACGACCAGGGCTACACACGTGCTACAATGGGTATTACAGAGGGCTGCGAAGGTGCGAGCTGGAGCGAAACTCAAAAAGGTACTCTTAGTCCGGATTGCAGTCTGCAACTCGACTGCATGAAGTCGGAATCGCTAGTAATCGCAGGTCAGAATACTGCGGTGAATACGTTCCCGGGTCTTGTACACACCGCCCGTCACACCATGGGAGTGGGTTGCTCCAGAAGTAGATAGCTTAACGAATGGGCGTTTACCACGGAGTGATTCATGACTGGGGTGAAGTCGTAACAAGGTAGCCGTAGGGGAACCTGCGGCTGGATCACCTCCTTAACGGAAATACGAAAGAATAAGAAATAAGCTTTAACTGCTGTTCAAGTGATTTAGCATAGTGTTTGTAGGTAATGTATTTTAGTGTGAATAGAATACGGGTCTGTAGCTCAGTTGGTTAGAGCGCACCCCTGATAAGGGTGAGGTCGGTAGTTCAAGTCTACTCAGACCCACCATTTTAGGTTTAGTTGGGGCCATAGCTCAGCTGGGAGAGCACCTGCTTTGCACGCAGGGGGTCAGCGGTTCGATCCCGCTTGGCTCCACCAATATTTTATTTACATGAAGATAGAGATATTTAACAATTTAGTATAGAAATAGACTTAAGAAAATAAGTGCAAGCGGTGGATGCCTTGGCATTCAGAGGCGATGAAGGACGTGATAATCTGCGATAAGCTTCGGTTAGCTGGTAAATGAGCTATGACCCGGAGATTTCCGAATGGGGGAACCCACCTGACACAAGTTAGGTACTCACTCGATATAGAGTGTAGAGCGAACGAGGGGAACTGAAACATCTAAGTACCCTTAGGAAGAGAAATCAATTGAGATTCCCGTAGTAGTGGCGAGCGAAGTGGGAAGAGCCTGGTATGATATAGTCTTAATTATAGTAGAACAAGTTGGGAAGCTTGACGATAGAGGGTGATAGTCCCGTATACGAAATAATCAAGATGGAACTAAGCATACGAACAAGTAGGACGGGGCACGTGGAACCTTGTCTGAACATGGGGGACCATCCTCCAAGGCTAAATACTCCTGAATGACCGATAGTGAACTAGTACCGTGAGGGAAAGGTGAAAAGAACCCTTATAAAGGGAGTGAAATAGAATCTGAAACCGCTTGCATACAAGCAGTAGGAGCATGATTTAGTCATGTGACTGCGTACCTTTTGTATAATGGGTCAGCGAGTTACTTTTAGTGGCGAGGATAACTGAATAAGGGATCCGTAGCGAAAGCGAGTTTTAATAGGGCGACTAGTCGCTAGGAGTAGACCCGAAACCGGCGCGATCTATCCATGGCCAGGTTGAAGATTAGGTAGTACTAATTGGAGGACCGAACCCAATACTGTTGCAAAAGTATGGGATGAGCTGTGGATCGGAGTGAAAGGCTAATCAAGCACGGAGATAGCTGGTTCTCCCCGAAAACTATTTAGGTAGTGCCTCGTGTATAACTCATTGGGGTAAAGCACTGTTTCGACAATGGGGGTTTTACGACCTTACTGACTCGATGCAAACTCAGAATACGATGAAGTTCGATCACGGGAGACACACTGCGGGTGCTAAGGTCCGCAGTGGAAAGGGAAACAGCCCAGACCGCCAACTAAGGTCCCAAAGTCATAGCTAAGTGGGAAACGAAGTGGGAAGGCCCAGACAGCCAGGAGGTTGGCTTAGAAGCAGCCACCCTTTAAAGAAAGCGTAATAGCTCACTGGTCGAGTCGGCCTGCACGTAAGATTTAACGGGGCTAAGCTATGCACCGAAGTTGCGGAATATATTTAGTATATTGGTAGGGGAGCGTTCTGTAAGCCGATGAAGGTGAATTGAGAAGTTTGCTGGAGGTATCAGAAGTGCGAATGCTGACATGAGTAACGTAAAATAAGTGAGATTCTTATTGGCCGAAAACCCAAGGATTCCTACGCAATGTTAATCAACGTAGGGTAAGCCGGCCCCTAAGGCGTAGCTGAAGAGTGAAGTCGATGGGAAACAGGTTAATATTCCTGTGCCGCTTATATGAACGAAGGAGGGACGGAGAAGGTTAGGTAGGCCTGGCGAATGGTTGTCCAGGTGAAAGTATGTAGGTAGAGGTGCTAGGCAAATCCGGCATCTTGTTAATCTGAGATACGAGACGAAGTCAAACTTGTTTGACGAAGCTATTGATACCATGCTTCCAGGAAAAGCTTCTAAGTATATTGTATAAGCGACCGTACTGTAAACCGACACTGGTGGGTAGGTAGAGAATACTAAGGCTATGAGATAACTCTGGTGGAAGGAACTAGGCAAAATGACACCGTAACTTTGGAAGAAGGTGTGCCCTTGATGGTGATGAGACTTGCTCTTTGAGCTGTTGGGGGTTGCAAATACCAGGTGGCTGCGACTGTTTATCAAAAACACAGCACTCTGCGAAATCGTAAGATGAAGTATAGGGTGTGACGCCTGCCCGGTGCTGGAAGGTTAATTGAAGGGGTTAGCGCAAGCGAAGCTCTGGATCGAAGCCCCAGTAAACGGCGGCCGTAACTATAACGGTCCTAAGGTAGCGAAATTCCTTGTCGGGTAAGTTCCGACCTGCACGAATGGCGTAACGATGGCCACACTGTCTCCACCAGAGGCTCAGTGAAATTGAAATCGCTGTGAAGATGCAGTGTACCCGCGGTTAGACGGAAAGACCCCGTGAACCTTTACTACAGCTTTGCACTGGACTTTGAATATTTATGTGTAGGATAGGTGGGAGACTATGAAGCAGCTACGCCAGTAGTTGTGGAGTCGACCTTGAAATACCACCCTTGAATATTTGAAGTTCTAACTCAGGAGAGATTCGAGGACAGTGTATGGTGGGTAGTTTGACTGGGGCGGTCTCCTCCTAAAGAGTAACGGAGGAGTACGAAGGTGCACTCGGTACGGTCGGAAATCGTGCCAAGAGTATAAAGGCAAAAGTGCGCTTGACTGCGAGAGTGACGGCTCGAGCAGGTACGAAAAGTAGGTCTTAGTGATCCGGTGGTCCCGAATGGAAGGGCCATCGCTCAACGGATAAAAGGTACTCCGGGGATAACAGGCTGATTCCTCCCAAGAGTTCATATCGACGGAGGAGTTTGGCACCTCGATGTCGGCTCATCACATCCTGGGGCTGAAGCAGGTCCCAAGGGTATGGCTGTTCGCCATTTAAAGTGGTACGCGAGCTGGGTTCAGAACGTCGTGAGACAGTTCGGTCCCTATCTGCCGTGGGCGTTAGAGATTTGAGAAGAGTTGCTCCTAGTACGAGAGGACCGGAGTGAACGAACCACTGGTGTTCCGGTTGTTTCGCCAGAAGCATTGCCGGGTAGCTACGTTCGGACGGGATAAACGCTGAAAGCATCTAAGCGTGAAGCCTCCTTCAAGATTAGATCTCTCTGATGAAAATCAGTAAGGAACGTTGGAGACTACGACGTTGATAGGCTGGGTGTGGAAGTACAGCAATGTATGAAGCTTACCAGTACTAATGATCCGAGAGACTTAAGTCTATTTCTATGCTGAATTGTTAAATATCTTTATAACCCCAAAACACAGTTTTGGCGATGATAGCTTGTAGGAACCACCTGATCCCATTCCGAACTCAGAAGTGAAACTACAAAACGCCGATGATAGTCTGGCATTGCCCAGGTGAAAGTAGGTAGTCGCCATCTTTTTCCATTCAAAGTCTTACATAATAAGCACGAATCAATAAGCCCTAAATTAATATAGGGCTTTTTTGTCGTTAAAATATTTTAATATCACAACTTTATCTTAAGTCGGTATAAATCATATATAACTAAATTATCGCATTTATTAATGATTTGGGTAGTATCCATTAAATTGTGTCTGTAGCTAGTCGACTTTATACTAAAGTTGAAAAAAAGATAAAGGACTAGCTAATGAAAGATATTAACTCACAACTACAAAAAAATATACAAGATGTATTACATTATGACAAAGGTAATGCTGTAGAAAATATAGTTAAACTTGTATTTGAAACAATAATGAATGCTGAAAGAAGCAAATTTCTTTCAACATCAGAAGGCAATAAAGCCAATGGTTACTATCAAAGACTGGCTCAAGAAATTAACAAATACTTCAAGCTTAACATTCCACAAGAAGCAGCTTCTGGCTGGTGTGAGGTTTTAGAAGATAAAGTCTCGAGGACTAGAAAAATGCTTAATGGTTATCGCTGATGGCTTATCAGGTTTATCAGATGTAGTTAAACAGCAATTACAGTCTATTTCAAAGATGTTTGGTTCACAAAATTAGAAACTCTTTTCCTAATCCAGATAGTGCCATGAATCTAATTTGTGCTTGTTTGATCAACTTCGAACAAAAAACTTATAAATACCCTGTGACTGCTTTTTCCAAAGTTAAGTATATTTTGGATGCAAAACTCGATAGGCTATAGTCACACTTTCTTGGATGGTATCTATAATGGTATGACTCCATATACATCTGGAACAACATTATCAGCTTAAGCAAGGTATGCTGCTGGTACAAAAGAGATTTTAAAAAGTATTTTATAGAAATTTTATATTTTTACTTTGATTTTATAATAGAATCTTTATATCTTTAATATTTATAATCTATAGCTATTTTAAGAGTAGTATAAAAATAACACTTATATTTTCTTTTGTAATGTTTCTCTTGAGAAGCCCATTACTTTACAGGCTCTTGATATGTTTCCTAACTCTTGTGCTAAGTTTAGTAAACCTACTTTGTTTTTTATGAGTTTATCGTTAGTATCTAACATAAGTTACCTCTTTGTTTTGATTTGTTTTTCTTCAATCTTATCAAAACAGGTAACTTAGTCTCTTGCAAGACTAGTGTCACATTATATCTAGACTAATTCAGTATATGTCCTCTAGCTTCTAATAATGGTCTAATTTCACTTTCTTTATGGAACCTAGCATTATCAATAATATAAACGCAATTGTCAGGCAACTGATCTAATAGTTCATCTTTAATCCATTGAGTATATAAGCTTGTATCGATATTACAGTTGAATAAATCTACACACATTAAATTACCATTATATAAAGCACCAATTGCATTTGTTCTATTTTTATTACCAAAGTCTTTAACGCCATAACACTTTTGTCCTTTAGGTGTATAACCATGTGTCCTAGGCATAATGCAAAGCCACTTTCATCACCATAAACTATATTCTTGCCCATACAGATATAAGTTTCTAACTTCTATTGGAATTCAGTTTGCTTAATAGGATCTGCTTTAGGGTGAGTATAAGTCTTTTTTTATATGTTATATTAAGTTTTTTTAAAGCGTAGTATATACAACTTTGGCTTACACCAAACTTTTCAGCTCGTTCATACTAGTAAGCATCAGGACGATCTTTAATATCTTGTAATAACTTAGATTTATCTAATTTTATATCTGGTCTTGATTTACCTTGCTTAGGCCTTACTTCTTTACTCCACAGATATAGCGTATTCTTACCTATGCAAAATCTGCTTGCTGCGGCTTCAAACGTTAAATTTTCTGACTCTTTTACCGATAGTACTTTTTGACGGAAATCTAAAGAATAAGTCATCGTTACAAATAGAAAATATTATAACTAAAATATATTGATTTAGCTATAAGCTCTAATCAATAGCACCTAAATTAATTAGGGCTTTTTTGTTTATGGCTCAACAAAATAGATATATCTCAACCAACATAAATAATATAGCTAAATAATCTATGAAATTAGTAGATATAACATTTTGCTAGAGAGCGTTTAAGTCTTTTAATGAAAGCCTTTTTCTTAATTATTATTAATAGTTTATTTGTTTCTATTTTAATTTTTATGGTTATTAATTAATCTTTATTTTAAATAACATTTAATATTTACCGTTAAATTTATTGACTATATGCATATGGATTACTAGTATAAGTACTACCAATGTAACACATTTTTTAAAAATATAGGGGAAAAATATGGCTACTTTAGTTGGTACTCAAGCAGAATTTGCTAAGGCAGTTCGAGAATTGGTAGAGTTGGATTTTGATGCGGTAGAAGCATACAAGACAGCTATTAATAGGTTAGAAAATATAAATTATAGAAATCGTTTACAGCAATTTAAAAAAGACCACGAAAGACATATAAGTGAATTGAATGCTGTCTTGGATGCACATGGAGAGAAAAAAGTAGAAAAACCTAGTATGAAACAATGGCTAACCAAAGCTAAAGTGGTTATATCTGATATAATGGGAAATGATATTAATGTACTTAAGGCCATGAATACAAATGAACAAGATACTAATACAGCTTATGAGAGAATAAATAAATATAAAGATAAATGGGTTGATGCAATTGAGCCTTTGAAAAAAGGACTAAAAGACGAAAAACGCCATAAAAAATGGATTCAATACGCTATAAGTAGTTGTAGCTAATGGTAGTAGCACAACCTTTAAAAAAAGAAAATGTGTATTTATTTATAAAGGTAAGTAGTAGGATTATCTGGACATTCATGTAAACCACATTCAAAGAATGTTGAAATCATATTAGCAAAAATGATTAGAATAAAAATTATAAACATAAAGTGGGTAAAGGTACGTAATATCTTATTACTTGCTTGGATGATTTCTTGAGGTCGGTGGCTAAGTTCATATTGCCGAGGATATGACATAACTATAGCAATATAAATTATAGCGACCATAGATATTACAAATACCCAGCTATACATATGCATACCTAAAACCTTTGAGCCAAATCCAACAGGATCAGTTATATGTAAGGCGATTTGTCTGAGGGAAACAAAAGATGTAAATACTGCTGCTAGTAGTGATAATGCATAATGACTAGGACGTATATTAAAGCGCATATTAAGTAAAAAACCAAATCCGATTGCTAATAATCCTAATCGTTGTAGTAAGCATAAAGGACAAGGAAGTTCATCCATTGCAAACTGGAAATAGAATGCTGCTATTATGCTTACAGCTATTCCCATTAGTTCTATAGCACTCAGAGCTTTAATTAAGTCATTTTCAATAAATGTTTTCATGTTTTGCTCCTTCATAGTTATAAGTAGATAGATAAGTGATTTGTCGCATGATGTAAAAATACAAGTCCAGCTACTATTAAAAAAATACTAAATGTAATTACGCCCCAACGTCTATTAAACCAAGCTATTAAAATTGAAATAAAAAGTAATGTGAAACTTATTAGTATACCAGGCATATTATCCACTCCTATATTTAACAATTTACAATTAAATAATAGCAGCAAATATAAAATATTGTATAAAGAATTTTTAAATTACGTTATTAAAAAGTATATTTCATACCACTATCTAGTACCATTATGAGGATGTTATAACTTTTGTGTTGTGGCAATTTTTCAATTAGTTTTTTAGCAACAAAATAGTTGGCTCCACTACTATGTCCTGCGTAAATACCTTGTTCATTAGATAAATCAAGACATCCTTGTATTGCTTGGTCATCACTAAACTGTATTATTTCATCAATATATGAAAGCTTCATTGATTTGCAGAAAACTGGATTACCTGGACCTTCTACTTTATAGCTATGTATGTTTTCTTTAATAGGCGCCCCATTATAGAAAATATCATAATAAACTGAACCTTTGGGGTCTGGCATAATAACCTTAGTTTGAGGATATATCTCTTTTATTTTTTTTGCACACCCACTGATTGTACCACCAGATCCACCAACAGTTATAAAGTAGTCGATATTAAATGATTGGGTTAGAAAATAATTAACTATTTCTTGTCCTGTAGTTTTATAATGGCATTCAGTATTTAATTGATTATCATACTGATTGATTAATATACCGTCGATATCTTTGGCAATTTCTTTGGCTTTATTAACATAAAAATTTGGATCTGTATGATCGGATGTATTTTTACAAATTGTAAGGTTTGCTCCAAAACTTTTAATCATTTCTCTTTTTAGTTGTCCTGTTTTTTCAGGACATGCAATGTACACGGGATGTTTATATAATTTACCAATGGCAGCTAAAGATGTCCCCATATTGCCTGAACTTGCTTCGATAATTGCTTGTTGAGCTTTTATTTTTTTGTTTTTTATTAAGTTTTCTAAGATATATTTCGCAACACGATCTTTGATACTGCCAGTTGGATTTAACCATTCACATTTAGCATAAAGATTATGATTGTTTATCGTATTTTTAAGTTTTATTATAGGAGTCTTTCCTATTAAAGATAGCATTAGAGTAGACGATGTTTTTTTAAAACTTAGAGTATTTTAACAAAATGTATGCGATAAGAAACTTATTTAACAATTTATTTGTTAATCGGATGATAAATAGCTATTGAATATGATGGGATTTGATGGATTATTGCTGCTTGAGAAGTGATTATTGTAGTGAATAACAAAAGTATTATTTTTTTCATTAGATTTTTCCTGGTTTTACGTTTATTTTGTAAATTTACTGTACTTCTTTTATTGAAGTCATATCATTAGTGATATCTCCAGTTAAGCTATCATTGATTAGTGATATTGTCTTAACAGTTTGGCCTTTATCTAAGTTTGCTTTATTTAAGTTTATATATACTCTATTACCTATTAGATTATCTACCACATATAATGTATTTTGTGATAATGATATTACTGATTTCCATTGTGTTGGCCATTTATCTTCTAAGCTTGGATTATTTAAACTTTCATTTCTATAACCCTTTATGAAAGGTACAGAAATTGAGTCAGCAGCTGCAAACATATAATTAACAGCTTGAGCTGTCGATTTTGCTTCTGGAAGATTTTCGCTTATAAAAGATGCTCTAACGAATCTATAAGCAGAATTTGCGCCACCAGGTAATTTATCAACATTATAAAAACCAAGCTCTTTAGCTTGCTTAAGAATTTTTTGCTGCTGATCATAACTTGGCTCATTGCTAATTGCTTTAACATTTCTATGTACTTTTAATTTACCATTTATGTACTCAATTAGTGCACTATCTCCTGTTTTATCTTCAACCATATAGTGAACTGGGATATTGCTCTCTTTACCATTGATTTTTATCGGAGGGTTATATATTTGATATTTATCAAGGTTATCTAGAACTTCCTTAACTGTAGCAAAATTACCTAATACATACCTAATCCAATATAATCCATTTACGCCTGGCTTGCTCGTATCTCTTTTTGGCTGAATCGTATCACCAAGATAAAGTAAATGTGCAGCTAAACCTTTTTCATTAAGACCTTCGCCAGTTAGATTTGCTAAATTTGTTTCATCAATAGATATATAGCCATATTTATCAGTCCATTTCAGAGAATTATTCTTTAAGCCTCCTGTTTCTTTTGTGCCTCTTGGATATATGGTCAAACTTGGCTTTAAATCTATAAATAGGTCCATGGTTCTACTAGTATAAATACCTAAATCTCTGCCAAAATCATGATTAAATTCTGAGCAAGCAAAAGTAGCTGGAGTTATAGTAAAAATACTACCAGTTAATATAATGCTTGAAATTATTTTATTCATATTCCTTCCTTTTCTACTTAATTAAATAATTTTAAGTTAGTTAATTAACTTACCCTGATAGTATATTTGTAGTAGTATTAACTTGTCTATAACAAAAAATGCATAACTATTATGCATAAATAGAGGACAATTATGAATTTTGATGATATTTTTCTTTTTGTTAAGCTTGTTAATAAAGGAACGTTTACTGAGTTAGCAAAACAGTTAAATGTTTCTCAGAGTACAGTTTCGCGTAGAATTCAAAGCTTAGAGGAGTCTATTAACACTAAGCTACTAAAGAGAAATTCAAGAGGTGTTATCGAAATTACAACAGAAGGTCAGTCATTATATAACAACTTTAGTTATATCGAAAAACAAGCTGTTATGACACTTCAAAAATGGATTAACAGTTCTAAACAAGTTAAAGGTATTTTAAGAATAGGGGTACCAAAGTTATTTTTTGATAATATTCTTGTTCCTAAGCTTGATACATTTTATGCACGCTACCCTAATGTGCAATTAATATTTAGTTATACAGCTAGGGTAGTTGATTTAGTAAAAGATAACATAGATATAGCAATTACGACAAAAAAACCAATAACTCATAACTGCACTATAAAAACTCTTATTAGAGCTAAAAATAAACTTTACGCGTCTAAAAAGTATATTCAAGAAAAAGGTACTCCTCAAACCGTAAAGGAATTAGAAAATCATAATATTGTTGGCTTTGTAAGTAATGATAGATGCCAGAATATTTTAGAGGCTTTCTCGGAGTTAGATAATTCTAGTCAAGAAGTTACTATTAATCCTGATTTGTTTCTTAATAATGCTATTTATAATATTAACTTAGCAACTAAATGTAACAGAATTATAAATGTTTTAGATATTTTTGTTGATAGTAAAGCAGATATAGAGCCAGTTTTGAGTGAATATTATTTTGGCAAAACAAGTTTCTACTTGATACGTGCTACAGGCGTACGTAGTAATTTAGAAAGAGAATTTGTTAAGTTTGTCGATATGTGTTTGCAAGCTATTTTAAATTCTTAACAAGAAATATTTTTTGTTCTAATGATTAAAATCAAACTAATAAGATTAGTTAACTCTTATGAGAAAAATATTAATGATTTTTAGTTGTAATAATTATTTAAACAGATTCTTATACGATTGTGGCTGGATATTCATTTAATATTAGAAGAGAAGGGTTTAACAGCAATTTACAGCAGCTAATGTAAAGATATAAAACAACAAAAAAACATCTAGAGTTCAACAGTTAAAAAATAGAAATAAATATCTAGATAAATTACTTGCCAATACAAAAGCTTGAAAATATTTTGCCTAATAAGTCATCTGAACTAAATTCACCAGTAATCGAATTAAGATACTCTTGGACAATTAATAACTCTTCAGCTAAAAGCTCACCATTACCAAGCTCTAATTGTTGTTTGGCAAGTTTAATATGTTCAAAAGCATTATTTATCGCTGTAACATGTCTTTCACGCGCAGTATAGATACTTTCATTTTGATTTGTATAGCCAACTTTGTTGAGGATGTGTTCTTTTAATCTATCAATGCCAATGTTATTTTCAGCTGATATATATATGTGATTATCATGATTTTGAGGAACTTCTTTGAGAAGATCTATTTTATTATGTACATATGTGATATCGATATTTTTAGGAATTTGATCATAAAATTCAGGAATTATATCTTTTATATCACTAAATTTAATTTGGCTATTTGTATAGTCATCAGTTACAAATAGTACTTGATCAGCTTCTTGAATTTTCTTGATAGCTCTTTTGATTCCTTCACTTTCAATTATATCATCACTGTTGCGTAGCCCCGCAGTATCAATGATATGCATAGGAACACCATTTATTTGTATATGTTCTTTGACAATATCTCTAGTTGTACCTGCTATTGATGTTACGATTGCTGATTCTTTACCTGCAAGGGCATTTAAAAGGCTTGACTTACCAGCATTTGGTTTGCCAACTAGTATTAGAGTTATACCTTCAGCAAGTATCACACCTTGTTTACAACTATTCTTGACATCAAGTATTGTTTTATATATTTCTTCTAAACTAGTGTGAATTTTTTGATCTTCTAAAAAGTTTATTTCTTCCTCTGGAAAATCAATAGAAGCCTCTACATACATTCTTAAATAGATGAGTTTTTCTAAAAGATTATTTATCTCTTTAGAAAAATCTCCTTGTAGTGATTTAGCTGCAGACTTAGCTGCTATTTCTGATGATGCATTAATAATATCAGCAACAGCTTCTGCTTGAGCTAAATCAAGTTTATTATTCAGAAATGCTCTCTCAGTAAATTCACCTGCCTTTGCCATCCTAGCACCGCAATTAAGTGCTGCTTTGATAATCAAATTCAATATAAACGGGTTACCATGAGCTTGTATCTCTACAACATCTTCACCTGTATATGACAAAGGCGCTTTAAAGAATATTACAATACCGTGGTCTATTATTTCACTATCATTGTAAATATTAGAGAATATTGCATAACGAGGTTTTAAGTGTCTTTTAGTAAGTTTCTCAGCTATTACTAGAGCATCTATTCCTGATATCCTGACTATACCTATACCACCATTACCTTGAGGGGTTGCTATTGCAACTATAGTATCTTTTGTATACATATTTATCTTAGTTTTTGATTTGAACTATCAAAATTATCATCTTCTTGATCGATGATTCTACCTTTTTTACTTTTATATTGTCTAAAAAATTCTGGATTTTCTTTAATTATTTTTCTACGTATAAAAAATGAAGAAACCATCAGGAAAATTATTAAAAAAACAAATAAAGGTGCAAAAACGATAAATGATAATATGGCAATTGCTATAAGAGTTAGTGAAGTTAAAATTTGTTTTACATTATTATTCATTACTTTGCTTTATATTATTTAGCTTGTATAATATGACTACAAGTATATCACTTAGGTGGTTATTAAAATAGAGCTCTATAAAAATCTATAGGCTCGGTATTCAAATCCGGAGGTTTATATGAATATTCAAATTACTGGTAGACATGTTGAAGTTACAGATTCAATTAAGAACTATGTTAATGAAAAGGTAGGTAAAGTTGGGCACTATTTTGATAATATCACTTCGACTAAAGTTATATTAGATGTTGAGAAAGATCATCAAGTAGCAGAGGCTATAGTTACAGTTCCTGGTAGTGAATTTGTTGCGAAAGCTGAAGATAAAGATTTATATGCAGCTATAGATATGCTTGAAGATAAGTTAGCGCGTCAGTTAAAAAAGCACAAAGATAAAATGAGATGTAATCACGGCGAATAATACACTATCTTATTCAAATCTATTCAATTTTTACCTATGAATCTAAAAGCTCTAATTGATAAAAAAAATATTATCTTAAATTTGAATATCGAGTCTAAAAAACGCTTAATCGAGTTTTTTGCAAATAGAATCGCAGATACTTATCCTGATGTGAGCGAAGATCTTGTGCTTAAAAATATTTATAAGCGTGAAAGAATAGGTAACACTTATATTGGTAAAAATATTTATATTCCTCATTGCCGCGTTGAGAATCTTATGACTACTAGGTTGATTATTGTGACATTAAAAAATAGTTATTATGATGATTCTGTCAACGATGATATAAAAATAGCAGTAGGTGTTTTTTTTCCTGAAAATATATCTACAATACATATGGAGCTGCTAAAACAATTAGCTTTATATTTAAAAGAAGATAAGATACAGCAGTATTTTCAATCGGCAGAAAATTCCGAAGATTTGTACAATTTAATTATTAATCCTAGTAATGAATAATCTATTTAATAATATACGTATAGTTTTAGTAGAGCCATCTCATAGTGGTAATGTTGGTTCTACTGCTAGAGCAATGTTAAATATGGGGTTAACAAATTTATGGTTAGTTAACCCTAAAAAGGGGATAGATGATGAAGCTATAGCACTATCATGTCATGCTACAGAAGTTGTCAAGAATGCTAAGATTGTAGCTAATCTAGTAGAGGCTCTTGAAGGTGTGGATTATGTGGTTGGAACTAGCGCAAGAGTGCGTAGAGTATCTCTACCTATAGAACCTATATCTAAAGTTGCTACAAATATTCTTAGTAAAATTCAAAAATCTGATGAAAAAGTTGCAATATTATTTGGTAGAGAAAGAACAGGGCTTTTAAATGAAGAGCTTTTGATGAGTAATGTACATGCTTATATACCATCAAATGAAGGGTATACTTCATTAAATCTAGCTCAAGCTGTACAACTAGTAGCGTATGAGATTTATAAGCAAGCAGTTGAGATTAGTGATCTAAAACAAGTTCCTGAATATAATCATCTGCATAAAAAGGCTTCTGTCAAAGAATTGCAAGGATTATATCAACATTTTGAAGATAGTATGGTGCAGTCAGGATTTTTAGATAAAAATAAACCTGGGCATGTGATGGACAAAATACGCAGACTTTTTCAAAGATCTGAGCTTGAGAGTCAAGAAGTTAATATTTTGAGAGGATTTTTGACATCATTAAATAATCAGGATAAGTTAGGATGATTATATTAGGTATAGATGAGGCAGGGCGTGGACCATTATCAGGACCTGTGGTTGCTGCAGGGGTTGTATTAGACCCAAATATAATTATTGATGGTCTTGCAGATTCAAAGAAGCTAACCGAAAAAAAACGTCAATCACTCTATCAACAAATAATCTCTCATGCAAAGGCTTATACAATAGTTGAAATTAGTTCGCATCAAATTGATGAGCTAAATATTCTTCAAGCAACCCTAAAAGCTATGCATCAGGTTGCAGATAATTTAAGAGGGCAGTTTGATAAGATATTAGTTGACGGTAACAAATTACCAAATTGGAATTATAATTCGGAAGCTATAGTAAAGGGTGACTCAAAAATTCTAGAAATATCTGCAGCTTCAATCTTGGCAAAGGTGCATAGAGATAATATTTGTCTTGAGCATGATAGATTATATCCACAGTATGGTTTTGCTAAGCATAAAGGTTATCCAACAAAAGAGCACCTTGAAAATATAAAAAAATATGGCGTATTAGATATCCATAGAAAAAGCTATAAGCCTGTACAAATATTATTATAGTAAATGAATAATTCTGAAGGCTATTACACTGCTGGGAAAAATTTAGGGCTTTTTGCTCTTACTGCTACACTTGTTATGACAGAGCTGAATATATCAACTTTAATAGGTTTCTCAAGTTTGGGTTACTTATATGGTTATTCGGCATTATCATTGGGGATTGTATTTTTATTTGGGTTACTATTTTATTCTTTTGCTGTTGCTAAGAAGTGGAAAAACTTTGATGCAATATGTGTTTCAGAATTTTTTTTCACAGCGCTATAATCGAACATTTGGTTTGATGGTGGCACTATGTTTGTTAACAGCAATGGCAGGTTTTGGAGCTAATTTTATATATTCGACCACAATTTATTTAGAGCAAATCTTCCCTAATTATAATCATTGGTTAATAAGTGCAGTAGCTTGTAGTTTAATGCTATTATTTACCATAAGAGATGGTCTGGCGATGATAGTAAAAATAGATAAATTAAGTTTTGTATTATCACTAATATTATTTGTATATTTAGGCTATTTAGTATATAAAGCAGACATTTCTTCATTTAAATATATTAATAGCCAAGAAGCAACTTTACCATTTTCTTTCTCAATCTCTTTAGGATTTCTTACAGCTTTTACATATATACTTTCACCTTGGTATGGTCAAAAGATATTTGCTGCAAAATCTAAGAAAACAGCATTTTATGCAGTGATAATAGCTGCATTTATTGTAAGCTTAATTTATCTAATAGCAGTTTATACTACAGCTAAATATGCTGGGATGATTAACTTGTCAAATCCTGATAGAGCATTTACATCTATAGTTACAAATCTTTTTAGTAGACCTATGCTAGTAATATTTTATATTGTGATGTTTCTGATAGCTTTAACAACTATCGCAGCTCTTTGGAATACTATGGCATCAATATGTTCTGTACACTTTCAAAGAAATAAAAGTGAAAAGAAAAATATCATTACAGTAATAACCATTGCAATTTTAAGTTATATATTTGCCAATACTTTTATAGATCAAGTTCTTGATAAGATGCTACTTTTTAATATTCCGATAGCAGCACTAGCATTTAGTTTATTATATGGTTTTTATGGTAATAAGACTAATTTGTTGGGTGCTATTTTGAGTACTATCACAGGTATAATAAGTTCTTTAGGTTGTTACTTTACCTTTAACCAAGATGATTTTGTTTTCTATTGGGCAACTGTATGTATCCCTTTGAGTTTTGTGGCTGGATATTTACCTATAATTATGAAAATTACTTCGAGAAAAAAATAAAGAAATTAATCAAGAGAAAGAACATTTCCTGAATTTGCTTGACCTATTTTATTAGGATTAGCAGTTTCATCATCTTCACCTTCATTAATATTAATTCCATAACCAAATTCACGAGCATACATTCCTTGTTCTGTTTCTTTAGAAAATACTTCTAATACAGCTTCGATAGGAATATTTATAGACATTGGCTCACTATCAAACGTTGCAGCAAAACTAATATGATTATCATCTATAACTAAATCTTGTATTGCCTGAGGGGATAAATCTAAGAGTATTTTTTTATCCTCATCAATATAGTTTGCTGGTACTACAACACCTTCATACTCAGTATCAACTAAAACATAAGGTGTAAATCCATGATCAACTAGCCAGTTGTATGTAGCTTTAACTACATATGCTCTAAGCATAGCCATATTAAGCTCCTTTTGCTTTAATAGTTTTTATAAAGTTAGGTTCGCTAAGTAATTCTTTGATCTCTTTAATAATATTTTTATCTTTGGTAGGTATTGAGATCTTTAACTTAATGAAATAATAAAAAACAAAAGTTATTATCAGAGTCAATACGTTGATATTTTGAGCATCTGGATTACTTTCTGCATTTACTTCTCTTTCACTAACTATTGTCTTATACGTGCTTATTATATCCCTTTGCATTAGCATTTTTATTTCGTTAGCTTGTTTTTCATCCAAATCAGGACTTTGTAATTTGATGATATTTTGTAGAAACGTTTTATTAACATATTCTAACAATATTCTTGCATTAGCGCGCTGTTTTGGAAATACTGGAAACATCGGAGGAAAGGGATATAGATCCTCTATAGCTTCTATAATCACACTAAGTCTATACACTGCAAAATCATCTGTGCTAAGCGTAGGTATATTACCATTAGGTGTAATGATATTTAGCTCTTCTAGATGTTTTGAGTTTTCTTCTTTAGAAACATCTACAATTTTCGCATTAGCCCCTTTAATAAGAAGGATCATGCGGACTATATCGCTATAGATATCATCTTTTTTTGTGTATAAAAGCAAGATTGTATCCTCCTAGTAATAAAATAAAAAAGAATAATAGAAAGGTAATATAAATAGATTAACGCTTAGAGAATTGTCTTCTTCTACGAGCTTTTCTAAGACCAAATTTCTTACGCTCAACTTTACGTGGGTCACGAGTAACAAAACCTGCTTCACGAAGAGCTGGTTTAAGTTCTTCATCATACTCAATTAGAGCTCGAGTAACACCAAGACGAATAGCACCAGCTTGACCAGTAGTACCACCACCTTTTACAGTTACTTTGAAATCAAAGTTATCAGTGTTGTTAGTTAGCTCTAAAGGTTGTTTTACGACCATACAGTCTGTTTCACGACATAGGTATTGCTCTAATGGAAGACCATTAACAATAAATTGACCAGTACCTTTTTTCATAAATACACGAGCTACAGAACTTTTGCGACGACCTGTACCATAATTATATCCTGACATTTTTACCATCCTTTATTAAATATTGTGAGCTTTAGGTTGTTGAGCTGTATGTGGGTGAGCTTCACCTGCATAAACTTTTAACTTCTTAAACATAGTGCGACCTAGTGGAGTTCTAGGAAGCATCCCTCTAACAGCTTTTTCAATAGCTCTTTCTGGATGAGTTGCTATTAGCTTCTCGAAAGATACTGATTTGATACCGCCAATATAACCAGTATGATGGTAATAAGTTTTTGCTTTTCTTTTGTTACCAGTTACAGCTACTTTTTCAGCATTTACGATAACAACATAATCACCAGTATCCATATGAGGAGTGTATTCTGGTTTGTTTTTTCCTCTTAGGATCATTGCTACCTCAGTAGCTAGACGACCTAAAGTTTTATCTGTAGCATCAATCAAAAGCCATTCTCTTTTGATATTTGATGGTTTTGCAGTAAACGTTTTCATCTTTTTTCCTTTATTTATTGTTGTCAATTACTCAGTTTTTGCAAAAAATTCTTGATTCACAAGCGCTTTTTAGCTTGTTTGACTTTAAGATTTTAAGCAGACTATATGATACATTTTTCGTGTCAAATAATCAAATCATTAAGGCTTTTTATTTTGAATAATTTTATCTGCTTGGTCATTTGACCTTCTAATACAATTTTCTATAGCTAGTCTGTCAAAAAAATTACCACTAATATATAGATTTGGCTGATTTTGTAATTCTTTTTCAAGATCTGCTATAAAAGCACTATGCTTACGATGATAGCACGGTAAAGTATTATTTTTAATATGTGTATGCAGAATATCATCAGTATTTATCTTTAAGAGTTTTGTAATTTTTTCGAGTAATTCTTGTTGAGAAAATTCATCACGGCAGTGAAAAATAATTGCTCTATAATCTGAGCTATCTACAACATCTCTAGAAACTGCTGAGTAAAAAAAATGCTCTTTACCAATTAATCCAGCTAAATTTTTAATATGTTTCAAGCTTTTTTTACTCGTAACAATTCCTATACTTATTAGATTTGACATCGCAGGTCTATATTGATGTTTTGCTATGTTAGGTAATATTTTTTCTAATAGTGATTCGGTTGTATTCCATGGTGTTGCAAAACAGAGATTTTCACAAGTATATTCGGTATAGTTTGTGTATATGTGCCACTTTTGCTGTTTTGTTACCTTTATGACAGACTCTTTTACAACATTCTGATTATGATTTTTAAAAAGCTCAGTTAAACCATTTTTTAGAGTAAAACTTCGTGGTAGGGTGCTATCTCTATCATATTTTTTAAATAAGTATTCCATTGGGAAGTTTTCACTATTTTGAGATAGTACAGCGTCAAAGCAATATTTCAAAGTTTTATTATAATTTTTTTTGCCAAATAGCTTTGTGGCATATTCGCTAACAGTTTTATCTTGTTTTGAGACTTTTCTATTTTTCAAAAAACTAAGAGCGGCTGTAAATGGATTAATATTTGTAAAAATACTTTGAATTTTATTGTTTGGTTGCACAAATAAGAAAGGTAGTTTTTTTCTTGGTTGGATATCTTTTTCAAGAGAGTTGCTGTGAATATATTCTATAGTTTTATTGTAAGAGTTATATATGGTGTGTGCTCCCATCTCAAACCAAAAATCTTCGTATTGTTGAGAGTCAATACATCCACCGATCTTATCAGCTTCAAAGATACAGTTTTGTATTGATGCTTCAGTCAATCTTTTGGCTAAAGTTATACCCGAGATTCCAGCGCCAATTACGATGGTATCAAAATGTTTTGTATTAGTCATTTGGTAAAAGTATCCATAGTTTGCCACGATTATTCATATGACCGGCGTTAAATTCGGCTTGCTTACCATGTCCCCAAAATACGTCACCTCTAATAGCACCTTTTATAGCACCGCCTGTATCTTGAGCTATCATTAGCCTATCAAGAGGCTTGGTATCATCATGATTGTCAGCAAAATAATCTGTCTCTAACCATAATGGTACGCCATATAGATAGTATTTGTTATCAACTGCAAGAGAGTATCCAGGTGTTAGTTCAACATCTTGAGCACCAACTGCGTTTTTGCGATCTACATATCTAAAGAATACAAAAGAAGGATCATAATTTAGGACATCATCAATCTTATCTTTATTCTCATCTAGCCATGCTTTTATAGCTTGCATAGACATTTGTTCAGCGCTCATATAGCCATGCTCAAGTAAATATTTACCGATAGGTTTATACTCATGACCATTTTGGCTATCATAGCCTACAAGAATGTCACCACTGTCAGTTTGGATGCGACCAGAACCTTGAATCTGTAAAAATGTTCTATCAACTTTTGATTTTACCCACACTAAAACATCTTTTTTCGGAAGTAGATCACCTTTTGATATTTCTTCACGTGAGTAATAAGGAACAAATTTACCATCTTGATACATCCCAAAAGAAAAACTATCATCACCTTTAGGTTTTTTTACTAAATTATCAGGGGTGCGATAGATAGGTACAGTATATTGTATAGTTTTAACTAAACTACCTTTCATTGCAGGTTCATAGTAGCCTGTAAATAAGCCAGTATCTTTTCCTTTATATATTATTTGGTATGGAGTGAAATTCTGCTCAAAAAATATTTTAGCCTGTTGTTTAGTATTTAAATCTGTATTTACTACCTTATGGCAGGTATTTATCCAGTTTGAATATTCAGATTTATTTTCTTCTAATATTTTTTCACATGATTTTTTAAAAGTATTAAAAGACTCAAGCTGATCAGCACTATTCCAGTTAGTCAAATCTTCAAAGCTTGATTTTTTATAATCTATATTTTTTGAATATTTTTTTGATAAATAGTGCTGAGCAGTAAAATTAGTACACCCACTTATAAGTATGCAACTAACTGTGATAACTATTTTTTTTAAGATTTCTTTTACTTTTTTAACATCCATATAAAAAAATACCAATAATTTCTTGAAAATACAGAATTAATCACTATCTATAAAACATCTAACAAATTGTAGTATTAACAGAACTAAAATAAAAGGTTGTTTTATGAGTAAACAAGAAAAAAGTAATGTAGAAGATAAAATTGTTGATATTGAAAAAGAAGCACAAGTAGAAACAGCACAAGAACCTGCTAATGGCGATATACAAGAATTATCTGTTGAAGAACAGCTGGAAAGAACAAAAGATACGATAAAAGAACTTGAGGATAGTTGTGACCGTTTTAAAGATGAAGCTCTAAGAGCGAAAGCTGAAATGGAAAATATTCGAAAAAGAGCTGAAAGGGATATATCTAATGCTCGTAAGTTTGGTATAGAGAAATTTGCTAAAGAACTTTTACCTGTAATTGATAGTATTGAACAAGCACTAAAGCATGAGGTTAAGCTTGAAGAAGCTGTTGCCATGAAAGAAGGTATTGAGTTAACAGCAAAAATGCTGGTTGATATACTTAAGAAAAATGGCGTAGAAGAGTTAGATCCAAAAGGTGAAAAATTTGATCCTAATCTACATGAAGCTATGGCAATGATCCCTAACCCTGAATTTGAAGATAATACTATTTTTGATGTTTTTCAAAAGGGTTATATGTTAAATGGTCGTGTTGTTAGAGCTGCAAAAGTTGTTATAGTAAAAAATTAAAAAAAGTACTTGAAAAGATTGTAAATATGCCCATCTATTAGTCAGATGGATTTAAAAATTTTAAAAAAATTACAGAATAAAAACAGGAGAATCAAATGGGAAAAATAATAGGTATAGATTTAGGAACTACTAACTCTTGTCTTGCTATTATGGATGGCAAGACTGCTAAAGTTATTGAAAATGCTGAAGGACATAGAACAACTCCTTCAGTCGTTGCGTATACTGATAGTGGTGAAATATTAGTAGGTCAAGCCGCTAAAAGACAGGCCGTAACTAACCCTGATAACACATTCTTTGCTATCAAGAGACTTATAGGTCGTAAGTACGATGATAAGGCTGTGCAAGAAGATATTAAAAAGAAAGTACCTTACGCCGTAGTTAAAGCTGATAATGGTGATGCTTGGGTTGCTACTAAAGAAGGTAAAAAAATGGCTCCGCCGCAAGTATCTGCAGAAGTTCTAAGAAAAATGAAAAAAACTGCTGAAGACTATTTAGGTGAGCCAGTTACAGAAGCTGTAATTACAGTTCCTGCATACTTCAATGATAGTCAAAGACAAGCTACAAAAGATGCTGGTAAAATTGCAGGTCTTGAAGTTAAAAGAATCATCAACGAGCCTACAGCAGCAGCACTAGCATATGGTGTAGACTCTAAGAAAGGTGAGCAGACAGTAGCTGTATATGATTTAGGTGGTGGTACATTTGATATTTCAATTATTGAAATTGCTGATGTTGATGGCGATAACCAAATCGAAGTATTATCAACTAATGGTGATACTTTCTTAGGTGGTGAAGATTTTGACTTAGCTTTGATGAACTATCTAATTGACGAGTTCAAAAAAGAGCAAGGTATAGATCTTCATAATGATAAGCTTGCTTTACAAAGAGTTAGAGAAGCTGCTGAGAAAGCTAAAGTAGAATTATCTTCAGCACAACAAACTGATGTTAACTTACCTTACATCACAGCAGATGCTACTGGACCTAAGCATTTAAATATTAAAGTAACTAGAGCTAAGTTTGAGTCTTTAGTTTCTGATCTTGTAATGAGATCTCTTGAACCTTGTAAAAAAGCTCTAGAAGATGCTGGTTTAAGTAAGTCTGATATTACAGAAGTATTACTAGTAGGCGGACAAACTCGTATGCCTCTAGTACAAGAGAAAGTAAAAGAGTTCTTTGGTAAAGAGCCACGTAAAGATGTAAACCCTGATGAAGCTGTAGCAGTTGGAGCAGCTATTCAAGGTGGTGTATTAGCTGGTGATGTTAAAGATGTACTTCTATTAGATGTAACTCCACTATCTTTAGGTATAGAGACTATGGGTGGCGTTATGACTAAGTTGATTGAGAGAAATACTACGATTCCTACTAAGAAATCACAGGTGTTCTCAACAGCTGAAGATAATCAGCCAGCAGTAACTATTCATGTGCTTCAAGGTGAGCGTGAAATGGCTTCTGCAAACAAATCTCTAGGTAGATTTGATTTAGCAGATATTCCACCAGCTCCACGTGGCATGCCACAAATTGAGGTTACATTTGATATAGATGCAAATGGTATTTTAAATGTATCAGCTAAAGATAAAGCTACTGGCAAAGAGCAAAATATTGTAATTAAATCTTCAAGTGGTCTATCTGAAGAGGATATCGAAAAAATGGTACAAGATGCTGAGGCTAATGCAGAAGCAGATAAAAAGTTCCATGATTTGGTGACTGCTAGAAATACTGCTGATAACTTAATACATAGCTCAAGAAAAGCAATTCAAGAGCTAGGCGATAAAGTAGCAGCAGAAGAAAAAGATAAAATTGAAGAAGCTTGTAAAGAGCTTGAAACAGCAACTAAAGGTGATGATAAAGATGCTATTGAAGCTAAAACTAAAGCGCTAGAAGAAGCATTTGCTCCAATAGCTCAAAAAGCTTATGCTGAGCAAGCTCAAGCTTCTGGCGCTCAAGGCGGAGCTAAAGCTGAAGAGCCTAAGAAAGATGAAGATGTTGTTGATGCTGACTTTGAGGATGTTGAAGACGACAAAAAATAAGTAATCTTTTAATAATCAATAAAGTGTGGTTTATCCACACTTTTCTTTTTGTTATAATAGTCTGTCCAAAATTTTTAGGTTAAGTAAAATGCAACAGAAATGCTACTATGAAATTCTAAATGTATCAAAAACTGCTTCAGGCGTTGAAATTAAACGAGCTTATAGAAAGCTTGCGATGAAATATCATCCAGATCGTAATCCTGGTGATAAAGATGCAGAGATCAAGTTTAAAGAAATATCTGAAGCCTATGAAATCTTAAGTGATGATAGTAAAAGAGCTCGTTATGATCAATTTGGTCATGCAGGAGTAAATCAACAAGCTGGTGCTAGTGCTGGTGGATTTGGTGGTTTTGAAGATATCTTTGATACTTTCTTTGGTGGAGGAACTTCGCGTGGTTCTACTAGGTCTAGAGCATCTCGAGGTAGTGATTTAGAATACACTTTAGAAATAACTCTAGAAGAAGCTTTCTTTGGTGTTGAGAAAGAGATAACTATACCAAGGATGGAGTCTTGTGATAGTTGTGATGGCACAGGTTCTAAATCCAGAAGCAAAACTACTTGTCATGCTTGTCATGGCCAAGGCACTATTCGTAGACAACAAGGTTTTTTTGCATTTGAACAGACATGCCCAGTATGTAATGGTACTGGCTATAGTATTACTGATCCTTGTGATGCTTGTTATGGTAACGGTAAAATCAAGAAACAAAAATCTCTCAAAGTTAAAATACCAGAGGGTGTTGATAGTGGTGATAGAATCAGACTACAAGGTGAGGGTGATTCTGGCTCTAATGGCGCTATGAACGGTGATTTGTACGTTCAAATCATAATCAAAGAACATAAGATTTTTGAAAGAAGAGATATTAATCTTTATTGTGAAATGCCAATTAGCTTTACTAAAGCTTGTTTAGGTGGAGATATCAAAGTACCAACACTTGATGGAGAAGTTATCTTAAAAGTTGTTCCTGAGACTCAAACAGGTAAAATTTTCCGTCTACGCGAAAAAGGTATGAAATCTTTGAGAGGGCATAGAAGAGGTGATTTATTATGTAAAGTTGTAGTAGAAACACCTGTAAACTTAAATGCTGAGCAAAAAGAGTTGTTAGAAAAATTTGCTGATAGTTTAGGTGAAGATTATCAAAGCAAGCATGCTCCAAAGAGTAAAACATGGTTTGATAATGTTAAAGATTACGCTAAGAAATTCTTTGAGTAATATTTACAGTAAGGTAATATTTTATAATTCGATCTTTGGTAATTTTTTCTCTAAATAATCACTTAATAATCTAACTTTCTTTAATCTATATTTATCTTTTGGACTTATTATGTAAAGATTTTTTTCTAGTGGATTTTTTGAATTAGGTAATAAATGGATTAGTTTTTTGTTGCGAATTTTATCTATAACCTCGAATAATGGTAATTTTGCTATACCCAAGCCATCTAAACAACTTTGTAGCATCATTTCAGCACTATTAGTTACAATTCTTTGTCTTACATTTATTATCTCAGTTTTGCTAGCTGATTCTAGAATTATGCGATTTGATGAGCTGTGATTGTTATATTGTATAAATAGATGATTTTCTAAGTCTTTTATCGTTTTAGGCATACCATAATTTTTTATATATTGTTCACTTGCACACAATAAACTAGGCATCGGCATAAGCTTTTTAATAATTAAGTTTGAGTTATCTAGAGCACCAATCCTTATAACTAAATCGAAATCTTCATCAATGATGTTTACATAACTATCTGACAAGTTAATATTTAGTTTATATTTTGGATAGTCAATAGCAAATTTAGAAAATATAGGACAAAGATATTTAGTACCGAATGAGTTTGGTGCAGAAATCTTTAATTCGCTATCTATTAGAATATCTTCGGCAAAAATTTTTTCTTCAGTAGCTTCTAATTCATTTAGTATTAAACTGACTTTTTCATAAAGTAGTTTTCCATATTCTGTCAAGTGTACAGTCCTAGTATTACGATTAAATAGGGATTTTCTATACTTTGCTTCTAAGATTTGTATTTGTTTTGATACTACTGGAGCAGATATGCCTATAACCTTTGCAGCTTTACTAAAGCTTTTTAAATGTGCTGCTTTTATAAATATCTTTAATCTTTCAAGATGCCCCATTATTTCTATATTGGAAATTATATTTTTCTATATTTGTTAATTATCTCATAAAAAATATTCGATATCATTAGCTTATTAAAATGTTCTCTAGGAAAAAATTATGATAAAAACTATAAAATATAATGATTTAGGTATAAGTTCATTTTATTGGTTAGATACTAAGCATCATTTTAGCTTTGATGGCTATTATGATCCAGAGAGAATGGGGTTTGGACATTTGAGAGTAATAAACTATGATATTGTAATGCCTCATTATGGATTTGATACTCATCCTCATAGAAATATGGAAATAATAACATATGTTACCAAGGGAACTATAACACATAGAGATTCATATGGTAATTATGGCAAAATTACACCCGGTAATATCCAAGTAATGTCAGCAGGTAAAGGAATATTTCATTCTGAATATAATTTAGAAAATGAAGTACTTTTATTTTATCAAATATGGATTGAACCAAGACAAAAAAATACTCAACCAAGATATCAGAATCTCAAGATAGATTATAAGCTTAATAATTTAATTCACATAAGTTCTGGTGGTGAGGATGTTGATGATAAAAATATTCTTTATATAGATCAAGATGCTGATATCTATGCTGGTAAGTTTAGTAAAGATGCAAAGTATCAATATAGTATTATCAGACAGCTCTATATCATCATAATATTTGGAGAAGTAAAAATAGGTTCAAATATCGCTAAAACTGGAGATGCAATGGAGGTGACTAATGAAAGTGAAATAATTATAGAATTTATAGAGGATTCTGAAGTTATATTAATAGATGTTGCAAAAAAATAAAGTAGGAGATAATTATGAAAAAATTAGCAATAGTTTATTACAGTGGTTATGGTCACACAAAAGTTTTAGCTGAAGAGGTTAAAAAAGGTATGGATAGCGTAACTGATGTTGAATCAACATTATTTGATACCCAATCATTAAAGGATAGTGTTGATATTCTTGATGATTATGATGCTATAATTTTTGGTTCACCAACATATATGGGTTCTGTTGCTGCGGGATTAAAAGAGTTTATGGAGAAAAGTTCTAGAAAATGGTACGAGCAGAAATGGAAAAATAAAATTGCTGCAGGCTTTACAAATTCTCATAGCCTAAGTGGTGATAAGTCAAATTCTTTATTACAATTAGTAGTTTTTGCAGCACAGCATGGGATGATATGGGTTGGTCAAGCAGAGCATAATCAATCACCTGAAGGTTCTGCTGGTAAAGAAGATGTTGTTAATAGAATTGGTTCTTATCTTGGTGTGATGGCTCAATCTGAGAATGATACTCCAGATGTTACTCCTCCTTCTGGAGATAAACTTACAGCATTTAAATTTGGGCAAAGAATTGCTGAAATAACTAAGGCATTTTCCTTTTAGAATACGGAAACCCTAATACTTATAATTCTTAATCTAGATACTAGTTTATTTTTAATATCATAAACCTTATTTAAAATATGATTTTTGTTTATTCTTATTGATGCTCAACTTGTGCTTTTGCATGATAAGTTTTCTCATCAGAAAATACTTTGATTTCTAAATCATGTTTTTCGCCAGATTTTCCATTGCCTATACCTTGACGACAATCTATTCTAACAATATCCCAGTCACGAGCATTACCAATAAATATTTTATTTATCCCTGAGCGTTTGATTTTAACGTCACCATAGTCAATTACATCACAATTTTCTAGTGCTGATCCAGAAACTTCGACATCATAATAGTTTTGATCTTTTATATCTTTAGGTAATTTTCCCTTTTCATTAAAGTTTATATCTTTAGTATAAGGGGATGTAATATTGATATATAGTTCTTCTTGTGGTTTATTATAACCTTCAATATAAGCACAAGAAGTAAGCATTGAAACTAAAGCTAATAATAGTAGTAAGTTTTTCATTATTAGAATTTAATAGATGGTTACTTTTTGATTATTTTACTGCAAGAAAACAACTAATCAATATCTATGTTTGTTTTTGTAGAAGAAAATCAGATAAGTATATTTAGAAATTAGGAGTTAAAGCTAGTTTTCTCTTATGATGACTACGATTATGCCAGAAGTTTATTCTTTCTAGGGCTTTTGCTGAAATTTGTTTACCATCTAAGAAATCATCAATTTCTTGATAAGTTACGCCCATTTCATCCTCATCAGTTTGTCCTTGCCATAGTCCAGCAGACGGAGCTTTATCAATTATATTTTTCGGAACATCTAAGTATTTACCTAATTCAAAAACTTGTGATTTTTTAAGATTAATTAGCGGAAATATATCAGCAGCACCATCACCAAATTTTGTAAAATATCCCATATACCACTTACAAGCATTATCAGTACCTATAACTATTCTGTTATATTGTTGGGCATAGGCATATAAATACATCATCCTTAAACGTGCTTGAGCATTTCCCTTGATCACAAGTTGTCTATTATTATCTGTATTTATAAATTCCTGTGTTGATGCTAGAAAATTTTCGTATGCTGGTTGAATTGTAACAATATGATGTTCAATATTAAGTTTCTCAACAAGTTCTAGAGCATCTTGGATATCTTGGTGTTGATTGTTTTTTGAAGGTAGTATTAAAGCTGTAGTTGGTAATCCAGTTTTGACAGCTAAAGAAGCTGCAACAGCTGAATCTATACCACCGCTAATGCCGATTACAAATCCTTCAGCAGGATAATTTATACAAGTATCACTTAGCCAATTAACTAAATTTTGTGAATATTCTTTAGGACTAAAATCTTTAACTATTTTCATTTTTAACCTTGTCAATAAAAATTATTTTTTTAAGATAAATCAGGTTTAGGAGCTGATTTTATCATAATCATGAGCTTATTTTAGAATATTTTTTTAAGCTTTTTACTAAACTACAAAACTATTAAACTATTTATCAAAAGCTGGGTTATCATAGTGAGGGTCAATATAATTATCAACGTTATAACCACTACCAAGAGCTTGGTACAAATTAACTACACTAATCAAAGATTTCAATTTAGCTTGGTTAACTTGCATTTGTTGATATAGTACATTCAAGGTAATACCAGTATATTGTGCTTTACTTATAGCTCCAGAACTATACTTTTTAAAGAATATTTTTTGTTGTTTTTGAGTTGACTCTAAAGATATAGTTTGTTTTTTAAGATTTTTTGCATTAGCAGCTCTTTCAGAAAGACTATCATCAACATCTTGGAATGCCTGTTGTAGCGTATTAATATAATCGTAATATGCTTGATAAAATTGAGCCTTAGCCTTGTCACTATCAGCTAAAATACTTAGGTTAAATACAGGTATAGCAGCAACAGCTTCGGCAGCCCAAGCCCAAGCATTCATTGTAGCAAGTTCTCCAAGAGCAAGTGTGGCGTTTCCGAAAGTTCCAGTAAGGTCAATACTTGGGAAAAACTGTGATCTAGCTAAACCGATATTCGCATTTGCTGTTTCAAGCTTGTACTCAGCAATACCAATATCTGGTCGATTCTCTAAAACTTGAGAAGGCATATTTACAGGCACTTTTATGTTAGCATTAATTTCATTTAGAGTTCTGCTTGTGACAATTTTACCAGGATTTCTTCCCATCAAGATTTTGAGAGTATTTTGGAAATGAACTATGTCATTTTTGATCATAGCTATTTTACCTTTTTGCACCTCAAGTTGTTGCCTAATAACTTCCTCAAGCATTGGTGAGCTAGCGCCGAGTTTATGCTGGTTTTCTGCATACTTAAACATCAAGTTCAGTTGATTAACCATTAGGGTTTGTAATTTTAACTGCTCTTTTGCTGTAATTAGTGAAAAATATGCGGCACTAACTTGACTTATGATTGATAGTCTTGTGGTATCTTTAAGGTTAGTTTGCATTTTTTTACTAAGACGTGAAATCTCACCTAATTTAAACTGCCTAGCAATATTGATTGTATAGCTAGGTATAATACCAACCAAAGATCCTGCGGTAGTTTGAGTGCCAATATTATTAAGCTGAGGGATATTTGAGCTGGAGTTGACATCAAATGCTTGCGCCACAAAACCACCGCCACCGACACTTGCTGTAGGTAACCAGCCATAGTTAGCTTTATTTATCTCAGCATTAGCTTGTAGGATATTACCAATAGAAACTTGTAATTTGTTATTATCTTTTAAGGCAGTAGTTATTAGATTATTTAATACTGGGTCATTAAACTCTCTCCACCATGCAACTTTTGTAAGGTCCCAGTTTTTTGTGACTTCAATATTCTTATCTTGATTATTCCATAAAGCTGGAGCTTTGACTTTAGGTCTTTCATACTCAGGACTAAAGAAGCTACAGCTAGATGTTAATAAGGTTGCAGATATTAACGCTAAAGGAAGTATTTTATTTCGTATCATTGTTGTGACCTATAATGTATCTACTTTTACTGTTGCACTTGCTCCAACTCTAAGTGGGTATTTAGGATCATTGTTTAGGATTATTTTCACTGGGAAGCGCTGAGTGACTTTTACCCAGTTTCCAGTGGCATTTTCAGGAGGTAGTAATGAGAATACTGAACCAGTAGCATAACTGATACTATCAACTTTACCAGTGTAGCTATGACTATACATATCTAGCTCAATTTCAACTTTTTGTCCTGGTTTGATTCTATCAAGATCTGTTTCTTTAAAGTTAGCATCTATCCACCATTTTTTATTATCAATAAAACCAAATAATGCCTGTCCAGGTGATACTAGTTGTCCTTTGTAAAGTTTTAGATTCGATACATAGCCATCATCAGGAGCTGTCAATGTTGTATAACCTAGATTTAGATTGGCATTATCATAGCTTAGTTTAGCTGCGCCAATTTGTGCTTTAGCAATTTCAACTTGTAATAAGGCTTGCTTAAGTGATGAGTAAGCTTCATCTTTTGCTTTTTGAGCTTGGACTTTTTGATTTATGTATTTCTGTGCATCTTGTAGAGAGCCGGCATCGTCTTTATAAAGTTTGATGTATCTATCAGCCATACTTGTTGCAGTATCTAAAGATGATTGTGCTTTAGTAAGGTTTGACTTAGCTACATTTACTTGTTCTTGAGCTATAGCTAGTTGTCCCTTAGCTTGGATAACTTTAGTGTTTGCTTGAGCTACTTTTAGTTGATAATCTTTAGGTTCAATTTGAACTAGCTTATCGCCTTTGTGAACAAATTGGTTGTTGTGGATATAGACTTTTTCTATATATCCACCAACTTTAGGTGAAATACTAATTATATCAGCATTAACGTAAGCATTATCAGTACTAGGGAAGATTTTGTTATACTTATAATAACCATAAATACTTAATGCAGTCACTGCAATAATACTACAGCCAATAATCATTTTTTTAGGCGAAAATCTAGAGCCTTTTTTTATTTCTTCTAATTGTTTAGTTTGTTGTATTTTCTCTTCTGACATTTTAGTTATCCTATGATAATTTAATGCATCGCTGCAACAGGAGCACCTCTAGGTGGCTCTTTTAATAAAAATGGTACTATAGCTAATATTAGACTAAGTATTCCCACCACATAAAAAGAGTTAATGTAGCTTAATAAGCTACTTTGATGTAATACTTGTTGTTTTGCAATAGCTACTGTAGCTAAATCGGGCATAGGCAAGCTATGGCTCCAACTTTGAAAGTTGTTATTTAGTGATGATATATTTTGTGATAATTCAAGATAAGTAGTTTGTTGATTTCTTGATATAAACGTTGCTACAAAAGCGGTTCCAACAGAACTACCAAAGTTTCTAAAGAAGTTAAACGATCCAGACATGTCTCCCATATCTTCATCAGCTACACCAACTACTAGTACGCTCATAAAAGGAACGAAAAACATCATCATCCCTAGTCCTTGAATAGCTGTTGTAAGTATAATATCAAATTCATTAGCAGTAGTAGAAAAGTTCGCTTGCATTAAGCAAGATATTCCGAAAGTGATCATGCCAAGACTTATAGTCTTTCTTACACCTAATTTCTTTACTAAGATTGATTGTGTTAGCATCGCACCAATAATAGCGGCAAAGCCTCTAGGAGCAGTTATATAGCCTGCTAGATCAACAGGATAGCCATATACTTGCTGTAGCATTGTTGGTAAATATGCCATAGCAGCTGAGAATAATAATACGAACATAAAGCACAAAAAGCATGCTAAGACAAAGTTAAAATTTCTAAATATTTTAAATTTAACTACAGAAGAGTAAATCAAGCCTCTCCAGATAAAAAATCCAAGTGAAACTAATGAGATTGCTAAAAGAATAATCATTTTAATTGATGAAAACCAGCCATTGGTATTGCCATTATCGATAAAAAGCTCTAGACAGCCTACTCCAATTGCCATAAAACCAAAACTGATATAATCAATTTTGATTTTTTTTATCTGTGTTGCTTCCATCATAAAAGCAATAATTATAAATGCCACAATACAAAGAGGTACATTGACATAGAAAATCCATTCCCAAGACATATTTTCACAAATAGCGCCTCCAAGTACGGGTCCAATAATTGGTCCCATAACGATAACCATACTATATATTGTCATCATCTTGTTATACTCTTGGTTTTTAAAACTTGTCGATATATACGTCTGTGCTACCGATGGTAAAAAAGCTCCTCCCATACCTTGAAAAGCTCTAAAAATAATCATCTCAGTTAAGGATGTTGAAAGTCCACACATTATTGATGAAATACCAAAAATTACTGATGAAACTAAAGCTACTCTTTTTATACCATATTTCTCAATAATTAAGCCTGATAGTAGTATGAAAATTGCTGCAGTGACAATATACACCGTAGTTACATCAGCAATAGTTTCAACATTAGCGCCGATAGCACCCATAATCTGTGGTATTGCAACCGCCACTATTGTTAGGTCAACAATCTCAGCAAGTGCCAGTAAGCTTATTGCTAATGCTACGATTGTTCTTCTTTGGCTCCAAAAGCCAACTGTTGTTGTGTTACTAGCTTGCATAAGTTTTAAACGGTTATGGTTAAAATATCACTAAAATACTACATTATCTTGTGCAGTAAATAAGAAAATTACTCTATGAGTTTATTTTTTCGTAAAATTATTGCACAATTTCAACAATGTATTATAGCATTATATGGACAATAAATAGTGAAAATGGGACAAAATATGACTCAAGAAGAGATTATATATCTTAGCGATCGACTTGATGGACCAGCAATAATTGCTATAAAGGGTGGTAATGCGCCTGATAGTGAAAATAGGATAAATAATCAAGAGTCAGATTGGCGTCAGCATTATCGTGGTAAAATATTTTGTATTGAGTCAGGTCTTGTTCATGTTAGTACTCCTAATGGCTCATGGGTGCTACCATCAAATAGAGCAGGATGGATACCGCCAGATACATCACATAAAATTCGTATAAGTGGCATTGTAGAAGGATGGGTTATTTTTATACATCCAAGTATATGCCAAGATCTACCTAAGAACTCAAGAGTTATTCCAATGAGTGAAGTGTTAAGAGCACTCGCATTAAGAGCAACAGAATGGAATAAATACAACGATTTAAGCTTAGAGCAAGAGCATATTGCTAAGATTATTTGTAATGAGATTAGGCTTGCTCCAGAAGAGGCTTTGCATTTACCGATGCCAAAGACTGACAGAGTTACTAAAGTTGCTAATGCAATTATTGATAATCCTTCGATAAGTAAAAGTTTAGAGCAATGGGCATCATTCGCAGCTATGTCGCCTCGAACATTACGTAGAGCTTTTTTATCCGAGACAGGTCTTAGTTTTTCGCGGTGGCGACAACAGGCACAGCTTGCACGAGGTTTAGATATGTTAGCAAAAGATATTTCTGTTACTGAAGTTTCCGATTCATTAGGGTATGCTTCACCGAGTAATTTTATAGCAATGTTTCGTAAAGCATTTGGTAAGACGCCAAAACAGTATTTTTCTAGTGAAAGAGCACAGCTAAAAAATATTTATAAGAATTGATTTTTTAGTTTCTTAATATCTATTTTACCAGTATTATTTTTAGGTAGAGTTTCTACAAAAATACATGATTTAGGAACTTTATAACTTGCTAATTTATCTTTGCAATGTTTGATAATATCTTCCTCGGTTGCACTATAGCTTTTTTCCAATGAGATAAAAGCTATAGCTCTTTCACCAGATGTTTTTGACTTAACTCCAGTAACAGCAACCTCTTTTACATAATCTAATTTAAGTATACACAACTCAATTTCTCTTGGATAAACATTAAAACCTGAGACAATAATCATATTTTTAATTCTATCGGATATGGTTAGACGACCTTTCTTGTCAATATAGCCGATATCACCGGTTTTTAGCCAACCATCTGCAGTAAAGTGAAGTTCATTATTTTCTTTATCATTCCAGAAGCCTTGACACTTTTGTGGACCTTTAAGCCAGATTTCACCTTCTTTGAAGCACTCATTTATCTCTTGATGAGTATGAATATCGCGAATGCTAAGTTGTGTACTTGGAATAGGGTAGCCACAAGTACCAAAATAATCATCCTCAGATTCATTAAACTTGTTTAAGGCAATTGCAGGGGACATTTCAGTCATACCATAACCTTCTTTTAGTTCTACTCCTGTTCTGTCAAGCCATTGTAAGTATATCTTGCGTGAAATTGGCATGCCACCACTTAAAGAATACTGATATCTGGTTTTGTTAATTTTTTCAAAATCTGGATGCTCAAGCATTGCCATATACAGAGTATTAAGACCATTAAAAATAGTGAATTCATTTTTTGACATAGTCTTGATAAGATTTTTAATATCTTTAGCATTTGGAATTAAGACATTTTTAGCCCCAGCAAAAAAGAAACAAAGTAAATTAGCACTAAGTGAGAATATATGGTAAAGAGGTAGGGCGGTTATGATTACTTGGTCAGACATATCCATGTCATGCTTAATCCATGCCCAAACTTGCTGAATATTTGATACAAGATTATTATGCGTTAGTATTGCTCCTTTAGGTCTACCTGTTGTTCCGCTTGAGTATTGTAAACATAATATATCTTGTTTTGTTAAAACTGGTTTTTTATATAAATTTGCAGTGCCTTTGATGACTTTGCTAAACGGAATAAAATTACTTTTTATATATTTTGGTTTATTTTCAATTAGATATTTAGAAACAAAACCAATAATCTGTTTTTTAGGGAATGGATATAGATCAGCAATATTTGTAACAATTACATTCTCTAAAGAGTCGATATTTACACGGGCTTTTTGCATATGATGAGCAAACATATCCATTACAACTGCAGCTTTGACATTACAGTTGTTGAATATTGCCTCAATTTCATCTGCAGTATAAAGAGGGTTAGTATTGACAAATACAGCACCAATTTTAACACAAGCAAATAAACTAACAGTAAATTGTAAGCAGTTAGGTAGTACAATTGCTACTCTATCACCTTTGTTAATTCCTAGATTATTTTGCAGAAAACTAGCCATTTTAGTGGCAAGTTTATCAAGCTCAATAAAAGTTAGATTTACATCGTGACATGATACGGCTTCTCTATAAGGAAATTGTATAATTGTTTTTTCATATAGATCTAAAACTGTATCTTGGTTTTCAGTAATATTCTCAGGAGTGTAATCAGGATAATTAGCTATCCATGTTTTATCAGAAAATGTACTCATGTTAAATAAGATTATTAATTACTAGAAGTAATTCTAGCAAAAAAACAAACTATTGAAATAAATTTAGAAGATTTATTATGTAGTAGAAACTATAAAATGGTATTTTTTAATTCTCAGGATGGTATGTAATATTGTTAATATCTGCTTTATGATCATCAATAACTTGTATTCTATTTATGTATTTATTTAATATAGGAGTCAAGATCACCATAATTATTGTAGTGACTAAAATACCACTAGCGACATAACCAAATACAGCTGTATATGTTTCTAGACTTTGTTGTTTAGAGATTACATCACCACTTTGTGGTAGTGCTATGAATGATCCTATGTAAGAGGCAACATAGGATGCAATCATTGTAGCTAGAAACCAAAATCCCATCACAAATCCAGATATAAATGCTGGGCATAGCTCAGCAACCATTGCTAGTCCTAGACCTGATATAAGTAGCTCACCTAAAGAAGAACTTGCATAAGATAAAATTAACCAGTTACCCGAAACTACAGCATCGGTTGCAAAATATCTAGTAGAGTATAAAGTCGCATATGATATAAACATTAATGCTGTCCCAATACAGAACTTGGTAGCGTGTGTTAATTTACTCTTTTTGTATACTGCCGCAAGAATAGGTGATAATATCAAAATCCATAGAGGATTTAAAAATTGATACTGTGCAGCAGGAACATGCCAGCCAAATATAGAAAGTTCAACATTGTGCTGAGCAAAGAAAGTTAGTGTAGTTGGCATTTGAAAATATAAAGAGTAGAAAATTATCGCTTCAATGATAAGTACAAGAGCTACAAGCATTCTATTTCTTTCATATGACTCAAGACTAAAAGCTACATATAAGAAATATAGTGTAGCGATAGTTACAACAACAGCAGTTAGTTCCATACATAGGGTCGTATTAGGAAGAATATTTGCGATTATTAAGAATGCTGCAATAACTCCAGCAATAATATATGTTGCATGAGTTTTATTTACTGGATATTTGCCAGCTTCTGTATCTAAACCTTCTAGTTTTTTATAAAATAATATAAATCCTAGTATGCCAATAAATAAACCAACACCGCAAAGTATAAAAGCATGAGTGTATCCATAAAATTGTGATATCACAGGTGTCAAAGCCATACAGATTAGTCCACCCATATTAATAGCAAGGTAATATAAAGTCATAGCACTATTTAGGCGACCATCACCTTTATCAAACATCTTTGAAATTAAAGAAGAAGGGTTTGCTTTAAATATAGCATTACCGATAATAATTCCTGCAAAAATATAATAAATATTTTGTTTATCTGCAAAGCTAAAGCTTAAGTAAGATAAACACAGTATTACTGCACCAAAAAAAATTGTACGTTTGGCGCCAAGAATTTTGTCACCTATGAGTCCACCAACCCATATAAATCCATATGTAAAAGCAAAAAAAGATCCCATCAGATAAATAGTCTCTCTTTCACTTAGGCCAAGTTTCTGTGTAAAATACAGCGCGATAATTGCTTGGAAGCCATAAAACCCAAACCTTTCCCAGAACTCTATACCCCAGACAATCCAGAAAGGTGCAGATAGAGTATTATAATTTTTTTTCATAGGCATTTTCTCCTAATATTAATTATACTAAAAAAACCATTAAATCACTGAGAACAAACTTTTGCAATAATTATTTACAGTAAAAGATTATTGATTTAATTTAGTATAAGATTATAGCTTACTTATACAAGCCCATTGAAATACAGTATTGGAAGCTAGACTAATATATGCTAAGTCAATTTGTTTTACTAAGCTTTTATTAATTAGGTCAATTGTCTTGGTAAAACTTACTGTTTAATAAAGTTTATAATTGATAATATATTTATTGGTGCAGTTTCTGCTTTAAGTATTCTTTTACCCAAATTAATTGTATAAAAATTATTGCTATGGAATTTGCTCATTTCTCTATCACTAAAACCACCTTCTGGTCCTATAAATATATTAAAATTTGTACTAGATTTAATCTTTTGTACAAAATCTTGTTTTGTTTGAGTATATGGGCATAAAACTAAATTAAGATCATTTTGAGGTATTTGTATATCATTAATATCAATAGGAGTATGAATTTTTGGAATAAAAACACGACCACATTGTTCACTGCCAGCAATAGCAATTTTATGCCAACGTTCTAACTTTTTATCAAAGCCATTTTTATCAAACTTATGATTTGTAAATTCAGTAATTATAGGATATATATTATTTACCCCTAGCTCGGTAGCTTTTTGAATCACAAGCTCAAAATTTTCACTTTTAATAATAGCTTGATAGAGGTTTGTAATATAGTTATTTTCATTATTGATGTGTTTTTTGTCAATTACTTCAAGAGTTATATTTTTATTATCAATTGCGATAATTTTAGTTTTATATTGTAAGCTATCACTATTATTGAATAGTTCAATCAAATCAGATTTTTTTAAGCGTAACACATTTTTGAAATAATTATAATATTCTCCTGAAATATTAAATATTGTAGTCTTTGTTGAAATCTCGCAGAAAAAACCTCGAATAGTTCTCATAAAATTAAAATTTGGTAAAATACATATCTCTTATTATAAATTCTTAATTCTTAAAAAGTAGGAAAAGTTTATGGGTATTTTTAATAAAAGTTTTGTAACTAATTTGGTAGCTGCAATACTAGCAATAATTGGTTGGTATTTTGCTGAAGCGCATATCAAAAATATTGGTTTTTATGCTTTATCAGGAGCATTAACTAATTGGATAGCAATATACATGCTCTTTGAGAAAATTCCATTTCTCTACGGCTCCGGAATTATTCCTAATAAGTTTGAGAGTTTTAAGCGAGCTATAAAGAAGATGATCATGGAGCAATTTTTTTCACAGCAAAACCTAAATAATTTTCTTAAAAGCGATGATATCAAAAGATATCTAGCTGATAACTTAGCAACTAAAATTGATTACAATAAAATTTTTGATAGTTTTATTGATATGCTTATGAGTAGTAAATATGGTTCTATGATAGAAATGTTTCTTGGAGGTAGATCAGCTTTAGAAGGATTAAGAGAGCCATTTACTAAGAAACTAGATTCAAAAGTAATAGAACTACTTTCATCAATAGATATTGATACAAATAATATTTCCCAAAAAGCCGTACAAAAGATTGAAGGAATCATAGATAGTCGTTTAGAAGATCTAACTCCAGAGATGGTTAAAGAGATAATTCAAAAGATTATCCGCGAACATCTAGGCTGGCTAGTGGTATGGGGTGGAGTATTTGGTGGATTAATAGGTTTAGCAGCTAGCTTTATTTCTTAGCTAATAAAGGTTTGAATAAATTCTGAGTATTTTTATGTTTGGCTTGGATTTCTTTATTTCTATGCTTTTGAATTTTTAGATTTTCGATTAGCCAAGGCTTTAGTTGTGAGAATATATTTGTCAATGCAGTATTTGTCATTTCAGCATATAAGTTCGCATCTATGTTATCATCCGGAATTTTTTGATGATATTTAATAGTTGTTATCTTTGTAAAGCCTGTCTTTTCATTCTTTAGATAAAAGGTTATATAAAAATAAAATTGTTTATTATCTAAATCTAATATTGGTCCATAAGTAGTTGTTCCTGATAGGGTAAAATCTTGACGAATATTAATATCTTGGAAAGCAAGATTATTAACTATATTATGATCTAGAATATATTCAAAAGTTGCTACAGTAAGCATTTTTGATACTGGCATCGCCCAAGAACTATTTTTAAATGTGTAAAGACGATTACCTTTTAGATAAAACATCTGAGTTGATGTCGATGCTTGAGTTTGGATATTATATACTAGTAAAGTTGTACTAATATCAGCATTCTCAGTATCTGGTAATGGTTTTGATTCCATTTGTTTACTGTAGATAACATATTCTTTTTGTTCAGGTACCTTTACAGGATCTCCAAAAAAAGAAAAAGCAAATGATTGCAAAGGTAAAAATAATATACTTAATAATAAATATTTTTTCATAGTTTTATTCCTCATGGTCTACGCCTCTGACAATAGTTGAAGGATCATATTCTAATATTCTAATAACATTGTTAAGCCTTGTGATAGTTTCTTGACTTTCAGTCATAGTTTCATTTAAGTTCATCAGAGTTTTATTAAAGTAAATTGATGAGTTACTTAAATTATATAAGAGGATGTTGACACTATCGGTAAATTGATTAAATCTATCTAAATTTTCAGGAGACATCATTTTATTAAATTTACTAGAAATTTCCTCAAGAGAACTAGCTATTGCCCCGATTTTATTCATGATACTTTCAAGCTGTGATGGTTTTGATTTAATTTCAGGAATTTGTCCTTTTTTGATATTTATTAGATCTAGACTAGTATTTTTTTCATCAATATCTAAAGAAAGTTCAACTTTTGATTGACCAGTGATTCCCATACTTTGTAATGTTGCTACAGTTTGTTTATATATTGGTATTTGACTGTTTATTTTCATATAAACGCTAACAAGTTTAGGATTATCTTTATTTATCGATATATCAGATACTTTACCAATACTAAAACCTTTGTAAGAAACATCTGAGCCAACATTAAGTCCTGAGATACTTTTAAAGTTCGTCACGAATGTAGTAGTATCTTGGTCTTTAAAACCTCCAGATAAAAAGAAACCTATAAATATCATTACAAATACCATAAAAATCACGAATAATCCCGCGATTAGATTTTTTATACTATTTTCGTTCATTATAAGCTCCTAATACTTACCATCATTATGTGAGTCAAAAAATTTTCTTATACTTTCATACTGTGTTTGTTGTGAGACAAATTCAACACTATCATGAAGCATTATCCTCTTTTCATCCATGTATATTATATCGTCAACAATATGCCAAATTGTGCTAAGATCATGAGTAATCATTACTACTGACATTTTAAGCTCTTCTTTTAGATATAAAATAAGATCATCCATTGCTCTTGCAGAGTATGGATCTAAACCAGCATTAGGCTCATCTAAAAAGACAACTTTAGGATCTAATGCTATTGTTCTTGCTAGAGCCACTCTCTTTAACATTCCACCACTTATTTCAGAAGGATATTTGTTAAAAGCTTCTTCTTTCAGACCAACCATTTTTAATTTTATAATTGCTATATCAGTAAGTATGTCTATAGGTAGTTTTGTATGTTGGTTAAGAGGAAAAATTACATTTTGCAAGTTAGTTAAAGAAGAAAAAAGTGCACAATGTTGAAACATCATACTCATTTTGCTGGATATTTCTTTACGCTTGATTGGGTTATCGGCAAGTTTTGATATTTCTTGACCAAGCAGGAAAATTTTACCAGAGTAAATTGGTTGGAGCATAAGAATTTCACGCATTAATGTAGTTTTACCACAACCACTAGCACCAATAATACAACTTATTTTCTCAAAAGGTATATCAAGATTTAGATCTTTATGAATCCATTCTTTACCAAATTTTGTACTTAGGTCTCTTACTTGAATTAGACTTTCACTCATAGTTTGGCTACTCCCTAAGCAACTCCATTTAATGCTACTGCAAAAATAGCATCAACAACAATTATTAAAAAGATTGAGTAGACTACACTAGTAGTAGTTGCTTTACCAACACTTTGTGAATCTCTTCTAACTGCTAATCCTTGGTGACAACCTATTCCAGCAATGACTAGAGCGAAAAAAGGAGTTTTAAGTAAACCAATATAAAAATGATTAACATTAACATTTGAAAACAGTCTTTCGATAAACTGTAAAGGGGTGATTCCTGCAATTATATCTGCAATTATAATCCCACCAATAATATTGGCAATCATAGCTATAACCGTAAGTACTGGCAAGCTTATAATCAACGCCGTTATTCTTGGTAATACTAGACGTTGTATAGGATCCTCACCAATAGTTTGCAAAGCATCTATTTCCTCATTAACTTTCATGATACCAATTTCGGAAGTAAATGCAGAGCCACTTCTACCAGCAATAATAATAGCTGTAAATAAAGGGGCAAATTCTCTAAATGATGAAATACCAAGCATATCTACAACAAATATTTGCGTACCATATTGCATCATTAGGTTAAGTGGTAAGTAGGTTAGTACTAAACCAATAATTAATGATAGCAACATTACTATACTTAGAGCTTTGATAGTTGAGTCATAAGCAATATTTAAGACTATAGAAAAAAAAGACTTATACGGTTTGCGAATAAGAGTTAGGTAACCTAGCAAAATAGCACCTAAAAAGCCAATGCTTGCTTTTATTTCTTGAAGAAGATTATTTGTATTTTTACCAAGGGTGTATATGCTAGTAAAAACTATATTGGATTTATGTGAATATTCTTTATCAATTTTAGTTGGAAAGTTATTTGCAACAAGTTCAATAAGGTTTTTATCCTTATCGCTATTTAAAATCAAATCTTTTTTAGTAAGTCCTAGATCCTTAAGGACTCTAAGGATAAAGTAAGCCCCTGCAGTATCTAGTGATTGAATTTTTGTGATGTCAATTTGTTTTAGCTTAACTTTAGTACGAGAAATTTTTTTCTCAACAAGTTTTGGATTAATTTGTTTGAGAGTTAGCAAACCTGCAAAATAAATAGTATTTTGATCAATATTTACTTCCATTTATTTCTTACATTCAATTACTCTAAATCCAATTTTACTAGAAAAATAACTTTAATACCAACTGCTAGTTTAATATTAGCAATATTTAATTGAATCGTATTGTCTTAGATTGTTATGTTGAATTACTGAGATAAGTCTATCTTTATATTCATTGCCATCAAGTTCAGAATAGTTCTCTAAAGTATCAAGTAGGGTTTTTTGCGATAATCCTTGATTAATTATTTTATCCCTAGCAATCCTGAAATCTACAAACTTTGAACCTGTATTAAGTCTATGGTAATAACCTAGAACACTTTCAGCGGCGTTATTAAATACTTCAAGGTAAGTGTCAGAAGCTTGAGCTTTAACACCACATCCAGTATAGAAACAGTGTAGCCCAAAGTAATTATTGTAATCTTTGGCAAATCTTGAAGTTCCCCAGCCACTTTCTAGCGCGGCTTGAGCGAGAATAAAGCTTGTTGGGATCATTCCTGCCTTTATACTTAGGTAATGTAACTCTTGAGCTATATTGTGATTTGTTTTAATCTTATAGTATTCAAGATAAGTATTAAGTTTTTTATTTTGTCGAGAACTTAATGAACCTTTTTTGTCTAAGGCATTTTTAAGTTTTTGAATTTGCTGTTGTTGTAAGCATATTTCTTTATTAGCGATCGCAATTGCTGTAAGCATATATTTTATAAAGGCGTCTTTCCTTTCTTTAAAATTTTTAATTTCAGAAAAATCAGGTTTTTTTGCTATCTTAGGAGCTCTAGATTCTAAAAAATAATTTGACTTAGTATGCTTCGTATCTGCAATTGTAGATAAAATAGCTGATGATATAAATAATATTAGTAAGGCAAGACAATATTTTAACCATAAACTCTTATTATTCATACTCAGAGTAGTCATAGTAATCTTCTTCAAAATCCTCAAATTCTTCAACAGTTTGTTCTAGCTGTACTTTTAAATTTAACATATCTTCAGGAAGTTTGCTTTTAAATTTAACTATCTTTGCAGTTTTTGGATGGATAAAAGAGAGTTTATATGCATGTAAAGCTTGTCTAGTTGGTGTTGTTATAGCTAGTTTTTCTAGTTTTGTTGAAGACTTGTTATATGTTTGGTCTCCTACTAGTGGATGCTTAATACTTTTCATATGAACTCTAATTTGATGAGTTCTGCCTGTTTCAAGTTGACATTCAAGAAGTGTGAAACCATCATAAACTTCGATAGGAGTATAATGTGTAATAGCCTCTTTACCTCTATGGTTGATAGCCATTTTTGTACGGTTAGTAGAGTCTCTACCTATTGGTTGGTTGATTGTACCTTGTTGGTAAATCTCTCCCTCAACTATTGCAAGATATTTACGCGAGACTTTTCTCTCAGCAAGTTGTTGGACAAGATTATGATAAGCAATACTACTTTTGGCAGCAACCATCAATCCAGAAGTATCTTTATCAAGGCGGTGAACTATACCAGCTCGCGGTAGTTTGTCTTGATCTTTATAGCGATGTAGTAAAGCGTTAGATACTGTCCCTGTAGGATTACCAGCACCAGGATGTACTACCATATTAACTGGTTTATCAATTACAATAATATCGTCATCTTCATAAATTATATTAAGTTTAATATCTTCGGCAATCCATTCATTAGTAGGTAATAACTCAACATTAATCTCAACCTCTTCATCACCTAGAACAATATATTTTGGTTTAGTAGCTTGACCATTAACTATGATCGAGCCTTCTTTAAGCCATTTTTGTATTTGAGCACGAGAAAACTGCTCAAATTGCTCATTTATCGCGATATCAATTCTTTTTCCAGCATCTTTGGGATGCATTATAATATTTTGATGAAATCTATTAGATAGTGTATTATGTGCCATGTTATATGCTTAATATAAGTATTTTTATATAGAAAATATTAATTTTACATAGAATTATATAAGAAAATTCTAAGGATAGTTAATCAAATGAAAAGGTTTTTATATTTAATAGTAATTACATTTATGTTGTTGCTACTGAGCTCCTGTGGACCTAAAAAAGATAGTGAGTTGCCACAAGTCTACACAGGTTATACAGCTAGCTTTATTTATGCTAAAGCTCATGAGCAGATGCGTAATGAAAAGTATTTTGATGCGATTAGGTCGTACAAGTCATTGGTAGCGCAGTATCCATTTACGCCATTAGCAGAGAAGGGTATGGTTGATTTGATATATGTTTATTATATGGATGATGAGTCAACTATGGCGCTTGCATTAGGTCAACAGTTTATCAAGATGTATCCATATAGTATATACAAAGGTTATGTTTACTACATGATAGGTGTTGTAGGCTTCGAAGATGGAAGAGGGATGTTACAAACTTATGCGCCATATGATATGAACTATCATGATCCTACAGGATATCAAGATGCATATACTAATTTTGAAAGAGCTATTCAATTAGATCCTAATGGAAGTTTTGTTCCAGATGCTAAACGCAGAATGGTATTTATAAATAATACTATTGCAAGACATTATGATGATATAGCTCATTTTTATTTTAAGAGAGGTGCTTATAATGCTGCTATTGATAGAGCTTCTCAAGTGATAAGAAATTATCCGCAAAGTACATCAACAGAGGATGCTTTAGTTTTAACTATTAGAGCTTACAACAAACTTGGCTTATATGATCAGGCTAAAGCAAATATTCGTGTACTTAAGAAAAATTATCCTAAAAATAAATTTATTAAAAACCTTCGTCCAGATGGTACAGAAGAGCCAAATTGGTTCGAAAGATGGTTTGGTTGGTTGTAGATATAGACTGACTTTTAGTTCAAAAACTTATTCTTTATTAAGATTTAATAGCTTTTTTTTGAAATATTAATCATTTAGTATATTTACTATCATAGGATAATTTCTTAGTAGAAATGTATAGAAAAATTATTACGATTTGTATATTAGCTTTAACATTTAGTTTATCTAATGGTCAAAGTTTAGCAAATGTCAGCGATAAGAATTTAAAACCTAATTGCCGCTGTTTACCTTCTGAGCCATGTTGGCCAGATCAACAACAATGGGATACTTTAGCAAAATCACTTAAGGGAAAGCTTATCAAACCTAGATTACCTCTTTCTGTATGTGAGAAAAATTCAGATAGTAAAGAGTGTAAATTAGTCTTGCAAAATATCAAGAATCCTTTTTATATGCAGTCAGACTCTGGAAGAAATGAATCTCAAGGATGGTATGGAGCTTGGCATAATCAGTCAAGTAGCTATGCTGTTGAAGCAGAAGATACTCAAGATATTGTAAAAGCTGCCAACTTTGCTAGAAAACATAATTTACGTCTAGTTATAAAGGGAGCAGGGCATGATTATTTAGGACGTTCGAGCTCTCCGGATGCGCTATTAATATGGACTCATAATATGAGAGATATTGAGTATAATAAGCATTTTCACCCTCAGAACTGTCCAAAAAATAAAGAATATTCAGCTGTAACAGTTGGCGCAGGGACACGTTGGCTTGAGGCTTATAATGTTGTAACTAATCACCATCATCAATACGTCCAAGGTGGAGGATGTACTACAGTTGGTGCAGCCGGGGGTTTCCCACAAGGTGGTGGCTTTGGTAGCTGGTCGAAACAGTATGGTACTGGTGCTGGGGGTATTATACAAGCTGAAGTTGTTACTGCTGATGGTAAGGTTGTGATTGCAAATGAATGCCAAAATCAAGTTTTATTTTGGGCTATCAAAGGTGGTGGTGGGGGTACTTACGGAGTGGTTACAAACCTTACATTGAGAACTCACAAGCTTCCAAGTCATTTTGGACTGATAAGTGGAGAAATAACCACAGATTCTGATAAGGCTTATAAAAAATTGATAAAAGAGTTTCTCTTATTTTATTCTTCAAAGTTAAATAATGAACATTGGGGTGAACAATTTGCATTTCGTCCTAATGATAAAATGACGATAGCCATGGTAACTCAAGGATTAGCTGAAAAAGAAGCTTTAGATATTTGGCAGCCATTTAAAAAGTGGCTAGAAAGTCAGCCTGATTTACACTATAAGTTAAAATATATAGACATTCCACCAACACAAATTTGGAACTATGATTTTTGGCATAAAAACTACCCAGATATGGTTATTAAAAATATAGGCCCAGATGCTAGAGATGGAGAGTTCTGGTGGGCTTCAAATACCGCTGAAGTATCAGCATACTGGTATACTTATCAGTCTTGGTATTTACCAGAGAAATTATTTGATTCTAAAAATATCGATAAAACTGTGGATACTTTTTATAAAGTTTCACAACTTGCGCCAGTATCAATTCAGATTAATAAGGGTTTAGCAGGAGCTTCTAAAGAAGCTATAGAATTAACAAAGCAGACTTCTATGCATCCAGGTGTTTACGATGCTGGAGCTCTAGCAATTATGAGTTATAGTAATGACAAACCAGAGTTTGATAAGCCAAAGATGACACAAGAGATTGAGCAGAAAGTAGATAATATCTACAAAGCTATGAACATGATTATGGCTTTAGCTCCTGATGCTGGGACATATGCAAATGAAGCTGATTACTTCCAAAAAAACTGGCAGCAAGTATTTTGGGGTAGTAATTACTCTAAATTACTTAAGATTAAAAATAAATATGACCCAAATGGTTTATTTTATTGTCATCATTGTGTTGGTAGTGAATATTGGCAACAAGATGGGATGTGTCGAAAGTAGCCTCATATTAACTTAATTAATATTTAGAAATTCAGTTTTAATTTTATTAGTTAGCTTAAAACCTTGTTTAAGTTTTCAAACATGTTTGCTTGTAAAGTCAAAAATACTTTCTCTTCAAAAGCTGGGTCAATAACTTGATCTTTAGAAAGTTGACCAGCTATTTGCTTAGAAGCTACCACCATAGCTTTAGCTATAGGGTTGTTACTATTTTTAGCTGCTGTAAAGTTACAAGCATTTTCACCAAATAGAACACTATCAGCGTCATTTACTTGTTTGTAAATTCCGTTCTCAGCAATAGCATTAGCAACAGGGCCAGCCACAGCACTCGCAGGTCTTAACATTAAAGTATGACCCTTAACATATAGTACACCTTCAGAACCTAAAGCTGCGCTAATTGCATTTACAGCTGCTTTAATTGCCCAGTTGTTGCCTAATTTATCTAGGTCGTAAACTGTAATATCGCCAATACTAATCTTGTCTAATAAGTGTGTAAGTATAGTTTCTACAGCTTTTTGATCCGATAGTCCATTAATAACATTTCTAGCTGTACTAACTTTAGTATTAGCTCTAATATCAATTAAGTCAGCTTCACAAATTGACTGTGCTGTTCTTGGTGAAGCTATCTTATCTTGGATACCGCTCTCTAGATCACCTAGCGTAGTTACTGTATATGCAAGGGTATTAGCATCAGCATATAATGAAACCGCTTTAGTTGTATCACTACCTTGAAGAGACTTAATAGTCTGAATAGTCAAGTAGTTAGTAATATCATTAAATTCAATAGCTGTAACTGCATCTTTGCTATTGATATTGTATTGGCCATTCCAAAGAGCTACTCTTGCGCCCCAGAACATATCAATGTTGTTTCTGTAGTCTACATAGTTAAGACTAGTAGCAGAATCCCAGGCTGCGTTTAAGTGTGATGATACTGGCTTAGCAATATCATTAAAATATGCTTTAGGACCATTTACAGTTATATTTTTTACAATATTAAACTGTGCAATTTTCTCTTCAGCATAAGCTTTGTCACCTTTTTCGATACCTTTTAGGATATCTATTTTAGTGTTAATACTTTTTAGTTTAGCTTGTTCTGCAACTACTTTAACTCTCCAGCCTAGTTTCTTTTGACTTTCTAGTTTTTTGATGTTGCTGTTAATCTCATCTCTCTCAGCTCTGTACTTTTCAAGACCTTGAGCAGCAGTAGCTTGATCTTTCATATACATATTTTTTGGCTTGATAGAGTTAGGTATCTTAACTGCACCATTGTTAGTTAAGACAAAACCTCTAGCTAATTTTTCTCCATTTGCTTGAATATTGCTTGCATCAGCTGCTATGCTTTTGAATGCATAAATTGGTGAATTTGTATTAGTATCAGCAGCTGTTTCAACATTATTAGAGTATTTAGTAACAGATTCATTTATGATTTTTGCATTTAAATCATCGGCATAAACTGAAGTTGTTGCAATAGTTCCTAAAAGAGCGATAGTTAAAGTCTTTTTCATTTTTGTCTCCTTGACTTGTTTTAAAAATTATTATTTGTTTTAAAATTTAATCAAATTAATTATGCAGAAAGGTGTGTTATAGCATTGGTAATAAAGGATTTTATTGCTTAATATTTAATTAATTATAAAGTGATAAAAATATTGTTTGAAAATTGGAGACTAAAAAATAAATTAATAATTTGTAAGATTTGTGATTTATTTATAAACAGGGAACTTATCACAAAGATCTAAAACTTTAGCAGCAGTTTCATTTTCAACTTGCTCATCACCACAGTTAAATACTACATCTGCTAATAAGTTAGCGACTAACTCACATTCTTTTTCTTTGAAACCTCTCGTCGTTATAGCAGGGCTCCCAATCCTTAATCCGCTAGTGACAAAAGGAGAGCGAGGATCATTTGGGATAGAGTTTTTATTAACAGTGATATTTGCTCTACCTAGAGCTGCCTCAGCTTCTTTACCAGAGAAACCAGTGTTTGTAATATCAAGTAAAAGTAGATGATTACTAGTTCCACCAGAGATTATATTAATACCAAGTTGTTTTAAAACTTTTTCCATAGCCTTAGCATTTTTTAATACTTGTTTTTGATAGTCAATGAAACTAGGCTCTAATGCTTCTTTAAATGCAACTGCTTTAGCTGCTATTACATGCATCAAAGGACCACCTTGAATACCAGGGAAAATAGCTGATTGGAATTTTTTTGCAAGTTCTGGGTTATTATTACAAAGTATTAATCCACCTCTAGGTCCCCTTAAAGTCTTGTGAGTAGTTGTGGTTGCAACATCGACATATGGGAATGGGTTAGGGTATACTCCAGCTGCTACAAGACCTGCTACATGAGCTATATCTGCCATCAATACAGCATCTACTGAGTCTGCTATTTCTCTAAACTTCTGCCAGTTAATTATGCCAGAAAATGCTGAGAAGCCTGCGATTATCATTTTTGGTTTATGCTCTTTAGCTAATTGTGCCACTTGCTCGTAGTCTATATCACCATTTTCATCTAAGCCGTATTGGATAGAGTTATAAATTTTCCCAGAAAAATTAACTTTGCTACCATGAGTTAGGTGTCCACCTGCACCTAAATCCATACCAAGAACAGTATCTCCTGGTTTTAAGACAGCATTATAAACGGCAGCATTTGCTTGAGAACCTGAATGTGGTTGAACATTGGCATAATCAACTCCGAATAGTTGCTGTGCTCTTTCTATAGCAAGTTTCTCAGCGATATCAACAAATTCACAACCACCATAATACCTTTTACCATGATAGCCTTCGGCATATTTGTTTGTAAGTTGTGATCCCTGTGCCTCCATTACCGCAGGACTTGCATAGTTTTCTGATGCTATAAGCTCAACATGTTCATGTTGTCTTTTGACTTCAAGTTGTATAGCATCAAAAATCTCTTTATCGGTATTTTTTAGGCTATTTTTTTCAAAGCTGAACATATTTGATAGTCTCCTGATATTTTTTAAGTGGATAAAATAAATTTAATGTTTAAAATTATAGCTTATATTATATAGATATCGAAACAAATTAAAAATAAAAGCTATGGGTAAAGTTATTGATCTTGATGAAATAGATCGCTTAGAAAGAGAAGAAGAGAATTCTTATTATAAAACAGTAAAAAGTAAGACATCTGTAAAAAAAGATGCCTTAGAAATAACAGATTTTGGTAGATCCTTAACTGAATTAAGTAAAGAGCAATTAGAAAAAATACCAATCGATGATAACCTTAAAAATAATATTATCACTGCTAAAAGTTTACAAAAAATAGCTTTAAAAAGACAAATACAATTTATTGGTAAACTTTTACGTAAAACAGATAATCTTGATGAAATATATAAAGCGTATGATGTACTTGTCAATAAAGATAAACAAGCAAATCTAATGTTTCAGCGTTTAGAAAATATTCGCAATAATCTTTTAGATCCACTTAAAATGAATGATACATTAGATAAATTAATACAAGAGTTTCCAGATTTGGATATTCAAAAGTTAAGGCAACTCATTAGAAATCATCATAAGGAAGTAGAAAAAAATACTATAAATAAGTCATTTAGAGAGATTTTTAAGTTATTAAGAGGCTTATATGTGTAAGACTCTTAGAAAACTTAGCTTACTGATGCAGTAACTTTATTAAAACCATATGCCTCAGCAAATACTGTATTAGAGTATTCATTGTGATCCTCATGAATATCTTCTACTTTAATTAATTGTATTCCTGCGAATTTAATAGGTTCAAGAGATATATTTTCTTGTCCTATGTTTCTATAATATTGCATTTTATTGAATCTTGCTACTTCATAGTAATGATATTTACCAAAAATATATAAAAATAATCCTACTATTACTAAACCAGCAAAACAAAATATTTTGTAGTTCTTAGTCAAAAAATTATTAATTTTACTAGGATAATTGTAGATGTAGTATGAGATTATAGAGAAGTAAAAAAACATGTAGATTAGAGCTACTCTTCTTGTAAATTGAAAGCATATTGGGTAAATAGTTAACCAGACTAAAAATAGACAAAGAATAGTCATTATTTTTTTTAATCTATTATTTTCGAATTTTATAACACTTAATATAGCTAAAATAAATAAGGGAGATAGTTCAAATTCTGTGAAAACCATAAAAATATATTTCCAGAAATTCTTTATCAAGAGTTGGAAAGGAGTATCATCAAGGCGTGTTTCTGTTATATGATAACTGCCAGGTGCACTAAACATTACTATTCCACCTAAGATAAAAGGGATAAGAAAGAAGTAAACATTTTTATTTATTGTTCTGTGCTGTATAACCTGATATGTTATGTAGGAAAAAATAATACTAAAACACACTAAAAATATTGCCTCATTGTACAAGCCTATAACTAGTCCTGTCATAAAGCTTAATAGAGGAGCAAAATTCTCTTTAGTAAAGCACTTATAGTAAAAGTAACTAAGCAAAGCTATTCCCCAAAAATATTGTAGTGCTATAGTTTTAGATAATATTTGTGAAATTGAGTTATTCAAACCAAAAAGAATCATGAAAATACTAAAAATACAATAAATTTTTTTGAAAGTATTTCGTCTTTTTCAATAGTAATTATTTTATATAAAATAATTATGAATAGAGTCATCACTAAAGCATTAATAAAATCAAAAAAATAAAGTAAAAAAGGGTAGCTTTTATTTAGGAATATATAAACTAGTATTTGAGCAGAAATTCTTCCTGTCAGATAATTATAGTCTAATTGAAGCTGATGTAGCATTGTTTGATTATATAAAATATCCATCTTGAACCTAAGTAGGTCATCACCGCTCATTGGCTGAAAAATATTTAAATATAGAAAAAATAAAAATATCGATAATATGAAGATTGTTTGGCGAAAAGTAAATTTCATGTATCAATTACAGAGTTTTTATAATTATTAATGAATTCTATACCAACAGAAATTAGTTTACTATCATAAAAATATATCCTATTGTTAATATTAGCTTATGAAACTTATGTTAGTATATATTTTATAAAGACTTATAAAATTATTTCTAATATAATAGGATACTCAACTTGAATATAATAATTTATGCTAAAAGTATATAAAATTAAAACAGGTTTAATAATGAAACAAGATATATTTCCTAAAGTAGTTTTACTAGCAGCCATAGCAATATTTATTAGTATTTTTTTATTTGCTAGAGCTATTATTTCAATAAGTTTTATTATGATTATTTTATTATGTTTTCTTGATAAGAATGTTCTAACAATATTAAAACAAAATACATCTCTGAAGTTTTTACTTTTTGCTGCATTTTTGATCAACCTAGGGTTGATATATGCATTATTTTTTAGCAATGATCAAATTATTAATCAATTTTTTAGCTTTTCAAATCCTTTATTAATAGTATTATACATACTTTCAGCTAGTTATTTTTTATCTAAAAATAAAAAATATCCTGACTATCTACTAAATATTTTTGTCTATATCGTAGTGTTTATTTCTTTTATAGCATTATTCAGATTTAGCTACAAATACTTTACAGGAAATTATTTTATAATAAGTGATTTCTATACTGAAATTGATGGAGGCTCTACTATACAGTCTATTGTTGCACTAACTTTTCCATTTGCTGCAGTATTTATTGTTGGAAAAGCAATACGTAAAGAAAGTAAACTACTAAAACTAGTTATGATATTCGTAGGAATATTAATAGTATTTATAGATCTTTTTGTTAACCGTAGTAAAGCAGGATATATTATTGAGTTTGTTGTATTAATTTATTATTTTTTTGTCATAATAAAGTGTTATAGTTTAAATGATAAAAAACTAAATATAACTAAATTCTTAACTATTATCTTAGTTTCTATTGCTACTCTTTGCATTATATTTGTGATTGTTTATAGAACTTCTAATATTTTTCATGATAGAGTAAGAGATTCTATAAAAGAATCACAATTATATTTTTCTAAAGATTTTGATAATAAAACGGCAGAAGAGCTATCCTTAACATCTACTGGATTAAGATTGATGTATTATGATTCTTCTATTAGAGTTTTTGAAAAGTATCCAAAATTACTATTTTTAGGGTGTTCTCCTATTACAAATATCTCAGATGTTACTGAATGTACAAAGTTTTTAATCAATAAAAATGATGCCTTGAAGAATAATCCTCATATTACTAAAGATGGTATTATGCCTCATAATGAATTTATAAATTATACTTTTAAAGGAGGTATACTAGCAGGACTTTCATTATTAATTTTTTTCATAATGTTGTTATTTGAAGCAAGAGGATTAGATAATAATGATAAAGTTTATTTTCGAGTTTTAATTATAGCTATGTTTATAGGCTGTTTGTTTGATTACTTTTTTACTGTTCAAATTCTAGTTATATTATTTTCAACTCTTTTAGCTATATTTTTTGCAAAATTAAAGGTCAAACAAGGATAGGGATTACTAAGTAAGATCGATCATTTAGTACTTATTAAGTAATTTCTTTTTTATATCTCTAAAAGTATATTTTCTAAGTTCTTTAGGTATTTTTGAAATATACTCTAGATAATTTTTATATGGTCTTTTCATTCTCCATGGTTTACCAGGACTACCAGCATAATGTATTATAGCTGGATTATTTTTAGCCTCTAACAACTCATCATCAGAATAAATTTCTTTTAAAAAGATATATTCTGGAGCTTCTTGTATAGTATTTAGATAATATATACTTTGTAGTGTTACATATTTAAATGGTAGCGATTTAATTTTATTACAAGTTAGATTTAGAACATCTAAGTCTCGAAACTTTAGCCTTGTGTTAAACTTATACATAGTATCAAAGCAACGGTTTATAAAATTATTTTCTCTCATTAGTTTTGTATTCATTACCATAAAACCTGGCCAGTATATATAAGAATTATTATTTTCCTCAAAATATTTATGCTGAATCATATTTTGTTGATGCTTTTCTGCGATAACACCAGCCCACTCATAACTAGTTAAGTCAGTATTATAGACTTCACTCATATCTGACTGAAAGAGCACGTCTACATCAGAGTATATGACTTTATCATATTGAGGTAAAAGTTTTGGTATTAATAATCGATAGAAAGTTATTATCCATCCTCTACGAGTATCAATAGGTACACCTTTAAAAATTGATTCATCTATCACGTCAAAAGAAATGGTATGTTTGGTATTTTCCACCATTCTGTTAAAAGCACTAATAGACTTTTTGCTAATATTAGGATGATACACATAAATATCATAACAAGTATCTGGGTTAGCATAGTCTATTAAGCTCTTGATTGTGACCGCGCCGCCTAAAATAATATTTTTATCAAAAGTAAAAACTATGGGTATTTTATTCATTGCTAGTGTATCCTTTGATTAATCTTTGTAAGTTAATTTTTGAATTTAGATATAATTGACTAGTATAGTCTTCTAAATTTTGTTTAATTTGTTTATATTGTCCAGCTGACATATTTATTGCTTTTATCATTGCATCACTGTATTGAGAATCTTGAGAATATAAAATAGCATTATTTGAATTAAAACCATTTATCGGCGCAAAATCTTCCCTAATAATTATTGGTTTTAAAAAACCATAGACAAGTTGAAAAGTACCACTGGTTTTAGATGTGATGTATTTTCTATGCTCTGGGTTATCTTCGTAAGCAGAGAGAATAAAGTCAGCATTCTCAATTTCATCATACATCTTATCGAAATCTAGACGTCTTTTAATGTCAAAAAAACCTTGTAACTGAACTGGTAAATCTTTTATATTTCCTTTGCCAATAACTGTGATTTTAAAGTTTGTAATACCTTTATCTAAAAGTTCTTTTGCAGCATTTGTGAGTAGTTTGGTGCTTTTTCTCTTCTCAGATAAAGCACCAATAGTTATAAATTTTGTAAGTTCATTTTTATCAGTTAATTTAACACTCCCAAAATAATGAGGGTTAACTGGAACTGTGATAGTATTTTTATAATCCATAGTCCTTAAAGTAATAATATCTTTGCGAGGGTTAGAATTGTTATCAATATAGCTATCAATTTCATGTTCAACAAAAAAAAGTTTACGCTTGTCAACTTGATTATGAAAAGAGTCATATACTTGGTTTAAATTTTTACCATCATAAAGTTTACCAATAGTCGTTATCAAAACTCCTTCGACATCTTCAAGAGAGTCTCTTTTAAAGTATTTATAAATCTGTCTTTTAGACATTTTATTATATGAAATATTTTCGTTATCAAATCTGTAAAAAAGACCTTCTTTATATCTTTTAGGATTTATAAGTATTGAAACATGGTAGCCTAAATCAAGTAAATATTTTGTAAATCCTGGAACAATTTCGGCATGACTATGAGAGCAAGGCTCCCAAATTAAGAAGGTATTATTCCCTTTGATTATTGGTTTTTTACAACAAAATAAGTTCTTAAGTTTTTTTAAAACTATCATAAAAAAAACATATCTAAAAAAGGTGATATGCTAAGTATTATAGCATTTAAAATAGAGAATAATTATAAACTAGGTTTCATGAACAAAATTTTTGCATAAATATGTTAAGTGTATTTAAATAGTTTTGCGAAACAAACAAAACACTTAACACAGATGAAATATTACATATCAGAATCTAACTGGTCAACTATTTTGACTTTTCTTAAATCTCAAAAAGGTCTACACACAAAAGATACCAAAAAACTTAGAGTATTTATCGAAGCTGTATTTTACATTCTGAAAACTGGAGCTCAATGGGGTTATCTTCATGAGGATTATGGTAATAGTAGAACAATCCATAAACGTTATAAATACTGGGCAGATAAAGGTATTTGGTCTAATTTAATGAGTTATATTTCTGTGAACAGTTCATGGTTGATTTATTATCTGTAAAAGCACATGCTTGTGCTAGTAGTTATGAGATAAATAGTAATAAAATACATGCTCTTGGTAGAAGTGCTGGAGGTTTTACAACTAAAATACATACTGTAACTGATGCACTAGGTAACCCTGTTAGATTTATATTATCAGTTGGTAATGTACATGACATAATTCCCTCACAAGATTTATTGAAAGGTATAAAAAATGCTCAAATATTGGCAGATAAGGCTTATTTTTCTGAAGATAACATAAAGTTTCTTATAAAAAATGGTAATATAGCTATTATTCCAGCTAAGGAAAATTATACTAAAGATCATAGTAGGTTCCATGAACAAAATTTTTTGAAAAAAGTTGTTAAGTATATTTAAATATTTTTTGCGAAAAAAACACACTTAACTATATGGAATATTATATATCAGAAACAAATTGGTCAACTATTTTAAAATTTTTAAAATCTCAAAAAGGTCTACATACAAAAAATGTTTTTAAACTTAGAAGATTTATAGAAGCCGTCTTTTACATTCTCAAAACAGGTGCTCAATGGAAATACCTTCATAAAGAATATGACTGTAGCAGAGCATTGCATAAGCGTTATAAATACTGGGCTGACAAAGGTGTATGGTGTGATTTAATGACTTATGTTTCAGAGGTTGACTCTCAACAATTTATGATTGATTCATTATCAGTAAAATTTCATGCTTGTGCATGTGGATATGAAATAAATGGTAATGAAATTCATGCCTTAGGCAGAAGTGTTGGTGGACTTTCAACTAAGATACATACCTTGACTGATGCTCTAGGAAATCCTGTGAAATTTATGCTTACAGCTGGTAATGTACATGACATTGTTCCCTCTTTAGAGCTTTTAGACGGCATAAAAAATGCTCATATTTTAGCTGATAAAGCTTATTTTTCTGAAGAAAATATAAAAATCTTAGCTGAAAATGGAAACATTGTTGTTATCCCAGCCAAATAAAATTACACAAAAAAGCATAATATTGATTGGCATATTTACAAAGAAAGACACTTAATTGAGAACTTTTTCTCTAGATTTGATAAGACTTGCTCTGCATTTCTGGGATTTATTGCTTTGGCAAGTACTCTTATTTGGCTAAGATATTTTTTTGTTCATGGAACCTAGTTTAGTTTAACCTCAGTTCGGAATTAAAAGTATTGTAAATTAAAGGCTTGAGAGTATTCTTAGGTTAAAATAAGCGAAAAACCTTTAAATTCTGACAATAATGATAGATCAACTTATCTTAACCTTTTGTCGTATAGACGACTTTTGTATTATTTATCATAAAGAATTACAAAGCAAGTCTATTAATTACAAAAAGAAAACAGTTGGCCTAAAACCAAGTTTATCTTTAAGTGAAATAATGACTATTTTGATCATGTATCAAGCTGTTAGATATAAAGATTTTAAAACTTACTATGTTGAGTTTATAAAAATTTACTGGAAACATTACTTTCCTACAGCTCCATCTTATAACCGTTTTGTAGAATTAATAGATATAGCAATGTCACCGTTAATAGCATTTATATCAAGCAACCGTGGCAAATATACAGTATAGATGCTACTAAATTACCTGTTTGTCATAATTTAAGAGAGTCAAGACACAAGGTGTTTAAGGGTTTAGCAGCTAAAGGTAAGACTAGTACTAGATGGTTCTTTGGTTTCAAGCTTCATTTACTGACTAACCATATTGGTGAAATTGTTAGTACCAATATTAGCCCAGGAAATAAAGATGATAGGAGTTTCTTGACTAAATTATGTCATGGACTTAAAGGAATAGTATTTGGTGATAGAGGTTATATTTCTAAAGACAAAGCTCAACTACTTGAGCAACAAGGCTTAAAGTTTATAACCACTTTAAAAAAAGAATATGAAAAAAGTTCCTAGATCTAGATTTGAAAAAACTATGTTAGCTAAAAGATCGATCATTGAGACTATTTTTGATTATCTCAAAAATAATCTAACCTTATGGCATACAAGACATAGATCTATTAATAATGCTTTTACTCACCCTCATGGCTGCTTTAGCTCAGTTTATTATTAAACCAATTAAAATCAATAATTATAAATATTTAGACATGAAATAATTATCGAACTGAGGTTAGTTTAAGTGTTATTGTGATTTATCTATAAGTTTTGATTAGCTTGTAAATATTCTAAGTTTGTTTTAGTATGGCACTAATAGAATATTTTAATATAGATAAATCGTGGAAACTAAAAATATCAAGGATGTTGATGTTATAGCTTTATCGCTAGGACGTAGATTCTCTGGGATTAATGCAAGTATGTTAGCTGTTATGCCAGCACAAACTAAACTAGTAAACATTGTTGGGATGGGCTTTAATATTGATTCTAAAGACATTAAGAAAATTAGATTTAGAGATTTTTTATTTAAATGTTGGCGTGATAAATGGCGTATTTGGCATGCACGTAGAAATATAGATATGCTTATAGGCATAATATTAAAGTATATTTTTAGATATAAGATAATATTGGTTTTTACTTCTGTAGCTCAGAGGCATCATAAAAAGCTTACAAAGTTTTATATAAACAGAATGTCAGCAGTTATATGCCCATCTGAAATATCAGCAAAATACTTAGAGAAAAAGCCCTATATAGTACCTCACGGAGTAAATACACAAGTTTTTTATCCAGCTGAAGATAGGCAACAACAATGGCAAGACAAAAAAATGCCTGGCAAACATGCTATAGGGATATTTGGTAGAATTAGGGAAACTAAAGGAACTAAAGAATTTATCGAGGCAACAATAGTAACTCTAAAAAAATATCCTGATTGGACAGCAGTAGTTATTGGTGAGGCAACTCCAAGAGATTTAGATTTTAAGAAAGAGCTAGAGCAAAAAGTAAAAGAAGCTGGATTAGATAAGCAGATAGTTTTTACTGGTTTTATAGCTGATAGCAATGAGATTCCTAGTTGGTATAGAGCTTTAGATATTGTCGTTTGTGCTAGCCATAAAGAGGGCTTTGGTTTGCCAGCTCTTGAAGCAATGGCTTCAAAATGCGCTGTAATTGCAACTAAAGCAGGTGCTTGGCCAGAGATTATCACAGATAGTCAAAATGGTTATTTAGTTGAACCCAAATCAAGCCAACAGATTGTAGATAAGTTAGATATTCTAATTTCTGATAGCCAGTTAAGATATACAATAGCACAAAATGGCTACGATTTGGTAACTACAAAATATAAGATTCAAAATGAAGCTGAAGGAATTCAGCAAGTTTATGATCGACTTTTAGCTAAAAAAAGAGTTTAGCTACTTGATAAGATTAGCCGATATATTATTATTTGGATAAGGTAATTTGTCTATATCAATAACGAACTGTTTAGAATTACTTTGATCTAATGTGTTTAAATCAATTTCCACAGCATTATTAGGGGAATTATAGCTTTTAATATAAAGTTTGTTATTGTTAAGGTCTTTTATTACTGTAAATGCAGTATGATCAAACATTGTCTGATTTCCAAGCTTTTCAGTAATTGTTCCTTTAGTTATATCAACGTTATTAAGGATATGGGTAACTTTAGTGACAAGATTTTCATTGTTATCACCTTTATTATTAGCATAATATCCAAGTATTGCCGTCTTGATAAATCTTGATGGTGGCGAGTAATCTCCAGGTAAGCCTAAAAAGCCATTACCCTGACCAAGTGAGTTTATATCTTGGATATCTTTGTTTTGTGAAGGATCTATAGCATCACTTATTTTCACTCTAATTATTGTTTGATTACTTAAATTTAAGTAGTTTCGCAAGTTTATAAGATGCCAATCATAAGTAGGAGCATTTGTCATTACTTTGACATTTGAATTGACATCATATAGTTTTACTTTTCCTTTTATATATTCAACAACTAGCCCTTTACCACTTCTATCAGTAATTAAAAAGTGTAATTGTGGCGCAACTCCATTAATCATAGTACTTTTATCTGACCAGACTTTGTATTGTTGTAGCGCTTGTTTGACTTGCTCTACATTGGTATACTCGCTTAAGATTAACGTACTAATTTGATTTATAGAGGCATATTTTTTATCTGTATTGGTTACTTTTTGATATTCGGCAAATCCTGGCATATAGTTTGCACTAATGCTAAGACCTTGATCATTCTGACCATCAACTAAAAATTCTTGATTAGCATTTACAAGGCCAGTAGCAATTATTGAGTATTTAGAAGAATAGCTAATTTTGGCTAAGTTTAAATTACTTGGCGCAGTTAGATAATGCTTGGTTCCTTTGGGTATATAAATGAGTTGCCAGCTCCAATTAAATCCCCACTCCATAGTTCTGCCAGAAACGGTGTGACCATTTTTAACTAATGTCAGAGCCGTACATGCTAATGATTGTGAAATTAGCATTAACAGAGTAGTACAACAGACAAAAAATTTTTTTATTATAATTTTCATGGTTATCTCTTTTGATATTAGTAATATGGACTACTTCTATACTAACATAGTTTGAATAACTAGATACTATTGATATTTTAATAACTCTCGATAATATTTAATAGCTAATTTAAAAGCCACATATAACTTTTACTAAGCTGCTTATTTATTTATAATCTATTTATCGTTAATTTTACTAGTTAATCAATGCAACAAAATTATCACTCGAGAAAACATCCTAAAGCTTTATGGTACATTATTGCGATATACATGTGGGAATATTTTAGCTTCTATGGTATGAGGGCGCTTTTGATATTGTACTTGGTAGATCACCTTAAACTTGGTGATACTACTTCGTATGCTATAGCAGGAGCTTATATAACTTTGGTATATTTGTCGCCTATAGTCGGTGGAGTTGTTGCCGATAGAGTATTAGGTTATAAAAAAGCAGTGATTTATGGTGCGGTACTTATGTCTATTGGCCATATTATTCTTGGCTTTGGCGGCGATACTAAATTATATCTTGGCATGGCATTTATAGTTTGTGGTTATGGCTTTTTTAAGAGTAATGTATCTTGCCTGTTAGGGCAGCAGTATAATTCTGATGATCCAAATAAAGATTCAGCTTTCACTCTACTATATTTAGGTGGAAATTTTGGTGGTATATTTGCACCTATGCTATGTGGTTTAGTAGCACATTATTATGGTTGGCATTATGGCTTTGGTATTGCTGGTATTGGTATGATATTTGGTTTGGCCGTATTTATACAAGGTTCTAAATATATCCCAGATATTCTTCCACAGAAAACCTTATCCAAACAGCTAGAAAATCTAGTTGTAGTTTTTAGTATATTTTTAATACTGACTTTAAGTTATTTGGCTTTAGAATATCTTTTTGATGGTTATCTATTAGCAGTAGTGACATGTATCGCGGTAATAGCTTTTGTGATCATCTTTATCAAAACAGATACTAGTACACGTAAATCATTAATTTCTCTATTGCCTTTTTATATTTTTGGCATAGTTTTCTGGGTATTTGACGAGCAGTTATATACTTCGGTAGAAATTTTTATACATAGAAATGTAGATACATATTTATGGGGAATTGATATTCCTGCGAGTACTTTTACTTCGATGAATTCACTTTCAATTTTGTTCGGTGGTCTAATTCTTGCATGGATTTGGAAAAAAGTAAAATCACTCGATGATGATTTTGGTAGAATGATAAAGTTCTCATTTGGTTTTATATTTCAACTATTATGTTTTGTTTTATTTTTTATAGCAGCCAAAAATGCCAGTGTAGATGGCACAACGTCAGCTTTACTTGTCATAATAGCTTTAGCTTTTTTAGGTGTATCAGAGTTATTTATAGATCCTATTGCGCTTTCAGAAATTACATCTGTAAAAGATAAAAAAGATACAGGCTTCTTAGCAGCATCTTATATGCTTTTTACAGGAAGTGTTGCTGGATTTATTGGTGCTAAGGTTGCTGATTTGGCAGCTTTTCAGGGTACTCCTAGTAACCTTGATCTAGTCAAACAGGCACAATTATTTCAAGGTTTATTTACCAATATAATGGCTATCTTAACAGTAACAATTATACTATGGTATATCGTTGCTTTGTTCATAAAGAAATTAAAGTAGTTTTAAAATCATTCACAAACAAAAAAAGGATACACAGCAATTATTTGCTGATCTTTTAAAATTATTTTTGCTTTTAATCTTTCAGTGGCAGGAATTTGTAGTTCTTGAAAGAGTATTTTGAGTTTGTTAGGCTTATTTCTGCCATGATATTTGCATTTATCATCAGGCTTTCTATCACGGATTACTATTTTAGTTAGATCGATTTCTTGATTAAGGTTTTTATTAAGCCAACTTATGATATCTTCTTTGTTTATATTATTTGTAGTAGCTGTATGCTTTATCATAAGCTGATTATATTGTATATGAATTTTGCAATTATTGCTTATATCAATTTTCCAACCGGTTGTTGGATTATTGACAGCTAGGTATACATCTTTTATTTGCTTACTTTTAAGAGTTTGCTGCGTATTTTGTTTAAACCAAAGATGCAGAAGACTTTTTTGAATATCATCATCTAACTTTGTCAACTCGCTAATTATTAGCGTAGTACCTTGAGATATTGATTGTAATTTTTCTACAAGTAGCTTGTGTAAAACATTATTACTTTCTGCACAAATATTTGCACTACGAGAGAGAGTTTGACTGATATTTGGATTTACTTGTTGTAGTATCGGGATTATTTCATTACGAATTAAGTTTCTGCGGTATTTTGTATCTTCGTTACTATCGTCATATATATATGTGATATTATTTAGTTTGGCAAACTCTTCTATTTCAATCTTAGTATAGTTTAGTAATGGACGTAGTACTCCGCCATGATGTAATTTTTTATAATAAGGCATACCAGCTAAGCCAGCTAATCCTGAGCCACGTATTGCTTGAATTAGGAATGTCTCGGCCTGATCATCTTGATGGTGTCCTAATAGAAGTAATGGCTTAGGATATTGCTGCATTATTTTTTCAAAAAAATGCCATTCTTTGTTTACTTGCCCAAGCCTCAAAACTTTCTCCTTTAGGAGCTTTATCTAATGCGTGGCTAATAAATTCTAGATTATATCTTTGACAAGTTTGTTGGCAGTGGACTTGCCATTTTAATGAGTCACGATGAAGATTATGATTAATATAAATTGCAATCAGTGGAATATCTAATTCTTTGCTGATATTTAGTAAAACACTTGAGTCAACGCCACCACTATAACCAATAATAATATGAGATGGCGAGATTTTTTTTATTTCATTTAAAACAAGAGATTTACTTATAGACATTTATACTAAATAACGAGCCTTTATTGTGGCTTTAACTTTTTTTAAACTCATCAATAAGATCTTTGGCTTGGTCAGAGCTTGATTTAATATCCATAACAACATAACCAATATTTTCTAGTGTTCTTAGATATTGCCCCTCAACATTAATATTCTTAGACGCTAAAATTCTATTTAGTTCATTAATAATACCTGGGATATTTTGGTGAATATGTAAGATTCGGTGAGTTTCTCTATGACTAGGTAAAGATAATTCAGGAAAGTTTACTGCATTTAATGTTGAACCATTATCTGAATACTTAATTAATTTTGCACTTACTTCAGTAGCAATATTTTCTTGTGCCTCTATAGTGCTACCACCTATGTGTGGGGTTAGAAAGACATTATCAAGACCTCGCAAAGGACTTTCAAAAATTTCACCTTTTGATGATGGCTCTTTAGGGAAAACATCGATTGCTGCACCTTTAAGCTTGGAGCTTGTTAGTGCATCAACTAAAGCATCAATATCTATTACATTACCTCTTGAAGCATTGATAAGCACTGCATTTTGCTTCATAAGAGCGAATTCTTTGGTTGATATCATATTTGCAGTAGTTGGCAGTTGTGGCACATGTAAAGAAACGACATCAGATTGTTGTAATAGTGTTGCTAAACTGTCAACTTGAGAAGCATTACCTAAAGGCAGCTTCTCTTCAATATCATAAAATATAACATTTAAACCAATATTCTCTGCTAGAACTCCAAGCTGCATACCGATATGACCATAACCAACAATTCCTAAGGTTTTACCTCTTACTTCATTGGCATTATCAGCTGACTTAAGCCATTCTCCTCTATGGGCTTTAGCATTTTTGTCGATTACATTACGAATCAGCAAAATAGCTTCTGCTAAGACAAGCTCAGCAACACTACGAGTGTTTGAAAATGGTGCATTAAAAACTGGTATACCTAAGCTTTGTGCAGTTTTCAGATCTACTTGGTTAGTACCGATACAAAAGCAGCCAATAGCTATAAGATGCTCAGATTGCTCAAGGACTTCTTTTGTCAGTTGTGTACGAGAACGTAAGCCGACAATTTTAAAATCTTTAAGTTTATCTATTAATTCTTGTCCTTCAAGCGCAGTATTTAGTAATCCGATATTTTCGTATCCCGCAGCTTTGAATGATTCAACAGCATTTGAGTGTATACCTTCTAAGAGAAGAATTGGGATTTTCTTTTTATTAAGAGATAGCTGACTCATTTTGGCATCCTTATACAGATATTTTTGCTTTGATGGCAGGGTGATGGTTATAGTTCTCAAATTCAAAATCTTCGTATTTATAATCAAAGATGGAGTTTGGTTTTCTTAAAATCTTTAATTTTGGTAGATCCAAAGGCTCACGACTAAGTTGTTCATTTACTTGCTCAATATGATTATTGTAAATATGACAATCGCCACCTGACCAGATGAACTCACCAACATCAAGATCACATTGTTGTGCAACCATATGTGTCAGTAGTGAATAACTTGCAATGTTAAATGGCACTCCAAGAAAAGCATCGGCACTTCTTTGCGTAAGCATGCATGATAGTTTATTATTGGCTACATAAAACTGAAACATTGCATGGCATGGTGGTAAGGCTGAATTACCTTTTACAACATTTTCTTGTGGAGAGATTTTTTCTGATGGTACAACACATGGATTCCAAGCTGAAACTAGAATTCTACGTGAGTTTGGATTTGTTTTTAGCATTTGAATTACATCAGCAATTTGATCTATACCTTGACCATTAAAATCACGCCACTGCTTGCCATAAATAGGACCAAGTTCGCCATCTGAGGTTGCCCACTCATTCCAAATTCTAACATTATTATCATTAAGATATTTGATATTTGTACTACCACTTAAAAACCATAATAGCTCATGAACAACACTAGGAATATGAATTTTTTTTGTAGTTACTAGCGGGAAGCCTTTTTGAAGATCAAAACGCATTTGATAGCCAAAGATACTTCTTGTCCCAGTACCAGTTCTATCACCCTTTAAAACTCCATTTTCTTTAATATAATTAAGGAAATTTAGATATTCTCGCATTTATTTTTCCTTGTTTTAATAAATACTGCGATTAGGATTATCGCGCCTAGTAATATCATTGGGATTGATAATATTTGCCCCATAGTCATCCAGTTAAAGAATATATAACCATACTGTGGGTCTGGTTGCCTAAAAAATTCACAGATAAATCTAGCACAACCATATAAAAACATGAAAAGTCCGAGCACAAGATAACGAGGTCTTTGCTTGATGGTAACAAGCCATAGAACAGTAAATAAAATAACTCCCTCAAAGAAAAACTCAAATAGTTGTGATGGATATCTTGGTAAAGGACCACCAGTTGGGAAAATCATGCCTAATGGTGAATCTGTAACTTTACCCCAAAGTTCGCCATTGATAAAGTTGCCTATTCTACCAGCGCCCAAACCAATTGGTATAACTGGCGCAACAAACTCACCTAAGTCAAAGAAATTAGCACCGATTTTACGTGCAAATAAGGCAAATGCTATAAGCACGCCAATAAATCCACCATGGAATGACATTCCACCATCCCATAAGAAAAACATTTGTGATGGGTTATGGAAATAATAAGGAAGATTATAGAAGATAATATAGCCGATTCTACCACCAAGAATAACACCTAGTGCAACATAAAATGTTAAATCGCCAACTTGCTCTGGTTTGATAGGCGCCCATGGTTTAACTTTTGCTCTATATCTAGTTAAGTACCAGCCGGCAAAAATACCGAGTAGGTACATCAGACCATACCAATGAATCTTTATAGGGCCAAGTTGCAATGCAACTGGATCAATGTGAGGATATTGTAGCATTGTAAAACCTTATTCTATATTAGTGCTTGAGATTCAAAATCAATTGCTGGTGAATAGTTTATGTATTCAGGCTTAGCTTGATTTTGCTTAATTTCTTTTTCAGCTGGCTTTTCTTTCTTATTATTTCTTGTAGTAGTTTGTTTTTCTTTTTTAGGTTTAGCTTCACTAGTTTGATTAATTTCTTTAACCACTTTCGCTGGCTTTTCTTGCTCTACTACAGCCTCTGTTATTGTTATCTCATCAACTTTATCAACAACACTTAAAGATTCTTCTGCTACAGCTGATATTTGCTCAGCTTCACTAGATTGATTTGATTTAGCGACTTCATTAAGAAGAGCTATTTCAGTATCTACAGATACAGTATCAAACTTTAAGTATTTGTTAGTTTTAATTTTCTCTTGGGTAGCTATCTTTGTAGCGCCATCATCTTTTAGGCTATCATAATTTTCTAAGACATCTTTGACCATTACAGAGATAAACTCATCAGGATTCTTCGAAATCACCTTTTTAACATTATCTGTTTTGGCAACAGCTGTTTGATTTTGATACTTAAGTTGCGTAATATCAATAACTTCTTCAGCATTGTTTAGATTTAGGTTATTGCTTCTGTTGTTGCGGTTATTTGATTTTTTATCAAACTTATCACTGTTTGGTTTAGTTTTATTACGCTCGTTTTTATCATTATTATTGCTGCTAGCATTGATATCATTGCGCTGGTTATTATCTTTTTGTGGCTTATTTTCTTGAGCCACTTGTGGTTTTGCGCCTTTATTATTTCTATTTTTATTACGCTCATTTTTATTATTGTTGTTGCGTTCATTACGCTGGTTATTGTCTTTTTGTAGTTTATTTTGTTGCTGCTTTTGGAAGCTTTGTTCTTTGTTTTGTTGTTTTTGACCTGGATTATTAGCTTGTTGAGTAGTTTTTGAATCAGTTGCAAATATACTACTAAAAAGTTTAGCAAAGAAGCCTTTTTTATTAGTTTGTTGAGTCACAGCATCTTGTTTTTTATCATTTTGCATAGCTGTATTTATTTGAGTATCTGTTTGAGGATTTTGCTCTTGAATACTGCTAGTAGCTTGATTAGTAACTTGATTTTCTATAGCTTGATTTAAATCCACAGCTGCAACTTTTTTCTTACCAGCTTTAGGAATTTCAATGTTATAAACATCTTCTATTAATTCTGAGCTAGTACGATTTGATTTATAGCTAGTACCCCAAATTCTTTGCATTTGGAATTTTGGTGATTCCATATTAAAGTTAGGGATAATCATAACTTTAACTTGAGAAATTCTCTCAATCTCAATAATACTATCTCTTTTTTCATTTAGTATATACGCTGCGATATCTACAGGAACTTGGACACGAATTTCGTTGGTATCTTCTTTGATAGCCTCTGCTCTGATTTTACGTAGGATAGTAAGTGCTGTAGCTTGAGTAGTTTTGATAAAACCATGACCATCGCAACGTGGACATTTTTGCATTACACTTTCGTTAATTGAAGAGCTTAAGCGTTGTCTTGATATTTCAACTAGTCCAAGTTTGGAAATACGTGACATTTGGATGCGTGCTCTATCTTGCTGTAGCGCTTCCATTAATTTCTCTTCGACTTGTTTTCTATTTGGGTAGAATGACATATCAATAAAGTCAACTATAACAAGACCACCTAAATCTCTAATTCTAAGTTGACGAGCGACTTCTTCTGTAGCCTCTAGGTTAGTTTTAAATGCTGTAGTTTCTACATCTTCAGCTTTGTTAGCGCGAGATGAGTTTACATCTATTGCTACAAGTGCTTCTGTAGTATCTATTACGATAGAGCCACCAGATGGTAGGCGAATTTCTCTTTTATAAGCATTTTCTATTTGTTGATCAATGCCAAACTGAGCAAATAAAGGTAATTCTTCGTTGTATAGTTTTACTTTATTTATATCAAAGCTTTGTCTTAGTAGGCTAAGCTGTCTTTTGACATCTTCAAAACATTCTTTAGAATCAACGATAATTTCTTTAACATCTTCTTTTAAGTGATCTCTCACTGTTCTAACAATAATATCACTCTCTTTATGTAATAGTGCTGGTTTTTTGATTCTATGATAAGCTTTAGAAATAGATTCCCACAATTCAACTAGAGTATCAAAATCATGTTTTAATTCTTCAAAAGAGCATTCAACACAAGCAGTTCTTGCTATTACGCTCATATTTTTTGGGATATTTAATTCTTTAAGGTATTTTTTTAATCTTTCTCTATCTTCACCTTCGACACGACGAGAGATACCGCCACCCTCAGGGTTATTTGGCAGTAACACCATGTATGAACCAGCCAAGGTAATAAATGTAGTTAATGCCGCGCCTTTATCGCCTCGTTCTTCTTTATCTATTTGAACAATTAATTCTTGTCCTTCTGAAAGCAAAGGTGCGATATTTTCACCATTTGGAACATCTTTTAGGTAATACTCTGATACTTCTTTAAATGGTAAAAAACCATTTTTTTCTTCGCCATAATTAACAAATATAGCATTTAAACTTGGCTCAATTCTTGAAATATAACCTTTGTAAATATTTGCTTTTTTTTGTTCTCTATCAACACTCTCAATATCTAAATCTATTAGTTTGCCATTATCTAAGGTGGCAATTCTTGTTTCTTCACCACTTTTGCTGTTTATTAGTATTCTTTTCATTTGTTATTAATTCCTTCAATAAATATAACTCATAGCTGACTGTTTAACGAGCCAGCTCGCTTTGTGACCGATTTTGGCCTTTCTTATAAATCGCGAGATTTTTAAGCTAATTTCTCTACGAAATTGACTAGATTTACCATCTCTAATCAGTTGCTTAATCTAGATGCGATTTTGTTAAAGTACTATGTACACAATTATTTGATATAATAGCAATATTAGCTATTAAATAAAAGAATTATTAATTTGTAATGAGTCTTATTTATTTAGATTATGCTGCGACAACTCCACTTAGCCAAAGTGTCAAAAACTCTATGCTAAATTCGATAACTAGTGATGATGATTTTTTTAATTCTGGATCATTGACATATCAGCAAGCAGAAATTGTTAGTAACAAAATTGAGCAGGCCAGAGCTGTAATTGCAGAAACTTTAGCAGTACTACCAAGAGAGATTATCTTTACTTCAGGGGCGACAGAGTCAAATAACCTTGCGATAAAAGGAGTAGCATATGCTTATAAACATAAAGGTAGACATATAATAACATCAAAAGCTGAGCATAAGGCAGTATTGGATGTTTGTAAGTTTTTAGAGACACAAGACTTTGATGTTACATACCTTGATGTTAACCAGTTTGGTGAGGTTGATTTGGAGCAGCTTAAAAAAGCTATTACACCACAAACCATACTTGTAAGTTTAATGGCTGTAAACAATGAGCTTGGGACAAAAAATAATCTTATAGAAATTGGTAAGATAACCAAACAAAAAGGAGTGTTATTACATGTTGATGCTGCCCAAGGTTATGGTAAAGTTGATATAGATATCAAAGCGATGAATATTGATCTATTATCAGTTTCTGGGCATAAGCTGTATGCACCAAAGGGTATTGGTTTTTTATATATAAGATCTAAACGACCAAAAGTTAGGCTTGTAAAGCAAATACATGGTGGGGCTCAAGAGTTTGATTTGCGTGCTGGGACATTAGCAACCTATCAAATATTTGCATTAGCTACAGCCGCTAGAGAGATGTTTGCTAAAAAACAACAAAACTTTGAATATGTGTTAGCAATGCGAGAAGTGTTTTTAGATATTATTCAAGAGTTAGCTAATATAAAGATTAATACAGATCTTGAAAATAGTTACCCTGGGATTTTAAGTGTGACATTTTTAGGAGTAAAAGTTGAAACATTATTAGCATTAGTTGATGGGGTTTGTATGTCAATGGGCTCGGCGTGCAATTCTCAGGCAGTTGAGCCTTCACATGTCTTAAGTGCCATAGGTTTGACAGCAATTCAAGCAGAATCAACGCTTAGAATATCTTTTGGGCTACAAACAACCCTAGTACAAGTTACCCAAGCAGCTAATTTGCTAAAAGAAAAAGTACAGCTTTTGCGAGCTTTATCTCCACAAGGAGAAATAAATGTATAATGATTTGACTCGACAACTTTTAAAACAAGTTAAGTTTGAAGATGGAATTATCTTAGCAGAACAGGCTAAATATAGCGTTAGTGATAGTTTTTCAACAGTTGAGATTTATATTTGTGATGAAAGAGTATCATATAGAGTTTATGGCGATGCTTATAGCTTAGCTATGCTTAAGTGGCTTCAGCTTAGCTTGCTAAACAAACAAAATCTAAGTCAAATTTCTTTAGAAAATCTAATATTGGATTTTGATTTACCACAAGCTAGATATAGAAACGCTTTACAAATAGTACAGCTTATTGAGAAAATAAATGCAGCAGCTATATGACTTTTATATACTACATCAACGCAAGTATAGAGAAAATTCATTACTTGTGTTCATATTTACGCGTGAGTTTGGTAAGGTCTCAGCACTAATAACAGTTAATAAAAAAACCGCAAATCTATATCAACCATTAGTTAAACTAAAAGGACAAATTAAACTTGCTAAAAAAGCTGATGGGCTAGCTAAAATTTATAATATTGAGTTTGTAGAGTCATTTTACCAAAAATCATATATAAACCTATTGTCACTACAGTATATTAATGAGCTTATATATTTACTTTTAAATTACTCTCATGAAGAAGATATTCTTTTTGATAAATATGATTTTATCTTAAGAAATATCGATGAAGCTAACTATAGATACTTACTGAGAATGTTTGAGCTTGAGTTATTAAATAGTCTTGGTCAAGGTATCTATGCTGATAGTGATATTGATGGAATCTCAATACAAAATGACTCTAGTTATACTATACTTCCTAATGGTTTTAGAAAAGATCTCGATTTAGCTACAAATTGTATTTCAGGTAGTAGTCTTAAGAAAATAAATCAACCGCTAAGCTCATGGTCAAATGATGATTTAAAAGCAATTTCTAGAGTTACTCGAGTGTGTATTGATTATGCTTTAGCGGGTAAGCAGTTAAAAAGTAGGAAACTTCTAATCGACTATTTAAACCTTAAAAAATAGATTCTAAACATGAGAATTGTTTTAAAAGCGATAATCAAATTATTAAATTAATAGATTTGCTGAATTGTATTAACGATCAAATAATTTGTTTTTGAAAGCTTTGATAAAAGATATTGTCGGTGGTATCAAAGAGACAACAACAATTAAAATGATAAATAAGCCAAAATATTTTTTAACAAAAGCATTATTACTAAAGAAAAACGCTAAATAAACAATAGAATAAACCCAGATAAAAGCACCAATAATACCCATTGCAACAAATTTAGTATATCGCATCCGTGCCATACCAGCTGTAAAAGGCATAAATGTACGCACAAGTGGTGTAAATCTAGCAAGTATAATAGCTGCAGGGCCGTACTTATTAAAGAATTCTTGAGCTTTTAAGAGATGTGCAGTCTTGAGAATTTTTGCATCATCTTTGAATATTCTTTTACCAATCATACGACCTAAGAAATAGTTACAAGAATCTCCACAAACAGCAGCTGCTACTAATATTGGGGCTACTAAGTGAACATTAAGGGTTGTTGCAGCTCCGGTAAGACCTATAGCGAAAAGTAACGAATCACCCGGCAAAAAAGGAGTTATGACAAGTCCAGTTTCACAAAAAATCACTAAAAAAAGCAATAAGTAAGTCCAGTCGCCTAGTATATTTATATAAGTACTAATAAATTGATCTAGATGCAAGACAATATTTAATAACGCCGCGATTGTATCCATGAGTTGTGCTTTTTAATGTTTTGTCGTTAGATTATAAAAAAATAATTTCTAAAGGTTAAGTTCTTTTTAGTTTTATTTTATTTATAATACTCTTAATAAGTATTTGGATAATTACAGCAATAACTACTATGGCAATTAAAAGACTTAAATTTTGTTTAACAAATTGGTTATCACTAAAGAAGTAAACTGTGTATGTTATTGAAAAAGACCATATGATTGCTGATATTGTTCCCAATGTGACAAATTTCAGATAATTCATTCTGCTTACACCTGCGACAAAAGGTGTGATCGTTCTAACAAATGCAATAAATCGTGAGAAAATTATTGCTTTTGTACCATATTTTTCCAAGAATTCTTTAGTTTTTATCAGATAAGCTTTTTTGAGAATCCGTGCGTGTGTACTGAAGAGTTTTTCTCCAATAAATTTGCCAGTAATATAGTTACATGAGTCACCGATTATAGCACCTAAGCATATCGCTAATACCGCTAGATGAATGTTAATACTTGTAGCAGCTGCTGTAATGCCAATCGTAAAAAGTAAAGAATCACCTGGAAAAAATATACCTAAAACAATTCCAGTTTCGCAAAAAATAATAAAGAATAATAATATGTAGAACCATACTCCTAAAAGATCAATAAAATAGTTTATATACTCATTAAAATGTATAATAAAATCAAACATTACATTCTTACTCCGGTTTGATCTTTATTGATAAAGCATGAATATATGGCATTAAATCTTCAACAGCTTTGAATATTTGTTTGTGTGCCTGAATTTTTGTTATGGTACTAAGTTTTTGTGAAGTTATATTCAGTATAAAATGATACTTGCCTTGAGTATAACCTCTATGTTTTACATGCTTATGTGTTTCGTCAATTATTTTGATTATAGCTTTAGGTTCAACTTTGGATAATATTTGAATTTTGATTTGTTGTGCTACAGTAGTACTATCCATAGTTATAATATCCTCGTAGGTGTGATAATTAAATCAAGCTTAATATCGTGTGTATCTATGATAATAGCATTATTTTGCTGCTCATCAAAGGCTATACCTATAGTTAATGGCCATTTATGTATTTTTTTAAAGCTTAGGTTATAGTCATAGAAGCCTCCACCCATGCCCATTCTAAATTTATCGCTAGTAAAACCAACAATCGGTACGATAATAATATCTAGCTCCCAAGCTGTAACTACATCTTTAATGGAATAAACCGGTTCTTTGATTTTATATTTATTTAGATAATATTTCTTAGAATCTCTAGCAAACCAAAGTCCATGTTTTACAAATGGATGAACTATAGGTAAATATATATTTTCAAAGTGATTATTAATAGTTTGGGTATCTATTTCATTTTTTAGTGACGCAAAACTAGCAATTTTAGGATTAGTGAAATTTGCTTGTATGTAATTTATTAATTTAGTGCTAATTTTTTCACTAAGATATTTTTTACTTATAAGAGAATTCCTAATATTTAAAAGCTCTCTACGTATTTGATTTTTATCCATAGCTGCAAATATAAATATAAAAATTAGTTATCCAGATTACCGTTTTAGCTCAATATTCTTGATCCCTATGGTATCAAGGTGGGTGCCATAGTTTCAACGTTGGGCTTCTTTGTCAATGCTAGAGCATCAAAGCTTGCTCTCTAGTCAAAACACCAAGGCTCCCCTTTCTAAGTAGTATCGGTACAAGATTGTAACTAAATCACCAATAACCCAGACAACTAAACTCTTGATTACATAGCCATTATAAATCACTATATATATTCTTTGAATAATTTACACTAAAAAGTTTATAGATATATTTCTTGACTTTTACCAATTTAGATTATTGATTTGGGCAATATATATTTCTTTTATTAAGTAAATCTTTTTTAACAAATACCTATAACTAATTATCTATATACAGTAAAATGTTTAACAATAATATATAAAATAAAACTAATTTCTATGAAAAATGAAAAACCTAATTTTGAAGATGTTGCTCAAGCATTAAAAGTAATGCAGGCTTTAAGCTCAGCTTCTGAAGCCCATGGATTACTTTGTGCTTTGTTTAGTTTTGGTGCTGAAGTTAAATTTACAGCTTGGTCAGATTCTCTAATGACTAAGCCGATTGAGGAAGGTGATTTAGTTGCTGGTTCAGCTTTAAAAACTATGAAAAAACTTTATGATTATACTAAATCTCAATTCGATGAAAAAAGTCTAAATTTTGATTTATTTATCCCAGCTGATGATGAGCCTTTGAGTTATCGAGCTGAGGCTCTTACATATTGGATAAAAGGATTTTTATCAGGCGTGGGTTTATTTGGTTTAGATTTTGAGAACTCAAAAGATAAGGAAATCAAGGAAGCAATTAGTGATTTGATGAAAATCTCATATATGGACTATGAGGCCTTGGGTGAAGATGATGCTTGCGAAGAAGACTTTATCGAGTTGTTTGAGTATACAAAAGTAGCAGTTTTACTTATTGATAGTGAAAAAATTTAGGTATCAGCATGAATACTAAATATGATGTGGCAATTGTTGGTGGAGGGATAGTCGGTTTATTTACTTCTTTAGCTCTAGCCAGGACTGGATGTAAAATTATCCATATTGAGAAAGATCAGCTGCAAGTAAAAAATGATAATAGAAGTATTGCAGTGTCTTATTCATCAATAGCTTTTTTAAATACACTTGGTTTGTGGGATAAGGTTGCAAGTAAAACTCAAGCTATTAAAAAAGTTCATGTTTCAGATAAGGGCAGATATGGACGAGCTGAGATTTTTGCTAAAGATGAAGATTTGCCATTTTTAGGAGCTATTGCGCCGATGCAAGAGCTTCTGACTGTTGCTTTGCAAAGTGTTGCTGCTAATCCAAATATTATCAAATTTTTTGAAACAAATGTTGTTGATTTAGATAAGCATAATGATAAGTATTCTCTAGTAGTCAAGCAACAAGGAGAGACTAAAACTATACAAGCACAGTTGATAATAGCTTGTGATGGTGCTAACTCAAGCTTAAGAAAAATGCTAAATGTCTCAGCTAAGACAACTGATTATCATCAAGATGCGCTTGTTTTTGATATTCAAACAGAGCTTGATAATGATAATACAGCTTTTGAAAGGTTTATGACCGATGGGGTACTAGCAATGTTACCTAAAGCAAAAACAACTATGGGCTGTGTTTGGACTATTGATAGAAATAATTCAAAAGCAAAATTGACCTTGGATAATAAAGAGTTTGAACAGTTGCTTCAAGATCGCTTTGGTTATAGATTGGGGCAGATTAGGCTTACTTCGAAACCAGCGGTTTTTCCTTTATATCTTGTCCAAGCTGAGCAAGTCTATAAAAATAATGTACTTTTTTTTGGTAATGCATTACATTTTTTGCATCCTGTATCTGGTCAGGGGATGAATCTAAGTATTCGTGATATTGGTTTTTTGTATGATTTGCTTGTAGAGAGTGATTTTTCTCAGAACTCAATTACAGCTGTTTTAGCAGAGTTTGCTAAACTCAGAAAACCAGATCATGATAGAACAATTTTTGTCACACATGGATTTGTAAAATGGTTTGTATCTAATGATACTAAGTTGGTTATAAGTAGAAATGCTGGTTTACACCTGTTACAAAGAAGTAAGTTGGCTAAAAAAGTTTTATCAAGAGTGATGATGGGTAAGCTTAGCAAAGGTTCAACTTTGATGAGAAAGGTGATTGAGGATGAGCGTTAGAAATATTCAAAAAGATGCTGTGATTGTCGGTGGTGGCATGGTAGGCTTAAGCCTTGCTTTGGCATTGCACCAGAATGGTTTTCAGGTTGCTGTTGTTGAAGCAAAAAAGATTAATCATAAGCCTTTGAGTGCTGATAGAGTTGAAACTAGAGTTAGTGCTATAAACCATACTTCAAAAAGTTTTTTGCAACAATTAGGTGTCTGGCATAATATAAAAAATAAGCGTATATCACCATATTATCAAATGCGTGTATGGGATGATATTCCTAGTGAGAGTATAAATATTACAGCTGAAGAAATAGCCGAGCATAGTTTAGGCTGCATTGTTGAAAATGACGTAATAGTTGAAGCGCTACTAGAGAAGATCAGAGATACAGGTATCGAGATCTTTGCTAATCAAAAAATACATAAAATCCAAAGAAATGGTAATACTGAAAAGCTCTTCCTAAAGACAGCCATGCCAGACTCTCACTTCGATAGTTCTAGTCAGAATAGTGGCGAGATCATGAATCAAGTTCAGGATGACAAGGATTTGTCAATCGAAACTAGTCTAATAATTGGTGCAGATGGCGCTAACTCTTTTATTCGTGATTATTTTAATTTTGAAACTAAAGTTAAATCATATGAACATGCTGCAGTAGTTGCAACAATTAAGCTTGAAAAAGACCATCAACAAACAGCATATCAACGTTTTTATGATAAAGGGGTATTGGCATTTTTACCTTTAGCAGATGCAAATAAAGTATCAATAGTTTGGTCTGTAAAGACTGATTATGCTAGTTTTCTGATGAGTTTGGCAGATAAGGAGTTTGAGATAGAGCTTACTAAAGCTATCAATAATAGTTTTGGTAGTCTTAGTCTGTTATCAAAAAGATTTAGTTTTGAGCTAATAGAGCGCCATGCTAAAAGTTATATACAAAACAATGTGGTATTGATAGGTGACGCAGCACATACGATTCATCCATTAGCAGGGCAAGGTGTAAATATAGGCTTTAAAGATGTTATCACGCTAGCTAAAGTTTTGAGTGAAGCCTTTATAAAAGGTCGTTTGATTGGTCATATTTCAACACTGGATAAATATCAGCGTGAACGTAAGCTTGATAATACTAAGATGTTAGCTTTGATGAAAACATTTAAAGAAGTCTTTGCAAGCGATAATCAATATCTTAAAAAAGCGCGTAGAGCAGGGTTTGAGTTTGTTGATAAGAATAATATTGTTAAAAGTATAGTTGTGAAGCAAGCTTTGTAAGCTCAAGAAAAAGGGAAGAAATATGGAAAACGAAATATTAGACATAAAAAAGCTATTCTTAGAATTTGATAAGCACGATGGTTTGGAAGAGATTGTTAAAAATATCAATATACTAGTAACAAAGTTTAATAGAGAGAAGAAAGTTACTATGTTTGATTTACTCAAGATGAATATTCTCACAAGTAAACTGCTTGCAGATCAAATTATTCAAATGAATACGATGATAGATGAAAATTTTGATCCTGAAAATGATGAAAGTGAATTACTTAGTAAATGTTTTGAATATGCTAGTTTTTGTCTAAGTTTGAAAAATAGAAGTTCGCTTATTTATGGTAAAGGGCTAAATGATTTATCAGATAAAGATTTATTGAAAAAGATGTTTGATATTGATGATGAGCAATTTCTTAACGAAGTTCTCAATGATTATGAATCAAAACAGATTCTAAAAGAAATAAAAGCAAATTTTAAAAGCACTAAAAAATAGTAATTTTTACAGTATAAGGTTATTTATGAAAACAGATGATTTTGATTATAAATTACCAGAAGGGTTGATCGCTAGCTATCCATTAGAAAATCGTGATGCTAGTAGGTTACTAAAGTTAAATAAGAAAACAGGTGAAATAGCTGATCATAAGTTTACTGATCTTATTGATTTTATAACACCAAAAGATTTACTTGTTTTTAACAATAGTAAAGTAATGTTAGCGCGTTTGTATGGCAGTAAAACTACCGGAGCAAAACTTGAATACCTTATAGAAAGGATCAAAACACCAAAACTATTTGAAACACATATCAAAGCTAACCGTTCACCAGCTATTGGTAGTGAAATATATGTTGAGGATACTCTAGCAAAAGTTTTAGACAAAGATGGCGGTATGTATCTGCTTGAGATACAAGGCGACAAAGATATTTATCATCTGATGGAAGAATTTGGACATATTCCATTACCACCATATATGAAACGCGAAGATGAAGAGTTTGATGCTGAGAGATACCAAACTGTATATGCTAAAGACCTTGGTTCAGTTGCAGCTCCTACTGCAGGATTACATTTTTCACAACAGCTAATGCAACAGATAAAAGATAAAGGTATCGATATTGCTTATATAACTTTGCATGTCGGCTCTGGAACTTTTAAACCAGTACAAGTTGATAATGTTGAGAGTCATAAAATGCACGCTGAGGTAATATCTGTACCAGCGGATGTTTGTGAGAAAATTAGGCAAACAAAAGCAAATGGTGGGAGAGTCATAGCTATAGGTACAACTTCTGTGCGTTCACTTGAAACAGCGGGACAAAATGGTCAGATTGAACCTTATCAAGGTGAGACAGATATTTTCTTATATCCCGGCAAGAAATTTAATGTTGTAGATGCGATGATTACAAACTTTCATTTACCAAAATCTACTTTGATTATGCTTGTAAGTGCTTTTGCTGATAAACACAAAATTATGCAAGCATATCATCATGCTATAGCTCAAAAATATAGATTTTTTAGTTATGGTGATGCGATGTTTATCTATTAATCAATTACTAAAAGAAGCTTTTATGGCAGTAGTAGTTTTATATCGAGTACTTTGATGAATATCCTGCCATTTGTCTTTATTGTTGATGTTGTTAAACATAAGAAATATTCTTGGCTGGTGCTAATATTATACTTATCATTAATATCCACAGTAATTAACCAAAGTTTAGAGTATTTTTTATGTAGTAGCATCAAATATGCTAGAAATTACAGTAGCCTTAATTATCGAAAAAATTAAATAGTTATATCCTTTTATCTTTTACTCATTTATCATTAAGAGTATCAAATAAAATTTATATAATTTAAGTATGAAAAAAGCATTCTTTTTTGATATCGATGGTACTTTAGTGCATGAAAATATGGGAAAACTTTTTGTTTCAGAGAGAAATATTCAAGCAATAAAAAATCTTAGAAAACAGGGTTATAAAACTTTCATAGCTACTGGGAGGACACAAGGCTTTATTCCTTCAGCAGTTCTTGAACTACCTATGGATGGTTTTATTACTGCTAATGGTTCAGTTGTAAGAGTTGGTGATAAGCTTGTCTACGAGAAACTTTTCCCACAAAGTGCTATAGATAGTATTTTAGAATTCTGTGAGAAACATAATCATGATTGGCTCTTTGAGGGTGAGTATGCCTATGTAAATAACCTTGAGTCAGAAGATCTTAGCTATTTTTATGATAACGTTATTGTTAATAAAGATAAAATTATTACTACGCATAACCTGTACAATGTCACAATTTATAATGCTTTGGTTTTAGGTAGGAATGTTGACGTTGTTGCCTTACAGCATACACTTGGTGATGATTATGTTACAGCACCGCATAATGAGCATGGTTATGTTGATTGTTATTTAGCGGGTCATACAAAGGCTAATGGTATTGATAAGGTGGTCGAGTATCTAGGCTTAGAAGATTATGAGACTTATGCTTTTGGTGACGGAAATAATGATCTTGAGATGTTTGATCGAGTGGATGTTGCTATTGCAATGGAGAATGCATCTTCTCAACTAAAAGAAAAAGCTGATTTAATCACTAAAACAAATTATAATGATGGAGTATATTACGGTTTATTGAAATTAGGCTTGATTTAGATTTTATTCTTCTGTAGTTTATTATTTGGTGCGATGCTAAAATTTGTAGATAAAGGAAGTAAAAATGAAAAAAAAAGTTATATTAGTGTTAGGTTTACCATTAATAGCATTTGCAGCAGATAATCAGCAAGTATCTCTGAACGGAAGTGATTATATTACAACAGATGTTGGAGCTACTTATACTTATGTTTATAATCATTTAGATAAGCCTGCTAAGCTTACCCCAGCATTTGATCTAACTGTTAAAAACTGTAATGAAAACAAAACAAAATGTGTCTATGAGACAAAAACATCATTAGGCCGAGATAAACCATATATTTCAAATGAGTCTGTTTATGAAGTTAAAGATGGTGCAGTTTATTTTGGTAACAGTAAGGTAGCAGATCGAGATGGCAAGTTACAAAGTTTAGATCTCAAATTACAGCCACTATTCCCTAAACATATTATCCTAAATAAAGTTGATAAGATAAATAGTTCTAATGATATGTCGCATACTACAGGAACTTCAGAGTTTACAAAAGTAATACCAGAAATTGTAGTTAATGATAATACCTACAAAGACTGTATTCGTATGGATAATAATACTAAGCAATGTTACAAAAAAGATTATGGTGGAGATTGTTATCATATAATAGACTACGAGATTTACTGTAAAGGTATAGGTTTAGTTACAGAAAATGTTGATGGCGATACTTTATTACTTGAGAAGATCACTAAAAAATAATCTACTTAGTTTTAATCATTATTCTTCAAAGGCTTAGTAAATGCTAGTATGTAAAACAGCGGCGCATTTATTAAAGCAATCGTATATTTTATTACTAAAGTTGAGATTATTATTTCAAAAGCATAATCAAGTGGTAAAACTCCAGCAAAGCCAAACCCATAAGTAATAAGAGTTGTATCAAGTATTTGTGATATTAAAGTTGAGCCAGTATTTCTTAACCATAACCATTTTATATCGGAGCTATAGCTTTTTATTTTTGAGTAAATAAGTACATCAAAAAGTTGAGATATCAGATATACCATATTGCCGATAATCACAGCTTTCAAAGCACCACCATCAATAGAGAAAAATAAGTTAAGTGCTTTATTAGCATCATTATAGAAAGGATCATTTAAGCTAGTAAATAATGTTGAGATAAACATAAAAATCATAAATGATATACCAAAAAAAATTGACTTTAATACAGCTTTGCGTGCCTCCTGTCGACCATATTTTTCATTGAGTAAATCATTAGCGGTAAAAATACCTCCAAACATTACATTACCTAATGTTGCGATAATATGAAATCCGGCAATATCATAAGCAACACCTTTATTAACTTGGATATTTGCAGCTATTACACTTATAACAATAAATACATAAATTCCTTTTTTACCAAAAAGCTTGAAAGATAAAAATAGAATTGAAAAATCAATAAGTGTGAATAATATTAAAAGTTGAAAATTAGTCATTTGCTTTCCTATAGTTTTGTTAACCCTGGATAGTTGCGAACAGGGGATTAAAAATCTGCTATAATATAGCAAAATAGTTCATCAATAACAAATAAATTTTTTATAAGGAGTTTAGATGCGTTTTGCTCATGTAATGTTACGAGTAAAAGACTTAGATAAGTCTATCGACTTTTACACAAATGTACTAGGAATGACTGTGCAGAAAAAAATTGATAATGTAGAGTATAAGTATACTTTAGCATTTCTAGGTTATGGAGATATCTCTAATCATACGGTTCTAGAACTGACATATAATTGGGGTGAGCATGAATATAATCATGGTAATGCTTTTGGACATTTATGCATGCAAGTAGAGGATGTCTACAAAGCTTGTGATGATGTCAAAGCAAAAAGTGGAGTTGTAACTCGTGAGGCAGGTCCAGTAAAAGGTGGTACCCAAATTATCGCATTTATAAAAGATCCAGATGGTTATCAAATAGAACTTATTGAAAAAGCTTAATGAATAAAGACAGATTAAATATATTAGTTATAAGAGGCTATTACAGTAAGGGTGATAGTGTTGAGCATGTTGATGTTGATGGTATAAAAGTTAAGGTAACTACAGTAGCCTTAGGTCGTCCTATATTTGTCAGAAGAAAATTAAAACGGATTATCAATAAGTATAAGATTAGTGCTGATAACTATGATCTAATCTATGCAATATCAATGTCAGCTGGTATATCATCTTTGATTGATGAAGCGTTATATCAGAAACTCCATTTAATTACTCCATTTTTTATCCATCATAAAACTATGCGTGTACTCAGCAAGGTCAAGATTAGAAAAATGCTTGGAGCATACTTGCTTTTACTGTTTAATGGTAAGCTTGGTAAATTTCATGAGGCTATACGTGTTACTCTAGCAGAGAATGATAAAATCGTTGATAATAAATTTTTTGAAAGCAAATGGGGTAATGTAGGTTGTATTAGAGATATTGATCATACTCTTACTAAAGAAGTTGTTGAAGAGATTATTCGTAAAGATATTGATAATCTAAGAAAAGAAGTTTTTGGTGAGTTAGCTTTACCCTCGTGAGAAAGTTGAGTGATGAAATAGCCAATATACTAATAATCCCCATATGCCAAATACTAAACCAACTAAAATCCAAATATTTTTTGGTAATAAAATAGTTGTAAGTCTTCTATCTAAAATTTTGGGTATATCTTTAGCTATTCCTAGACCGCAGAAAATATGAATCAAAAGATTAAAGGCTGCGATTATTGGTAGTGAGTTGTTTATTAATGTTGCTGAAATAGTATTGATATCCATATGATTAAAACCTTTAAAATACAATTTTTTCGTGTGCTTTTGAACTATATGTATGCATATAGTGCTCGGCAATTATTTCTATTGTTTCATCGATGCTATCAACAAGAGTTAGTAGATTTACCTCTTCTTTGCTTACTACACCTTTGGTGACTAATGTTGTTTTGATCCATTCCATCAAGCCACCCCAAAAGTCTTTACCATATAATATAATTGGCATTTTGACTTTTTTACCAGTTTGAATAAGGGTAGTAATATCAAAGAGTTCATCTAAGGTGCCAAAGCCACCTGGCATGACAATATAAGACATCGAGTGCTTAATAAACATTGCTTTACGTGTAAAGAAATATCTATAGATTAAGAAAATGTCTTGATATTGATTTGGGCGCTGCTCATGTGGTAGGGTGATATTTAGGCCTATACTAGAGCATGAACCTTGTTGGGCGCCTTTATTACCAGCTTCCATAATACCTGGACCTCCGCCTGTTATTACAGCGAAACCATGATCTGACAATGATTTGGCAAGTTTTACAGTGTCTTTGTAGTATCTATCATCTTTTGAAATTCTCGCAGAACCAAATATGCTAATAGCAGGAGCTATCTTGCCTAATCTTTCATATCCCTCAACAAGCTCGGATGATATTTTCATGATATCCCAACTTGCTTTAGCTTTATCAAAGCCCATATCGCTAGATGGTGCTGATACTATCTTTTTTCCTTTCCATAGCATATGAAATCACCTAAAATTAAACTAGTGTTTTATTTTTTGATTAACTATAATTATATATTAGTTTATGTTGCTAATACTAGAGAGTGTTGACTTAAATAATCTAAGTAGTAGATAAAGGTCAACCAGATTTAGTTATGTAGTTTTGAGCTAAAAAGCTGATAAAAATTATCACAAAAATTATGGTCAATTTTGTGATTTAAATAGAAGAGCTTTTTAGAACTATTATAAAATTATTTAGTAACTAAAATTTTGACAATAAATCCACAAAGGAGATGTAAATATGGGTTTTCTAGCAGGAAAAAAAATATTAATCACAGGACTTTTAAGTAATAAATCAATTGCTTATGGTATCGCCAAAGCTATGCATAGAGAAGGAGCTGAGCTTGCTTTTACTTATGTTGGGCAATTCAAAGATAGAGTAGAAAAATTATGCGCAGAATTCAATCCAGCAGCGGTTTTACCTTGCGATGTGACTTCTGATCAAGAGATTAAAGATTTATTTGTAGAGTTAGGTAAAGTTTGGGATGGTCTAGATGGTATTGTTCATTCTATAGCTTTTGCGCCGCGTGATCAGTTGGAGGGTAATTTTATTGACTGTGTAACTCGTGAAGGTTTTAGTATTGCTCATGATATCAGTGCTTATTCTTTTGCAGCACTAGCTAAAGAAGGTCGTAGTATGATGAAGAATCGTAATGCTTCTATGGTTGCACTTACTTATATTGGAGCAGAAAAAGCTATGCCAAGTTATAACACTATGGGTATTGCTAAAGCATCTCTAGAAGCTACAGTTAGATATACAGCTTTAGCTTTAGGTGAGGATGGTATTAAGGTAAATGCTGTATCAGCTGGTCCTATCAAAACTCTCGCAGCTTCTGGTATATCAAACTTTAAGAAGATGCTTGATTATAATGCTATGGTTTCTCCACTTAAGAAGAATGTTGATATTATGGAAGTTGGTAATACTGTGGCGTTTTTATGCTCAGATATGGCAACTGGTATCACTGGAGAAGTTGTCCATGTTGATGCTGGATATCATTGTGTCTCTATGGGTAATGTTCTTTAAACAAAATTATCATCTCAATAAATTCTATTTAAATAACTTCTTTATTTATCACTAATTAATTTAGCTTTTCATACTCATACTATACTATAAGTTAAAGCTAATAATTTTGAATTTTAAGGATTGTTGACCTGTAGCTAACTAGACACAAAAAGGTCATGCTGAATTTATTCTAGAATCTCACTATAAGCATTGATTCTATTGAGATCTTGAAACTAGTTCAGGAAGAATATACTACTTTTATACCTAGTAGGCTATAATTAGATTAAGATATTTAGTACTTTGATAAGTTCATCACTAGTTAGTTTTTAATCTGATATATAAGCTTCACGTCTGGCAAATATTTTTACTAATGATTTAAACTATTGCATGTGTTTTATCTAAGTCCAAGTTTGATAAGATCATGCATTGTTATTATACCTAGTATATTATAGTCATTGTCGACTACTGCTAGACTTGTGATTTCATATTTTTCCATTTTTTCGAGGGCAGTTATTGCCATTTCTTCTTTCGAAATTGTTTTAGGATTTTTTGTCATAACTTCTGAGATACTTCGCTGCGAATTAAAATTCTCTGCTTCAAACATTCTTCTTAAGTCACCATCTGTAAAAATACCTAAAAGCTTGCTATTTTCGATAATTAGGGTACTTCCAACACCTTTATCACTTATTTCTAATATTGCTTTACGGATATTATCGCTCGGTTTAACTATTGGTATCTCATTACCTTTACGCATGATATTTTCAACTTTTAAAATTAGCTTTCTACCTAAGGCACCATTAGGATGTGAAAAAGCAAAATCTTTTACTGAGAAGTTTTTTGCCTTAAGTAATGCAACCGCTAAAGCATCACCTAGTACTAAAGTTGCTGTAGTGCTCGATGTCGGAGCAAGATTAAGTGGGCATGCCTCTTTGTCAACATGTAGATTAAGAGTGACATCACTATTTCTAGCAAGTATTGATTTTGGGTTACTAGTAATAGCAATTATTGGAATATCAAGGTATTTTATCATTGGCATTAATCCCATGATCTCAGAGGATGTACCAGAGTTTGAAATAGCTATTAATACATCATTTTTAGTAATCATGCCAAAATCACCGTGACCAGCCTCACCCGGGTGTACAAAAAAAGCAGGTGTGCCAGTACTAGCGAATGTTGCAGCCATTTTTTTACCGATATGACCTGATTTACCCATACCTGTTATTATTACTCGACCTTTATCACGATTATTTTTTAAAATAATCTCACACGCTTTTTCGAAATTCTCATCAATAGAGTTTTTTAATTTTTCTAATGTTTCTATCTCTAAACGGAATGTTTCTACAGCATTGTAAATATGGTTAGTCATCCTAATCTCCAAAACTAATAAGTGATAAATCTTTTTAACTAAGATTTATTGACACAAATTTATATTATATAACCAAATTTTACTTTCAATATGATAGAATTTTCAAGTATATTAAGATATTAAAACTAGCTATATGAAACATATTCAAATAAATCCTTCTATACTCTCTGCGGATCTTGCTAGACTGGGTGATGATGTCAAGGCCGTTTTAGCAGCAGGTGCAGATAATATCCATTTTGATGTTATGGATAATCACTATGTGCCTAACCTGACATTTGGACCGATGGTACTTAAAGCGTTGAGAGATTATGGTGTAACCGCTGGTATGGATGTTCACCTTATGGTTAAACCTGTAGATACTTTGATTGAAAGTTTTGCTAAAGCTGGAGCAACTAGCATTGTTTTTCATCCTGAAGCGAGTGAGCATATTGATAGAAGTTTACAACTAATTAAATCTTTTGGTATCCAAGCTGGACTTGCTCTAAATCCTGCTACTGGTATAGATTGTTTGAAGTATGTTGAGAGTCATATTGATAGGGTGCTGATAATGTCAGTAAATCCTGGTTTTGGTGGGCAAAAATTTATTCCAGCTATGCTTGATAAAGCCAAAGAGGTTTCGCAATGGATTAAGTCTACAGCTAGAGATATCTTGCTAGAGATAGATGGTGGTGTAAATCCGCACAATATTGCTGAAATAGCAGCTTGTGGTGTAAATGCCTTTGTTGCGGGTTCAGCTATTTTTAATTCTGACAGCTATAAACAAACTATTGATAAGATGAGAGATGAGCTCAATAAAATTTAATTTAGCATTCACTCTCAAAACAATAGAGCTAGTAATATCTGTAATAATTGTATTACTGAGTTACTTTATACCTTTGCATCTACTACATTATGATACTAGTAATTTTAGTAGCTTTAATTTTATGGTAGTTTTTATAGCAGCAACATCTTTACTAGTTTTTCTTATCGCTGAGTATACTAATGGTGAAAAAGTATCTAAATCAAGAAATGTTCTAAAAGTTTTATTATGTGGATTAGCTATCGCGATTATTATAACATCGCTAGCATTCTTTTTAAGAGGATTCTCATTTCCACGTAGCTTGATTATTTTGGGCTTTTTACTACAACTTGTTATGCTATCTATATCACGTAATCTTTTTAGATGGTTGATAAGAAATACTAGCTATAGCAAAATCCTAATTATTGGTTTAGATCAGGAAAGAGAATGGCTTTTTGCTAAAGCTGCGACTGCTAAGTTACCTAGGGAAATAATTGCTGGGTACTTGAGTATAAATATCAATGGTTTTAGCCTAGCTGATGTGGCATATAGTTATAAAAAGGCATTTATTTCAGATAAGGCATTAAAACTATTAGCTGATAATGATTTATCAATCCTAAGCAAATATAACCTTGAAGTAGTTCTTATTCCAAGAAAATATGAAATATCAATTTGGGGAGCGGTACTAGTACCTCTTGGCGATAGCTTAGCTATGAGTGTCAAAAACTTTGGTTTATCTTATGAAGCACAAATTATTAAGAGAATTTTTGATATCTTGTTTAGCCTAGTAGTTATTATCTTAACATCACCAATCATGTTGCTAATAGCTGTACTGATTTATTTAGAGGATAGAAACTCACCATTTTTTATCCAAGAGCGAGTTACAAGAAATGCAAAAAGATTTAATCTAATAAAATTCCGTAGTATGAAAGTAAATGCTGAAATACAAACTGGGGCAGTTTGGGCTGTTGATAATGATAACAGAATTACAAAAGTTGGTAAAATAATTCGTCCAATATGGTTAGATGAGTTACCGCAGTTTTTTAATGTTCTAAAAGGTGACATGTCTATAGTAGGACCACGACCAGAGCGACCAGAACTGATAGATAAATTTAGTCAAGAAATTCCAGAGTTTTCTTATAGGACAAAAGTTAAGGCAGGTATTACCGGCTATGCGCAAGTTTTGACAAGTTATGCAACTCTACCAGAAAATAAGTTAAAACTTGATCTTGCCTATATCAGAAGATGGAATTTTGTATTTGATTTACTTATCATTATAGAAACTATGAGAGTTATTGCTATGAAAATTTTGCGACTATTTATAAAAACTAAAGAGCAAACTCAAGCACATTTTGTAGAGAAAAAAGACAAAAACTATATAGAGTATATTTATGAATAAAAAAATCTTAGTAACAGGCGGTACAGGCTATATAGGTAGTCATACAGTGGTAGAACTTCTTGATAGGGATTATCAAGTTGTAGTAGTTGATAATCTTTCAAATAGTAAACTATCTGTAGTAGATAGGCTTAAAAAAATTACAAATAAAGATTTTGATTTTTACCAATTAGATCTTTTAGATAAACCTAAGCTAGCAAAAGTTTTTCAAGAACATGATATTGATGCGGTGATTCATTTTGCTGGCTTTAAAGCTGTAGGTGAGAGTGTTGATAAGCCATTGGAGTATTATCATAACAATATCCAGGGAACACTAAATTTACTTGAGCTAATGCAAGAGTATCAAGTTTATAACTTTGTCTTTAGTTCATCAGCGACCGTATATGGAATGAACAATAAACCACCATTTACAGAGGATATGCCTCTAAGTACAACTAACCCTTACGGTGCAACTAAGCTGATGTTAGAAGATATTTTGCGAGATTTGCAAAATGCTAATAATAATTTCAATATCACATGTCTTAGGTATTTCAATCCTGTAGGAGCTCATAGCAGTGGGATGATAGGCGAGGATCCACAAGGTATACCTAATAATCTCATGCCTTATGTTGCACAAGTAGGTGCTGGTAAATTAGCTAAACTCAGTATCTTTGGTGGTGACTATGAGACTAGAGATGGTACTGGAGTGAGAGACTATATACATGTGGTAGATTTAGCAATAGGACATATATTAGCATTAGAAAAATTATCACAAGATAAACCTAGTTGGCGAGCTTATAACCTTGGTTCTGGAAATGGCTACTCTGTATTAGAGATTGTCAAAGCTTATCAAAAAGCACTAGGTAAAGAGATTCCATATCAGATAGTAGCTAGAAGAGCAGGTGATATTGCAGCGAGTTTTGCTGATGTTGCTAAGGCTAAAAGAGAGCTAGGTTTCGAGACACAAAAGTCTATAGAGGATATTTGTCAAGATATGCTTAAATGGCAAAAGTACACAAAAGAGAATAATATCTAGATCTAGAAATGAAAATCTTACATGTGTTTAAATCATTTTATCCATATACTTATGGCGGTATAGAGAAGTTTATACATGAGCTATCTATTGCTACGGCTAAAAAGTATGATGTTGAAATACATATACTTGCAATGGGTAAAAAAAATCAAACTATGCATAAAGATTTTTACACATTATATTTTGCTAAAACAAATTTAAATATTGCATCGACAACTTTTTCATTTTCAGCGATTAAAAAATTCAAAGAATTAGCTAAGCAAGTCGATATTATCCATTATCATTTTCCATATCCGTATGCTGATTTGCTGCAGACTATTTGTAGACCAAATAAGCCTTACATAGTCACATATCACTCAGATATTATCAAGCAAAAAAGATTGATGATGTTATATAAACCCTTAATGAGAAAATTCCTTAAGGGTGCAAAGTATATATTACCAACATCACCAAACTACCTTGAGACTAGTGAGATTCTAAAGCAAATACAAGCTCCTAAAAAAGTTATTCCAATGAGTTTAAATAAATCAGATTATAATATTGATGAAGAAAATTATCTCTATTGGAAAAAAAATATAGGTTTTGAAAAATTCTTTATTCATATAGGTGGCTTGAGATATTACAAGGGCTTAGATGTCTTGATTGATGCAATGCAGGGGGAGGATTATCCACTTGTTATAATTGGTGACGGCGATCAAAAGGAGTTACTTGAGCAAAAAGTTAAGCAAAATAATCTACAAAATGTAAAATTTGTTGGTGCTTTAGATGATAAAGATAAATTATCTTTGTTGAAATTAAGTTATGCTTTAGTGTTACCTTCAAATATAAGAACAGAAGCTTTTGGATTAGTCTTGCTAGAGGCAGGTATGTTTGCTAAGCCAATGATAACTTGTGAGATTGGTACAGGCACAACTTTTGTAAATATTGATAAGGTAACAGGATTAGTAGCTAAGCCAAATGATAATCAAGATTTAGCTAGAAAGCTCAAAGAGCTTTGGCAAGATGATCAAAAAGCTCAAGAGTATGGAGCTAATGCTAAAGCAAGATTTGATGATGTTTTCAGCTTGGATAAAATGTTTGTCAGTTATAAGTCAGTTTATGATGAAGTGGTACAAAATGACCATTAATTTGAAACTATCAGAAGGGTTTAAAAGATACTTCTTGAATACCGGATGGTTATTTATTGGTAATATATCAAGAATGCTAGCATCTCTACTAGTAGGGATATGGGTTGCTAGATATCTAGGACCAAAAGAGTTTGGTGTTTTGAGTTATGCTAGTAGTTTTGTAACACTTTTTAGTGTGCTAACAACTTTGGGACTAGATGGTATAGTTGTCAGAGAATTAGTGAAGGATTCAAGTAAATCAAATAATATTCTGGGAACCGCTTTTGGTTTGAAATTATTGGGTTTTTTTGCTTTGCTGATAATACTATTGGGAGTTCTTTATTTTGCAGAAGAGAGTTTATATACAAAGAGTATAATTTTTGTAGTGGCACTATCTACTATGATGCAGAGTTTTAACGTCCTTGATTTTTATTTTCAGAGTCAAGTAAAGAGTAAATTTGTAGCGTTGGCGAACTTAATCTCTCTTGTAATATCATCAATTACAAAAATAATACTTATTTTATGTGGTGCTGAGCTAATTTATTTTGCTGCAGTTGTTGTTCTAGATAGCTTTACTTTATCGTTAGGATTTATATATTTTTATCAATCTAAAAAGTTTGGTGATATTAAAAATTGGCGCTTTAAGTTTGCTGTTGCAAAATCATTATTAAGAGATAGTTGGCCTTTGATCTTGAGTGGTTTGGCAATATCTATATATATGAATATAGATCAGGTTATGATAAATCATATGCTTGGATCACAAGAGGTGGGGCAATTTGCTGCAGCTGTAAGAATTAGTACGGTTTGGTATTTTATACCAGTAGTTATATCATCATCACTTTTCCCTGCTATTATCAACGCAAAAAAGGTAAGTGAACAACTATACTATACAAGGCTTCAAAGGCTTTATGATTTAATGGTGTGGATGGCTATAGCTATTGCACTTCCTATGACATTTCTAAGCGATTGGGTAGTTAATTTGCTTTATGGGCAGCAGTATAATCAAGCAGGTAGTGTGCTTATGATTCATATTTGGGCTGGGGTTTTTGTAGCACTTGGGGTTGCTAGTGGAAAGTGGTTTTTGACTGAAGATTTGCAGAGATTAGCCTTATATAGGACTTTATACGGAGTTCTAATAAATGTATTTCTTAATGTTGTATTGATTCCTGAATATGGAATTATAGGAGCTGCAATATCTACTTTATTTAGTCAAATTGTAGTGTGTTATGTTTCTGATTTGTTAAATTCAAGAACAAGAAAAACTTTTTATGTTAAAACAAAATCTTTAGTTTTAATTGGATGGATATCTAAATGAAAATAACAATAGTTGGCTTAGGTTATGTAGGTTTAAGCAATGGTATTTTATTAGCGCAAAATAATCAAGTTTGCTTTTTAGATGTTGATGAAACTCGAGTTAATTTGCTTAATAAAAAAATTGCGCCAATTAATGATGATCTTATAAAACAGTTTTTGTCTGAGAAGCCACTAAATTATTTTGCAACTACTGATAAGCATGTAGCCTATAAAAATGCTGAGTATATTGTTATATCTGTACCGACAGATTATGATGATACTAAAGATACTTTTGATGTTTCTATTCTAAAGGCTGTTATCAAAGATTGCTTAGAAGTATCGTCAAATTCAACGATTATTATTAAATCAACAGTTCCAATAGGATTTACAAAGTCTTTAAAGCAGGAGTTGGGTGTAAGTAATATTATATTCTCACCAGAGTTCCTAAGAGAAGGAAAGGCGCTATACGACAATCTCTATCCTAGTAGAATTATAATGGGAGAGAAGTCAAAAGCTGCAGAAAGTTTTGCTAGTATGTTAGGAAAAGGAGCACTAAAAAAAGATGTCCCAATTTTGTATATGGATTCTACAGAGGCAGAGGCTGTGAAACTTTTCGCGAATACCTACTTAGCAATGCGAGTAGCATACTTTAATGAGCTTGATACCTATGCTGAATCACATAATTTGAATACTCAAGATATTATCAAAGGTGTTTGCTTAGATCCTAGAATAGGGGATTATTATAATAATCCTAGTTTTGGCTATGGAGGCTATTGTTTACCTAAAGATACTAAGCAGCTAAAAGCAAACTATTTAAATATTCCTAATAATTTGATTAGTGCAATTGTACAGTCTAACCAAACACGTAAAGACTTTATCACACAGCAGATATTAGATAAAAATCCAAATGTTGTTGGCATATATAGGCTAGTAATGAAAGAAGGTAGTGATAATTTTAGAAATAGTGCAATCCAATCAATAATACAGAGCCTACAGAAGCAAAATATAAAAGTTGTGATATATGAGCCAGTTTTGAAGCAAAAAAAATTCAATAGACTTAGTGTCATATCCAATATTGATGAATTTAAATTAACCTCAGATCTTATAATTGCCAATAGATTCGATGATGTACTTTCAGATGTGATAAATAAGGTCTATACTAGATGTATTTTTAGGAGCGATAATTAATTCTAATCATGAAGAAAGTATTAGTAACTGGTGGAGCAGGTTTTATTGGTAGTCATCTTTGTCAAAGACTTAGTGAAAAGACAAATAGCGAAGTTTATAGCTTAGATAACTATTTTACAGGTAATAAATCAAACCATATTAAAAATGTGACTTATATCAGAGGTAATACTAAAGATATAGACAAATTAATCAGTTTCAAACCGGATATTATTTATCATCTTGGTGAATATTCAAGAGTAGAGCAAAGCTTTGATGATATCAAAAAAGTGATTGATTTTAATAAGTTAGGAACTTTTTCAGTTTTAGAATTTGTTAGGAAAAATAATTCTAAACTAATATATGCTGGTAGTAGTACTAAGTTTGGTGATGATGGCAATAATTCTAATGCTAGTCCATATGCTTGGAGTAAATCATCAAATACATTACTTGTTGAAAATTATGCAAAATGGTTTGATATTAATTATGCAATCACTTATTTCTATAATGTATATGGTTCAAGAGAGATAAGCACTGGCAAATATGCAACATTGGTAGCTTTATTCAAAGAGAAAATGAGAAAATGTGAGCCTCTTACTGTCGTATCACCTGGAACTCAAAAAAGAAATTTTACTCATATTAATGATATTATCGATGCTCTATTATTAGTAGGTGAATTAGGCTATGGAGATGAATACGGTATAGGTAGTGATGAAGCTTTTAGTGTTTTAGAAGTTGCTAAAATGTTTGGAAGTCATATTGAAATTTTACCAGAAAGGCTTGGGAATCGTATGAGTGCTAGAGTAATTAGTGACAAAACAAAATCACTTGGATGGCAGCCAAAAAGAAAACTCAGAGATTATATAGAAGAATGTAGAAAAAATAATTGGGAATAAAATGAGTATAGTAGAAAAATTCATTCCACCATATCCGCTTAAAACACCAGTATTGTTTTTAGTATTTAATCGGCTTGATACTACAAAGCAAGTATTTGAAGCTATCCGACAAGCAAAACCGCCCAAACTTTATGTGGCGTCAGACGGCGCAAGAAAGTCTAAAGAAGGAGAAACTGAAAAAGTTCAAAAAGTTCGTGATTACATTATGAGTAACATTGACTGGAATTGTGAAGTTAAAACTCTATTTCGAGATGAAAATTTAGGTTGTAAATATGCTGTAAGTGGGGCGATAAATTGGTTTTTTGAAAATGAAGAGATGGGAATTATCTTAGAAGATGATTGTTTGCCAAGTCAGAGCTTTTTTTGGTTTTGTGAGGAGTTGTTGGAGATATATAAGAATGATACTAGGGTGTGGCATATTGGAGGTACGAATCCAATTGATAAAGAATTAACTTCAAATGAGTATTATTTTTCCAAATATAATCGAATTTGGGGCTGGGCATCGTGGCGAAGAGCATGGATACATTATGATGTTGATATTGGTATTTGGCCTAAAATTAAGAGAGAAAAAATATTATTCGATATATTAGAACAGAAAGAGGCAAAAATTTTTGAAAAAATATTTGACAATGTTTATGAAGGTAAAGTTGAAACTTGGGACTACCAATGGTTTTTAATAAGACTTTTAAATGCAAAAGCTATAATCCCAAATGCAAATCTTATTTCGAATCTTGGTTTTGGCGAAGAAGCAACTCATACAACTGATGAAGAAAATTATTTAGCAAATTTAGCTAGAGGAGAAATGAGTTTCCCCTTAGTTAAGAAAAGCATCATGGTAATTGATCATAAAAAAGATAGTAAGTGGAGTAAGGAGTTGTCAAAAGATATTTCAATAATTAGAAATATTATAAGGAAAATTATAAAATGAGAATTGGCATATTAACATTTCACGAAGGTATTAATCATGGTGGTTTTTTTCAAGCTTACTCAACATATTCATATCTTAAAGAAAAAAGTTATGATGTAGAAATTATTAATTACAAAAATAAAATTCATTGGTTTTTAGAATATAAAGCTTTTTTATGGACAAAAACCCTATAAAACTTTTTAAAAATATTATAAAAATAATAATGTTTAAAAAAGCTCATGCTAAACTCAAAATGACAAACTTTAGTAAAAATATTAATAATATAGACACTTCAAGATATGACATTATCATTATTGGAAGTGATATAGTTTGGAATTATGAGTGGAGTTTTTTAGGAAATGATCCTGTCTATTTTGGAGAAAATCTTAAAGCAAAAAAATTAATATCTTATGCACCAAGCTGTGGATCTGTTAATTTGTCTAATCCAATTCCCACATTTGTAAAAGATGGATTAAAAAAATTTAGTCATATCTCAGTAAGAGATGAGAATACTGCTTTACTTGTAGAAAAAGCTATAGCTAAAAAGGCAAAAATTGTTCTCGACCCAACATTTATATATGATATTCAAGGTGAGGAAATAGAGCCAAATGAAAAAGAAGAATATATTTTAGTGTATGCTTATCGTCTTGGAGAAAATGAGAAAAATACAATTATTAAATTCTCAAAAGAAAAAAAAATGAAATTAATCTCAGTTGGTTATTCAAATTCATGGTGTGATAAAAATATTATTGATATTGGCCCTTTTGAATGGCTTGGATATTTTAAGAACGCAAAGTATGTGTTAACAAGTACATTTCATGGAACTATTTTTTCATTAAAATACAAAAGAAACTTTGTTACTAGTGCAAATTCTGGGATAGAAACAAAAATAAAAACTATGTTGGAAAATATAGGTTTGAGTTCTAGAGTTGTAAATGATACTGATGTAAGTGAAGTCCTAAATAATTGTATTGAGTATAATGTTGTAGATAAAAAGCTGGACATATTGATTAAAGACTCAAGAAACTTTTTAATAAAGGCTATCGATGATTAAAGAAATAATAAAGATAATTCTACCTAAATCAACAAAGATAAAAATAAGAAACTTTTTAAGCTTAATAAGGTTTTACTCCAATTACTTCTATGACATGAAGAGATATTTAACATATTCCGCAACTTTTGTTAATAAGGAACCTAACCAACTACTTGGAAAAATAATTGCACATTATCATGTTATTGAAAAAGGTTTAAGTTATCAAGAGGTTAGACTTGGATTTGCTAAGGATATTGTCATTAGTTTAATTTCAATGTTAAAAATATATTCTAATAAAAATTTTGATGTTTTTAATAATCAATACTTAACGGCTATATCTGTAGTTAGAAAATATATTGATTTACATGAGCAAAAAGAGTTTGATATAACTCCTATTAAAAGTATGTTTGAAAGAGTTAAATTTTCAGAAAACTCTAGTAAAGGAGGTAGTATTCAATTAACTAAAAATGAAATAAATAAAAAAAGTAAACTAGATTTTAAAGAAATGGCATTTTCTAGATATTCTATAAGAGAGTTTACTGAGGAAGAAGTTACTTTGAATGTTCTTGAAGAAGCTATAAGAATAGCTCAAAAATCTCCTTCAGTTTGTAACAGACAAACGGTTAGAGTTCACATAGTACTATCAAAGTCAACTATCCAGAAGTACCTTATCTATCAAAATGGTAATAGAGGTTTTGGATTTAAGATTAATAAATTACTAATAGTCACTTCAGATTTGAATTTTTTCGAAGGCGTTAATGAAAGAAATCAATCATTTATAGATGGTGGTATTTTCAGTATGTCATTATTATACGCATTACATTATCTTGGCTTAGGAGCAGTAACTTTAAATTGGTGTACTGATCGAGAAAGAGATAATGAGTTTAGAAAAGTGTCAAAAATAAGTAATAATGAAAATATAATACTAATGATTGGAGTTGGTAATCTACCAGATAGATTTAAGGTTCCAAAATCAGAAAGAAAAAATTTAAACGAAATAGTTAATTATATAGAATGAAAATCCTAATAGTTAATACCTCAGATATTCAAGGTGGTGCAGCAAGAGCTGCGTATAGATTACACAGATCACTACTGGATGCTAATATTGATAGTCAAATGTTAGTCCAAAGTAAAGTTAGCGATGATTGTACAGTTATTACAGAAGATAGTAGAGTAAGGAGATATCTCAATAAGCTTCGTCCTATCATAGATGGTTTACCTGTTAGAAAATATAAACATAGAATAAAAACATTATTTAGCCCTTCATGGTTTGGGTTTAATAATATTGTTACAAAGATAAACAAAATAAATCCCGATATTGTCCATTTGCATTGGATAAATGGTGGAATGTTAAAAATAGAAGATATTGCTAAAATTAAGGCTCCTATTATTTGGTCTTTACATGATAATTGGGCTTTTACTGGGGGATGTCATATAAAATGGAATTGTGATAAATACAAACAGCATTGTCAAAGTTGCCCAAATCTTGCTAGTAAAAAAGAAAAAGATTTGAGTTTCAAAGTGTTTAGAAGAAAGAAAAAAGTTTTTACTAAAAAAGATTTTATTATCGTTGGGTTAAGCTCTTGGCTTAATAACCTATCAAAACAAAGTTTCTTGCTAAAGAATAACAAACATATAAATTTACCAAATCCGATAAACATAGATATATTTAAACCATTTGATAAAGAATTATCAAGAAAGCTTTGGAATCTTCCTAAAGATAAAAAATTAATACTTTTTGGCGCTATGGATGCTACCAGAGATATTAATAAAGGCTTTAAACAGTTAAATGAAGCTTTAGAAAAAATAGCAAAAACAGATGATATTGAATTGGTTGTATTTGGCAGTACCAAACCTAATTTAGTACCTGATTTTGGCTTTAAAACTAACTATTTAGGTCAACTTAATGATGATGTAAGTTTGGTAACTTTATATAGTGCGGTAGATGTAATGGTAGTACCAAGTTTACAAGAGGCTTTTGGTCAAACAGCTAGCGAATCATTATCTTGTGGTACTCCTGTAGTATCTTTTGATACTAGTGGATTAAAGGATATAATTGATCATAAGAAAAATGGCTATTTAGCAAAACCTTTTGATAGCCAAGATTTAGCTAATGGTATAGAGTGGATTTTAGCTAATGATAGCTACGTATCTTTATGCGAAAACGCTAGGGATAAAGTTTTAAGAGAGTTTGATAGTAAAGTTGTTGCTAAGAAATATATACAATTATATAAGGAAACTTTAGGCAGATGAAAAAAGCACTGATAACAGGTATCACAGGTCAAGATGGTAGTTATTTGGCTGAGTTTTTACTTGAAAAAGGCTATGAAGTTCACGGTATAAAAAGAAGGTCTTCATTATTTAATACTCAAAGAATAGATCATATTTACCAGGACCCTTATACTGAAAATCGTAGATTTAGATTACATTATGGAGATCTTACTGATAGTACAAATTTAATTAGGATTATCAAAGAAATACAGCCAGATGAAGTTTATAACTTAGCGGCGCAATCTCATGTTGCGGTTAGTTTTGAGTTGCCTGAATATACTGCGGATGTCAATGGCTTAGGAACACTAAGGATACTAGAAGCTATTCGATTGCTAGGCCTAGAGAAAAAAACTAAGTTTTATCAAGCATCAACTTCGGAGTTATATGGATTAGTACATCAGATACCACAATCAGAAAAAACTCCATTTCATCCTCGCTCACCATATGCAGTGGCAAAATTGTATGCATATTGGATTACAGTTAATTATCGTGAGGCTTATAGAATATATGCTTGTAATGGGATCTTATTTAATCATGAATCGCCAAGAAGAGGAGAAACATTTGTAACGCGTAAGATAACTCGAGGATTAGCAAATATTGCTCAAGGCTTAGAAAAATGTTTATATATGGGTAATATCGATGCACTCAGAGATTGGGGGCATGCTAGAGACTATGTGCGTATGCAATGGATGATGCTTCAACAGGATAAACCGCAAGATTTTGTAATAGCTACAGGTAAACAAATTAGTGTGCGCGAATTTATCAAGCTTTGTGCAACAGAGATTGACATACAACTAGAATTCAGTGGTAAAGGCTTAGATGAGATTGCTAAGGTAGTATCAATAACAGGTGATAAAGCGCCGGCATTAAGTGTAGGGGATGTTATACTAAGAATTGATCCAAGATATTTCAGACCAGCTGAAGTCGAGACTCTTTTAGGAGATGCTACAAAAGCTAAGTTAGAGCTAGGTTGGGAGCCTGAAATCTCATTGCAACAGATGTGTAAAGATATGATAGATGAGGATCTTAAAGAGGCAAGAAAACAGGCGTTTTTGCAGGCTAATGGTCATAGCGTAAGTTTTTCTCTAGAGAGTTAGTATGAAAAAGATATTTGTAGCAGGGCATAATGGTATGGTTGGTTCTGCAATAGTTCGGCAATTACATAATAATAACAATATAAAAGTTGTAGTAAAAGATAGAAAAGAATTAGATTTGTTGAGTCAGAAACAGGTTTATGATTTTTTTCAGCGTGAAAAAATAGATGAGATTTATCTAGCAGCAGCTAAAGTTGGTGGTATCCATGCTAATAATCAATATCCAGCTGATTTTATTTATGAAAATCTAATCATTGAAGCTAATGTTATCCATTCTGCACATATGGCAAATATTCAAAAACTTTTGTTTCTAGGTTCATCATGTATTTATCCCAAATTAGCTAAGCAACCAATTAGCGAAGAAGCGTTATTAACTGGGACTCTAGAGCTTACTAATGAACCCTATGCAGTTGCTAAAATAGCGGGAATCAAGCTTTGTGAAAGTTATAATAGACAATATGCTAGAGATTATCGCTCAGTAATGCCAACTAACTTATATGGAATTAATGATAATTTTAATTTACAAAATGCTCATGTTGTACCAGCACTTATTAGGAAGTTTCATGATGCTAAACAAAATGGTTATCAGCAAGTGCAAGTATGGGGTTCAGGTAAACCGATGAGAGAGTTTCTCCATGTTGATGATATGGCTAGTGCTTGCGTTCATGTTATGAGTATTGATAGAGATGTTTATGCAAAATTTACAGATCCAATGTGCTCACATATTAATATCGGCACAGGTATCGACTGTAGTATAAAAGAGCTAGCAGAGCTTATTTCTAAGATTGTCGGTTTTAATGGTGATATTATCTTTGATAAAACAAAACCTGATGGTACACCAAGGAAGCTATTAGATGTAAGTAAAATTAATAAGCTAGGTTGGCAAGCCTCTATTTCTTTAGAGCAAGGGCTTAGAAATACTTACAATTGGTATTTACAAAATCAAAATAATTTTAGAAATTAAGCAATGCTGCGTAAAGGTTAGATAATGTCACAAACTGATCAAAAGATAAAATTTAGTGTAATTACTGTTTGTTATAATTCAGAAAAAACTATACAAAAAACTCTACAAAGTATCAAAGATCAAACTTATAAAAATATTGAGTATATTATTATTGATGGTGGTTCAACGGATAAAACTTTGGAAATTATTAACAATTATAAAGATATAGTAGATATATTAATCTCAGAACCTGATAACGGTATCTATGATGCTATGAATAAAGGGATAAAATTAGCTACTGGTGATTATATTGGTTTTTTAAATTCAGATGATTATTACACAAAAGATATTTTTGAGATTTACGCTTCTGTGCTAAAAGATAAAAGTAATATTTCCTATATTTATGCTAATGTTTTTGTTGTTGGTGATAACTGTATAAGACCTGATTTTGCGATATCTAGAATAGTTAATAAAGTCTATCAAAATATGCCATTATGCCATCAGAGTTTATATGTAGATAAAACTATAGCAAAACAGCTAACCTTTGATACTAATTACAAAGTCGTTGCAGATTTAGATTTTTTTAATCGACTAATTAAGCTAAATAATAATTATATATATATAAATAAGGAAGTTTGCTATTTCTTAGCTGGTGGAATCAGTTCAGCTTCAGTAATGGCAGAGTTTGAAAAATAGAAGAGTAGCTTTAAATAATGGCAAAAACTATATTTTGACTAGTATGCATTTTATTTATAAATTACTAAGAATTTATTTATATCTATTAGCAGGAAATACTAAAATCTATAGTCACATTAAAAAATATTTTTTGAAAATAAAATATAAGAGTAAAGTATGAGTCGGCTAATATCCATAATCATACCAATATACAATACTCAAGAATATCTAAGTAGATGTTTAGAATCTGTTATTAATCAAACATATAAAAATTTAGAAATTATACTTATAAATGATGGATCAACAGATAACAGTCTATCAATTTGTGAAAAATATAAATCTAAAGATAATCGGATTGTATTGCTAAACCAGCAAAAATCCGGGCAGGCATTAGCTAGAAATAGTGCTTTAGATATGGCACAAGGCGATTATATAGCATTTATAGATAGTGATGATTGGGTTAGTTTAGATTATATTCAAGCATTATATAATCATGTTTTTAGCTATTCAGCAGATATCGCCATATCAGCAACGGTTGGATGTAATAAGCAAATAAAGGCAGCTAAAATTATCCTTAATAATATAAGCATTTTTGATAACAATAATTCTATAATGAAGGCTTTCTTATCAAAACAATTATCATCAATGGCATGCGGAAGTTTGATTAGTCGTAAACTCATAGATAATTATCGTTTTAGAAATTTTATAGCATATGAGGATTTAGATTTTTTTTACAAAATTTACTCTCAGGCTCAAGTCATAGTTAAAGATAATAATATACGTTATTTTTATTATCAGCGTGATGATGGTATTATGGGAACTAACAGATTAAATTTCTCTTTACAGCATTTGCAAGCATTGAAGAGTGTTATAACAGATTACGAAAGTTTTTTTATTGAAAAATATTCGCAGTTTCGTGGTTTAATTTATATGAATATTTTAAGACATCTTGTAGATAATTTTTCAGAAGCAGCAGCGCGAAAAAATATTTTAGCGAATGATATTTTAGTGCTTTATAAAACTTTATACCTAAATTGTATAAGTAGAGGATTTAAGCTTAGCTTACCATATAAGTTATTTTTCTACTTTCCTAATCTAGTTGCAAAATGTTATTTGAAAGCGAAAAAGTTTAAACTCTCACTCAAAGAAAAAAGAATTACTAAAAGTTAATTATGCCAAAATTATTAATAGATACACGCTGGCAAGGCAACCATGGAATAGGTAGATATGCTTGTGAAATAATCAAATATTTACCACAGAATTTTATTGCTACTTCCAAGCATATAAAACCATTTTCTCTAAAAGATTTATTTTATCTAAGTTTTCTGATTAGAAAAAAGCATATTCAAGGCTATTATACTTTTGCTGCTAATGTTCCATTGCCTATATTTTTAAGAGCAAATAAACCAATACTTATAACTATCCATGACCTTATACCTATTACATCTAAATATGAGAGTAGCTTTATAAAGAAAATCTATTTTGAAAAAATACTAAAGCCGATTATTAAGAGAGAAAATGTCAAAATTATCACAGTTTCAAACTTTTCAAAAAATCAAATATTAGAGTGGTCAGGTATTGACAGTAATAAAGTTACAGTTGCTTATAATGGCATATCATTAACTTTTGATTATAAGCCAACTACACTTAAACAAAAATATTTTTTATATATTGGTAATAGACGTCCTCATAAGAATATCGAGATAATATTTAAAGCGTTTAAAAACTTTAAGCATTATGATGAGTATAACTTAATATTCTCAGGAGAGATGGATCATAATCTGCGAGATTATGCCCAGAAATATAACATTTGCCTCTCAAAGATACAAACTATAGGATTAGATGCTAATGATGAAATTTTAGCTAAATATTATCAATCAGCAACAGCAACGATACTACCTTCTTTTGAAGAGGGGTTTGGTTTACCTTTAGTTGAGTCTATGGCTTGTGGAACTCCTGTTCTAGCTTCTAAAATAGAAGTTTTACAGGAAATAGCAGCACAGGCAGGATTGTATTTTGAGCCTTATTCACCAGCTGAGCTACTAGACAATATGCAAAAAATTGTTGATGATAAAGTTTTATATAGTCAAAAAGTATTACAAAGCTTACAGCGAGCAAAACAGTTTAACTGGGATCAAACAGCAAGTATTGTTCAAGATGAGCTTAAAAAGCTTAATTTATTATAGAGAATTTTAAGGAATGAAATGAAAACTTATATCTTTGATCTTGATAACACACTTTATTCTTACAAAAATGGTTTATTTGATAGCCAGATGGCAAGAATGAGTGAGTATATTAAAATAAAACTAAATATCTCGGATATCGAAAAAGCAAATGCAATCCGTGATGAACTATACTATGAGTTTGGTTCAACTATGCTTGGGATGATGCGTTATCATAATATTGACTATCAAGAATTTCTAAATTATATCGATAATATTGAGATTAGTCATTTTGAGCCTAATCAAAAGCTAAACAAATATATTAATGATTTAAGAAAAAATAATCGTACTTATATTTTTACTAATGCCTCTGATTTCCATGCTAGTAGAGTACTTAAACAGCTTGGTTTAGATAAAAGTTTTGATGGTATCTTAACAATACAAGATACAGGTCTAGTTTCTAAACCAAAGAGCAAATATTTTGAAATAGGTAGAGATAAGTTTGATATTGATTTTACTAATGCAATTTTCTTTGAAGATTCATCGCATAATTTAGTACCAGCAAAACATTTAGGTATGCAGACAGTATTAGTCCATGCTGATGATCATAAATCAGAAGCTAATTTTTATGATAATCAGGAGATTGATTATTATGTTGCAGATGTCGAGTCATTTTTTGAGGGTAAGTATTTGGCTAGGAGATGATTGCTGTAGTCTAAAAGTTTACCTTTAGCAAGAGAATAACAAAACAACAACAGTCATCAGCTAATGACTATGTATAAAAGTAGCATACTTTTTGTTGTTTAAGCCATGTCATATTCACATCACTTATAAAAAAGATTCTAAAGTTAAAATCAGAATGGATCAGTTTTATAAAACTACAATATAAGTCCTAGAAGTATCCAAGTAGCTTAAGGACAAATACTATTTAGTTGATGATTAAAGGCTTATTGCTGAATATTTATTTTGTGATTTGTCATATACAAATTAATTAAAACCGGTACTACGATTAAAATTGCAAAAAAATAAATCATAGAAGTTAAGTATGCCCCAACAATTAAGCCAATAATGAAACTTAAGATTGTGGTGCTTAATATTCTTATATCATGATATCTCTTCTCTGCAATCATATGTGAAAGATTTAGAAGATTCATAGTATAAGCAACTAAATTTATTTTTGTAGAATGGAATCTATAAAATATATTATTCATTATTACACTCATAATAGTAGCAATATTAGCAAGGATAAGAAAACCAAAACTATTATCATGTAAAGCATTTATATGTAATACAAAAGTACCACTAAAACAATATATAAGAACAAATAATAAAGATATAATAATACGAAACTTAATAGTCCTTTTTGCTATAAAGCCATGGACAATAACTCCAGAAATAACAAAGTTAAATAGGAGAGTTATTCGCACAAAATCAGAAAATTGTGGGTTTGTAATAATATCAGCAATACTATATATAATGTTACCTGTCATTAATACAACAAATACTTTGTATAATAAAATCACTGAAATTGCATCATTGACTCCATTGATAAAAGCTAGCTGATAGTAGTTTCTTAGTTCTTGTTTTGTCATTTTAAACCTTTTGCTTGAATTCTATGGTTGATACTTAGTTTTTTCATAGAACTTGATAGTATATAAAAGTACTATTGTAATTAAGATAATAGTTAATTGCTGTAAAGGTAAGTTTGATACAAGCATAGAGCCAACTGAAAAGCTCATTACAAAGTTAGCAAAGCCAGCAAGTGAAAATTTGAAAAAGTTATTTACAGCTGTAGCTGCACCAAAATGATTAGATATTAGCTGCAAAGACTGACTCAATAGTGAAGTTGAGCTTAGACTTAAACCATAGCAAGTAACCAGCATTAACAACATAAAAATATAACCATGCTTGAATTGTGTATGACTATATATAACCATAACAAAAACGCTAAAAAGTGATATACCAAGACCAAGGCGTGTAAATACCTTAAGTTCAACTGATTCACTAAATTTCTTCAATGTAAGGTTTGCTAAGATAACACCAATAATTGTTAAAGCGAAGTATAACATATAAAGAGTGTAGCCAGTATCGTAGACATTTAGGTAAATTATAGAAGAAGCGCCAATATAACTAAAAAATGCAGCAAACAATAGACCCGAACAAATTGTATATATAGTAAAAGGTAAATTTCGTAAGTGGTAGAAGTAGGCTATAAATAATTTTTTGATAGATTTTTCTCTTTGCTCTTTTGCATGTGTTTCTGGGAGTTTGCTACAGAGAATTAAAAGTACTATACCAAACCCAAATAAAAAGTAAAAAGAGCTTTTCCAACTTTGTGTCGATACAATTAGTCCGGTCCCAATCATAGGAGAAATAATTGGTGAAATCAACATTATTATCGCTAGAGTAGAGATGATATTTGTCAGTTTTTTGCCACTATAGCAGTCTCTAGCAATTGCCAAAGCAATCACTGTTCCTGAGGAATCTGTTAAACCTTGAATTAGCCTAAAAATTGCAAGTTGTGAAAAATTTTGGCTATGAGCACATAGTAAAGTACTCGCGGCATATAAAAACATACCTAAAATTAGACTAAGCTTTCTACCGAACTTATCTGAAAAAGAGCCCCAAAAAAGCATACCTATAGAGAAGCCAATAAAATAGGTTGTAAAGGTAAAAATCACATCGTTTGCATGAATCCCGAAATGCTCAGCAATATTTGGAATAGCTGGAGCATAAGTATTTACTGCAAATGGTGGTAGCATTGCCAAAAGCCCAAGAGTAAGGATAAAAAGCTTACTATCTTTTTTAATCATGATGAAAATCCTTTAAACGTTTTGATTCAATTTACTTTACTTATAAATATACATTAGAAATATAGTTGTTTATAACATAAAAAATTATATCTATTATTAAGAAAACTAATATATTATTTTTAAATAGTTTTATTCTAAATATTATTCCTTTCAAAATCTAGAAATATTATGATTAATTATTGTTGTTTATAAATCTAGTAATGATCAATTTATGCTAGAATACTATGAATGAAAATTTACCATATCACTAAAATTAAATGCAATTTGCTTTTTTAAATAGTAATAAATATGCCGCGATAAATGCTTTTAAAGCTTGCATAGCTATAGTTATTGCTTATCTAATGGGATCTTTTTTAGGTCATATCTTTGGTATAGAGCGAATGTATTTATGGATGTCTGTTACAGTTATGGTTGTAATGTCAACGCAACCTAATTTAGGTGGCGCGGTAGATAAAGCATTAATGAGGTTTTTGGGTACAGTCATAGGTGCTATAATTGCAATAATAATTGTTGGGTTTATAAAAAATTATATCTATGAACTTCTACTTATATTACCATTTATTTTTTTAGCAGTATATTTTGCTGGTGCCACTAAGTATAGTTATGCTGGTACTTTAGCCGGGATTACATTAATTATTATAATGTTTAATCAACAGCCTGGGGTCCAGGTTGCAATATACAGGGCTGTAGAAATATCATTAGGAATTATAATTTCTCTTATAGTCAACAGATTTATTTTACCGATTAGAGCTGAGACTCGATTAAAAGAAAGTTATTCAAAAACAATTGCTCAAATACATGATTTTTTTAATATTCTTTTTATTGAGCGTAATCAGTCGCATGATAAGCTTAGAGAAGCTATTTTTCATGAGTTTCCCAAACATCTTGCGCTTATCAAAGAATTAAAGTATGAGAAAACTGCAAAACAAGTACAAGAGTTTGAAAAAATTAGCCTATATATTCGTAGATTATATAGATATATGATTGTTATGTATGAGTATATAGAGTTTTTCTTAGATAAGCCTACTATTGCAAAACTTGACAAAGATCCTACTTTTGTAGAGTTTAAAAAGTATATAATGAAGTCTCTTGATAGCGTATCTAATGATATTAAAAAAACTAAAAGAATAAGTTATAAAGAGCTGTTGCGCTTTGAAAGGCATATTTTACCACTACTTAATGAAGTGGAAGTACTAAACTATAAAGATGAAAGTTTTATCTTTTACATAAAAATGTTTCTTGATGCCCTCAAAAAATTAGCATTAGAGCATAACTATATCTTAAAGATTTCTAAACATTGATAAAAAAGCATCGTTACGGTAGTATATAACGTTGAATTTTTCTTAATACTATTAGTATTTTTATAATATGAGGTCTACAATGAAATTGCAAACAAAAAATATTTTAATTCCCGTACTTATTACAACAATTATCATAGATATAATGGGTGCAGGGCTTGTTTTTCCTATTATGCCATCGTTATTTTTTGGTCAATCATGTATCACTTTTGGTGATCCAGGTGGCAACTTTCAAAACTGGTATTATTCGATAGCCTTAGCATGTTGGCCATTAGGATTAATGATTGGCTGTCCTATTATTGGTGAATTATCGGATAAATATGGACGCAAAATTATACTGATCGTTGCTTTATCAGCTACATGTATATCATATATTTTATCAGCATATGCGATATACTCACATCACTATTTACTATTTGTCGCAAGTAGATTTGTTTGCGGGTTAGCTGGAGGAGCTTTCGAAATCGCTCAAGCTGCGGTGATTGATATATCTACAGAAGAAGATAAATCTAAAAATTTGGGTTATATTACCATGGCAGCATCTCTAGGCTTTGTAGTTGGTCCAATAGTTACAAGTTTTGTTTCAGTAATGAATATTAGTTATACTTTACCATTTATCTTTGCAGCAGTATTATCAATGCTGAATATTATTTTTATAGTTATTATCATGACAAAAGATTTACCAAAGAATCCTGGTTTAGTTATTCAACTTGGTACAATCTACAAGACAATATCATTTTTGCTATCTGATAAGCGTGTTAGATTAATAGGGATAGTGTATTTGTTAGTTCAATGCGCGTGGGGTTTTTATGGTCAGGGTATAGCATTATTTTTAAATTTGACTTATAGCTATACAGTTTCACAAACAGGCGCTTTTTACGCTGTTATGGGATTATCTACAGCGCTTGCAAGTATTATTATTCAGCCGATGATCTTTGCAAGATTATCTAATCAGGTTGCTTTTGTGAGAGCTGCAGTTATTTGTGGTATAGGTTTTATTTTTGTAGCTATTTTAACTAATCAAATCGCACAATGGCTCTTAACAATAGTTTTATCATCATCTCAACTTATCTGCTATACGGCTCTTTTAGCGATGATTTCAGGAGCAGTTACTGACAAAGAACAAGGTAAAGCGATGGGTGCTGCTGGTGCAGGTTTTGGTTTGGCTTGGTTTTTAAATGATATTATGATGGGGCATCTTGCATCAATATCTCCAAGTTCACCAATTTCATTTGGTGGAGGGATGTATTTTATTGCAGCGATTATATTTGTATTTTCTATTAAAATCTTGCGTGAAAGGGTACAATAATAATCATTGATTAAATTTGATTATTTTTCTTAAATGCAATTAATATCTCTTAAAAATATAAGCCTAAATTTTGGTACACAAATAGTCCTTGATAATATTAATTTAGAAATCTCAAAAGGTCAAAGAATTTGCCTAATAGGTCGTAATGGTACAGGTAAATCATCGTTGCTAAAAATTATCGAAGGTAAGGTAATACCAGATGGTGGTGAAGTTATCTTGCATAATAATGTAATTATTGCAAGCATGATTCAGGAAGTTCCTAATGATATGCAAGGAAGTATCGCGGATGTTATACTCCAAGGCTTAGGAACACTTGGTGATTATTTGATCGAATATCAACAAACTTTAGTCTCAAATCCAGAATCTACTAAACTTGAGCAATTACATAGTTATATCGATGAAAATCATGGTTGGTCATATCTAAATGATGTTGAAGTATTAGCATCTAAGCTTAATCTTAATCCAATAGCATTATTCAAAGATCTCTCTGGAGGAATGAAAAGAAGAGTTATCTTAGCTAGAGCTTTAATAAAAAAACCGGACTTACTTCTTTTAGATGAGCCGACTAACCACCTTGATATAGATTCTATTAATTGGCTTGAAGAATTCTTAGCTAGTTTTAATGGGGCGATACTCTTTATTACTCATGATAGAAAATTTCTCAATAATATCGCTAAAAGTATAATCGAATTAGATAGGGGACATTTGTATTGTTTTGATGGCAACTATACTAAATTTATTGAGAAAAAAGAGCAAATACTTGATGCCCAAGAAAAGGCTAATAGTGAATTTGATAAAAAACTAGCTCAAGAAGAAGCATGGATTCGTCAAGGAGTTAAAGCACGACGTACAAGAAATGAAGGGCGAGTCAGAGCTCTAGAGCAGATGCGTCGAGAACGTAAGCAAAGGCGTGAAAATATTGGTAAAGCAGATATTAAAGTTGCTCAAGCTGAGAAATCATCGAAAAAAGTTATTCAAGCTGAGAATATTGGTTTTGAATATGCTGGTAAGTATTTATTTAAAGATTTTTCTACAGAGATTCAAAAAGGTGATAAGATCGCAATTATTGGCCAGAATGGCTGTGGTAAAACTACTCTTTTAAACTGTTTACTTGGGTTAGATAAGCCAACTCAAGGTCGAGTTACTCTAGCAGATAATATTAAAATTGCTTACTTTGATCAATTAAGGGATCAATTAGATGAAACACTTAGTATTATCGATAATGTTAAAGAAGGCTCAGATTTTATTAACCTTAATGGTAAAGAGACCCATGTGATAACTTATCTTCAGAAGTTTTTATTTACACCAGATAGGTTACACGCTCCGATTACTCATCTATCAGGCGGTGAAAAGAATCGACTTTTGCTGGCAAAAATTCTATCAAAGCCTAGTAATATTATAATTCTTGATGAGCCGACAAATGACCTAGATATCGAGACTTTAGAAATACTTGAGGAAATGCTTATAAATTATCAAGGAACTGTAATTATAGTAAGTCATGATAGGGAGTTTATAAATAATATTGCAACAAGTACTATAGTCTTTGAAGATAGTTGTTTGGAAGAATTTGTTGGTGGATATGATGATTGGTTATCACAACGCAAACAACCACAACAAATTAAAATTGCCAAAAATAATACTGCTCTGCCGAAGAGTAAGCTGACTTATGAGCAGAAAAAACAATTACGTAATCTGCCAAATCAGATAGAAAAACTCGAGGCTAATATTACAACTATACAACAACAAATGTCGCAACTGGATTTTTATCAAAAATCACAGCAAGAGGTTGCCAAAGTGCAAAAACAATTAGAAGATTTAAACCAAGATCTTGAGCAAAAATATTTGCTCTGGGAAGAGCTTTTAGAACTAGAATAATCAAAATATAATTAGGCATTTATGCTATTATAGAGCTTATATGAGTTTAATTTAAACTGTTTAGTATAAATATGACTGTCAAAGATATTAATTCTAGAGATCTTAGAGAAGAGAAAAAAGTTTTAGCAATTACCTCACTAGCCGAATTTGCTGAGCGTTATGGCTATTATATAATTCAATCATTGTTAATATTTTATCTAATAGATAAGTTTCAAATTTCTCAAGATTTATCAGCGTCTTTAGTTGGTACAACTCTTTCAATGGTTTATATCTCAGCTATTCTAGGTGGTTTTGTTGCTGAGAAGTATTTAGGCTATTATCGTGCTGGTTTGTTAGGCTCACTTTTTATGTTAGGGGGATTTTTTATACTAGCTTATTCAAGTAGTCAGAGTATGCTGTATTTAGGCTTAAGTTTTGTTTCTGTTAGTACTGGGCTTATAAAATCAAATATGTCAGCTTTCATAGGCAGATTTTATGATAAGTCTAGATTGAATGATTCAAAGAGGGATTTTGGTTTTAATATCTTTTACATGGGAATTAATTTAGGTAGTTTTGGAGCATTATTTATAGCTAGTTGGTTAAAAGATAATTATGGTTATGGTGCCCCTTTCTATAGTAGTATGGCAGTTAGTGCTTTTATGCTTTGTCTTTTGCTTTTTGGTTTTAGGCTACTAAATAAGCATATTATTGATTTTAAACTAACTTTGACTATAGTTATAAAAGTAGCTTTGTTATTAACAATTTACATTATAGTTTTATTCTATATTTTTAAGCAGCCATTGATTGCGAATTTTTCTATTATCATAGCTTTAACAATATCTGTGATAATACTTTTTTTATCAATAAAAAAATCTAGTTATCAAAAAGTTCTTGTTGCAGGGATATTTTTCTTGTTATCGATTGTATATTGGGGTTTATATTTTCAAATCTTTATAAGCGTATTACTTTTTACTCAATACTCAGTTGATAACTCACTATTAAATCCTAGCCAGTTTTTAAGCGTAGAATCTGTGAGTGTGTTATTTTTTGCGGGGATTCTTGGCAAATTTTGGGTGTATTTGGATAATAAACAAACAAAAATAGGCGATATTGATAAATTTAACATAGCTTTTATTTTGCTGATAGTAACATTCTTAATTATATTGACCTCAATACTTATTTCACCACAGGGCGTCAAGGTAGCTGCATATGGAATTATTTTTGCATATATTGTGCTAGGAATTTCTGAATTATCACTATCAGCAATTGGCTTATCGATGATTACAAAAATAGCCCCTAAAGGTTTTGTAGCTTTATACATGGGTATTTGGTTGGTTACCTTGGGTGTGGGAGGTAAATTAGGCGGATTTATTGCTAGTTTCTTTTATATTTCAGATAATGATTTAGGTCTAGCTAAAGCAAACATGTGTGATGGTTTAGATACATTTATAGCTATAGCGGTATTAACAAGTTTAGCAACATTATTACTAAGAAAATTTGTCAATAAGTACTCATCGTAATAAAAAAATATCAGCAAAAATATAAATTTTAGTTTTGTTGTTTCTCTACTAGATAAAAAGATAACTTAATATCTGTATTTCTAAATTTATCTATAGTTTTAATCGTCGTACATTGATATGCCTGAATGTTAAAACTATTTTGTTTTAAGATCGCGGTATTTTTTTGTTCATCACAGTCTGCAAACACAGCAAGAATCTCTTGATTGTATGGTATGTTATGATCATTAAATTTGAGAAATACATAGGGTTTACTTTTTAATAATGCTCCAACCGATAATGACATTTGATTATAATTAGGACTATCACCTATGACATAGTTTATGTCATGGTTTAAATTATTTTTGACAAATTGCTCAGCCTTGACAGCGATTTTATTACCAAAATTTCTAGTTGTTAGCTGAGGGGAGAAATATGTAAAAGCATTATAAGTTATAAAAACTACAATCTCTATCAAAATAAAAACCAATATAATATTATTGAATACTTTATCCTTTATATTGACTTCGAATAAATAAAATAATGCAGGTAATGTTAGTGACATTATGCACATTAGCCAACCGTATTCTAAATGTGTTGCATATGTTTGTAATATAAAAAAGAATACTAAAGGATATATTCCACACACTACTAAAGGATTAGTTAATTTTTCTAAAAAAGGTTTATTTCTATCAAAATATATTTTTTTACGTAAAACGAGGAAAATTATAAATGCTAATGGTATAGCTATATAACCTAAGCTAGATAAGTTAAACAATTGCGCGTAAAATAAATTTAGAATTATAGTTATATAATTAGTTGCTGAGCTATTTACTTCTCCAATAGCATACCTGATAGGTGCAAAGTGACTATAGAACAAACTACTAAGCAATGGTATAGCTAAAATAACAAAAATACTTAAAGATATTAACAATTTAGCAAAATTTTTTTTGTTTATATTAACTAGTAAAAAGAAGAAAATAATTAATATTAATAGACCTATTTCAAATTTAGAGTACATTCCTAGGGCTGCCACTATAGCAAGAAGTGACCAATCTTTTAGTAAATTATATTTACTTACTAAAATAAAGTAATAACAAGTCATTATCCAAAAAGGTAAAAGTATTACATTTTGGTTGAACTGTACAAAACTATAATCTCCAAATACGCTAGATAACAGCGCTAATATTATTAAAAACAAAGTTGTATTTTGATTGAAATATAGCTTTAAAAGTTTATATAAAAAGAGTATTGCTGTAAGCATACATATACAACTACATATAAGTCCAGCTAACATAGGATTAGAAGTTATATATAGTATAACCTTCATCAGTAAAGAGCCCATGATTGGATGTTTATCATAAACTATACTTAAATGATGTGACCATTTAATATTTTCTAAAACATCAACATATAGCGAATACTTACTGTATAAGGCTAGAGTTCCAAATATCCAGATACAAAAGAAAGAAAAACCACATATAATAGTTTTCTTTGAGTTTGATAACATTACAGTATATTACCTTTGAGTTAATTTCTAAGAGTTACGATACGATTAAATACTAATATGTCTTTAGAACAATCTTTTAAGTCTGCAATAAAATAACCAATTCTATTAAACTGGAAGCGTTCTTCAGGTTTGACATTTTCAAGAGATCTTTCAACTTTAGCATTTTTGATAACTTGTAATGAGTGTGGATTTACAACATCCTCAATGCGATCAGCATTTGCTGGATTTTCATGGTTAAATAGGCGGTCATAAATCCTAATTTCAGCATCAAGGCAATTATTAGCATCAACCCAGTGGATAATACCATTTGGCTTGATACCGTCATTTGGTTTTTTGCCACCTAGTGTTTCTGGTAAATATGAGCACTTTAGTTCTATAACTTCGCCGCTATTATCAGTGATTACCTCTTGACACTCAATTACATAGCCATTTAGTAAACGCACTCTTCCATTTGGACTAAGTTTTTTCATATCTTTTTCTAGTTTGAAAACAAAGTCATCTCTTTCAATGAATATTTGTGATGATATTGTGATCTCGCGGCGCCCAAATTCTGGATCTTGAGGATGGTTTGGTACATCTAAATGATGCTCTGGCATATCTTTTATGCTTACTCTTATTGGATCTAAAACAACATTTTTTCTTAAAACATTTTTATTTAAATCATCTCTAATAGCATCTTCTAAAACGGAAATATCAATAACTGAATCTTGTTTAGATATTCCTATCATTTCACAAAAATTGCGAATAGATTCTGGAGTGTAGCCTCTGCGGCGATAGCCTTTTATAGTAGGCATACGCGGGTCATCCCAACCATTAACAAGTTTATTATCAACTAAATATTTTAGTTTTCGTTTACTTGTAATTGTGTAATTAAGATTAAGTCTCGAAAATTCAATTTGCTGTGGTTTTATCTTAAATTCTGTTTCCTCAATAACCCAGTCATAGAATGGTCTTTGATCTTGAAATTCCAAAGTACATAACGAATGAGTTATTTCTTCGATTGCATCCTCAAGTGGATGAGCAAATGTATACATTGGGTAAATACACCATTTATCACCAGTTTTAGGGTGGTGTGAGAATTTTATTCTGTATAATGCAGGATCTCTGAGGTTGATATTACCAGAAGACATATCAATCTTTGCTCTCAAAGTTTTACTGCCTTCAGCAAATTTACCATTTTTCATTCCCTCAAATAATTTAAGATTCTCACTGATACTGCGTTCTCTGTATGGACTATTTTTACCTGGCTCTTTTAGTGTGCCACGGTACGCGCGTATTTCTTCTGCTGACAAATCGCAGACATAAGCTTTACCTTTTTTTATAAGCAATATAGCTAGCTCATACATTTTATCAAAATATTCAGAGGCAAAACGTGGTTGATTTTCCCATTTAAAACCTAGCCACTCTACATCTTCTTGGATTGCGTTTATATACTCGATATCTTCTTTATCAGGATTAGTATCATCAAAGCGTAGATTGCATTTACCACCAAATTCTTGTGCAATACCGAAATTAAGACATATTGATTTTGCATGACCAATATGAAGGTAACCATTAGGTTCAGGAGGAAAGCGAGTCAGAACACTTATAACTTTGTTTGTTTCAAGGTCTTTCTTGACGATATTTTTTATAAAATTAGTTTTATTTACTTTAATTTCACTAGTCATTTTTGTCTTAGAAATAATTCTTAAATAAATTTTATTTAATAGTTTACTTTATTAAAAAAACAATAACATATTTTTTTGAAAAAAAGTATATACTAGCTATAATTTTTACTTAAAATCTAATTGCTCTATAAGCTAAGGGACTTTTATTAATGGATCCTTCAACCATAGATGAGTATAAGTATCTATATACTTGTGAAAATGTGCATAAAAATCTCTCTCTCGAAGAATTAGCAAAATATGCACATAATAGTGATGGTTTTATTTGTTATGATAATAAAACATTGGTAGTTGATAGTGGTGAAATCAAGGGTCGACTTCCTGATGATAAATACATTGTTGAGACTAAATATGCCAAAAAGAATATTTGGTGGAGTGAAAATGGCTCAGATAATAAAAGATTAAAAAGAAAAAACTGGAAGCTGATTAAACAAAGATTATATCAAGAGGTAGCAACAAAAGATCTTTTTGTTGTCGATGGTTTTTATAATCATGATGAGAGATATACCATAGCAGTTAGACTGATAACTACTCAAGCTTCGGCTGCGTATTTCTTTAAGTTGATATCGATAACTCCTAATGAAAAAGAATTACAGTCATTTGAGCCGCAGTGGGTAATAATGCATTCTCCTCAAACGCAGATAGATGATTACCAAGATCTTGATTTAAATTCGTCAAAAGTAATAGCAACTAACCTTAAGCAGCGAGAAAGTATATTGGTTGGGACTATGTATCTTGCCGAGATAAATAAAGTACTATTGTCGATAATGAGCTATTACCTTTCACTAAACGATATCGGGGTGTTTTATTGTGCTGTCAGTGTTGATGCTGAAGCTAATAGTACGATGTTTTTTGGTTTATCAGGTAGTGGCAAAACAACGCTAGCTTTAGATCAAAATAAAAATCTAGTCACTAATGAGGCAATTGCTTGGACAGAAACGCGTGGAATATATAGCCTAGAATCAGGTTTGACAATTAAATCAGCAAGTTTTAAAAAAGATGATCCGCGTATTAAAGAAGCATTGGCTGGAGATCTTTTGATTGAAAATCCTAACTTTGATGATAGTCAAAATATCATATTTGGTGATAAAAGTAGTTCACAAAACAATACCTATGTAACTTTCCCGCGTGAAAATTTTGATAATGTTGTAAACACTGATAATCCTAATACGATAATCTTTTTAGTTAAAGACGCAAAAGGAGTATTGCCAAGAGTTGCAAAACTTAGTAAAGGTCAAGCAATTTACTATTTTTTATCTGGATATACTTCGACATCTATAGGTGTAGAGGCAGGTGTTACAGAGCCTAAACCAGAGTTTACAAGTTGCTATGCGCAGCCATTTTTGCTACTGAAGCCTACTAGATATTCTAATATATTGCGTCAGCGCTTAAAACATAGTAATGCTAAAATTTATATGATAAACGTTGGTTGGATTGAGGGTGATTATAAGACAGGTAGAAGAGTTCCTGTTGAAGAGACAAAAGCTATTGTCAACTATTTATTGACTAAACCAGAGAATGTTAGTTTTAAATTTACTCGTCAAAAATATTTTAATTTTAAGGCTTTAACTTCAATAAATGATAATGGCCAAGAGCTTCAGCTTACCAATAATTGGAGTGATAACTCGGAATATAAAAAAGAATATAAGTCTTTAGCAAGAGCTTTTATTAAGAATTATGAGCAGTTTGAAAATGATGATTTTGCACTAAAATATAAAAAATTCGAGCCGACTATCTAGATGTTGATTTTGACTCTATTAAAAAAATAACATATCTATTATAATATCTCGACGTAAATAAACATTTTAAACATATGCTAATTTATCTTTTTAATTGGTTAAGCGATTATTATTTCAAAGGCTTGGAAGTTTTTAGTAGTTACGTATCTGTTCGAATAATCATGATTTCGATAACATCTTTACTTATAACTCTTGCATTAGGTAGACCTATGATTAGATGGTTACAAAGAATGCAGATAGGTCAAGTTGTTAGAGATGATGGTCCACAAAGTCATTTTTCAAAAAGAAATACCCCAACAATGGGAGGTGTTTTGATTCTTTCATCGGTTGTTATTTCTTGTTTGCTTTGGGGGGATTTGACAAGTATATATTTATGGATTTTAATTTTAGTGGTTATTTTCTTCGGAGCGATTGGTTTTTTTGATGATTATTTGAAGCTAGTACTTAAGCACCCTAAGGGCTTAAGAGCTAAGCATAAGTTTGCTTTACAATCAATTTTCTCAGTAGTTTTGGCTATAATTTTATTTTATTTATTATCTAAAAATGGTCAGATGAGTTTGTCGATACCTTTCTCAAAGAGTCTATATATTCCAATGGGTATCGTAATATTCGTAGTCTTGGCGTTTTTTATTATTAATGGCAGTAGTAATGCTGTCAATCTTACTGACGGGCTAGATGGTTTGGCTATTGTGCCTGTAGTGCTTGTGGCTGCTGGGTTAGGTATTTATGCATATATTGAAACTAATAGTACTTTAGCGAATTATTTATTATTTGATTATTTAGGTAACCCAGGACTTGCTGAAGTGGCGGTTTTTTGCGCAGCTTTATGTGGTTCTGGATTGGCATTTTTGTGGTTTAATTCTCATCCGGCTGAAGTATTTATGGGTGATGTTGGTTCTTTGACATTAGGTGCTGTTTTAGGAGTAATCGCAGTAATGGTACGTCAAGAGTTGATATTTTTTATCATGGGATTATTATTTGTAGTAGAAGCCTTATCAGTGATTTTGCAAGTAGGTTCATATAAGCTTAGAAATGGTAAGAGAATTTTTAGAATGGCACCTATTCATCATCATTTTGAGTTAAAAGGCTGGCCAGAAACAAAAGTTGTGATACGCTTTTGGATAATTTCTTTGATACTTTTCTTAATTGGTTTAGCTGCTATCAAGGTTAGATAATGTTTAGTTTTTATTTTAATAATAATAAGATAACCAAACTATTAATGGTAGGTTATGGCTCTACAGGTAAGTCTGTTTGTGATTTTCTTGCGAACTTTATAGATATTACAGTTGATATATCGCAGAACGATGATGAGTTTGTTAATTATGATTTAGACAGTTATGACTTAATTACAGTCAGCCCTGGAATTCCTCTTAATAAATCTCCATACAGAATCCTAACTAAATTTAAAGATAAAATAGTTAGTGATATCGATATATTCTATCAGTATATCAAAGATACTAAAGCTAAAACAATTGCTGTTACAGGATCAAATGGTAAAAGTACAGTAGTAACAATGACCGATTTTGTCCTCAAAGATCTTGGTTATAAGAGTATTCTTGTTGGTAATATTGGTACCCCAGCTTTAAACAAAATAGGTGAGAAATTTGATTATTGTATTGTTGAAGTATCAAGTTTTCAGATAGATTTATTTAACTGTGTTAGATTTGATTTAGGTTGTGTTATTAATGTTTCACCAGATCATTTAGATAGATATCAAAATTTTGAGGAATATAAACAGTCTAAACTTAATTTAGCAAAATTTAGTAACGATTTTTTTGTTTATGATGTACATAATAATGGTATTAAGTATGCTGGAGAATATCAAATAATAAGAGGTGCTATCTACCGTAATTCAACAAAGCTATTAGATATTGCTGAGACTAACCTTTATGGTGAACATAATTTAGAAAATATAATTGTTGTATTAAATATCCTTGATAGGCTAGGGTTAGATATTAATCAAGCAATAGACTCTATTAAAAAATTTAAAGGTTTAGAACATCGCTGTAAAATTGTAAAGAAAGTAAATGGTATAACTTATATAAATGATTCAAAAGGTACTAATGTTGGTGCTACAATAGCGGCTCTCAACAGTATAACAAATTCTAAAAATATTATTCTTCTACTAGGTGGAGTAGCAAAGGGCGGTGATTTTAGTTTGATGATAAAATCGCTAGATAAATATGTTAAATATGTCTATCTATACGGAGCTGATAAAGAATATATTGAAAGCTATATCAAAAGCTATTGTAAATATCAATTATGTAATAATATGAAACAAGCTTTTGAACTAGCTAGTCAAAAAGCCGAAGCTAATGAGATAATTTTGTTATCACCAGCTTGTGCAAGTTTTGATGAGTTTACTGGCTATGTACAGCGTGGTGAAGTTTTTCAAAGTCTTGTTGCTCAGCTAGAGCAAAAAAGTTAGGAAGTAGGTAGAAGTGTTATATAGATTAAAACTATTATTAAGTGGGAAAAATTCAAAAAAAGAACGAGTAAGAGCTAAACTAGAGATTGATATTTCAATTGTCTTTATAATGCTTGGTTTGCTTACTTTTGGCTGGGTAATGGTAACTTCTGCATCAATGATTGTTGCTCTAGATGACTACAATAATCCTTATTTTTATTCTATTAGGCAAGGCTTTTTTGCCATTATTGCAATTTTTTTGTTTTTATTAGCTTTATTAGTACCAACTAAGAATTATGAAAAGAACTATAATGCTTTTTTCTTTGTGATGCTGATTGTTTTAGTTGCTGTGCTTGTGCCAGGAGTTGGAAAAAGTGTCAATGGCGCGAGACGTTGGATACCTTTACTAATTATTAATATCCAAGTTGCAGAATTAGCTAAACTTTTAGCGATTATATTCTTCTCAGGATATATTGCTGAAAATCTAAAAAAGATGGCTAATTTTAAAGAAGGAATTCTTACTCCGATTACTTTATTAGGTTGTATTGCAATATTATTGTTGATGCAGCCAGATTTTGGTTCTACAGTTGTTATCTCAATATGTGTTATGGGGATGTTGTTTGTAGCAGGTAACAAAGTGCGCTGGTATGGTTTACTTTTAGGTACTATGGTTATGATGGCAGCAATGTTAGTAATTATATCACCATATCGAATGCATAGAATTACAGGTTTTTTACATCCATGGGAAAATGCTAATGGTTCTGGCTACCAACTTGTTCAAGCGTTGATAGGTTTTGGACGTGGTGGTTGGTTTGGTGATGGTCTTGGCAATGGAATTCAAAAACAATTTTTCTTACCAGAAGCACATACTGATTTTATAACTTCTGTGATTGCTGAGGAACTAGGTGTTGTTGGTTTGATGATCCTACTTGCTGTGTATTTTTTTATTGTATTTAGAGCTATTAGTATTGCTAAAATGGCTTTTGAACTTAAGAGATACTACCAGGCTTTTCTTGCTTATGGTGTAGGTTTTTGGATCGCCTTTCAAGTTTTTGTTAATATTGGTGTTAATACAGGATTATTGCCTACTAAAGGACTTACGTTACCACTGATAAGTTATGGTGGGAGTAGCTTATTAATTATGTGTTATACATTAGGCCTCTTGGTTAGAGTTGATTTTGAGAATAAACTTCTAGCAGATACCATTAATCCACGCTATATTTATAAGAAAGTAAAATAGCAGTTATTTATAGTACAATATTATGATCTTTTTGATCTTGTAGTGCTTGTTTGGAGTTAAAGTAGGCAAACTCTTTAATACGTGAATGTGATATTGGGTCTTTTATATCAATATCTACAGCGGGATGGCACATTATTATACCACCATCTTTAATTTCCGCATAAGCTTCTAGAATAACCTTTCTAAAGTCTTGATTATTACTTTCTAATGAATAGACACCAGCAAAACTTGAATTATGTTTGATATTATTTTTTATTAACATATTGTAGAATTTTTTTGCACCACTACGATAGATTATTAGTGACTTAAAATCTGACTTATCCATTTTATATGTTGAGCGGATATAAGTTTGCTTAGTATACATATTGAACTCTTTATATAGATTTATAACGGCTTTTCTAATTATTGGAAAGTGATGAACATGTTGATGACCATCAATAAAATCAGGTAATTCACCCCAATGTTCGATAAAGTTATTTATCTGGGCTTTCAATTCATTGTAAACATCATCATAACTTATTGCTCTAAGTTTTGATTTAACAAGAAGCTTTGAAAGTGACAAAAAATTTCCATTACTAGTTATAGATTTTGGATTTGTAAAAGCATTACCCTCGGTTAAATTTAAATGTATACCAACATGACTAAAATCATTATATATTTTTTTTAATTGATCAACTCCTAATTTGAATGCAGGCATATTTGGCATACAGCTAGTGGCATTAATAATCTTTTTTTCTAAAAGATTAATAATAGCGCTATTTATATTATCACTCATACCAAAGTCATCTGCACAAATTATTATTTTTTTAACCATAACTTTTATTTGCTAATAGAATTATCACCTTTATTACTAGGTATTTTATACTTTCATAGTTATAATAGCATTAATTAAGGTTAATATATTTTGTATTTGTGATGACAAGTAGAAATGTTGATAACCCGCATATTTATGCGGTAATACCAGTTTATAATGAAGAAGCATTGATAGAATCATTTTTGAGGGAGTTAGCAGATAAGCTTAGCCAAATTAGTATAAACTATAAAATAGTAGTTGTTGATGATGGAAGTTTGGATAATTCTAAGAAAATTATTCAGTCATTAGTTGATCAGTTAAATATTAAATTTATTAGTTTTTCAAGAAACTTTGGTCAAGAGGCAGCTATTACAGCAGGTCTAGAAGCATCTAGAGATGCTGATGCTGCGATAATAATGGATTGTGACTTCCAACATCCTATTGAAGTAATAGATCAGTTTTATAGTAAGTGGTGTGAGGGTTACTCTAATGTCTATGGAGTTAGAACAAGAAATGACCAAAGTGCTACGCGAAGTTTCTTGTCGGAGACATTCTTTAAACTTAGTAATAAACTTATGGGAGTTAAGATTCCTGCTAATGCTGGTTATTTTAGATTGTTGGATAGACAATGTATAAAAGCATTTAATTCACTGCCTGAGAATAGTCGTTTTATTAGGGGACTTTTTGCATGGATTGGCTTTAACTCTTATGCTATACCATTTGAAGTTGCAGATCGTAAGGATGGTACAGCAAGTCGCTGGGGATACAAAAAGCTCTTTAAATTAGCATTTACTGGCATATTCTCTTTTTCATCAGTTCCGCTTAGATTGATATCTGTTTTAGGTATTGTAATTTCAATATTTGCATTAGCATATGGTTTTTATATTTTCGTCCAGAGCTTATTCTTTAATGTTAATGTAACAGGTTGGCCAACTATAGTCGTCAGTATTATGTTTTTTAGTGGTGTCCAGCTTATTTCTTTAGGGGTTTTAGGCGAATATATAAGTCGTATATTTGATGAAGCAAAAAAACGCCCTAGGTATATTATTGATGAGGATGAAAGTAGGAATATCTAAAGTCTTATCTTAAATTAATTAATCTTGTTAATTTAACTAACCATATTTAGCCAAAACTTTCTAAAAAATTATTCTTAGTTATATGACTTACTAGGTATAAAAGAGTAATGCCTTCTATTATGTAAAACAAGATAAGCATAATGTTTTGGTGTAAGGACTCTTATATTTGAAAAAGCTTTAGATAATAATTATTTAGTTTTAGAACGATATTTCGACAATTAGTTATTTTACAACACTAACTACAACATTTTTATTATAATTACCTTTAATTTCAAAATTTACATTAGGGTATGTTTGTTTTAATTTTTCTAACTGTTTTTCTGGAGTAAAGATAATAATGTCCTTATTAGTATTTAGCAGTTTAGTAAACTCAGGATACGTTATCAGATATTTAGGCCATTGACCATTGTGGGCTTGTTTATATTGGTTTATGCCATAGTAAAACTCTCTTGACCAGTTATCGATCTCAGGCTTATAAGTATTCCAGTTGTAAACTATATAAATATTATTATTAAGTAATATTGGTAAGTCTTCCTCGTAGCCTTTTTGTTTTAACTCTTCTTTCAAGATAAAATGCTTTGGTTGTGGTCTATTATAATAAACAAAAATAGTGTCTGAATTAGAATCTTTGAGTACCTTGGCAACTAGAGGTTCAGAAGTTCTCAGATCAAAATAAGGAATTACTAATTGTCCTAAAATATTAAGTAGCATTAGGGCAGAAATTATTAGCGTAATTGCCTTTCTAATTTGGTTCTTTAATGATAGTTTAACACTAAAAGCTATCATTAATGCAGATATTGCTATTAGAGTAGTATATGCCAAAGGCGCCGCTGTATTTAAAAGACGATTTTGTATTAAAGAAAATATGATAACAGCAACAGCGGCTACTAAAAATATAATGCTTGCAATAAGATGCATTTTTTTAAACATACAAACATTGTCATTATTTTTAATTATTTTCTCAAGTGATAATGCCATTAGTAATGATAATGGTGCAAATATGGGCAAAATATAGCTGACGATTTTTGAGCTAGGAATTGAGAAAAATATCAAAATTAATAGACACCAAAGCCCTATTAAGAAAGTAGTCGAGTCTTGCTTTCTATTCTGCCAAATTATTTTTGTACCTTTGAACAATCTATTAAGAAGCAGAATACTAAATGGCAAGAATACAGCAAGGATAATTACAAAATAAAACCAAGGCCCTATCGCATTGTTAAAACCATGACCAACAAAGCGGTAGAATTGTTGAAAATAAAAGAAAAAATACAAAAAGTCAGGATTTTGTTGCTGTGCTAATATTAACCAAGGTGTGATTATAACAATAAATAATACTGTTCCTGTAGGTATATATAATTCTTTTAATCTATACCAATTATTTGTTATGAGCATCCAAACAAAAATAGTCATACATGGAAAAACAATAGCCATAAGCCCTTTAGTTAGAAATGCTAGCGCAGAAACAAAATATGCGGCATACATAAGTATGCGTTTATTCTTATTATTAATTTGTTTTAGACTAGCTAAGCATAGAAAAAATGCGATCCAAAGTAAGTTGGCTACTATAAGATCCATATTTGCATAATGAGCCTCAAAAAAATAAAGGACATTTGCCGCTAGAATAAAACTTGCTAGAACTCCAGCAAAGCGTGAGTAGAAATATCTACCAAAAGTATATATTGAAATACATCCTAATATGCCAAATAAAGCTTGAGGTAGTCTAATTGCCCATGGATTAATACCGAAAAAATGCATTGAAGTTGCTTCAAGCCAATAGTAAAGTGGAGGCTTATCTAAAAAAGGTACACCATTTATAGTCGGAGTAACCCAGTTGCCAGAGCTTAGCATTTCGCGCGCTATTTCTGGATAACGACCTTCATCGGGTATACTAAGATGGCGCCAGCCAAGAAAAATAAAGAAATATACTATATATATACCAAGTAAAATCAATATATCAAAGTAGTAAGAATTTTTGAATTTATTCATGTTAGTAGTATTTGTCTAGCAAAAGCATGGGATTAATTTAGCGATAATTAACTAAAAACTCAAGAAAATATTAGTTTTAAACTGTTGGTAATTATATTTCGCTAAATTGTTCTGGTTTTTCTTCTTTACCTTCAAATAGAAACTTATGCATTTCTTCTTTGAGAAATTCTTTTGCTTTTGGATCAATTAGATTTAAGCGATATTCATTAATCAAAATAGTTTGATGTGCTAACCATGCTTGCCAAGCTCTATTTGAGATTTCACTATGAATCTTTTTACCTAGCTCACCAGGTAATGGCTGAAATGGAATTGCATCTAACTCTTGATGATATTTTTTACAAAAAACTTTTGTCATATGTTGTACTCCTTTAGTATTAATCAAATACATCGTTTAGGTTTTGGTAAGCCAGCTAATTTAGCTGCTTGTACTGCCGGTGAAACTGGAAATAGAGTTTGTAAATATAAACTATTGCCTATTTTTTCGCCATATTTTTCTTTTAAAGCTTTTACAAGCTCTCTAATTGCTGGTGATTTGCCGTTTTGTTGATAGAAATGCCGCAAAAACTCTATAACAACTATATGTTCTTGTGTAAGAGATATATTTTCTTGTGCAGCAGCTAAATTGCAGAAATTCATATCCCAGCTTTTAAAGTCTAATAAAAAGCCGTGCTTGTCTGTGTTGTAGTTATCCACAAATATGGTAAAATTTAATATTAATTCTTATTATTTACAATTATAGCAAACTAGAATAATTGTTTTAATCTATAAAAAGGCATATTTGATGAAAGTTACATTATATACAACAAAGTATTGTCCATATTCTCTTAGAGCAAGAATTGCTTTAGCAGAAAAGAAAATGGCAACTGATATATTAGAAGCTGGGGATTTAGAACCAGCTATGATCAAGAAAATAGCTCCTAATGGTGTTTTCCCTGTTTTGATGGAGAAAGACTATACTATCAATAATAGAAAAGCATTGCTAATTTATATTGATGAGAGATTTCCTGCTCCAAGCTTGTTACCAAATGTAGTTAATGAGCGCATAAAGATACGCTTATCGCTTGATAAGATTGATAATGAGTGGTATCCAGTATTAGATCAAATTCGCAAACACAGGTCAGATCAGAAGATGCTTGAATCAATGTTTAAAGACCTAAAAGAAAGTTTATTGGCAATGGAAAAAGCTTTTACTGGCTCAGAGTTTTTTATATCTTCTGGCTTTACTCTAGCAGATTGTTATATTGCCGCTTTGATTATATGTTTAGAAGCAGAAGGATTTATTATTGATGATGAGTATGGGGCAATTTATGAGTATAAGAAAAGATTATTTGCCAGAGACTCTGTTAAAAAAGCTAACATAAAAGGTGGTGCTGGTGAGTCATTACTCAAAACTCTAAGAGCGCACAGATAAGGTTGTAAAATATGTGGTATCAAGGTTTTATAGGTTTTGTATTTTTTACTCTGAGTACTGTATTAGTTGTTGCTGCTATTGTCATTGTGATTGGGAGTTTTTTCTCATTACTAAGCAGAGCAAAACAAGAAGCTGCAAACCTAGCAAAAGGTAGGCTTGAAATAAATGAAGTAGCAACTGAATATAAGCATACAAAACAACAGCTTTTAGAAAGTCTACTTGAGAAAAAAGAATATAAAAAGTTTTTAAAAGAGCAAAAAAAGTTAGATAAGCAAGATAAGCCAAAACAAAAGGTTTTTGTTATCAATTTTAAGGGTGATATCCATGCCTCTCAAGTTGAAAATCTACGTAATGAAGTTTCAGCTATTCTGGCAGTAGCTAATACAGAAGATGAAATTATTGTTAGGATAGATAGTCCAGGTGGTGTTGTTAATGGCTATGGTTTCGCAGCAGCTCAACTAGAGCGTATTCGTCAGGCTGGAATAAATCTGACTGTTTGTATTGACCAAGTTGCCGCAAGTGGTGGTTATATGATGTCAGCTGTTGCTCATAAAATAATAGCTGCGCCATTCGCTATAGTTGGTTCTATAGGTGTTGTTGGTACTATTCCTAATATTAGAGAACTACTCGAAAAAAATGGTATCAATGTTGAAATGCATACCTCTGGTGAGTACAAGCGAACATTAACGACAGTTGGTATTAATACTGAAGAAGGTCGTAATAAGTTTAAGCAAGATTTAGAGAGTATCCATCAGCTATTTAAAAAACATATTTTAGTCTATAGACCAAGTCTAGATATTAATAAGGTAGCTACTGGTGAATATTGGTTTGGTAAAGATGCACTTGAGCTAGGTTTGGTTGATAAAATTCAGACTTATGATGATTATCTAATAGATTTACTAAACAAACACCACGATGTATATGAAGTAAGTTATGTTATAAAAAAAGAAAAAGGATTCTTAAGGTCTAAACTTAGTATGCTTAAAAGAACAATGACAAACCTCTTGTATGCACGTAAAATAATATAGGATAAAAGTGTTATTTCTAGCCGCACATCAGCAACTTATTGATAATTTTCTCGAGCAAAAAGCTAAGCAGACACTGCATCATGCTTTTATATTTAGGGTAGAAGATGCCGTGTTGCTTGACAGTTTTATTAATTCTTTGTGTCAATTATTGTTAGGAGAGAAAATACTTAGTTATAATGACTCACCATATATCAATATAGCAGCGATTGAAAATGATGAAATTAAAGTCGCAGAAATAAAAAAAATAATCAAAAATTGTGAACTAACCGCACATAATAATTTGGCAAAAATTATCATAATCGAAGAGCTTGATTTATTAAATGAGTCAGCTGCTAATGCGTTATTGAAGACATTAGAAGAACCAACAAAGAATACTTTTTTTTTGATGTTTACAAGAAATTATAGTGATGTTTTGGCAACCGTCAAAAGTAGATCTTTAGTTTATGATATCAAATTTACTCAGAGGGATAAGTATAATTATCTAAGCTATACGTTTGATATGTCAAAAGATGCTATTGAGAAGTCGCTACAAATGACGCGTAATGATATAAATGTAATCGCCAAGATTAAACTTGAACAACATTTTTGGCAACTGCGAAATAATTTAATGAAAGTGCTAGCTAATCAAGTTAATTTAAATGTGTTTCTCAAAGAAGCTAATCCACATTTTAAAGATACTCTTTATTGGCTAACTAGTATAATTATAGATGCTTATTACTATAAACTTGATGAGCAAAACCAAGATATCGCGAACTATGATAAATTAGCAGTGATAAAATATCTTACGGCTAAGTTTGACGCTGATTATATATACAAATTGTATTCTAAGGCTCTAGAAGCACAAAGTTACTTTGTAAAATTTAAAAATGTAGATAAAGAATTAGTTTTAGAAAACTTAATATTAGAAATTATAAAATAGGTAAAGATAAAATGGATGTAAAACAACAACAAAAATTAAAAGCTCAAGCACATAGCTTAAAGCCAGTTGTACTGATGGGTGAGAAAGGACTAACAGAAAATGTAATCTTAGAGATTGATTTAGTCTTAGCGTCACACCAATTAATAAAAGTAAAAGCAGGGCGTCTGCCTAAAGAAGAAAAACAACAAATTGCCAGTGAAATTACTCAAGCTACAAGGTCAGAACTTGTGCAAATTATTGGTAATATTATAGTGTTATACAGAAGAAATCCAAATAAAGAAAAGATATAGGTGAAATATGAGTTTTCCAATATCACGCCCACGTAGACTTAGGGTTACACAAGCTTTTCGCGATATGGTTGCCGAGATAAGTTTAAATATTAATGATTTAATGTATCCAATATTTGTCGTACATGGTCAAGGTATTAAAAAAGAAATTTCAAGTATGCCAAATCAATATCACTGGTCAGTTGATATGCTTGATGAGTTAGTTGAGCAAGTTGTCAAGGCTGGAATAAAAAGTCTAATGATATTTGGTGTGCCAAAAACTAAAGATCTTGTTTCATCAGAGAATTATGATCCTAATGGTATAACACAACAAGCAATTAGAAAGATTAAACAACTTGCTCCAGAGCTTGTGGTAGCTACAGATGTGTGTATGTGTAGTTTTACTCCTCATGGACATTGTGGGATTTTAGATGAGCATGATTATGTTGATAATGATCAAACGTTAGAAATATTACAAAAAACTGCTGTTTCTCATGCTAAAGCTGGAGCAGATATTGTAGCCCCAAGTGGGATGATGGACGGGATGATACTTGCGATGCGCCAAGCACTAGATCAAGCAAGCTTTGAGACTGTAAGTATTATGTCATATTCTGTGAAGTATGCTTCGGCATATTATGGTCCGTTTAGAAGTGCTTGTAGCTCATCACTTAAGGGTGATCGTAAAACTTATCAGATGGATTATCGTAATAAAAAAGAAGCAATCCGCGAAGCGCTTGCAGATATTGAGCAGGGTGCAGATTTTATTATGGTTAAGCCAGCTTTGAGTTATTTGGATATTATTAATGAGTTAAGTCATATTGTAGATTTACCAATAGCAGCTTATCATGTCAGTGGTGAGTATGCGATGATCAAAGCAGCTGCAAATGCTGGCTTGGTAGATGAAAAAGCAATCACTATTGAAACACTTATATCAATGAAAAGAGCAGGAGCTAAAGTAATACTTACATATACTGCTTTAGATGTAGCAAATTGGATTAAGTAAGATGATAAATATAGCTTTATACGAACCAGAAATACCCCCTAACACTGGGAATATTATTCGTCTATGTGCAAATGTAGGAGCAAAGTTACATCTTATAGAACCTTTAGGCTTTGAGTTAGAAGATAAGCAATTAAGAAGAGCAGGACTAGACTACCATGAGTTTGCTGACCTTAAAATTTACAAAAATTTTGCTGAGTTTTATCAAAAAAATGAAGATAAAAAAATTTGGGCATGTACAACCAAAGCAAAGCAATATTATCATCAAGTAGACTTTAGTTGTGATGATATTTTACTTTTTGGTCCTGAAACCCGAGGGCTACCTGTAGATGTGTTAGAGTTACTAAAGCAAACACAGCTTAAAATACCTATGCATAAAAATAGTCGTAGTTTAAATTTATCAAATTCTGTGGCAGTTATCTTATATGGGGCTCTGAATAATATTGGATTTGAGAAACTAGGATTGCTATAGTGTAGCAATAAATCTATAAATTATGCCTCTTAATCTTTTATTATATTTTAGTAGTTTTTTTCTAATCTTGATGTAGAATTATGCTTCAATCAAAGTCTGATTTTAGTTAATAGTAAACATTATGCAATCGATATTTAAAAAAACTATAATTGTTATAGTCATATTTTTATCATCATATTTAGTCGCTCTATCAGCTTTACCAAATGTCTATATTATCGCAACTGGTGGAACTATTGCAGGAGTTGCAAAATCATCAACTTCTGCTGTCTATAAGGCCGGAAGTTTATCAATTAATGATATTTTAGAAAAAGAACCAGCTTTTGGTAAATTAGCGAATATAAAATCTGAACAATTTTATAATATTGATAGTGTAGATATGACAATGGTAATGCGAGTTAAGCTTGCTGAATATGTACAAAAACTAATAGATGATCCAAATGTTGATGCTGTGATTATTACTCACGGTACTGATAGTATGGTACAAACAGCATTTTTCCTTAATCAAGTTTTAGATATCAAAAAACCTGTTATTTTAGTAGGAGCTATGAGAGCTTTTACATCATTAAGTAGTGACGCACTTATGAATTTATATGATGCCTTAGTTACTGCAGTAAACAAACAATCAATTGGTAAGGGCGTCTTAGTTGTGATGAATGAAGAAATTCTAAGTGCAAATGATGTTGCTAAGACTAATACAACAAATGTTGATGCGTTTAAAGCTCCAAATTATGGTAAGTTAGGTACAGTAATAATTAATGATGTTGATTATTATCAAAGCCCTAAGTTTGTTGGTAATATATTGAGTGTTAGTGATTTACAAAAGATAACTGCCTTACCTAAAGTTGAGGTGATTTATGAATCAGCCGACATTTCACCAGAGTTTTTAGATAGTGTCTTAGCTATCAAAGGCTTGAAAGGTATAGTTCTTGCAGGTCTTGGTGATGGCAATATTCCATCTAATCAAGGAGATTTTCTTAGAAAAGCACGAGCTAAAGGTATTGTAGTGGTTCGCTCTAGTTATGTAGGTTCTGGTGAAGTTACCCATAATTATAATAATTTAGATGACAAATTTGATCTTGTATCATCAGCAACACTTTCTCCAGAAAAGGCGAGAATATTTTTGCAGTTATGTTTAATAAAAACTCATGATATTAAAAAAATTCAAAAACTATATAATAGATTTTAGTAATTGAATTAATAAGAGTTGTTTTATCGACTAATAAGTTTTTTCTTAAATGGTGATAGGCCAAAAGATATAAATGATACAATTATAATAGCAATTCCAATTATTAAGAAAAGATTTGTATAGGTATTTAGTGATAGTGATAAAGTTTCTGAAGAGACTTGCTCTTTACTAATAGCAGTTATTTGCGCAACCAAGCCGCCCAGTATTGATGCAAATGCTAAGAACACCCACCATACTCCTATCATAAAACCATTAACTTTAGCTGGCGCAAGTCTACTAAACATTGATAATCCAATCGCTGATATTAGTAGTTCGCCCAATGCTTGTAGTGCATAGCTACCACATAGCCAGTATGATGAGATTACACCATTATTAGCTGTAAATTTAGAAATATATAGTAATATGAAAGATAAGCCTATTACAAGTAATCCAGTAGAGAATTTACTATATACATTTAAGCTGAATTTTGTGTTATTAGAGTGGACATAATACATCGCTAAAACTGGGCTTAGTATGAATATCCAGAAAGGATTTAATGCTTGGAATGTCTCGGGAGCTATTATAAATCCTAAGATTGAGTGATCGGTATTTTTGATAGTAAATAAGTTTATTGATGATGCCATTTGTATATATGAGATTTTGTATACTATAGCTTCACACATTAAAATTAGTGCTAGCATCATCTTGTAGAAGTAGCCATCTTTTTTATGCTTGAAAGCTAGATATACATAGATAAATACACATGCTATAAAGCTAAGAATAACTATTAGTTTAGCTACAAATAAATAAGCTAATAGTGCTTTAACTATATATATCATCACTGCTACGCCGATAATTACCCAAAATAGATAATATAAATTAAGCTTTTTTGCACCAGCATGTGTAGAGATATGTTTCATGGTAAATCCAAAACCTACAAAAGTTACTATAGCAAAGATTAAAGCCATAGAGATAACAGCAAAACTTGTTGAATAGCCATAAGTTTTTGCAATTGTTGGAATTGCTAGACTACCAAGTAATGAACCAAGGTTAATCGCCATATAAAAAAGAGTAAAGGCATTGCTAATTTGCCCAGAGTCACTATTGTCGTAACACTTAGATAATAGACTTGTCGGATTTGATTTAAATAATCCTGTGCCAACACATATAAAAGAAAGTCCCCATAATGTTGATTCTTTGTCTGCCATTGTTAGTAAGGCATAACCAGTTAATAAAACAATAAGTCCTAAAACAATAGTTCTTTTTGCTCCTAAGATTGCATCACCAATATAGCCACCTAGGACAATAAAAGCATATACTAAGGCAGCAAAAGCTGCATAGGTTGCAATAGCATGACTTTCATTTAGGTGAATACTGCCACGCTGTAAGTAAACAACTAAAATAGCGACTAAAGCTTGATAACCAAAGCGCTCCCATATTTCTAGCATAAAAATAGTATAAAAAGCCTTTGGCTGTTTGAAGATTTTTAGCATAAATAAATTTACTCCTCAATGATATTTAAAATAGATTTTATTAATTCTACATATTATAGCCTAATAGAGATAAAGTAGTACATTCTGTCATCCTGAGCTTGGATTCAGTATCTCCTAAATTGTTGGTCAAAAGATTCCAGATCAAGTATAGAATGACAAAGAAATATAAAGACATACCCATGTGGGTGAATATCTTTTAGTTAGGGTATGATTTAGAAGATTATCTTTCTCATTATGATTGTGGATTCAAGCTCACGTTACAGTAGCATATTATTTTTCTAGGTTTCTTGCTATTAAATCACCAAGAAATCACAGTTATTTTTTTATCTAAACCACAATTCATTTTTGATTTTATTTTCTCAAGGTTTTCTGATGTTTGTAAGCCTGATTTTGCATCAGAATGTTGAATTACATGACTTGCATTGATCAAAGCAAATTTTATAGAATTTTCGATACTACATCCTTTATAAATATTTGCACAGAAAGTTGAGCTAAATGCATCGCCAGCACCAAGTGTATTTATGACATTTTTGATACGTAGTGACTCACTATGATATATTCTCTCCTTAGTAGCAGCATATACTCCATTAGCGCCATCTGTAACTACTATTATCCTTACTCCTAGATCTAGGCAAATTCTAAAGAAATCTTTGAGTCTAAAAGTAGAGTTTAAAAAGTCACTTTTTTCCTCATAAAGAGGAGTTCCTAGTCTATCTTTAGATTCGACAATATCTTTATCATCAGAAGATAATAGCGATAACATCAATTTTTGTGCTTCTTGGAAGTTTAGCACAAGGATATCAATTCCAAACATAGAGTCTTTAATAAAACTTTCACCAACACTTAGCTGACTAGAACCAGGATTAATAGCAACTTTAGTATTATTATCTGCAGCTAGTTTAACTATTTCGGGCAATCTTGCGGCGGATGATTTACTCAATGATGTGATATATATAAAATCACTCGCTATAATTGCTTGTGATGGTAAATCATCTTTTAGGATATCTTTGTTAGCACCACGATAAGCAAAAATCGTTCTATCACCACTTAGAGTAGGTACTACATATGAAGTAGCAGTGCCATATTTATCAGAGTAGCGAATATTAGAAATATCTATACCATGATTTTCTAGCTCTTGAGTAATTTGTTCACCAGCAATGTCCTTACCAATTTTGCCAAAAAAGCTGACATCTATACCTTGTTTTTTAAATGAAGCGGCAGCGTTAGTCGCACCACCACCAGAAAAAGATTTTTGATCTGTTACTTCAATCTTAGCTCCTTCTTCAAGCAGCATAAAAGATTGTGTGGTGTCTTTCTTTTGCATATTCATGGTAAACATTTCTTCATATTCGATAATTGTATCAAGAGTCGCACCACCAATTGTTAGAGCTTTGAGATTTTTCATTTCTAAGTTAGTTTAAGTTAATTGATAAATATTTATGGGATAGCATATCATCAATTATCAAGAGCGTAAATAATATTATGTACCTATCAATTTATATGCTAAAAATAAACCTTTTTATAGAAATGTTTTCAATTAATTAGTATTATTTTAGCAAAATGCTATTAGTATATTCGATTTAATATTACAAAGGAGATTTTTAAGATGCCTTCTAAGCCAGTCAAGAAAGACCATCGTGGGTATATAATGCCGATTGGTGGTGGCGAAGATAAGTTCGCAAGCCCTACGGTTCTAGAGAAATTTGTCCATCTATCAGGTGGTAGTGAAGCTAAAATTGCTGTTATTCCAACAGCATCAAAACTTCCAGATACTGGAGATATTTATGTTGATATCTTTACAAAAATGGGGGTTAAAGAAGTAAATAACCTAAAAATAGAAACACGTCTTGATGCTACTACTAATAAAGAATATCAAGATATACTTTCTGAGTGTACAGGTATCTTTATGACTGGTGGTAACCAACTCCTACTTTCAACTACTCTTGGCGGCACACCAGTAGCACAACTTATTCGTAGATTAAATGCAAAAGGTGTAAATGTTGCAGGTACATCAGCAGGCGCGGCATTTATATCTGGGTTTATGATCGCGGGTGGTCAAGCAGGACTTATGCCTAGATGTAACATGGTTAATCTAGCTCCTGGTTTAGGTTTGACAAATAAACTTTTAGTAGATCAGCATTTCTCTCAAAGAGATAGGCTAGGTAGGCTTTTAGCAGCACTTTCATATAATCCATATATGGTTGGTGTAGGCATAGATGAAGACACTTCAGCTTTATTAAACTCTGAAAATGTTATAGAGGTCGTTGGTTCAGGTATGGTAACAATTATAGATTTCTCTCATCTTAAGCACTCATCACTACATAACGCACGTAATAATGCTCCAATTAGTTTGGTTGATATTCGTATGCATATGTTACTAGAGGGTCAAAAATTTGATCTAAATACTTGTCTAGTCGAGTTCTAATATTCTATTCCAATATTTTAATTGTTTTTGTAAATATTTCAAAATCTATAAGTTTTCCTATATTTATTTCGCTATTTTTCAAGAAACGCACCTAAATATTTGTTTATATTTTTAATTTAACCCAATTACTAATCATATGAGTTTAATAGTAATTTAGCTATAATCTATTTGATGTAACTAAGTTTATAAATAGGAGATATCATGCAAAAAATTATAATTCATGGTGGTTGTGGTGCTAGAGAAGATAAAAATACTTCTTTTGGAGATTACCATAAGCATCTTTTACCAATTGTTGAAAAAGCATATAGCTATTTAAAGGAAGTCGATGATGCTAATGAAGCAGCAATTTTTGCTGCTAAACTTCTAGAAGATGATGAGATATTTAATGCTGGTACTGGCTCGCGCGTGCAGCAAGATGGACAAATCCGAATGTCTGCATCTATCATCGATAGTCAAAAACAAAAGTTTGCTGGTGTTATCAATATTCAAAATATCAAAAATCCAATAGAAGTTGCAAATAGATTAATGCAACAACATCATAGTATCCTTGCAGGCAATCAAGCTACAACATTCGCTCATGATGTGATGGGTTTACCGAATTATAATCCAATGACAGAAAAAAGATATCAAGAATATCTACAGCTTAAAAAAGGCTATACAGGAACAATAGGTGTAGTAGCTTTAGATTCAAAAGGAAAAATTTGTGCAGTAACCTCAACAGGTGGAGCTGGATTTGAGTATCCTGGAAGAGTAGGAGATAGTCCGACAGTCGCAGGTAATTTTGCTAATGAGTCTATGGGAATATCGTGTACAGGAATAGGTGAGCATATAGTTAATCAAGCAGTCGCGGCAAAGATTGCAACTCGAGTCAAAGATGGAATGTCCTTACAAATAGCTGTAGATAAATCTATAGCAGAAAGTGATAGTTTAGGTGATTACGTTGGGCTTATAGCTATCGATAAGCATGGAAATATATGTTCAGGATCAACTTCTATAGCTCAAACATTATATGCTTATGCTGATGGTGAGCAGATAAAAACTTTTTACCAAGAAAAAATGTTATAAAATACTTAATAAAAGTATTGACTTGAATATGTCTGTATATGTATAATACCTATCATTGGCCAGATAGCTCAGTCGGTAGAGCAGAGGACTGAAAATCCTTGTGTCGGCAGTTCGATTCTGCCTCTGGCCACCATTAAAATTTGAGATTGTCGGAGCATAGCGCAGTTTGGTAGCGCATCTGGTTTGGGACCAGAGGGTCGGGGGTTCAAATCCCTCTGCTCCGACCATTTTTGATGCGTCTGTAGCTCATCTGGATAGAGCATCGGCCTTCTAAGCCGAGGGTAGCAGGTTCGAATCCTGCCAGACGTGCCATTACAATGTGATATGCAATTTGTAATGGTGGTTGTAGCTCAGTTGGTAGAGCCCCGGATTGTGATTCCGGTTGTCGTGGGTTCAAGTCCCATCAATCACCCCAGTTATTGCGGACGTGGCGAAATTGGTAGACGCACTGGATTTAGGTTCCAGCGGGCAACCGTGGGAGTTCGAGTCTCCCCGTCCGCACCACATATAAATTTTAATCTTTGGTTCTATATAAATCAATTTTTAATTAGTTTGGCTTTTGCCTAATAAGTGAAATTGATTATCTGATTTAATTAATAAGCAATCATTTGCAAAGTTGTTTGTTTATATATAAAGTATAGTCTTTAGAATAATCAATTTTTTAATTAAATGAAACGCTTTTCTAAGAGACATGTTTTTTTCGCCTCAGCAAGTACTATTGTTGAGTGGTATGATTTTATGCTTTTTGCATATTTAACCCCTGTAATAGCAAGTATATTTTTCCCTGATTTTAGCAAATATACTGCAATTCTTATGACTTTTGGAGTTTTTGCTGCAGGATTTTTCATGGGCCCTATAGGTAGTGTAGTGATGGGTAGCTTTGGAGATCGCTTTGGTCGTAAAAAAGCTTTAGTGATATCTATTATTATGATGATACTACCAATGCTGGTGATAGCTATATTACCAACTTACAGTAATATTGGAGTTTTGGCACCAATTATATTAGTTATAATGAGATTACTACAGGGATTCTCTATTGGTGGCTCCTATGGTGGAGTGATGGTTTTTATGATTGAATCAACTAAGCCAAATCGTCGTGGCTTTATTGCTAGCTTTGCTACTATGTCATCTGGAACAGGTGTTTTCTTAGCTTCACTAGTTGCAATGCTGTTGTTTGGCTTATTTAGCCGAGAGATTCTTGATTTATGGGGTTGGCGAATTGGTTATATTATTGGTTTAGTATTAGCGTTAATGGCTTTAGTGATGCGCTTAATTATACCAGAAAGTTATTCTTTCGAGGAGTTGGAGGCACAAGGTGATATTTCTGTTAAACCAGTAAGAGAGATGTTTAAAAAACAGACTAAGCCATTACTTCTAGCCATTGCTTTATCAGCTTATGCTAATATCATGTATTATTTGGTACTTTCTTACTTGAGTAATCATTTTGTTGAATTACATTACTCAGAGTTTTTCTCTTTGGCAGTTGTTACAATATTTAGTTTAATTTTTTCTTTTTCAGCGCCACTATGGGGTTTATTGAGTGACTATTTAGGCAGGAAGCCTTTGATAAAGTTCTCGATTTGGATATATTTGATATTTGCATATCCTAGCTTTATCTTAATGGATATGGGAGTCTTTTACTTAGTTTTGGCTATGATTATCTTAAGTGTTCCATTAATGGCCATATGGGGAGCTTACGGAGCAGCAGCTCCTGAGCTATTTGATACTAAATATCGTTATAGTGGTAATGGACTAAGTTATAATATAGGAAACTCATTTTTTGGTGGAACTATACCATTTATAGCTACTTCATTAGTGGTTACATCAGGTAGTATGCTAACACCAGCATGGCTTTTGATAGTAGCATCTATTATTATGATACCTGTACTTTATTATATGCCTGAGACAAGATTTACTGATATTTGATTGGATTAAATTAAATTTTAATGCCTTTGTATATTATATACTCAATGATATAATCTAAATTGTAATTTATTACATAAAAGGTGACTACATTGGATTTTTGGTTAATTGTCGTCGTATTTGTTATTTTATGCGTATATCTGATACTAGAAAATATAGTGCATAATAATAGTATTAAAAGTATCCCGATTAGGATTCATGTCAATGGTACTCGCGGTAAGTCAAGTGTTGCTAGACTTATTGCAGCTGGTGTTAGAGCTGGAGGATATAGAACTGTAGCTAAAACTACAGGAACTTTAGCAAGATATATAGATGTTGATGGCTCAGAAACTCCTGTGTTTAGGATAGGTTTTAGTAATATTGCTGAGCAAGTTAAAATTATGTTTAAAGCAAGAAGAGCAAAAGCTGATGCTATAGTTATTGAATGTATGGCATTGCAGCCACTCTTGCAATCGCTGTGTGAATTAAAGCTTATTAAAGCGACACATGGAGTTTTGACAAATGCTCGTCCTGATCACTTAGATGTTATGGGCCCTACAGAAAGAGATGTTGCAAAGGCATTAGCTGCTACTGTTCCTGTTGGAGCTAAATATTTTACTGCAGAAGATATCCACTTAGATTTTTTTGAATATGCTTGTAAAGACCGAGGTTCACAGCTAATAGCAGCCACATTACAAGATGCTGAGAAAATATCTGATGAAGAAATAAATAAATTTGTTTACTCAGAATTTAAGATAAATGTTGCTCTAGCATTAAAAGTAACAGATGATTTAGGCATACCTAGAGAAATCGCTCTTAAGGGGATGTGGGAAGCAACTCCAGATCCAGGCGCGATGACGGAGTATAATTTTAATGTTAAAGGTGCTGAAGTAAATTTTGCTAATGCCTTTGCTGCTAATGATCCTGTATCAACAAAAATGCTTTGGGATAAGCTTTGTGATAAGTATTCAGGCTGTGATAAGAAAGTATTAGTCGTCAACTGTAGAGATGATAGAGAAGATCGTTCAAAGCAAATGGCAGAAGCAGCTTTAGGTTGGCAAAAACAAGATTTAATTGTTTTGATAGGTACTGGTACAGAAGTTTTTACTTCATTCTATAAAAAATATGCGAAATCACTAAATAAGCCGATGACTAAAGTTATAATTTGTGAAGAGATGACACCTATACAAATACTTGAAAAAACATTTGATTCAAATCCAGCAGATTCTTATATACTTGTTGGTGTTGGTAATATTAAAGATATCGGTATGGAATTAGTTGATTTTTGTGATACTAGTCATAAAAAGAAGCATAATTTATAGTTTTAAGATTAAACAGGAGAAAATATGGATCCGTTAACGCTCTCGATAGGAATTGGTCTTGTAGTCGGTCTAGTTTTTGTGTCGCTATTAGGATTATCTACAGGTGGTATGGTTGTACCAGGATATTTTGCTTTAGAGATGGGGGCTCCTGATAGAGTTATAGTAACTATTATCATCTCTATAATTATATTTGGCATAGTCAGATTTATGTCTAAATTTATGATTATTTACGGTAGACGAAGAATAGCTATTACAGTACTTTTATCATTTATACTAGGAACAGTGTGTAATATGCTTTTTTCGCAATATTTGACTACGAGTTTTTACTCAAACCAAGTTCAGGTAATTGGTTATATTATCCCTGGACTTATAACTTTATCTATAGATAGGCAAGGACTTATAGAAACAATAGGTTCTTTATTAATAGCTTCTATCATTATACGTTTGTTACTAATAGTTTTAATTGGACCTGAGATAGTAGGAATATAATATGAAAACGATGTACTGGCACCGTAAATTTATATCGCGCTATATAATAGTTTTTTTAAGCGCATTTATGATTATATCTTTGTATATAGTTGAGAAGAATCTAGTTGTTGAAACAAAGGGTTATACCCAAAAGCTTCAAGCTGCTGAATTAACTGATGATGCATTTGAATTTACACAACGCTTTTTTATGTCAAAAGGTTATCTTTGTAAGACAATGGGAGATGTCTCTTGTACTGGCTTGATTGGACTGTCAATGACTGAGATAACTACAGATTCTGGCGATCTTTATGCAAAGAGATCTTCGGTTAATCCAAATATGGCTGCAATATTTGTTGAATGGTTAAGCGAGCTTGATCTTAAGGAAGGCGATACGGTTGCTGTGCAAGCAACAGGATCATATCCGGCTTTAGATATAGCGATGTTGGCAGCTATTAAGACTTTGAAGCTTAAGCCATTAATCATATTCTCTGCTGGGGCATCGCAATTTGGTGCAAATAGACCAGGATTTACTTGGCCTGACATATATCATAACCTTGTCGAAAAAGGTCTATTTGATTACGATATTTTAGGTATTACTTTAGGTGGTTCTCATGATAATGGTTATGGAATGACTCCAGGAGCCATATTAAAACTTAATGATGCAATAAAGAGGAATGGCTATAAAGTCATCAATATTCCATATACACATGCAACAAATACTTCTATCGCTACACGTATGAAAATGTATAAAGAGGCCGCAGGTACTGATAACAAAATTAAAGCCTATATAAATGTTGGTGGTAACATGGCATCGATAGGACTAAAACAACCACAAATTAAATCATCAGATATAGACAGTATCAACGAGAACAAAAAATCTAAAAAATCTACTACTAGTAGTAGCGATGATGAAAGTATTATAAAGTTACCTAGCTTTCCTACTGGTGTGACTAAGAGTTTACCTCCAGAATATAAAACAGTTAATTCTGTTGCTGTTGATTTCTTAAAAGAAGGGGTGCCAGTTATTAATGTTAGAGATATAAACTCAAGTATAATTAAAAAATATGGAATGGTTTATAATCCTAGTACTGTCACACCACCAGGTCATGGTGCTGTGTTTGCACAAAAAAAATACAATACTATATTGGCGGCTATCTTACTTGTCATTGATATTGGTTTGGTAGTATTTATGGCAATTATTTCACGAAAATATCTAATTTCTTTCAAAACAAAGTAGTTATAAATTGCTTTGATTTATGATTCAATTTATCATTTAGTTAAGTGTTATAAAATATTTTGCTAAATATGTTTTGTTTCTATGACCTTAATCAATTAATTTCTAAATACCTTCCTCATCGAGAAAGGTTAAAGATAGCCCAAGCATTTATATTTGGTGCTGATGCTCACGAAACTCAAGTTAGAAGCTCAGGGGAGCCTTATTTTACCCATCCTGTTGCTGTAGCATGTATACTTGCCGAGCTTAGGATGGATGTTGATACAATAATTGCAGCCTTATTGCATGATGTTGTAGAGGATACTGAGTATACAGCTGACGATATTAGTAATATTTTTGGTGAAAAAGTTGCTCAGCTTGTCGAGGGAGTAACTAAACTTACTCAAATTAGGCATAAAAACCGAGCGGAACAACAAGCAGAAAACTTTCGCAAAATGTTACTATCTGTGACAAAAGATGTTCGTGTAATATTTATTAAGCTAGCTGATAGACTTCATAATATGCGTACATTAGCACCACTAAAACCTGAGAAAAAGCGTCGAATTTCTAAAGAAACTTTAGATGTGTTTGCACCACTTGCTCATCGGCTAGGTATCAATACTCTTAAAGAACAGTTGGAGACTCTTGCGTTTGAGGGTATGTATCCTTATCGCTACCATATTTTAGAAGAAAAAGTAAAAAAAGTTGAAAAAAATAAAGAAAAAGTTTTTTATGAGGTAAAAGAGGCGTTAGCAGAAAAGCTTAATGATTTAGTCTCATTAGAAGATATCAAAGCACGCAAGAAAACTTTGTATAGTATATACAATAAGATGCGCAAAAAAGGTGTATCTTTTGATGAAATAATGGACATGTACGCCTATAAAATTATTGTTCCTAATAGAATAGATTGTTATGTTGTCCTAGGTAGAGTTCATGAATTATATAAACCGATACCACAAAAGTTTAAAGATTATATTGCCACTCCAAAAGCAAATGGTTATCGGTCATTGCATACAGTTGTCTTAGGACCATATAATATCCCTTTAGAGATTCAAATAAAAACAGAACAAATGGATCGTCAAGCTGAATATGGTATTGCAGCGCATTGGAGTTATAAAATTGGTGAGAAAACTGACAAAGCACTACAAAGATGGCTTAAGAAGATTTCTGATATTAATGTATATACTGCAAGCTCAGTAGAGTTTTTAGAGAATGTCAAAACAGATATTTTTAATAATGATGTATTTGTATTTACTCCTCAAGGAGAGATTGTCGAGTTACCTATGAATTCAACTTGTATAGATTTTGCTTACTATATACATACTGATATTGGCAATAAGTGTATCTCAGCTAAAGTAAACCGTAAAGCTGTGCCACTTAATTATAGGTTAAAGCAAGGTGATAATGTTGAAATTATAACATCAGCAATTGCCGATCCTAATCCAGCATGGTTGAAATTTGTTGAGACTAATAGAGCTAAATCAGCTATCAAGGACTTTTTGAAACAGCAATATCGTAATATTGATTATATTCGTGGTAAGGATATAGTTGAAGGAGAGCTTAGACTTTTAGGTGTTGAATTAAGAGATGTTCCAAGTGAAATCATTGATGGAGCATTATTTAATTATGAAGGGATAGATACAATAAATCGCTTCTATTTAGATACTGGATTAGGACTTATTGATCCAAATAACTTTATTGATTTTGTTGTTAAGCATTTTGAGGATATGCGTAATGCTTATAAAAAATCATCGTTATCAAAATTACAAATTAGATATGGGGATGATCCACGTATTGCTGATTGTTGCTTACCTCTGCCAAATGATGAGATAGTTGGTATTGTTAACGAGCATGGCAAAGTTGAGGTTCATCGAAAAAGCTGTAATGAGCTATATATGAAAATTAAGGATAATCAAACTAAAGAGATACAGGCAGATTGGTTTACAAATAGTGATGATGATCCTAGCTTTAAAGCTAGACTTGCAGTTACACTCAAAAATATTCCAGGTTCGATAGCTAAAATCACAGCAACTTTGGCACGAGAAGGTGTTGATATTAGAAGTTTTGATATGATGTCTATAGATAATAAACAAGCTAAACTTGCTTGTGTAGTTGTAGTTAGAAATAGAAGAGAACTATATTTACTAATTCGTTTAGTGAGAAAATTAGATGTTTGTTTAAATATCGAAAGAATACTTAATAGATAAATGATCCTTAAATATTAGTCCTTGCATTAAAGGCATGTAGTAAAGTTTGTTGATCTAAGTATTCTAGTTCACCACCAAATGGCACGCCAAAACCTATTCGTGAGATTTTTATATCTTTAGCAATCATTTGTGAAATAAAATGAGCTGTCGTTTCACCTTCTACAGTTGGGCTAATTGCAAGAATTACCTCATCAATTTCTCTTTTGGCGATAATTTGTTCTAAAATGTCTAGTTTTAATTCACTCGGACCTATACCATCTAGTGGAGAAATTCTTCCATTTAATACAAAATATTTACCTCTATAGATGCCAGCCTCTTCAATAGCAATCATATCAAGCATACTTTCTATTATACATAGTTTAGTATCATCTCGATTAGTGTTACTACAGATATTGCAAACATCGTCTTCAGTAAGTGCTTGGCAATATGTACATTTTTTGATATTTGCTGTGGCATCCAAAAGCGAGTTGGCAATAGCTATTCCTGTTTCAGGTGATTTGTCTAGTAGATATAGAGCAAGCCTTTGTGATGATTTTTTACCAATAGTTGGTAGCTTACGCAAAGATTCTATTACAGCAGTAATTTTAGGAGAAAAAATTTTACTTGTCATTATTTAAAAGGAAAGTTAATACCGCTAGGTAAGTCGATACCTGCGTCTTTTGCCATTTTATGGATATCTGTAGATGCTGTCGAATTTTCTTCTACTTTTTTTACAGCACTATTAACAGCAGCTGCTATCAAATCTTCTAGTATCTCTTTATCTTCAGTCATAAGCGAACTATCGATACTTACAGATTTAACATCATATTTACCAGTCATTGTTACCGTAACAAGACCTGCACCAGATTCACCAAGTACTTCCATATTTTCACGCTCTTGCTGAGCTTTTTTCATTTGTTCTTGCATTCTTTGTGCTTGCTGCATTAGCTTTGACATATCAAAGTTCATTTCAAATCCTTATCTTTTATTTAAAATTTCTTTTACACAATCTAATATTTGTTCACTTGAGTTTTTTATCAATGTTTTTTTTGCCATTTTTGACATTTGCTCAAGTTTAGATCTATCTTGATTAAGAGGTTTTATTATAGCGAGTAAATTTTCTAAAGTCATCTGGTGTTGTCTTAAACAAAAGCCAGCATTATTATTAACTATATTTTGAGCATTATAAAATTGATGATCATCAACCGCTGATGGTAATGGGATAAATATAGCTGGTAGCCCAGCAATAGCAGATTCTGATACTGTTAGCGCACCAGCTCGACAAATTACCAAATCAGCCCAACTGTATGCTGCGACCATGTCGTCAATAAAAGCAGTAATATTTTTGATATGATCTTGAGGTATATCTTTATAAGCATCTTTAGTCGTTTGGAATGATAGTTTACCAGTTTGATGCCAGACTTTTATATTGATGCCTTGCTCGTTGGCTTTTTGTATTAATTTAGGAATGATTTCATTTATTGCTTTAGCACCTTGGCTACCACCTAAAACTAATATCTTTAATGTTGATGAGTCAGTGTGAATTTTTGTTTTATCATTAAGTGCAACAATATCTTTACGAACTGGATTGCCGACAATTTTTATTTTTGCTAACTGTTTAGCACTAAATTGTTTGAGGAGATTTTCAATCTCAAAACCTAGACATATCGTTGTTGCAAATTTAGCTAATATACGATTTGTTAGACCTATTTTAGCGTTTTGCTCATGGATGATTACTGGGATATTTATTTGAGTAGCTGCTAAACATATTGGTCCAGAAACATAACCACCAAAACCAATCACTAAATCTGCATTAAGCTTTTTTAACAGACTACGCGATTTTATGGTATTGTAAACAAGCTTTAGTGGAAAGGTAATTTTTTTTATAATTCCTTTTCTCCTAACACCTGATGATTTAATATATTGGATATTAAAATAACTAGGAACTATTATAGCTTCCATACTGTTAGGAGTACCAATCCAAGTTACATTAGCCTGATTTTGCCTGAGTAACTCAGCTACAGCTAGTGCGGGATATATATGACCACCTGTTCCGCCAGCTGTTATAATTATGTTTTTGTTTTCTAGACTCATTGTTTACATCATCAACTTTTATTTTACAAATTAATTTTAAAGGATTTTTATGTTATTATCATCTATTAGATAAAATAAAAATAGAGTTTTAATCCAAGAGGAATTATGGCTGAAATAAATCAAAATTACTTATATACAGATTCTAACTTATGGGTTGAGATTAAGGGTAACATTGCAAGAGTTGGTATAGATGATTACTCTCAAGATGAATTTGGTGAAATTGTCTATGTCGATTTACCTAAACCTGACCAAGAGTATGCCAAAGATGACGAGATTTGTGTTATAGAATCTGTAAAGACAGCGTCTGATATTTATACGCCGTTATCTGGGAAAGTTGCAAAAGTAAATCAACAATTATTGGATAATCCAAAACTTATAAACGAGTCTTGTTATGACAAAGGTTGGATATTTGAAATTGAAATAGCTAATCTAGATGAGCTTAATAGCTTAATAAATCCTCAAGACTACCAAAGCTATGTTAGCTAGAGTCTTATTAGCTTATAGCTTAATTTTTTTATCATCATCTAGTTTTGCTACAGAGCAATATCTTAATTATTGTAAGATATATAACCCAAAAAAAGGTATAGAGTATGAAACTCATACCAAGATATCTGTAGATTTTTGTAAGTATTACTTAGAAAAATGTAATAAAGAATACGATAATAAATGTATTGCTAAAATGAATGGCTACCAAGGACTTTATAATACTAATAATGCTTTGGCTGCTATGCATGTATTATATAATGATGATTTTGATAGTTTGAATAACTAGCTAAGTCTCTTTTAATACTATTTCATCGAGATATAGAGTTGGAGCATAAGCTGAATATAATTTCAGCTTATGTTTTATCAAAATAATTATTTGATAGTACAATTGACACTATTTAAATCGCCGCTAACCAAATATGTTATACTCGTTTGATTATTTTTAGGAAGTGGGCATTTTACATAAGCAGAACTATCATTACCACTAGCTTGAAGAGTTTTATTCCAAGCAATAATCGTTACTTGATTGTTTGCTAAGTTAATATCGCCAAGACTACTAGCCCATGCTCTAGCGGTTACAGAATCATTTGGATTAACTTGATAGTAAGGTGTGTTTGACTCTATGTTAACATTAATATCTTGGTTTGCTGGTGTAGGATTATTATTATCATCACTTGTCTCTGAACTTACGACTTTGATGTTCATATCCTTCTGCCAAGCTTCCGCTCCAGCAAGTTCACTTGAGATAATAATTTTATAGTCTCCGGCTTTGATATTATCAATCGCTAAAGCTAGATCATATGTATCCATAGGAGAGATCTGAATGTCTGTTTTTCTATAAACTTGATTACCATTTTGATCTTGTAGAACTACTGTTACATTAGCAGTTGCAGAGCTATGAGACATTATTTTTGCGTTAATATAAAGCTTGCTATCTGAGCTAATATTGTATTGGTCTTTGAAATCCATCAAATGAAGCTCATTTTTTAAGTTTTGGTTAGCTTGATGATAGTAAAAACTAATCTGATCATATGGTTTATCTGCTGTTTGGTAAATATATACAGCATTGCCATTAGGAATAACAGCATTATTACTATCTTTAACACCAGCAATAATCTGGTTATTAAGCTGTTCAGTACTAATTTTATTAATTTTTTCAGTAAGCTCTAAGAACAAATCATTTGTACTTATTGCTTTAGGAACTGTAAGTAATGGATAATCTATCATAGTTCCATCTTTGAATACTTGTAGTGTGATCTTATCACCTTCTTTAATGTTTAGTGGGTTTATTGTAAATTTCGTTGCCTCAAGAGGGAATTTATCAGAAGGATTGTTTTGATGTTGATGGTCTCTAACAAATGCCCAAGGTCCCCATTGCTCAGCTCCTGGCTGTTGACCTGGATTAGCATACCATTTGTTTTGATAAACTTTGCCATCAAAAACTACTTCTGTTCCAGGTGTTGGATATGATTTGTTAGGGTCATATGTTGATGTTGCAGATGGTTGCGAACCATTATTATTACTGCTTGAGCCATCAGGTAGGATTACAGTGCCTGCTGGTTTACTAGTTGTAAAGTCTAAGTCAAGTAAATTGTAGAAACTCATTCTAGTATCATCAACATCCCATTCTGCCATGATGATTTGATAACCTGATCTATTTGGCATTGTGCATGTAAATGTTAAACCATCTTTAGGCGGTTGGTTAGGAGCTACCCAAGTTGGCTGAGGATCATAACAATTTAGTGGCTTTTCTTCAAAGCTTTCTCGAGTAAGTAGTTTATTAGGGTCCCAGTTGGGTTTAGTAATATAAAATTTGAAATGCTTAGATTTATGATTTGCTGTGAATTGCCATTTAATCTTTAATGGTTGTCCAGGTTGAACAACAGTTTTTGCCCAACGACTTTGTTCTTGTTCATCAAGTGGTTCAAAGCCTGCTACATCAGCACTTCCGATATTATTATCTAGAGCTCCTAAATTAAATAACTCATCTGCTTGTTCTATTGATTGCGGCTCATATTGAGCTCTTTCACCACAGTCTTTATTTTTGCCTTCTTTACATAATAATGCACGAGAAGCAGGACTTTCAACATAACCATGTGAATATGCTTCTGAGCTAACTAGTAAAGCTAAACCAGTTAATATTGTAATTTTATTTAGTTTCATGATAAGACTCCTTATCTATATTATTTAAAATACACAGTTAGTAATTAAACTATCTGTAGGTTTAATCCTATCAGTTATATTTAAGAATTTAAAATGTTAAAAATAGAGTTGTTATATGCTCAAAAATTCTGTTAATATTTTGATTTTAAGGTGATTATAAGAATAATTATCAAAATTCTTATATTTATCATTAATATATGGTTAATGTTTTTATTTTTAGAGAAAAAAAATTGACAATATCTTAAATTTATATATTTTTATATATTAAGCTTATTAATTTCACAATCCTTATAATATTTATATATGGATTATTATATGGTTTGTTTTATATGAAATACTTTAACATTTCTGATAAATAATTTACATAATTATAACCATACAATATAATATAGCCTGCATATATATTCCATTAACAATATAATAAAATTAAGTATACTACAAATGATAAATATTAAATTTCCAGATGGTTCGATAAGAGAGTTCGAAAGCGGTGTAAACTCTTTGGATATTGCTAAGTCAATATCTCCGAGTTTAGCTAAGGTTACAGTAGCTGTGTATATTGATGGTCAGCTCAAAGATGCAAAAGATACAATTAATAGTGATTGTGAATTAAGATTGATAACGTTAAAAGATCCAGAAGGCCTAGAAATTCTAAGACATTCTTGTGCACATCTTTTAGCTCATGCTGTCAAAGAATTATATCCAAATACTGAAGTAACTATAGGTCCGGTAGTTGATAATGGCTTTTATTATGATTTTTCTTTCAAAGAGGCTATAGGTGAGGCAGATTTAGCAGCTATTGAAAAGAAGATGAAAGAGCTAGCAAAAAAGTCTATACCTGTTAGTTATAAAGTGGTTCCTAAAGCTGAAGCTATTGAGTTTTTTAAAGCTCAAGGCGAGAATTATAAGGTTGAGATTATCGATAGTATTGCTGATGAGCAAGTGAAAATATATACCCAGGATAATTTTAGTGACTTGTGTAGAGGTCCTCATATTCCAAATACATCGGTATTAAAAGCATTTAAATTGACAAAGCTAGCAGGTGCTTACTGGCGCGGTAACTCTAATAATGAAATGCTTACAAGAATATATGGTACTTGTTGGGCAACTAAAGAAGATTTAGATCAATATTTGAATATGCTTGAAGAGGCTGAAAAGCGTGATCACAGAAAAATTGGTAAAGTTCTTGATTTATTTCATTTCCAAGAAGATTCGCCAGGCATAGCATTTTGGCATGACAATGGCGTAAGGATCTGGCGTCAAGTAGAAGATTACATGCGAGCTTCTAATAATAAATATGGTTGTAGTGAGATTAGAACCCCGCTTATTGCTGATTTTAGTCTATGGGAGAAGTCAGGTCATGCTTCAAAATATGCTGAGAATATGTTTGCAACAAAATCTGAGAATAGGGATTTTGCTATCAGACCAATGAACTGTCCAACTTGTGTACAGGTTTATAACACAAAGCTACATAGTTATAGAGATCTACCTATAAGGATGGCTGAGTTCGGTATAGTACATAGAAATGAACCATCTGGATCGCTACACGGGTTATTAAGAGTACGTAGTTTTACTCAAGATGATGGACATATTTTCTGCACACCTGAGCAGGTTGAAGAAGAAGTAATTTTAATGGTGCAGCAGTGTTTTGAAGTATACAAAGATTTTGGTTTTAATGATTTTGCGGTCAAGGTCGCACTTAGACCTGAAAATAGAATCGGAGATGATGAAACTTGGGATAAATCTGAACAGATGCTCAAAAATGCTCTTGATGCAAATAATGTTAGCTATGAACTACTTCCAGGTGAAGGTGCATTTTATGGTCCTAAGATTGAGTTTCATCTCAAGGATGCAATTGGTAGAAGCTGGCAGTGTGGTACTATACAGTTGGATTTTTCAATGCCACAAAGACTAGGCGCTACATATATCGATAAGAATGGTGACAAGCAGGTACCGGTTATGCTTCATAGAGCAATTGTTGGCTCTTTAGAGAGATTTATTGGTATGCTTATTGAACACTATGCTGGAAATTTACCATTGTGGTTAGCACCATTCCAAGTTGCTGTGATGGGAATTAGTAATAACCAGGATGACTACTGTAAAGAAGTATTTACAATGCTTGAAAAAAATGGTATTCGCACTAAATTAGACTTGAGAAATGAGAAAATAGGGTTTAAAATACGTGAGCATACTCTTTTGCGTGTACCATACCTTGTTATCCTTGGTAAAAACGAGCAAGAGCAAAAGATTATCACAATAAGAAAGCATAGTGGTGAAGATCTAGGACAGATGTCTGTAGATGATTTTTGTGCTTTTTTAGATAAGCAAATACAAGCTAAAAAATAATAATTTCTGCGGAGGAAAAAGATTATTAAAACGGATAAAAAAGCACCTATAAATGAGCAAATTAAAGCAAAAGAGGTGCGTCTAGTTGGTGTTGATGGTCAACAAATAGGTGTTGTATCTATCAATGAGGCTTTAGCGTTAGCTGAAGAGGCTGATGTTGACTTGGTTGAAATGGTAGCAAATGCTAATCCGCCAGTCTGTCGTTTGATGGACTACGGTAAGTACTTGTTTGAACAAGGCAAGAAAAAAGCACAAGCTAAAAAGAACCAAAAACAGACGCAGGTGAAAGAGGTAAAGCTCAGACCTGTGACTGATGTTGGGGATTATCAGGTAAAACTACGCAACCTGATAAAATTCCTTGAAAAGGGCGATAAAGTAAAAGTCACATTGAGATTCAGAGGTAGAGAAATGTCACATAAAGAGTTGGGCATGGAAATGCTTCAGCGTATGGCAAATGATGCTGCTGAATACGGTGTGGTGGAACACCAACCTAAACTGGAAGGTCGCCAAATGATCATGGTTTTAGGACCAAAGAAAAAGTAGTAAATAAATATAACAATTAATATAAAATGCGGAGTATTAAATATGCCAAAGTTAAAAACTAAAAGTGGTGCTGCTAAGCGCTTTAAAAAAACTGGTAAGGGTGGATTCAAACACCGTTGTGCAAACCGTGCGCATATCAACACTAAAATGACAACTAAGAGAAAGCGTCATTTAAGAGGTATGAACCAAGTAGCTAAAGTTGATACTGCTAGCTTAGTTCAACAAATGCCTTACGCGTAAGTTTGTTTATCAATTTTTAAAGTGGAGATTAATTATGTCAAGAGTAAAAAGAGGCGTAACAGCACGCGCACGTCATAAGAAAGTTTTAAATCAAGCTAAAGGCTACTATGGTGCTCGTTCAAGAGTATATAGAGTAGCTAAGCAAGCTGTGATTAAAGCAGGTCAATATGCTTATAGAGACCGTAAAGTTAAGAAAAGAACATTCAGGTCTTTATGGATTGTTCGTATTAATGCTGCTGCTAGACAACATGATATCAGTTACAGCCAACTAATCAATGGCTTAAACAAAGCAGGTGTTGAACTAGATAGGAAAGCACTAGCGGAATTAGCTGTATACAACAAAGATGCTTTCGCAGCTATTGTAGAAAAAGCAAAAGCTGCTTTAGCTTAATCTGTCTAAATAAATTTCTTCTTTTTTAAAAAAATCTAAGTGAAACATCTAAACTCTTTACTTATTAAAAGACTCTTTTTGATATTCTTTTTAAGTTTTGGAGTGTTGTTATTTTTAATATTTAATGGTTATAAATATTTTGACTTAAATAAGCTTAACCTTACTTACATCAAGGCAAGTGCTTATGTTGACAGGCATATGGTATTAGCTTGTTTGGGTTATGCTTGTATTTATATTTTGACAGTATTTTTTTCTGTGCCTATAAAACCATTTTTGAAGTTACTAGCTGGTCTTTTATTTGGACTAGCTTTGGGTTTTGTAGTTTGTTTAGTCTCAGCTACTGTAGGGGCAATGTTTGCTTTTTTATTTATAAAATATAATTGGGGTAAAACATCTAGTAATCCAAAATATAAAATTGTCTCCAAATTTAAATCTTTAGTAGAGAATCATCCTATAACTATTCTTTTTGTTGCAAGGCTATTACCTATACCTTTTTTTGTACCAAATATATTGGCAGGTATTTTAAAGGTTAAAAATAGTATTTTCTTTTTTACTACTCTAATTGGTATCATCCCTGTGACATTTATTTATGTTTGGTTTGGAGTACATTTTAAAGAAGCTGTGATTCAAGGAAATAAAGAAAACTTTATTGATACTAAGTTTGTTGTAGCTTTGAGTATCTTAGGATTATTAACTTTGTTAGCATTGTATGTTGCAAATAAATATACCAATAGGAAAATATAAAAAGTATAAATTGCCATAACATTATTGTAAGGTTCAGAGATTGTGATTAATATTATGATTTATCATTAAATATAAATTATAGATTAATTATGATAAAGAAATACCTTGATTCAAGATCTTGTTTGATTTTAGCTGTGTTCATTGGGCTAAGTAGCCCTATAATTGTTGAATCTTTTGTTGAAGAAAAAAAGTATTCTTCAAATAAGATTGGGATTGATACACAATATATCGATGCAAGTATTAATGAGAAAGATGATTTTTATAGATATGTAAATGGCAAATGGTTAGATAATGTTAGTATTCCTGCTGATGAAAACTCATGGGGATCTTTTATGGAGCTGCGTAAAAATGTTTTATTTCAACAGCATGAGGTTATTGATGAGTTAAATTCTCAAGAGATAGAAGCCCAAACTGATAAGCAAAGAGTCTATGGTCTTTATCAAAGTTATATGAACCTAGTTACAATTAACAAACTAGGCTTAAAACCACTAGCAAATTATCTTGAGAGTATAAATAGTATCGAGGATAATAAGCAGTTAGTTGATTATTTTGCTAAACTGAATAAGATTGGTTCAGAAATTCCTCTGAAATTATCAATCAATATAGATGCGAAAAACTCATCTCAAATGATTGTTAGTATTAGCCAAGGTTCTCTTGGCTTACCCAATAGAGATTATTGTTTAGATGAAAACGAAAAGTTTGTAAAAATTCGTAATGACTATTTGGAATATATAATAAAGTTGTTACAACAAGTTAACATTAAGAATCCAGAAGAAGCCGCACAAAAAATATTAAGTCTAGAAACTCTTCTTGCGGAAATCCAGTTTAGTGAAGTTGAAAATAGAGATCTTGATAAGATATATAATAAATTTAAAGTTTCGAATCTTAATGACCTTTATCCTTATATTGAATGGAATAGCTATTTAAAATCAGCAGAGATTCCAGAAACAGAGAAGTTTATCATTATTAAGCAGCCAAGATATATAATAGGACTAGGAAATTTACTCAATGACATTCCTTTAGATACATGGAAAATATATCTTAAATATAGGTTAGTAAATGCTTTTGCTCCTTTATTAAGTGAAAATTTTTATAATTTAAACTTTAATTTCTATGGTAAAAATCTTACTGGTTTAGAAAAAGATAAGCCTAGGTCTGAAAAGGCTATAATGCTTATTAATGATTCAATAGGTGAAGCATTTGGCAAACTTTATGTGCAAAAGTTTTTCCCGCAAGATAAAAAAGAAAAAGTCCTAACACTTGTTAGATATATTATAAAAGTCTTTGATGATAGGATTGATACACTTAAATGGATGGGTCCAGAGTCTAAGAAACATGCTAAAGCTAAGCTTGATAACATGCATATTAAAATAGGTTTTCCTGATAAGTGGAAAGATTATACTGCTCTTAATATTAATTCTGATGATTTAATAGGTAACGTCGTACATATAAAGGAATTTAACTACAATCAAGATCTAGATACACTTGGTAAACCTGTTGATAAGTCAAAATGGTATATGCCTCCTCAAATGGTTAATGCTTATTATAATCCTGAAATGAATGAGATTGTTTTTCCAGCAGCTATTCTTCAGCCTCCATTTTTTGATGCTGATGCAGATATGGCGGCTAATTATGGAGGTATTGGTGCTGTAATTGGTCATGAAATAAGTCATGCTTTTGATGATCAGGGAAGTAAATTTGATTATGAGGGTAATTTGAAAGAGTGGATGACTAAAGAAGATCGCATGAAATTCAAAGCAATAACACAAAAATTGGTTGAGCAATATAGTGTATATGAGCCAATTAAGGGTATTCATGTTAACGGAGAGTTAACTTTGGGTGAGAATATTGCGGATAATGCAGGTTTGGCTGTAGCTTACGATGCTTATAAACTATCTTTAAATGGCCAACAAGCTCCTGTTATTGATAATTATACTGGAGCTCAAAGATTTTATATGGGCTGGTCACAAATATGGCGAGGTAAATTTAGAGAGGGTAGACTTTTAGAACTCTTAAAATCTGATCCACATGCACCAATTCAAATACGAGGGCAAGCTCCACTAAAAAATCAAGACGGATTCTATGAAACATATAATATAAAATTTGGAGATGGAATGTACTTAGATCCAGAGCAAAGAGTCAATATCTGGTGATAATTATTTTTTAATATTTCAATAATTATACTTATTTAGCAGATTTATTAAAGTACAACAATATTACTATCTTTTGTAGCCATAATCACAGTATCAGCAGGCTTCAAAGCGAATATGCCGTTAGTGACAACACCTGTGATTTGGTTCAGTTCAGTTTCCATTTTTATAGGGTTATCAATTTTTAGATTATATACATCTAGAATAACATTACCATTATCTGTAATTGTCTGTTCTCTATATACTGGTTGACCGCCTAGCTTTACTATTTGACGTGCCACATAGCTTCGTGCCATAGGGATAACTTCTATAGGAAGAGGAAAATTACCTAAAGTATTCACTTTCTTTGATTCATCAATAATACAAATAAACTTCTTAGCAGCAGCAACACAAATTTTCTCACGTGTCAGAGCAGCACCACCACCTTTGATAAGCTCTTTATGATTATTGCACTCATCAGCACCATCAATATACAAATCAATCTCACCAGCATAATTAAGATCTACTACATCAAAGCCTAGTGCTTTAAGTTTGCGAGTTGAGTCTTCTGAGCTTGATACTACAGTTTTGATTTTGTCTCTATAGTTCACAAGCTCCTCAATCAAAAACGCTACAGTACTTCCTGTACCAACTCCTAGGGTAATCTCTGTAGTGATACTTTTTGCAGCCTCAATTGCAGCTAGTTTTTTTAATTCATTTTGGTTACTTTTTTTATTAAAAAACATTTTAAAACTTTCTCTTATTAAATATGTTACTAAAAATACTTCCTTTGATAATATAGATAATCATACATGCTAAAGTAGCAATAAACTGCCATATTATTGGCATAGGTAAGAATATATACCCAATTGTAACAAGAATACAGATAAAAGGTATTATTATTCTCAGCATAATGTTAAAGATCGGTGAAAGTCTAGTATTTGTGTTTTTGAGTATTTCATAACTAAGTTTTTGAGCATCATAGATCCAGCCAACTACAAATACATCAAATAAAAAGATAAAAATAATCACTAAATGTAGCCCAAAAATTTTAGAGAAGTCTATATTAGCTATACCCGATTCTATAAATGTAATAGCCATAATAAATGGTATAAGTAAAACTAAAAGCTTTGTATAAAGTTTAGATCCAATTTCAAAAATATATTTTAAGGCAGCAACGAAAACAACTAAATTAAGCGTTGTAAATATTACTTCAAGAAGTAAATAATACATTGGCGAATTGAATTTAATAATTTTGAAAACAGTTGTGATTTGTATTCCTTCCGTTGGTTGTAAATAGCTTCTGTAATTGCCTAAAATAGCGTATATAGTCACGCAAATGATAAATGAGAAAATTATATTATAAAAAATACTCTTAAAAGCACTAGTTTTGAGTTTGCTATAATTATCATCACCAATATTTATTATATTTTTATAAAACGCTATCGATATAAAATTACTTAAAATTGCATACATTAGAGCTAAAGCAAACATTTGTCTTAGTTGACTAATTTTTTGGTAATTTAAGTCTAAAAGAAAGTCTTTAATACCTAACATTCCTTGCGGTGAATATATTACGATTAGCATTAAGATAGTAACTAAATATAAAGATACATGTGCACTAGTCTTTAGAGTTTCATTTAAATTTAGCTTTTTTTTATCAGCTAGAATAAACATTAGAAGAATTACAATAAATACCACAAGCAGTGAAACATATATAGGTAGGTTACTATTAAATTTGAGACTTTCGTCACTTAAGCGATCAATAGCTGGAATGTTGTCAAAAAAATCTAAGACATAGGTTGCTATATCAAACATTATCAAAGCTACTAAAATTACCATACAACCAGTTAATAAAATACTTACTGGTCTGAACTTAGAGCTTCCAGTAATTTTATTTACTAGTTTACTGTGTGAGTTTAAGTTAGGGAAAGCTTTTTGGAAATATAGCGCAGCTATATTCATTGGATAACACAGCAATATAAGAAAAGCTATATAAGCATAAAAAAATTCGAGACCATTATATTTAAAAACATTTGTAAAAAAGCCAAAACTAAAGCAAATTGAGGCAGAAACAAGACCTGTAACTAGAGGTGTCGAAGTTTGTTTGATGTTCATTGATAATTCCTATTTAGTTACTAGTTGCGCAGTAATTACCACGGAAAGTTATATTTTTAATAATCTTGGTATTTTTATCTATAGACACCCAAGTTGTACACATTAGTGCACCAAATTGGACAAAGTTAGGATTCCTATTTGCCATTATAAGGCTATTCATAGGATTGCCAGCATAAGCTGGAGTATTTGGATTAATTGCTTTGCGGATATAGACATATGTCACAATATTCGGGTTTGGTGATACTTGGATTACATTTTGTGGCATACCAAATTCTTGCATATAGCCATCAATACTTTTACCAATCCATGCTTTTTGTTGGTCTATGTATTTTTGTCTAGTAGCACAGGAAAAAAGCAAAGCGACTAAGCATGTTAATATAATTATTCTAAAGTAACTTCTCTTCATATATTTTCCTATTTTATAAAACCGGTTTTTTTCATATATATAGTCAATAATGATATAGCTGCAGGAGTTATACCTGGGATACGTGACGCTTCTCCTAGAGTGGTAGGCTTTTGTTCAGTCAATTTCTGCAGAACTTCATTCGATAACCCCTTAACTTGCGAATAATTAAAATCTGTAGGGATGGTTTTTTGCTCAAGAGTTGCTGACTTTGCAATATCTTTATTTTGACGTTCAATATAGCCAGAGTACTTTGCTGAAATTTCTATTTGTTCGATTACAGCCTCATCTTGTAAGTTTAGATTTAGCTCTGGTATTTGTTGTAATTTACTGTAATCTATTTCTGGTCTTTTGAGTAAGTCAAATAAAGTACTTTCACGTGTCATTTTCTTATCCAAGAATTTCTCTAGATCACGAGCTTTTTGTGTTTGTGGACCTATCCAAGTGTTTTTCATCATTGTGATATTTTCATTGATAGCACTTTTCTTATTGATAAAAAGTTGTTGATCTTCTTTGTTTAAAAGCCCTAGTTCACAAGCTTTATCAGAAAGGCGTAGATCAGCATTATCTTCGCGTAGAATGAGTCTATACTCGGCACGAGAGGTAAACATTCTATATGGCTCTTTTGTACCTTTAGTAATCAGATCATCAATTAATACTCCAATGTAACTATCAGCACGAGTTGGATACCATGATTTGTCGCTATCTAAACTAATAGCAGCATTAATACCGGCTACTAAACCTTGAGCACCGGCTTCTTCGTAGCCTGTGGTACCATTAATTTGTCCAGCAAAGTAGAGATTTTTTATATGTTTGGTTTCTAGTGTTGGTTTTAGATCTCTTGGATCAAAAAAATCATATTCAATTGCATAACCAGGTCTCATAATAAAGGCATTTTCGAAGCCTTTAATTGAGCGGATATAGTTGCATTGGACTTCAAAAGGCAAACTAGTTGATAATCCATTTGGGTACAACTCAATACTATTTAAACCCTCTGGTTCAACAAAGATTTGATGTCTTTCTTTGTCAGCGAATCTAACTACTTTGTCTTCAATAGAAGGACAATAGCGTGGACCAATACCCTCTATTAAACCACTGTACATAGCTGATTTATCAAGGTTATCTGTGATAATTTTGTGTGTTTCATGATTAGTGTAAGTAATATAACAAGGTATTTGTTGCGGGTGCTCTACCTTACCTTTTGAGAAAAATGAAAAGTAGGGAGTAGGACTATCACCATGCTGTACTTCCATAACACTAAAATCAACCGAGCGTCTATCTATACGTGGTGGTGTACCAGTTTTAAGTCTATCTACTCTAAACGGTAGTGATCTAAGTCTAGCAGCTAGTGCATTTGATGGCTGATCTCCCGCACGACCACCTTCCTTAGATACTTTGCCGATATGTATTTTACCACCTAGAAATGTGCCAACAGTAAGTACTACCTTTTTAGCTCTAAATGTAATACCTGTCTTTGTGATAACACCACAAACAGTATTGTTTTCAACAACCAAATCATCAACTGAGTCTTGAAAAATATCAAGATTTTCTTGGTTGTTGATAAGAGAATTTATAGCTTTTTTGTATAATACTCTATCTGCTTGTGCTCTAGTTGCGCGTACAGCAGGACCTTTGCGTGAATTAAGTATTCTGAATTGGATACCAGCCATATCAATAGCTTTTGCCATGATACCACCCATAGCATCTATTTCTTTGACTAGATGACCTTTACCGATTCCACCAATAGCAGGGTTGCAAGACATTTGTCCAATAGTATCAATATTGTGTGTTAGTAGCAGTGTTTTTGCACCGATACGAGCTGAGGCAGCAGCAGCTTCAACACCTGCATGACCACCACCAACAACTATAACATCATAACTATAATCGTAAATCATAATAAGAAAACTGTAGTATGTAATTTTTAACAGATAAATTTTACTACATTTACATAAAAAAATAACTACTCAAATGATATTAATTATCTAAGTTTTGCAATATAATTTAGCTACGCTTTTAATACCATGATATTGCTTTTTGTGCTTAGTTTAAATGAAGTTTATTCAAGATATATGGATCAAGATCCAATCAGGATTTTTCAGGATGGTGCCGTAAAATCTGCAATTATACTTTTTTCTTTTTTAGCGATAACTTCATTTTTTCATATTGATAAGAATCTGATAATTATATCTATTTTATTTATCGCTAATCTAAGTGGAAGTATTTTGCTCGGAAGTATACAAGCTAAGCGTATGGCTTTTGTGATGTATTTAATTTCAGCAATAGTCATTATCAATATTTCACCATATGTACACGATATTTTTGAAAAAAAATTTATACTAATTGTCTTTGTGGTCTTTGTGGCGTTTTGGATTAGAAGGTTTGGTGAGGCTTTTACAATTTTTCCAATAATGGTAGTAGTATTGACATGTATATGTTTTATTAGGTTTCCATTAGCACAATATAATCATCTAAGTTTTACATTTACTGCAATACTGATAGGCTTAGCTTTTTATGTTTTGATTATTAGAAACTATAAAATTATGAACTCAGAAGATATTGAAAAAATAGTTCATGAATTTATGCGTTTGTATATAAGAAATTACCTAAATGCTTTTGACAAAGCAAAGAGTCGAAAATTTACACAAACAGATATAGTAAGTGTTAGTAATTTAAAGTATCAAAATATCAACTCATTAAAAAATCATGGTTTGATGTTTTTACGCAAGAATACCCAGGATAGTTGGAGATATTTAACTCATAACTTTGTAGTTTTTAACAGATTAACACCAAAATTTATCTTAAGTTATAAAAGACTAATTTCAAACTATATCCTTTTAGGTTTTGAAGATAACCATGAGGTTAAAGAGCTTTTGCAAAGTTTAGAAAGAATATTTAAAGAAACATTATTTTTGATGTTATATATCCAAAAAAAACCAGATTTATTTAAGAAAAAAAGTGATGAAATTGAACATTGGAAATATAAATTAGAAATTGGTTATATCCAAAAATATCAGCATGATAAACAAAAAAGGAAGTTACTTTTTGATTGTATATTACTATTAGATGATATGTTTATTAGTCTAGAGAATATTAAAGAGGCATATTATGATCTTTTTTAGAGATAGAGCCATAGATAAACTATCTGATACGACACTACTAGCTTACAGGGTTTTGATTGCTTCAACATTAGGGTTGATTATTTGTTACGCTATTTTTAGTTATAGTGGTGATAGTGATTTTAGAGATAGGATATATTGGGTTGTTATAGCAGTAGTTAGTGTCGCAGCTAGTACCAGTACTAGTGTTGTATATACTCGAGCAAAAGCTATTATAATATTTTCCCTACTAGGGACATCTACAGGTTCAGTAATATTGATGCTGGTACAAAAGGGTATACCTAATAATTTCACCATAGTGGCGATACTATGTGGTATAGCTTTAGCATTATATATTTATACCTTATTTCTTAATTATGCAACTAGTGTTTTTTTTATTCATATTTATTTGGTGATGTTTTTTGGCTTATTTATCGGCTGGGATAAAGAGCTTTTTTTAGTGCGGGTTACTTGTGTGGCTATTGGAACTATTTGTATTGTTTTGATTACCTTTTTAACTCGAGGGCAGAAATATAGAATTCTCTTTAACAAGGAGATGTATATTCTATATGGTGAGCTAAAAAAGCTTGTCGATGATGTTGATAAAAGTATTAAAAACCGTAAGCTTATTTCATTGATTGAACAAACTATTAAGCTTAATGAAACACTTGTAAATGCCAAATATGAGTTTCCAACTACAAAAAAATATTACGAATACAAAAAAATAATTGTCTTGATTGATGAGTTACTAATTAATCTAAAAACATACAGAACCTTATTTATCCAACAAAAAAAACATAAAGATGATTTGTATAAAGAGCTGGTTGATCACACTAAGCAGCAAGTCAGAAGAAATTTTAAGAAAATAACAATTCGTTATGATAAGAATCTTTATCAATATTGTTATAGTAGGTAAGTTTTTATAAAGAAGTATTAATTTGTATTAAAGCTTTTCTTGATATAATTGATTAAAATGTTGCTTTAGGTATTTTATCAATAAATTTATTCTTTTAAGTTGATATTTGACTGGCAGCGAAAGAATAGAAAGTTTTGTTTCTTCTTTATATTCAGGTAATATTTCTACTAACTTACCATTTTTGATATCAGACTCTACATAGATATCTATAAGTCGAGTGATCCCTAATCCTGCTAATGCAGCATGTTTCATAACTCTACCACTAGTAACATGAATGCCATTATTATGAATATGTAGTGTATATTTATCCTTATTTGAAATTAATGACCATTGTTTGACACTACCATAAATTAGTGGTAGGTTTTCGAGCTGACGAGGATTAGTTACTTGTCCATGCTTTTGAATGAAAGCATGACTAGCAACATATTTAGTAGCAACAGTGCGTAAAGCTGAAACTATAAGGTTAGAATCTGCAAGACTACCCATACGTATTACTAAGTCGTAATCACTATCCAAAAGATTGACCCTATGACTAGAGAAATCTAAATGGATATTAACTTTAGGATTTTGTTGCTGAAAGTTGAGTAATATTGGAGCTATTACTTCTTCACCAAGTATTCCACCAACGCTATTTACTTTTATAATCCCACTAAGCTGATTACTTTCTTGGCTAGCAAGTTCAGTAGCTATATCTAAATCTTGGATAGCTTTCTTACATTTTTTATAATAATCGTGTCCTATTTCAGTAAGGCGAACATGTCTAGTACTTCTATATAGTAGTTGAACTTTAAGATGATTTTCTAAGTCTTTAATATTTTGGCTTAGATTCGATTTGGCTATACCTAGCATATCTGCTGCCTTTGTGAAGCTTTGCTGTTCAGCGACGTGAATGAAACAGTGAATACCTCGCCAATGAATATTGTTCATTATTTAATAACAATGTTTTATGATTGTTGGTATTTATCAGTTTAATGAGTTTATATACAATTTACAATCATTAAAACGATGTGAAAATTAAAACAAAATATAGGAGAAATAACATGGCTAAATCATTAGTTGTAATCACAGGAGCAAGTTCTGGAATTGGTGCGGCAATTGCAAAAAGATTTTCTGAAGCAGGTCATTCGCTTTTGCTAATAGGTAGAAGAATAGAAAAGATACAAGAGTTAAATTTACCTAATACAATGATTCGTAAAGTAGATGTGACAAATGCCCAAGCCTTAAAAGATGCTATAAAAGAAGCTGAAGCTGAGTATGGTCCAGTTGAGTTATTGGTTAATAATGCTGGTTTGATGCTTCTTGGTCAAATCGATACACAAGATCCTATTGAATGGCAAAAAATGTATGAAGTTAATGTATTAGCATTATTGAATGGTATTCAGTCTGTATTAGGTGATATGAAGGCAAGAAAAAGTGGAACAATTATAAATATCAGTTCAATTTCTGGCAAGAAATCGTTCCCTAATCACGCTGCATATGTTGGTACAAAATTTGCAGTATCTTCAATGAGTGAAAATATACGTGAAGAAGTTGCTGATGATAATGTTAGAATAATGACAATTTGTCCAGGTGCTGTAGAAACTGAGCTTTTAAGTCATACAACATCTGATCAAATTAAATCAGATTATGAAAGCTGGAAAGAGTCTATGGGTGGAGTTTTAGTAGCAGATGATATTGCTCGTACAGCCATGTTTATGTTTAGCCAACCACAAAATATAAATATACGAGAAGTTGTAATTGCTGCAACTAGACAACCTGCGTAGTTATTGCTTTAGCTATCTATTTAAGTGATATTCTCAAAAATAAAGCTTCAAAGTAGTCTAAATTACTAATCACCTTAAAGGTATGTTAAAATTCTAAATTAGTAATTTTATGAAATAAAAAAATGTATTTTAGATGTTTAGTAATCAGACTTTATTATTTTATGATTTAGAGACTAGTGGTATTAGTAATTCTTTTGATCAAGTGTTACAGTTTGCTGCAATTCGAACAGATTTGGATTTTAATGAAATCGAGAGATTTAACTTTTTTGTAAAGCTGAATCCTGATACAACACCATCACCAATTGCAACAATAACACATCATATTTCTATTGCTCAAGCAAATACTGGTATAGCAGAATATCAAGCGATTAGAAAGATTCATAAGATTATAAATACTCCGGGGACTATGAGTATTGGTTATAATACTCTTGGATTTGATGATGAGTTTTTAAGATTTGCTTTCTATAAAAATATGCTACCGCCATACAGTCATCAGTTTAAAAATGGCTGTTCAAGGGCTGATTTATTTCCAATAGTTACTTGCTATCATTTATTTTGTAATGATGTTCTTAAGTGGCCTAAAGTCACTGGTGAAGATGGACAAGAAAAAGTATCTTTGAAGTTAGAAAACCTAAATACTGAAAATGATCTATATAGTGGTGGTAGAGCTCATGATGCTATTACGGATGTAATTGTTACAGTAGAGTTAGCCAAGAAATTAAAAATAGCTAATCCTAAAATGTGGCAGTTTCTATTGGCAAAGTTTAATAAGCAAAATGATGAAAATACTCTAGCTCAATTAGATATTGGTGTAGAAGTCGGTGGTATTGGGTATAGACAAGCAATTGCTGTAAGTGGAGTTTTTGGCTTTAAAAATAATTTTATGTCGGCAATACTTGATATTGGTCAGCATAGACACTATAAAAATCAAGAGATATTTCTTCGCTTAGATAGTTATCTGTTTAGTGAGTTTATAGAAGAGTTTGGCAGTTTAGAAGCTGAGCATTGGCGTTTGACCTTAAACAAAAAGTGGGGTGATATTCCGCTAATATTACCTGCTAAAACCCGTTTTGTGGGGAGGTTACCTCAAGATAGATTAGATTTGATAAAATTAAATAAAGAGTTTATAAAAAACAATCCAGAAATATTTGCTAATTTTGTGGATTATGTATTGGAATATAAGTATCCAGATATTGAAAATGTTGATATAGACGCAGCAATTTATCAAAGTGACTTTATGAGTGCCGCTGATGAAAGAGGTTGTGATAAATTCCACACATTACCAATTCATCAGAAGTCTCAAATGTTAAATCAATTACCAAAGTCTTATTATGACAGAGCTGTTAGGATAATTGGTAGATTAGACTTTTCAAAGCTACCTGATAAAGCACAGATGGAGTTTCAAGATTATCTAAATAAGATTGTTAGCTTAGATAATGATGAGCTTTTGGTTGATCATAAAGGCAAAACTCGCAAAACTTTGGAAGATATCTATCAAGAGATGCAAGATTTACGCATGAATCGTGACCTAACAGAAGAGCAACAAGCTTTGCTGCATGAGTTAGAGGAGTATTTGTTTTAGATGAATAAATTCAACTTAGTAACAAAGTATGCTCCAGCTGGCGATCAACCAAAGGCAATTAAATCATTAGTTGAAGGTATTAATAATGGACTACAACATCAGGTTTTGTTAGGAGTTACAGGCTCTGGTAAAACATATACTATGGCTAATGTGATTCAACAAACACAAAAACCATGTTTAATTGTCGCACATAACAAAACTTTGGCAGCTCAATTGTATTCAGAGTTTAAGCAATATTTCCCAGATAATGCAGTTGAGTATTTTGTGTCATATTATGATTATTATCAACCAGAAGCTTATGTTGCAGCATCAGATACTTATATTGAAAAAGACTCATCTGTAAATGAGCATATTGAACAAATGCGTTTGTCAGCTACAAAAGCAATACTTGAGCGTAATGATGTAATTATAGTCGCAACTGTGTCAGCTATCTATGGTCTAGGTGATCCTGAGCAGTATATGCAAATGCTTTTGCACCTAAAGGTAGGCGAAGAGCTAGGGCTAAAAAAAGCTCAAACTAAGTTAGTAGAGATGCAATATTCACGTAATGATATGGACTTCAGTCGTGGTAGTTTCGAGTTAGGGGAGAGGTATTAGATATATTCCCAGCAGACTCTGAAAAAGATGCTATTCGAGTAGAGTTTTTTTGATGATGAGATTGAAGCCATAAGTGTGATCGACTCATTAACCTCTAAAAAAATTAAATCATTGCATAGAGCAACAATATTCCCAAGTACACATTATGTTGCATCAAAAGAGCGCAAAGATATAGTTATAGAAGAGATCAAAGCAGAACTGAAAGAAAGAGTTAAATATTTTGAAAAAGAGGGTAAACTACTTGAAGCTCAAAGGATAGAGCAACGTACTAAGTATGATATTGAAATGATTCAAGAACTTGGCTATTGTACAGGAATTGAAAATTACTCAAGATTGCTTTCTGGAAGAGCTCCAGGTGATCCACCACCAACATTGATTGACTATCTGCCAGAAAATGCCTTAGTTATAGTTGATGAGTCGCATGTGACATTACCACAGTTTAGTGGAATGTATAAAGGTGATCTCTCGCGTAAGGCTAACCTTGTAAACTATGGCTTTAGACTTCCATCAGCCTTGGATAACCGCCCACTAAAATTTAATGAGTTTGAGAAATTATTACCACAGACAATTTATGTATCGGCTACGCCAGCTAATTATGAATTAGAAAAATCTCAAAATACTGTGGAACAGGTAATTCGTCCAACAGGATTGTTAGATCCAGAGGTTTTTGTTCGTCCGGTAGCTATACAGGTTGAAGATGCTTTATCAGAGATAAATAAAGCTATAGCCAAAGAAGAAAGAATCTTGATAACAACCTTAACCAAAAAAATGGCAGAAAACTTGACAGAATATCTATCTGAGCATGGCGTTAATATCAGATATCTACATTCTGATATTGATACTGTTGAGAGAGTTCAAATTATTCATGACTTGCGTCATGGTGTATTTGATGTGCTAGTGGGTATTAACCTTCTTAGAGAGGGGCTTGATATGCCAGAGGTTGGTGTACTACTAATATTTGATGCTGATAAAGAAGGTTTCTTACGTTCTGAAAAATCTCTTATCCAGACGATTGGGCGTGTAGCAAGAAATCAAAATGGTAGAGCTATTTTGTATGCAGATGTTGTCACAAAATCTATGAAAAAGGCTATGGATGAAACTCTACGTCGTCGTCAACTTCAAGATGAATATAATAAGAAACATAATATAACTCCCAAAACTATTATTAAGAATATTGACGATATGCTTGATAGCTCTCCAGAGATGCAAAAACGTGCTTATAAAAATAATTTGCGTTTAAAGGTTGATGATGTTGACGTTTCGGCTATACTAGGTATGACTGAAGCTGCGAAGGTTATCAAAGCTCTCGAAAAGCGTATGCGAGCTTATGCAAAAGAGCTAGAATTTGAAAAAGCTACAACTATTAGAGATAAGATAACTGAAATAAAGCAGAAGTTTATTAAGTTGTAATTTTTGTTAGATTTTTTAAAAAGAAGTATTATTAATCATGGCAATAGAAAGTAGACTAAAAAAGAATAGGCTTTTTTTGCGCTTTACTTGGGCACGGTTGCGAAACTACCTAATTAGAGCAAGAAAAAGCTTATTTGCCTCTATTATCCTGTGTGGCTTGATAGTGGGAGTTGATTTATATTTAGGGAATGTTGAATTTGTGACTCAATCGCTAGAGATTGGTATTACTCTAGCATTTATATTATTTGTATTTTTTTTCTTAATAACAAAAGATGATAATCCTGTAGATATAATTATCTCTGGTGCTGAAGGTGAGACTACTGTACTTGATGAGTTAAAAAAGCTTGATAACAATTTTGTATTATTCAATAGAGTCGTTTTACCTGATGAGAAATCAACTGTAGGCAATAGAGAGATTGATTTTATCGCAATATCACGAAAGGGTATATATATTATTGAAGTTAAAAATAACCGTGGTTACATTGAAGTTGAAAATATGGCTGAGCGATGGAATGTATCTAAGACTTCACAAAATAATAAAATTTATGCTAAGACAATTAAAAACCCTATCAGGCAAACCTTCGCACAGAAAAAAGTTTTACAGACGTTCCTTTACAATCAAAAGATTTATATCAAAGGCGTGCCTGTAGTTACGATAGTAATTTTTGCAAATGAAGAAGCGCAATTAAGTGAAAATTTCATTGCTGACGATGCTAATCAAGCGGTTCTTTCATTAGAGAATTTAATACCTTTTATTAAGGCAAAAGAAGAATATCTTGAGAAGATGCCTACTCGTTCACGCCGAAAAATTATTAGAAAACTTGAGAAAAAATAATGCTTGATAATAGACCTATAGGTGTTTTTGATTCGGGAATCGGCGGTTTGACAATTGTTAAAAATCTTATGAATATATTACCAAATGAAGATATTATTTATTTTGGTGATATAGCTAGGATACCATATGGGACAAAATCGCGAGCTATGATTCAAAAGTTTGCGGCACAAACAGCAAAGTTTTTGATTGAGCAAGAAGTCAAAGCAATAATTATTGCTTGTAATACTATTTCAGCTATTGCTAAAGATATTGTCCAAGAGATTGCTAAAGCTATACCTGTAATAGATGTGATAACTGCTGGAGTTAGCTTGGTAGATAGTCTAAGTAAAGTTGGTGTAATTGCTACTCCAGCTACTATTAATAGTAATGCTTATGCTTTACAGATTCACAAAAAGAATCCTAATATTGAGGTGTATAGTAATCCTTGTGGTCTGTTTGTATCAATGATAGAGGAAGGCTTTGTTAGTGGTCAGATAGTAGAACTAGTAGCTAAGGAGTACCTTAGTTATTTTCATGATAAGAATATTCAAGCTTTAATCTTAGGTTGTACGCATTATCCAATTATCAAAGAAAGTATTGCAAAAATTTTAGATGTAAAACTTATAGATCCATCATTACAAGCTAGTAAGATGCTAGAGCAATTACTAATTGAAAATAATCTTTTGAATAAAAACAATTCTAATCCAGAGTATAAGTTTTATGTTACAGATATCCCTTTGAAATTTAGATCAGTTGGTGAGATGTTTCTGCAAACAGAAATGCAGCATCTTGAGATAGTTAGTTTAGACAATTACTAGTAGAAAATGCTGATTACTAACTTGACTTTGATTTATATATACTATTAAATTTATACTGAAAACACAGGGGTGCATGATTTTTTTTGAATCATGCTGAGAGGATATTCCAACCCTTTGAACCTGATCTAGTTAGCACTAGTGTAGGAAGTGTAGTTTAGTGTATTTGCTATAGTTATGATTCTATTACTGTATAAAATATACCTTTAATTTCATCTGCCTATACTAGTTTGAATTGAAAATAGGAGATGAAATGACTAACTCTAGAAATCAAGATATTCAAACTAATACAGAAAACTCAACAATAACTATTAAATATCCAAATTCCGAAAAATGTTATGTTGAATGTCTTAGTACAGCACTAAAAGTTCCTTTTAGAAAAATTGCTCAAACAAATACAAATATCGAAGGTAATATTAGTACAAATCCAGATGTTTTTGTCTATGATTCATCTGGAGAGTATTCTTCAGGTAACGCAGTTGACATAGAAAAGGGCTTGTCTAGACATAGATTAAGTTGGCTCAAAAAAAATGAAGATATACAAAATTTAGGATGTTTCTCATCATACTATACCAATGCTCAATTTAAAGAAGATAAGTTGAATTTTAGAAACAGGCATGTACCTATCAAAGCAAAATATGGTAAAAATGTTTCGCAAATGTATTATGCAAGAAAAGGTATTATAACTCCAGAAATGTATTATGTTGCAATTAGAGAAAATATTTTAAGAGCTAATTTTCATTTAAATACAGAGTATACAAATCAACATCAAGGAGTATCATTTGGAGCAAATATTCAAAGAGAAATTACTCCTGAGTTTGTAAGAGAAGAAGTTGCTGCGGGTAGAGCTATTATTCCGGCTAATATTAATCATCCAGAATTGGAACCGATGATAATCGGTAGGAACTTCTTGGTTAAAGTTAATGCTAATATCGGGACATCGGCAGTTACATCTTCTACACTAGAAGAAGTTGAAAAAATGGTTATAGCAGTAAAGTGGGGAGCAGATACTGTTATGGATCTTTCTACAGGTAAGCATATTCACCAGACGAGAGAATGGATTATTAGAAATAGTCCCGTACCTATAGGCACAGTTCCTCTTTATCAGGCTTTAGAAAAAGTGAATGGTAAAGCTGAGGATTTAACTTGGGAGATCTATAAAGATACTTTAATTGAACAGGCTGAACAAGGTGTTAGTTATTTTACAATTCATGCTGGAGTTAGAAAAGCCTTTGTTACATTGGCAGCAAATAGAATTACAGGGATTGTTTCGCGAGGCGGATCAATAATGGCTAAGTGGTGCTTACATCATAATCAGGAAAATTTTCTTTATACTCATTTTGAGGAAATTTGTGAAATTATGAAAGCGTATGATATTAGTTTTTCACTTGGTGATGGGTTAAGACCAGGATCTATAAATGATGCTAATGATAGTGCACAACTGTCAGAATTAAGAACTTTGGGGGAGTTAACTAAAATAGCATGGAAGCATGATGTACAGGTTATGATAGAGGGGCCTGGCCATGTTCCAATGCAATTAATTAAGGAAAACATGGATTATGAGTTAAAAGACTGTTTTGAAGCACCTTTCTATACCCTTGGTCCATTAGTTACGGATATTGCTCCTGGATATGATCATATTACATCAGCAATTGGGGCGGCTCAAATTGCTTGGTATGGTACTGCTATGTTATGTTATGTAACTCCAAAAGAGCATCTTGGTCTTCCTAATAAAGAAGATGTAAGAGAGGGGATTGTTACTTATAAGTTAGCAGCACATGCTGCAGATTTAGCAAAAGGCTTTCCTGGCGCTCAAATAAGAGATAATGCTCTATCAAAAGCAAGATTTGAATTTAGGTGGGAAGATCAGTTTAACTTAGGTTTAGATCCTGATAAGGCAAGATATTTTCATGATCAAACATTACCCAAAGAGGGGCATAAATTTGCTCATTTTTGTTCTATGTGTGGGCCTAGCTTCTGTTCTATGAAGCTTTCTCAAGATCTTAAGAAAATAGAATCTAAAGATGAGTAGAATAGCAATCCTTGGATCAGGACTTATGGGTAGAGTTTTAGCGCTTTATCTAGTTAAACTATATCCTAATTTAAAGATCGATATCTATACTGATAGTCTGAATTATAAGACTAGCTGTAGCTATTGTGCTGGAGGTATGCTTGCTCCAGTAACCGAGCTAATAAGTTGTCATAAGCATGTTTATGAACTGGGACTTAACAGCTATGAGCTTTGGTGTGAATTAAATGTGTTTGTTAATGAAAATCTAAGTATGGGTACCAGCTTTGTAAAAAAAATTAATACTTGTGTTATTGCACATAATCGAGATAAGTATGAGTTGGATTTAGCTATTAGAAATATAGATTTGAGACTAAAAAACTTAAATACAAAGCCTCTTATAGATATATCTTCTATAGAAAAAGTGCATACTATTAATAAAGGGTTATATTTTTCAAACACTCTTTGTGAAAAAGCTCTAATAGCAGATGAAGCTTTGATTGATGTTCCAAAATTCTTTGTATTAACACAAGAGTTATTTTTTAATCTCAAAAATGTAAAAATCTTTGAAACTACTAAAAAACAATTCTATCGAGAGCGTTTTGATAAAGAATATGAGCATATATTTGATTGTACAGGTATTTCAAGTGTTGATGATATCAAGTTGTACGGTGTAAGAGGTGAGTCGATTATTTTAGAAAATAAAAGTATTAAATTGGATTCTGTTATTAGACTTTTACACCCACGACACTCTATTTATTTGATTCCTAGAGAAAGTGGTGTTTTTTATCTTGGTGCAACAAGTATTGATAGTAGTGACTATTCTAAGATTTCTGTACAGAGTACATTAGAGTTGCTAAGCATGTTAGTTACGATAGATAAGCGTTTTTTAGAAGCAAGGATATCAAAAACTTTAACTAATGTACGTCCGATGAGTATCGATGATAAGCCCATTATAAGTACTAAAGGGAACATAACATATTTAAATGGTTTATCTCGACATGGGTATTTATTTTCACCAATGGTTGCACAAACTGTGATAAAAAATAATTATGATTTTGGAGGTTGACTATGCGTGTCTTATTTAATGAAAAAGAGCTAAGTTTTGATAATAGTTTAACAATTACAGATTTATTAAAGAGTCAAAATTTTGAATATCCTTGTTTTGCTGTAATGCTTAATAATAGCTTTATAGCAAAAAGGAGTTATTCTGAAGTTTTTCTTAAAAATAATGATGTGGTTGTTACTATTCAGCCAATGCAAGGAGGATAGATTATGCTTGAGTTGTATGGAGAGCATTTTAACTCAAGATTTATACTTGGGACGGCCTTGTATCCTAGTATTGAAATTATGCTTGAATCTATATATAAGTCAGAAGCAGATCTTCTGACAGTATCTCTAAAAAGGTCTGCAAAAAACATGAATGTCAAAAATCAGTTTTGGGAGGAGTTAAAAAATACAGGGTGTAAGTTTTTACCGAATACTGCTGGTTGTAGGAACTCTAAAGAGGCAATAGAAATAGCAGAAATTTCACGTGAAATATTTGCTACTAATTTTATTAAAGTTGAAGTAATAGGAGATGACTATAATTTACAGCCTGATCCTGTTGAGCTAATAGACGCATGTGAGAAGTTAGTAAAAAGAGGGTTTAATGTTTTACCTTATACTACAGATGATTTAGTAATTGCTAAAAAACTAATTGATGTGGGTTGTGAGGCTTTAATGCCTTGGGCAGCGCCTATTGGTAGTGGTAAAGGACTGATAAATCCATATGCTTTGAAAGTCCTAAGAGAACGATTTGATAAGATTAAACTAATTGTTGATGCAGGTATTGGAGTGCCTTCACAAGCATGTGAAATTATGCAGATGGGGTATGATGGTGTATTACTAAACAGTGCTGTAGCATTAGCTGGAGATCCTGCTAGTATGGCTAATGCTTTTAAATTAGCAATATATTCGGGAAGAGAGGCTTTTAAAGCGAAAAGGATGATCGAGAGAGAAATTGCTGTTCCATCAACTAATTTAGTAGATACGCCATTTTGGCATCAGTATTAAGAGATAGTATTATGCGAGATATATTTTTGACCATAGGTGGGTCAGATAGTTCATCAGGTGCGGGTATTCAAGCGGATATTAAAACTGCTAATAATATAGGTGTTCATGTTTGTACAGTTATAAGCTGTGTTACTGCACAAAACTCAACCAGTATTTTAAATATTGAAAAGGTTTATAAAGATAGTTTCAAAGAACAAATACAAGCAATAAGTAGTGACTTTAAAATTAAAGTCATCAAAACTTCAGTACTATCATCTATTGAGCAGATTGATATTGTTGTAGACTTGTTGAATGATTTAAAAGATGTGTTCTACATTTGTGACCCAGTGATGGTGAGTACTACAGGCTATAGCTTAGTAGATTATAAGCTTGCAGAATATTCTAAGCGAAAGCTTTATCCATTAGCCAATATTTTAGTACCAAATCTTGATGAGGCTAAGACGCTTCTTGATGAGTATGATTCTTCTAATATGGAAGTTGTTGAAATTGCTAAGGCAATACAAAAAAAATATAACTGCAAGAGTGTGCTTTTGAAAGGAGGCCATGATTCTTATAAAAATATATCTTTGGACTACTATTATAGTCCTGAAGTTAACTATAAATTAATATCAACAAGACATAAATTAGATGAAAAAGTAAGAGGAACAGGTTGTACTTTTTCAAGTGCTATTGCTAGTTTTTTAACTTTAGGCTTTGATATTAATAATTCTATTGTTCTAGCTAAGTCATATATCTCTAACGCTATTAAAAGTAGTCAAAAAATAGCATCCCATGGATGTTTAATTGTAGGCGCTGAATATATAAATAAACAAGGGTTATTTCCTAAAGTTAGTATGCATGGAAAAGATCTAAATATAAAATTCAGATCAATTAATAAAATAGGCTTTTATCCAATAGTTGACAATGCTAGTAAGATACCTGGTTTAGCTAATTTAGGGATTAAAACTATACAGCTTAGAATTAAATCAAATGATAATAAGCATATACAAAAGCATATTGTAGAGGCTGTTGAGTATCAAAACAAATATGGTCTGCAGCTATTTATAAATGACTACTATGATTTAGCAATTAAATATAAAGCTTTTGGTATACATCTTGGCCATGAGGACTTATTAAGCATAGATAAGAAAACTTTATTAAAAATTAAAAATACGGATATGGCATTAGGTTTAAGTACACATGATTATTATGAGTTAGCAATAGCTTTAGGGGTTAATCCTAGTTATGTGGCTTTAGGTCCCATATATACGACAACTACTAAAAAAATGAAATTTGCACCACAAGGTATCGCTAGGATTCATGAATGGTTAAATATTACTGATACACCATTGGTTACCATTGGCGGTATAAAGAAGAGGCACATTCAATCTTTAGCGAGTATAGGAGTCGATGGCGTAGCTGTAGTTACATTAATAGATGAGATATCTAATCATGAGATACAAAATATAGTAAAGTTATTGGAGAAATAGATGATTTATAATCCTAAAATATCAGAATCTGAACTTGAATATTATGAGCGACAAATTATTATTAAGGATTTTGGCATTGATGCTCAAAAAAAATTAAAAAAGTTTAAAGTATTACTCATAGGTGTAGGCGGTGTGGGCTCACCTGTAGCTACTTACTTAACTGGTTTGGGTGTTGGGGAGTTGAGTATAATTGACGATGACTCTGTTTCAATATCAAATTTACATAGACAGGTTTTATTTGATATAGATTGCTTAGGAGCAAGTAAAGCAATCGTAGCTAAAAACAGGTTGCAAAAGCTTAATCCATATATAAATATAACCGCAACTACACAAAGATTAACTAATCATAACTATACTAAATTAGATATAGAAAAATATCATTTAATCATAGATACAAGTGATAATTATTTGACTAAAATATTGAGTAATAAAATTTCATTGGAATATTCTATACCCTTATTATCAGGAGGGGTTTTAGGATTAGACTTTCAAGCAGGAATATTTAATATTAGCCCTAGTTCGGCATGTATAAATTGCTTATATCCTGATTTGGATAAAGTAGAGCATAATAATACTTTAGGAGTTGTTGGCATAGTAGCTGCTCAAGCAGGCTTAATTCTGGCTAATTTAGCCATCAATTTTTTATTAAAAAAACAAGACTATCTGAGTTCTACTTTATATAGATATAACTCAACATCAATGCAACTAAATAAATTTGATTTGTCTAAAGACGTCGATTGTAACAGATGTCAGTAATTTGTATTTTTTTGTAGACTTAAATTCTTCTAAATAAAGCTAAAAAAATGTATGATTTGCTAAATGTCAATTAATAAGATCAGTGATGGAAATGTACGATAAAAATAGTAGAAATGTTATATTACTTGCTGGGATTGGTGCAATCTTAGAGTTTTATGACTTTGTTTTATATATGATTTTTTCTAAAGAAATTTCAGCAACTTTTTTTGCGGAAATAACGAATCCAACAATCAAAACCTTTTTAACAGTTTTAATATTTTCAATTGCCTATCTGGTAAGACCATTTGCAGGAACTATTCTTGGTATTGTTGGTGATTTGATAGGGCGTAGGCGACTTTTGTTATTTACGATATTACTTATGGGAAGTTGCTCATTATGTATGGGATTAATGCCAGGATACGCTCGTTGGGGATTATTTGCTAGCTTTGTTTTTGTTGTTTTACGTATAATGCAAGGGATAGCTTTAGGTGGTGAACTACCAGGTGCGTATGTGATCGTTTATGAATCTGTCAAAGGGAAAATTGGCTTTGCTACAGCTATTTTATTTACATTTGTAACTGGAGGATTTTTATTCTCTGATTTTGTTGGTTTTGCTCTTGAGTATATTTTTGGCGATTTTGCTTGGCGAGCTGGGTTTATCATTGGTGGACTTTTAGGTTTTGTTGGCTATTATGTGCGCCGTAACCTTCATGAAACTCCAGAATTTGAGAGTATTGATAAGCAAAAAAGACATTCCTTTGGTTCTTTGATCTCAACTTATGGAGCAAATTTATTTGCAGGTATATGTATGGTTATCATAGTAGCCTTTGGCGGGGTAATGCTTACTCTTTATATCCATAAGTTTGTTGAAGATATTATACCTAGTTATAATTCAGGACAAATTTCTTTAATCCTAATGCCAAGTGTTTTAACACTTACTTGTTTTACTTTTGTATTTGGTTTTTTATCAGATAAGGTAGGTATTGCAAAAATGTTTACACTAGGAGCTGGGCTTGTTGTGGTTTGTGCTTTACCAGTATTTTATTTGATGAGTAATATTGGTAGTGTCTCTTCTATAATTATTACTTCAGTTGTAATTATGTTTTGCTATGCATTAGTTGCTGCTACATTTATATTTCTACTTTGTGATCTTTTTCCTACAGATGTTAGATTATCAGGTGTGGGACTTAGCTATAATCTTGCTTTTGCAATAGTTGGTGGAGTTGCTCCTTTGCTTAGTACAACAATTATCACAATGACAGCTTATAATTTCTTAGGTCCTGCTATTGTTGGTATAGTTTGTGGTGTGATTGGTCTATTAGGAATCTTTATCTATCTTAGAAAAGGTGGCTATCATAAAAATAATAAGCAAATGATAGTCAAACTTTAAATCAAAGTCTCTATAGGTATAATACTTTAATTTTTGATAAGGAGTATTAAAAATTAACAGATAATAGCAAATGACACTATGATATAGTTTAGTTCATCAATAAAAAAACGCTAAAGTCTTAGCATTAAAAACGAAGATTAGTAATGAGAAGTTTAATTATTATAGTTATTTTTTTAGTTTTCTTTGAGCAATCTAACGCATTTTTAGTTAAAATTAGTAAAGATAATCATATTAATCAGCCTGGCTATATAACCACTATTACAGGACCAAATATTCAAGCAGTTGATATTAGTAATGATGGTACAAAACTATTTTCTATTTTTAGAGCAGAATATGATTATTGTCTTAATGTCACTAAGTTATCGTATTCGATAAATACTACAGGATCATTTACCCACTGTTTTGATAATCAAAACGTTATTGGTAGCAAAATCACAGAAATAGTTGTAGCTAAATCTGCTAATGCTTTTTATATTTTTTCAAATCATAAGTTTATTGCTTATAGTATCTCACCAATAACTACTAGTATTAAGGGTAAAATTTTTTCACAACGCTTTACACAAAAGATTGTTGAAGCAAAGTTGATTAATGATGGTAAAAATTTATATGTATTAACAGCTAGTTCTAAAAGCGAAAGTGGTAAAGTTATCAACTACAGAGTAAATAGTGATGGCTCTTTAACTAAAGTTAGTAGTGAATCATTAAGCTATAAGCCTAAAAAGATTAAATTTAATAACCTTGAGTATATGTATATTCAAAGTAGTAAAGATATCTATCGCTACGAACTTATAGCTGATGGTAGTGTGATAAAAGATGACAAGATTATAACTATACCATCCGGCAATATATTAGATTTTGATATAATTGCTGAAAATAGTACTGATAGTAAGCTAGTGCTAGCTATTCAAGATACTATTGAGAATAGCAATGTTGAAGGCGCAATAGCTGTCTACAAAGATAGTAGTGGTTTGGTGAGACTTTTGTACAATATAAACTATGATAATCTCCCAAGAGAAGTAGTTAGCTTTAGAGATAAAGCTACTAATCAAGAGATATTTCTAGTTGCATTTGATTACAAATATGAAGTCAATCTTGTAAATAGTTTAAATGCACCATTAATATTCACAGCAAATCTTGATGGAAGTTTTCTTAAACTTCTCAAAAAAGATAATTTAGCAGAGATAGTATCTACTCAGTCATCTATAATCTACGATCTTAAAGAAAATAATAGATTAGCAGTATTTTTCTTAAAAGATATTCAACAACAGCAATCATTTCTATCTAGAAAGATTATTGGTGTGGGTAATCAAAGTAGTATAAATATATTTCAGCTATAGTCGAGTGTTTTTGAGTTAAAGAGATTATCTAGATAGCAAACTTGAAGTAACTAAGTCAGCTAAAAATCTTAATTTAATAAGAGAAGAAATCTGGTTTATTTTTCGACACTAATGATCTACAAAAATGTATTTATAATATCTTTTATGTACTATGATTAAATAGTTCTTATGCTATAATTTTTTTTGAAAGTGTTTTTATTTCAAGGTGTTTATATGTCGCATAATAGTGTTTTTAATGGCTATGTTCCTTATGCAAATGTTTATGATGAAATTTTCACAGCTGATGGCAAAGTACGAAATGATGTTCGTCAAGCTATCAAAGCTATAGATGAATTAAATTTAGAAACATTACATGAGAAACAGAAGTTTGTTGATGCTTCATTCCTAAAAAGTGGTATTACATTTACCGTTTATAGTGATAGCCAAGGTACAGAGAAAATATTTCCTTTTGATCTAATTCCTAGGATTATCTCAGAAGATGAGTGGCGTGAATTAGAAAGAGGTTTGAAACAGCGCTTAAAAGCCTTAAACGCATTTTTAAATGATATTTACGCTGAGCAAAAAATACTAGAAGATGGCATAATTCCTAGAGAGCTTGTAGAATCATCAGAAGAGTACTTACCACAAATGAGATGGATAAAACCACCACATGGTGTCTATTGCCATATTGCTGGATTAGATCTTATAAAAGATGAAAGTGGTTTTATGGTGCTAGAAGATAATGTTAGAACACCTTCGGGAGTTTCGTATGTATTAGAAAATCGTAACTCCTTGATAAAAGCTATTCCAGAAGCTTTTGCTAGCACAAATATCAAAAAGGTAGTAGATTATCCTACTGAGTTAAGAAAGGCATTATCAAGTATTTCTCCAATAGTTGATGGTAAAAAAGGGCTAAGTGTAGTCTTAACACCAGGTCAGTATAATTCAGCATATTTTGAGCATAGCTATTTAGCGCGTAAGATGGGTTGTGAATTAGTTCAAGGTTCAGATCTATTTGTACATAATAATCATGTTTATCTAAAAACTACGAAAGGTCCTAAGCTTGTTACGGTAGTTTATCGAAGAATAGATGATAAATTTTTAGATCCAGAATTTTTTAATCCAGAGAGTATGCTCGGTGTTCCAGGTATTATCCAAGCTTACAAAGCAGGTAATGTAGTTTTAGCAAATGCAGTAGGTAATGGTATCGCAGATGATAAAGCGATATATCCATATGTTCATAAGATGATAGAGTATTATCTTAATGAAAAACCAATATTAGCTCAGGTGAAAACTTATTTCTGCAGTGAAGAAAACGATAGAAATTATGTACTAAATAATCTTGATAAATTAGTTGTCAAAGAGGCAAATAGCTCTGGTGGTTATGGGATGTTAATTGGACCACAAGCTAGTATAGATGAGATACAAGAGTTTGCAGCTAAAATAAAAGCTAAACCAAGAGCATATATTGCCCAACCATTGGTAGAACTATCAACAAGTCCTACATTTGTCGATGGTAAGATAGTACCTAGAAGAGTAGATTTAAGAGCATTCTTAGTTACAGGTAAAAATACTTGGATATTGCCTGGAGGTCTTGCAAGAGTGGCTTTGAAAGAAGGCTCATATGTTGTTAACTCTAGTCAGGGTGGTGGTTCAAAAGATACGTGGGTTTTAGGGAGAGAAAAATAATGATATCTCGTACAGCAGAAAATTGCTTTTGGCTAAGTAGAAATATAGAAAGAGTACAAATGCTAACAAATGCTATTGATGTAGCATATAATGTTGAGCTAGAAATATATTGTGATGCCAAAGATATTTGGTATCCATTAATTGTGGTTTTAGGTTGTGAAGATACATTTATCAAAAAATACGGCTGTAACGCAAAATCTAATACCAGAAAGATTCAAGAATTTTTAATCTGGGATAAAGATAATCTTTCATCTATTTACTCGTCACTTTCATCAGCTCGTGAAAATGCAAGGATAATTAGAGATTTAATTGCTGCAGATATGTGGGAAGAGATAAACGAACTATGGTTATGGATAAATGCAGCTGAAACACATAGACTCTCGATTACTAATTTAGATACCTTTTGTAAAAAAATCATTAAATTCTGTTTTTTATGGATTGGTTTTTATCATAATTTTATTTTGAGAAATGATACCTATAACTTTATGAAATTGGGTATGCTGATTGAGAGAGTTGACTTTACACTTAGATTAGGTGATGTCCATCATCATAGGCATATTAATCTAAATACTAATAGAGAAAGTATGGATGAGTCTCAATATTGGCAGGAAATGTTGTTAGACACGATGTCAAGAGATGCTTTCATGCGAAAAGCAGATTTAGATCTCAATAGAAAAGATGTTGCTGAGTTTTTATTAAAAGCAGATGATTACCCTAGGACAGTAGCTTTTTGTTTAAATGATTGTCTAGCGATATTAAAGAAAATATCATATCATTCGACAGGTATTGGGATGGAGTCTAGAGCTAAAGTAGAGCAACTTATAAAGTACTTACAAGATAATTCTACAGAAACATTGTTAGAAAACAATCATCAAGTTATAACTTATATAATAGTTTCATTAGCTGAGCTTACAACGCTTATTTCAAAAGAGTTCTTTATTTCTGATGTTAATTTCTACATAGCAATGTTAGAAAAACATAATTAAAAAAGGAATATTCTAAATGTTTAGTAACATCTTAGCGATATCTTCAGATTGTCCAATCTCTCCTAAAGTAGACTTAATTAATGATAATGTATCTTCAGATACTATTAGAGACTTTATGTGGGGAATTGGTTGGTATCATTCAGATCATAATGAAGCAACTATCTTAAAAGAAAGTCATGTTGAGAGTGTCGATGTTTTAAGATCGCTGTTCAAAGATAATTCAAATTTTATCTCAAGTAGTTTCATTGGTCATATTTATAGCCATAGTTTATTTGATAAAACAAATCTAAACTTACAACCATTTGTGAAGCCTTACGCTGGTAAAGAGTGGACTTTAGTTCATAATGGCGATTTGAATTACGGCTATGAGAATATCTTAAAACTTACAGTTACTGATTATGAGCCAGTTGGTAAAACTGACTCGGAGTATATTTTGTGCTGGTTTTTGTCACAACTAAGAAGAAAACAAATACGCGACTTAGATGATGATAACTTGTTTATTATTCATGATTTATTGAAAAAAATTAATGAAGTAGGCCAGGCAAATTTAATTATCTCAAACGGAGATGTTACTATAGTTTACCAAGATATTAATGATTTTAATCCTATTTACTATTCAAGATTTTTTCCACCTATCAATTTGTGTAACTTGGTTATTGGTGATATTAAAGTCACTACAGGTTTAAACGATGATAGTCTTAGAACATATATGATATTTTCTAATATAAAAGGTAGTGGTAATTCTTGGCGCCGTCTAGAAGCTGGAAAGATGGTTGTAGCCTCTCATGGTCGAGTTATATGGAACAGTGATAAAAAAAGTAGTAATTACGGTGGACATAAATTTGAAGAAAAACCTATTGCAGCACCAATTATTAAAATGGGTGTTGAGTTTTTAGAACGTGTTTTACATATTGTCCATGAGACTAAATACACATATCAAAATACTGTAAATCTTAGTAAACATATTATTAAGATGAAGCCTGTTATTGATTCTAAACAAAAACTATTTAGCCATAGTTTAGATATTTCTGTAGCATGCGATAAAGAAGAGTATATCGATGTATTTGGTAACGATGTGATGTTTTTAAAAACTAGAGAGCCATACACTGAATTTACTATAAAAATGGAAACAAAAGTTGCTGTCAGTACGAATCATTATATTCGTAAAAAGTCGATAAATAATCGTGCAACAATGCCAATCGCATGGATGCCATGGCAAAGACAAATGATGGCACCATACTTATTATCAGTTGAGTTACCACAAACACAACTTGAAGAGCTAATGGATTACGCTGTTTCATTTGTCAAGAGAAATCATAGTAATGTTATGGCTATCCTTGATGATATTAATAAAACAATATTTTATGAATATAAATATGTTTCTGGCTCAACAAACTTTGCTACTACAGCCTATGATGTATATGTTACAAGACAAGGAGTTTGTCAGGATTTCTCAAATCTATTTATTTGTTTAGCTAGACTTTTAGGTATTCCAGCACGTTACCGTTCTGGTTATATATTTAATGGAGGTAACTATAGTAATACTGCTATGAGTGATGCTACACATGCTTGGGTTGAAGTTTATATTCCTTGGATTGGTTGGGTAGGTTATGATCCTACTAATGGTTGTGAGGTCAATAGTGATCATGTACGTATTGCTTGTGGACGTCATTATATCGATGCAACGCCTACAGCTGGGACGATATATCGTGGTGGTGGTAGTGAGAGTTTATCTATAGATGTAAAAGTTTTTGATATAACTGAATGAGCATAGTAATCTAATATTAGTAAAGGTAATTAAATCTAATTGTTTTCTTTTTTATTCAAAAGATGAGATAAGGCTAGCATAATATTTAACCCCATTTAGCATAGCCTCATTACTTAAATCAAAAGTGGGCTCATGGACCATTGATGTAAAGCCTCTTGTTTGATTTCTAACTCCTAAAAAGGCATAACAAGCAGGTATTTTCTTAGCAAAATAAGAAAAATCTTCTGAGGCCATCCATGGATATTTAGACTCGATAACATTGTTATCACCCAAGGCTCTTTTTGCACTAGTAATTGCTCTAGCACTAGCTGTAGCATTATTTCTAGTTTCTGGGTAACCATCGATATAATTGACTTGTACTTTTGCTTGGTATGTAGCAGCTATACCATTAGCGATTTCATGTAGACGTTTTTGGGCAGTTTCTTTAGCTTCAGAACTTAGGTAACGAATAGCGCCTTTTAAGCTTGCTTGTTCTGGGATTACATTAAATGCTGACCCAGCTTGTATAGCTGTTACAGAGATAACTAGTGGGTCAAAGCTATCAGCATTTCTAGATACAATGGTCTGTACTTGATTAACAAATTGACAAGCCATAATGATTGGATCATTAGCTTTCATCGGAGTACTAGCATGGCCTCCTGTACCGTGAAAGTTTATTTGAAATTGATCTACACCAGCTAGAGCAACAGGGGTAGATATTTGCATAGTACCTTCATCAATTGCTGGTAATACATGGATACCATATATTTCATCAACTTCATCTAAGGCACCATCTGCAATCATTCCTGGAGCACCGCCTGGTAGAACTTCTTCAGATGGTTGAAATATAAATCTAATATTTACGTTTAGTTTATCTTTGTTTGCAACAAATTGCTGAGCTGTTACTATGACCATAGCACAGTGAGCATCATGACCACACATATGTGCTTTGCCAGCAATTTTAGATTTGTACGCACAAGTATTTTGCTCATGAATTGGCAAAGCGTCCATATCTGCACGCAGAGCAATAGTTTTTTTAGCAGCTGCGACTTTTAAATCAGCTATTAAGCCTGTCTTACCGATTCCTTTTTTGACTTGTAAGCCTATTTTTTCTAGTTCATTAGCAATAAAATCAGCAGTATTATATACATCAAAACCAAGTTCTGGATATTGGTGGATGTGTTGGCGAATTCTTTGTAGTTCTTGTATGGCATTTAGAGAAACATTAATCATTCCTAAGTTTCCTTAGGTAAAACATATAATGTTATATATTACATAAACTTAAAATTTAAGTATATGGTTTTTATATTTATTCATGGATAACCTAATGATAATTAGATAAAAATAAGACTATCTATTTTTGATATTGGCTATTAAAAATAGATAAGTGGAGTTATTGATTTATAATGCTATATTTAGAATATCGATATGTGGTTTATTAACTTAAATATTAACGAGGGAAGTCTTTAAGATGAAAAAAATAAACTTATTTATATTATTGATGGTTATGTTTGGTTCAATATATGCAGCAGATCAGCAATTAACTATAGACGATCTTAATTGTTTACAAGAGCAGAAACATCATGGACATATAATAACTTGCTTACCAACAAAAAAACCAGAGAATTGCTCAACAGAAAATTACCAAAAATTAAAGTCGACTGTTCAAGAGTGTAGTTTTAAAATTAGAGGTACTCTAAGATCGGCTCTTTAATTTTTTTAGATATTTTTCTCAAGAAACATTTCTAGATATAATTTCTTATAATTAGATTTAGTATAGTATCTAAGCAGCTAATAAATCTTGTATATTAACTGATTGAATGTGAAAATTATTAGATAATATATTTAGTAGACACTGTAATGCAACAATCACTAAAATTAAGTGAATTTCTTGAGCTTATAAAAAGTACTATAGAAATGAGCTTTGGCTATGAAGGTTTCTGGATAGTTGCTGAATTATCTGAATGGCGTAAGTCTGGAAAACACTATTATGGTGAACTTATTGAGCATGATGATATAAGTAAATATCCTATTGCTAAAATTAGGTGTAATTGTTGGGCAAATAAAGCTGATTATATTCATAACAAGTTTAGCTTAGCAACTGGAGAAAAACTTAGTTCTGATATGAAAGTCTTAATGAAAGTTACAGTAAGTTATCATATCAGTTTTGGACTTAGTCTAAATATTGTTGATATTGATCCAGCTTTTACACTTGGTGATAGGCAAACTCGCAAAATACAAATTCTTGAGAAATTAGCTAAAAAAGGTATCTTAGAAAAAAATAAGTCTTTAGCTATGTCTTATGATTTTACAAGTATTGCTGTGATTACTAGTATAACAGCCGCAGGCAAGGGCGATTTTTTTGAAGAAGCGGATAAACTACAAGATTTAGGACTATGTAAGTTTGATATTTATGAGGCAAAGATGCAAGGTGCAGAATGTGCAAAAAGTGTCTCGGCAGCTTTTACGAAAATAGAAACAAAAGCAGTTAATTATGATGCAATAGTACTAATCAGAGGTGGCGGTTCACAAGCTGATCTTGATTGGTTTAATAACTTATTACCCGCTGAAAGTATTTGTAATAGTAAAATACCAGTGATGATTGGCATAGGGCATGAGCGTGATACAACTGTTTTAGATGAGATATGTACTAAAAGTTTTGATACACCATCTAAAGTCATAAATTTTATCGCAAATACAATTATAACTAATGCTAAAAATGCCAAATATAACTATGCAGATATACTCAAGATTACTAATAATTCAGTAAAACAAAATAAACATCAATTAGATAGCTTATACCATAATTTTAAAACTAAAATTGAGCATTATTTATATCAAACGAGCCAAAATATTGAGCATAATTACAAAGCGGCTATATCTATAGCCAGAGGATTGGTAAAATTATATGGCAAATCTATGGATATGCAGTATGATAATATAATTTCTAATTCGCAAAATCTTATAAAAAACTTTCAGCACAATCTTGAAGAGACATATGATCACTCATTAAGTATCGCTAAAAATGTTATAAAATATTACAATCAAGCAAGTGAATACTTATATAAGCAGATAATATCGGTATCTATCGAACCTACTTTGAAAAGAGGTTTTAGTATAACTAAAACACAAGATGGTAGGTATATCACTAGCCAAAAGCAGGCACAAAAATATCTGAATTTAGAAATTATCTATGTAGACGGTCAAGTACAAGTAGAGGTGAAAAATAATGGCAACACAAAGTAAAAAATTTGCAAAAAACTATGAGATATTAGCAGAGATAAATGAGAAACTACAAGAGCAGCAAGATAATCCAGCATTATTAGATGAGTTAGCACCTATGCTTGAGCAAGCTTCAAAAAGCTATCAGCTATGCAAAGAGAGAATCGCTGCAGCACAGAAGTTTATTGATGAATTTGAAAAAGACTAGTTCAAGTTTACTATTTGTTGTTAATCATCTAACTTTTTTGCAAATCAAAATTTAATTCTATAATATATCAAAAATTAAACTAAAATTTATGAAAAAATGCAAAAGGATATATCTCCTAAAAACGTAATCTTTGCTGGTTTAGCAACTAGTGTAGAGTATTTTGATTTTGCGCTATTTGCATATGTAACTGTTTTTATTTCTGCAGCTTTTTTCCCTGATAGTAACTCAACTGTGGCGACAATTAAAACATTTGGAATGTTTGCCGCGGGTTATCTTATGCGTCCTATAGGTGGAGTATTTTTTGGTAATCTAGGTGATAAAGTAGGACGTAAAAAAGTATTGATCATAACGGTTGCTCTAATGGCTATTTCAACTGCGATTATCGCTTTTACTCCAAACTACCAACAAATTGGTATAGTTTCTGTACTTTTAATTATTTTTGCGCGAATGATACAAGGTTTCTCAATTGGTGGCGAGTATAATGGTGTACTAGCAATATTAAGTGAGCAAGCCCCAGATAATAAGCGTGGTTTAATTACAGCATTTGGGACATTTTTTTCAGGATTTGGAGTATTCTTAGGTACTGTGGTAGTCTTTATATTCTCAAGCTTTTTGTCACAAGAGCAGATGTATTCTTATGGTTGGCGACTGTGTTTTGTGATCGGTACGGTAATGGCTATATTAGTGCTTATATTACAGTTTAGGCAAGATGAGTCACCAGAGTATCTAAGAGCAAAACATGATAACCTTCTTGAAGATACTCCAGTAGTTTCAGCCATTAGAGAGTATCCTTATCAAATATTTGTGGTGTTTGCCCTAGCTGGTTATTTAGGTATTGTTTATTATATGGTTTCGGCATTTATTCCATCTTTATTAGAAGGCTTGTTGCATTACTCGACAAATGTAGCAATGCTAGTAACTATGGTTGCATCAATATGCTATTTTGCAACAGCACCATTATGGGGAGCTGTTTCAGATAAGATTGGGCGTAAGAAAGTCTTACTAACATCTTGTACAGGGGTTGGAATATTAATTTATCCAAGTTTATTCGTGATAAATAGTATGAACTCACCATTATTTTCTTGCATAGTAATGTCATTATTGATGCTACTCATATCAGCAGCAACAGCAACATTTGTAGTGGCTATTAATGAGCTTTTTCCAACGCATCTTAGATTTAGTGGTGTTGCAACTGGTTATAATGTTAGTAATGCACTATTAGGCGGGACAGTACCATTAGTTTCTAGTATCTTAATTGTATATTTTGGTCAGATGGCACCAGCATTATACGCCATTATAGCTTCTGTGGTAATTGTAGTTATTGTTACAAAAATGCCTGAAACTAGAGGGATTGAGTTGGAAGAGTAGCTATTTAGTAGTAGTGTCTATATCAAACAAATTTTTATCCATCAAATGACTAGGCAATACATTTGATAGTGAATTCAAAATATTACTAGGTACTTTTGGATTTTCAAGCGCTAAATCTTGGATAAGTTTTTTAACTTTCTTTCTTTTGAGATTTTCTTGCGAACCACATAGATTACATGGGATTATCGGGAAATTCTCTTCTTTAGCAAATTCTATCAGATCACGTTCTTGTACTAACACCATTGGGCGGATTACAGTATTTTCACCATCTTGAGTAATAAACTTAGGCGGCATAGATTTTATCTGGCCTTGGTAGAGGATTGACATTAATAATGATTGAATTAAATCATCGCGATGATGTCCAAGAATTATTTTATCCATTTTATGCTCTTTTGCATATCTATAAATGTTACCACGACGCAACCTAGAGCATAATGAACAATAAGTTTTACCCTCTGGAACTTTGTCTATGACTACACCATAAGTGTTTTTTGTCTCAATTTCATAAGATGCACCGAGATCATCAAGATATTTTCTAAGTTGACTATCATCCCAACCTGGTTGAGACTGATCTAGTGTATATACATGAAGGTCAATATCGTAAGTTTTATCCTCAATTAAACCATGTAAAACTTTTAGCAGCCCAAATGAGTCTTTACCGCCAGATAGGCATAACATAACTTTATCACCTTTATCAAGAAGCTTATAGTCTGCAATAGCCTTGGTGATGTAATGGCGCAGTTTTTTCTCAGTCTTTGTCATTTATTTATAAGCCTTTTTAAATAACCTATCTTTTTCACGTGCCCAATCTTTATCTTTTTGAGCTTGGCGCTTATCATGAACTTTTTTACCTTGAGCTAATGCTATCTCTATTTTTACTCGTGGACCTTTCCAATACATAGCAAGAGGTACACATGTAAAACCTTTTTGCTCAATTCTCCCCATAATCTTATCAATCTCACGACGATTGAGAAGTAGCTTACGTGTTGCTGCAGCATCTGCAACCACATGGGTTGAGGCAGATAGTAAAGGTGTGATTAGACAATTAAAAAGCCATGCTTCACCATGTTTAATATGCACATGACTATCAACCATTTGTACTTTACCAGCGCGAATACTTTTTACTTCCCAGCCTTGTAGAACTATTCCAGCTTCAAATTTCTCTAAAATAGTATAATCATGCAAGGCTTTTTTGTTTTTAGCAATAGTCGCTGGAGAAACCTTATGTTTACTCATAACTTTATTATTTTTTGTAAAAGATATACAATGTAATGCTATATATTATCAGCAAAACGCAAAAGATTAAATAAATGAATAAGGTTAATAAATCTGCAGTTGTAAATTATAGTGCTGCACAGATGTACGAGCTTGTAAATGACATTAGAAGCTACCCTAAATTTCTGCCAATGTGCTATGATATCGAAATCTTTGAGCAGACTGAAACAGAGACAAAAGCATCATTGAAAATAAAGTCTGGATTTGTGAAGCTTGATTTTGGTACGCATAATACAATGGTCAAAAATGAGCATATTCATCTCAACTTAATGAATGGTCCATTTAAAAGCTTAACTGGTGATTGGAAGTTTGAGCCAATAGATGAAAACTCATGTAAAGTTTCACTAGATATGGAATTTACTTTCGAAAATAAATTTGTTGAAATGGCACTTGGACCAGTTTTTCGCGGTTTAGCAGATAAGATGTTAGGAGCTTTTTGTAAGCGTGCAGAAGAGGTTTATAAGTAGTGAAAATAGAAGTTATCTATGCTTTAGCTAATGAGCAACAGTCTTTTTTTGTTGAAGTTGATGAAGCTATCACTGTTAGACAAGCTCTCAAATTATCTAAAATATCACATAAATACCCAGAGTTAGGGGATATCGAGAATTTGAAAGTGGGTGTATATGGCCAGTTAGTAGATTTAGATTATCAACTAAAAGATAGAGATAGGGTAGAAATCTATAGAAATCTAACTATTGACCCAAAACAAGCTCGTATGCTAAGAGCAGAACAAAAGCGTAAAAAAGAAGGTATTAGACTTTTTGGAGCATAAAAGAGTTTTCAACGCAGAGATCATCATACATTAGAGAATTTTTTATGATTAAAAGAATAGCTATTATCGGTGCTGGTCTTGCGGGATGTTCATTGGCGTATGAGTTAAGTAAATCAGGTAGCTTTGATATAACTATATTTGATAAGAATTCTGAAGTAGCTGATGAAGCTTCAGGTAATTTTGCCGGTATATTAGCGCCGTATTTAACTTCTGATAATAACTTCTCTGATCAATTTCATACTCTTGGTTATAGCTTATTAGTCGATTTTATAAACCAGTATAAAAATGACATACAAATTTGTAATCAAGGAGTAATTCAACTTCTAAGTGATCCAAAAGAGCAACATAGATATCAAAAAATTTTTTTAAATAGAGATATAGATTCAAATGTTGCTAAATTACTATCAGCTATAGAAGTCTCTCAACTTATAAATATAACTACTTCAAAAAATGCTATTTATTATCCGCATGCTTTAGCATTAGTACCTAAAAGTATTTGTCAATTATGGCTTAAATTATCTGATGTTGAATTAAAGTTAGATAATGAACTATTAGATATCGAAAGAACAGTAAATAATACTTGGCAATTAGAGTTTAATAATTTTAAAGAAAATTTTGATATTGTAATTTTTGCAGGTGGATACCAGCTATTTAAGCAAATAACTCAACTCCAAAAAATCCCGGTATATCCATCACAAGGCCAATTAACAGTTATAGAAAAAAGTTTTGATATCACAAAAACTATTATGGATAAAGGCTATATAATTCCAAACTATAAGCAAAATTTACAAGTTATCGGTGCAACCTTTCGTGATAATGATGATACTAATGCAGCTATCAGAGAAGAGGATGATAACTTTAATATAGCTCAAATAAAACAAATGCTAGATAATAGTATAGCAGGTATAAATATAGTTGATTCAAGAGTAGCTACACGATGTGTGACATCAGATCATTTACCATTGGTTGGTAAACTAGTTGATTATGCTAAGTTTGAAAAAGATTTTTATAAACCTCTATCCAGAGGCTATCCAAAAGCAAAAATGCCAAAGATTGAATATCAACAAGGTCTATATGTAGCTTCAGGATTTGGATCAAAAGGTTTATGTTCATCATTATTAGCAGCCAAGATTATAACTGCACAAATAACTAATCAAAAACCACCATGTTGTGATAAATTATTAGCTGCTCTAGCAATAGAGCGTTTTTGGATTCGTGGCTTTAAAAGGGGTATAAAGTTTTTATAAAATTATTGCTAAGCTTATTTATACACCAAAGTAATTGGCTATAATAGTAAAATTTTCTAAGCTAAATTGTATAGATATGAAGTTAAGAGTAAAAACAATCTTGTTGTTAGTAACTTTTAGCATGGTATTGTCTAGTTGTGGGATTAAATGGGAAACTCCAGTAAATGATCGTGATCCTTATGAGAAATATAATAGAAAAGTCTTTTATTGGAATAATAAGTTATACAGTTTTTTAACTCCAGCTGCAAAAACTTATAATTTTATTGTTCCTGATGCAGTTCAGACAGGTATATTTAATATTTTTCAGAACTTATTTGAGCCTAGTAGAGTCGCAAATGATTTATTTCAAGGTGAGTGGGGTTATGCAGGTGATGATAGCATGCGTTTTTTAGCTAACACTACACTTGGAGTAGCAGGTTTCTTTGATGTTGCAAATAGTTGGTTTAATCTACCAATGAGGTATCACCAAGATTTTGCTGTGACATTACACAAGTGGGGAGTATATAAAAAAGGCTATGCATCCCCTTATATAGTTTGGCCAGTCTTTGGTCCTGGAACTATAGAGGGAGTTACTGATAGTGTTGATGCGCTATTTAATCCACTTTCATATTTATTTTTAGCTCCGGGAGTGGGCACATTTACCGCATATGTTGTTAACTATAGTGTTTATGGTTTATATTATACAAACCAAGGGGTTTCGTATTTACCAGCATATTCAAATTTAGAAGAAGTATCTATTGACCCATATGCTGCTTTGCGTAATGCTTATATACAAAATTATGATTATGGTATGGCAAAAGTCCTTAAACAAAAAGATCCAACTTTAGATTCAACACAACAGAATAATCAAGCGATATTAAGTGTTTTAGGTATTAGTGATAAAAATAGCAAATCAGAAATAGCATCAAGTGGCGAAAGTTTTGTTCAAGCCTCACCAAATACTCCGGCTGTGCTTAAAAGTAGTCTTTCAAGTGTAAACCAGGTTGCTGAAGTTTAATTTAAGCTAACAATGCAATTTTTAAAAATATTTTTTGGCTTATCTTTGTTTCTTTAATGTACTGTTTTTTGTTATCTTATATTTATTATGTTAAAAATTACACTGAGGTTTTTAGTGAAAAAATTATTTGTAAATTTAATGTCATTGTTGATACTGTTACCAAGTTTAACTTTAATTGCTGCACCAGTCCCGACAGGTTATGATTTTATTCCTATCCAAGAAGAGATGCAAATTGCTCAACCAGTTGTGCAAAAGCATGGAATGGTTGCATCTCAAGAAGCTCTTGCAAGTAAGGTAGGCTTAGATATCCTAAAGCAAGGTGGTAATGCTGTTGATGCTGCGGTAGCTGTTGGTTTTGCTTTGGCGGTCACTCTACCTAGAGCAGGTAATCTTGCTGGTGGTGGATTTATGATTATTCATCTACAAGATGGTAATAAGAATATAGCTATAAACTATCGTGAAAAAGCCCCAGCAAAAGCATCTCGCGATATGTTTCTAGATGATAAAGGTAATGTTGACTATAGTAAAGTTTCTGGTTCTTACAGTGCTTCAGGTGTACCTGGCACAGTTGCTGGCTTAATCGATGCGCAACAAAAATATGGTAAATTAAAACTATCACAGGTTATTGCTCCTGCTATCAAACTTGCCGAAAATGGTATTCCTGTAAGTTATGATTTTCATCAGTCGCTTGTAACTGCAAAACCGTGGTTACAAAAATCTCCAGACGCTATGAGAATCTTTTATAAAAAAGATGGATCTGCCTATGAGGTGGGAGAAATCCTAAAGCAACCTGAACTTGCTAATAGTCTAAAGCTAATTGCAAAACAAGGCAAAAAAGCTTTCTATGAAGGAGAAATAGCTCATAAGATAGCTGATAGTATGGCTAAAAATGGTGGTTTAATAACATTACAAGATTTGAAAAATTATAATATTGAGGAGATGAAACCACTTAAAGGAACTTATAGAGGCTATACTATATACTCTATGCCACCACCAAGTTCAGGTGGAGTAATCCTAATTGAGCTACTAAATATTTTAGAGAATTTCCCATTATCTGACTATGGTAACAATAGTGCTAAAACTATCAATCTTATGAGTAATGCAATGAGTTACGCATATAATGACAGAAACTCTGACTTAGGCGATCCGGATTTTGTTAAGATGGATTTAGCTAAGTTCTTATCTAAAAAATATGCAAAACAGATTGCTAAAAAGATAACTACAGATAAGCATATTCCTAGTAAAGATATTAGTAGTATAGATCCAGATGATCATGAAAAACTACAAACTACTCATTTTAGTATCGTTGATAAAGATGGCAATATGGTATCAAATACTTATACGCTAAACTATTCTTATGGAAGTGGTATTGTAGTACCAGGAACTGGAATCTTATTAAATAACGAAATGGATGATTTCACTGCTAAAGTTGGTGTGGCAAATGTTTTTGGTTTGGTTCAGGGTGAGGCAAATACAGTCGCACCAAATAAACGACCACTAAGCTCAATGACTCCAACGATAATATTAGATAAGGATGGTAATCCTTTCTTAGCTACAGGTTCTCCTGGTGGTAGCCGTATTATTACAACAACGCTACAAGTGATTCTAAATGTAATTGATTTTAATATGAATCTTCAAGCAGCGGTTAATAATCCTCGTATACATAGTCAATTATGGCCAGAAGAGATTGGTATAGAGCAGGGTATATCTGTAGATACAATTAATCTACTTAAGAAGATGGGTAACACTATCACTCCTTATGCTGCTATGGGAGCAGCTGAGTCTGTAATGTCAGATGGTCAATATGTTTATGGTGCTGCAGATCCTCGTAGAGGTAATGCCTTAGCGGTAGGGTATTGATTGTTTACAAAATAAGTTCATAAGTATTTTATAAGTTTTGGTTAATTTAGGAGTCATTTGTTTTATAAAACATTATATTGTCCAAGTTAAAATACAAAATACTGGTGAATTATTTTTGTTTGTAGTATAAATCAGATAGCAGGATGAAAAAGTAATACTCAAAATGGTTTGGAGAAAATTATAGTATAATTGTTGATTGTAACAAGCAAGTGATAACCTAATAGTGTTAGAAGTATAGAGAACTTTGCCACCTCACTTAGTGGTTATACTAGAACTTCCTGTAGTTTATAAAGTTTTTAATGCGGTAAATCATAAAGGTATAATTGAAAAGCTTATATTAATAGAGTTGATAGAGCTCCTAATGCGTTAAGCAGAAATAAAGCTCTAGTAATTTATACTCCAACAAATGGTAAAATAGCTGCAGCTACTTTTGTTAGTTAGAGTAATAAAGTTACATTAACCTAAGACTAAAAACAGGTGCTTAATAAAATATATTCCTAGCTATTATGCGATAAAAGCTATAAATATTTGGCTGATAAAGTTATTTGAAATAGTTTAATCGGTTAGCTAACAATAATTTAAGCAAGTTTGATTATCAGTAAAAGCATGCTTGTGCTAGCGGCTATAAAATAATTGGTAATGAGAAAGATTATTGGTTTAACCTGATTTAGCTTTAATTCTTAGAGGTTCTGAAGGATAGAAGCTAATAGAATCAATACTTTCATATTTTAAATTTTTATCAAAATAAATAAGTTTATGATTTATTCGACAGTCTTTCACATATGTTTTTAAAACTTATCAAATCCTTTATGAGATTCTATAGTATCATGGAAGTTTAAAAATCTTCTAATATCGATTCTTCTATGTTCTCCAGAATCAAAAAAAGCTTCAACATGCTACATTTAACTCTCTCAGTCTTACCATTTTTTACGGTCTAGCGAATTTAGTAAAATTTTGATTAATCTTGGAGTGATTAAGCTTTTATAAGTTGATGATCAGCCGTTCCTTTATATTTAATAGAGCCCTTGCGAAATAGAACTCTACTACTTTTAGCTTTTAATCTAGAAACTTAATATACACTAGCTTATTTTAAAACTGTAATATTATTCTTACAATTATTTACAATACTTTACGATGCTTTACAACGATTTACTTTTTTTATTATAGTATGTTTATTCATAATGAAAAACTTTGGAAATAAAAACGATGAAAAAAATAACATTACTTACTCTTCTGTTACCATGTTTATTCCTAAACGGATACTCTGTAAGCTTAGACAGCTATTTAAGTTATGTCGAACAAAAATTTGATAAATCAACTTCTACTGAAGCTAAAAGATATGAAGTGATTAAGCCTCTTAATATTAAATATTTATCTGAGGTTAGTTCTATTGAGGATATAGATGAATCACAGTTGGTCGTAGAAGATTTCAAGACTATTTCTTTTTCTAATGCTTTGGCATTAGCTATTGCTTCAGGTGATGTAAAAAAAACTAAAAAATTTTTAAAAGTAATTGATGATGTTAATGACGGTAAATTAGTTTCATCAGCAGGACGTGAAGAATTAGTAATAGGATTACCTCATATTGCTGTAAATCCACTTAGACAATTGAAAATATTTGATAAGCAAGCTAAATTAGATTCTGATCATGCAATAAAGATGCTTAGAATAATTGATTTATTAGCCCAACGTGGTGCTAATTTTAACATGTCGGACTGTGCGGAGTATAATGGACGTTTATATCTTTATAACAACACTCCCCTTGTTCATGCTGAATCAGTTAGTTCTTATTATTCATCTGACTTAAAGCCACAGTATGAGCTTATGGCTAGAGCTATATTATATGGTGCTGATCCTAAACTTTATGACTTATCAGGTTATTTGATTGAGTATTATAAAGGCGGTCTTAAGAATCTGAAGCCTCTAATATTAGAATATTATGCACAATTGTCTATTAATCCAATAAAGTCTAAAAAAGTTAAGTTAGCAGAATCTGTATTGGTTTATCAAGACATTTCAAAGATAATTGAAGCTATTGATAAAAAACAATCTAATAGTTCAGTTCATAAAACTGCACCAAAAGCTGTCAATAAAGTTAGTAGTCAGTCGGATAATGAAAGTACACCAAAAGCTGTTACTGAAGTTAGCAGTTCATTGTGTTGTTCAATATTGTAGAAAATTTTACCAATTTGTTAATTTTTGAGTCTGCTGCTGTTGATTTAATAATATCTTGATTATGACTAAATTCTATAAAACATAGATATCAAGGATATTTGTGTTTTAGTGATCATGGATTTTTATTTTTGTTTATATAAGAATAGTTTTAGAATGCTCTAATTCTAAAATAACAGAAATTACTTTTTTCTACTTTAGTATTTGTTTGTAGCTTAGCCACTTTAGTAAACTTTTGATTAATCCTGCAGTGATTAAGCTTTTATAAGTTGATGATCAGCCGTTCCTTTATATTTAATAGAGCCCTTGCGAAATAGAACTCTACTACTTTTAGCTTTTAATCTAGAAACTTAATACACATTAGCTTATTTTAAAACTGTAATATTATTCTTACAATTATTTACAATAATTTACGAGGCTTTACAACGATTTACTTTTTTTATTATAGTATGTTTATCAATAACGAAAACTTTGGAAATAAAAACGATGAAAAAAATAACATTACTTACTCTTCTGTTACCATGTTTATTCCTAAACGGATACTCTGTAAGCTTAGACAAGTATTTAAGTTATGTCGAACAAAAATTTGATAAATCAACTTCTACTGAAGCTAAAAGATATGAAGTGATTAAGCCTCTTAATATTAAATATTTATCTGAGGTTAGTTCTATTGAGGATATAGATGAATTACAGTTGGTCATAAAAGATTTCAAGACTATTCCTATTTCTAATGCTTTGGCATTAGCTATTGCTTCAGCTGATATACAAAAAACCCAAAAATTTTTACAAGTAATTGGTTATATTAATAGCGATGTATTAGCTTCATCATTAGGATCTGAAAAATTAGTAGGATTACCTCATATTGCTGTAAATCCAATTGAACAACTGAAAATATTTGATAAACAAGCTAAATTAGATTCTGATCATGCAGAAAGGATGCTTGAAATAATTGATTTATTAGCCCAACGTGGTGCTAATTTTAACATGTCGGGCTATGTGATCTATTATGGACATTTATGTTCTTACAACAGTACTCCCCTTGTTCATGCTGCAATGGTTAGTTCTATGAATTCATCTAACTTAAAGCCACAGTATGAGCTTATGGCAAGAGCTATATTATATGGTGCTGATCCTGGACGTAAAGGCACATCAGATTATTTGTTTAAATATTGTGATTACAACGGACTTAATAGCCTAAAGCCTTTAATATTAGAATATTATGCAGAATTGTCTACAGACCCAATAAAGTTTAAAAAAGTTAAGTTACCAAAATCTGTAATGGATAAACAAGTTTCAGAAATATGTAAAGCTATTGACAAAAAACGATTTAATAGTTCAGATCATGAAAGTACGCCAAAAGCTGTCAATAAAGTTAGTAGTCAGTCGGATAATGAAAGTACACAAAAAGCTGTTACTGAAGTTAGCAGTTCATTGTGTTGTTCAATATTGTAGAAAATTTTACCAATTTGTTAATTTTTAAATCTGCTGCTGTTGATTTAATAATATCTTGATTATGACTAAATTCTATAAAACATAGATATCAAGGATATTTGTGTTTTAGTGATCATGGATTTTTTATTTTTGTTTATATAAGAATAGTTTTAGAATGCTCTAATTCTAAAATAACAGAAATTACTTTTTCTACTTTAGTATTTGTTTGTAGCTTAGCCACTTTAGTAAACTTTTGATTAATCCTGCAGTGATTAAGCTTTTATAAGTTGATGATCAGCCGTTCCTTTATATTTAATAGAGCCCTTGCGAAATAGAACTTTACTACTTTTAGCTTTTAATCTAGAAACTTAATATACACTAGCTTATTTTAAAACTGTAATATTATTCTTACAATTATTTACAATACTTTACGAGGCTTTACAACGATTTACTTTTTTTATTATAGTATGTTTATTCATAATGAAAAACTTTGGAAATAAAAACGATGAAAAAAATAACATTACTTACTCTTCTGTTACCATGTTTATTCCTAAACGGATACTCTGTAAGCTTAGACAAGTATTTAAGTTATGTCGAACAAAGATTTGATAAATCAATTTCTCCTGAAGCTAAAATATATGAAGTGATTAAGCGTCTTAATATTAAATATTTATCTGAGGTTAGTTCTATTGAGGATATAGATGAATCACAGTTGGTCGTAGAAGATTTCAAGACTATTCCTTTTTCTAATGCTTTGGCATTAGCTATTGCTTCAGGTGATGTAAAAAAAACTAAAAAATTTTCACAAGTAATTCTTTATATTAATTTCGATGTATTAGCTTCATCACCAGGATATAGAAAATTAGCAGGATTACCTCATATTGCTGTAAATCCAATTGAACAACTGAAAATATTTGATAATGAAGCTAAATTAGATTCTGCTTATGTAAAAAGAATGCTTGAAATAATTGATTTATTAGCCCAACGTGGTGCCAATTTTAATATGTCTGGCAAGGTGAACTATAACGGACATTCATATATTTATAACAATACTCCTCTTGTTTATGCTGAATCAGTTAGTTCTCATTATTCATCTGACTTAAAGAAGCTACAGTATGAGCTTATGGCTAGAGCTATATTATATGGTGCTGATCCTAAACTTTATGGATTAGAAGGTCTTCGTTTGAATGAGTATTCTAAAGAAGATCTTAAGAATCTGAAGCCTCTAATATTAAAATATTATACAGAATTGTCTATTAATCCAGAAAAGTTTGAAAAAGTTAAGTTAGCAAAATCTGTAATGGATCATCAAGACATTTCAAAGATAATTGAAGCTATTGATAAAAAACAATCTAATAGTTCGGTTCATAAAACTGCACCAAAAGCTGTCAATAAAGTTAGTAGTCTGTCGGATAATGAAAGTACACCAAAAGCTGTTACTGAAGTTAGCAGTTCATTGTGTTGTTCAATATTGTAGAAAATTTTACCAATTTGTTAATTTTTGAGTCTGCTGCTGTTGATTTAATAATATCTTGATTATGACTAAATTCTATAAAACATAGATATCAAGGATATTTGTGTTTTAGTGATCATGGATTTTTATTTTTGTTTATATAAGAATAGTTTTAGAATGCTCTAATTCTAAAATAACAGAAATTACTTTTTCTACTTTAGTATTTGTTTGTAGCTTAGCCACTTTAGTAAACTTTTGATTAATCCTGCAGTGATTAAGCTTTTATAAGTTGATGATCAGCCGTTCCTTTATATTTAATAGAGCCCTTGCGAAATAGAACTCTACTACTTTTAGCTTTTAATCTAGAAACTTAATATACACTAGCTTATTTTAAAACTGTAATATTATTCTTACAATTATTTACAATACTTTACGAGGCTTTACAACGATTTACTTTTTTTATTATAGTATGTTTATTCATAATGAAAAACTTTGGAAATAAAAACGATGAAAAAAATAACATTACTTACTCTTCTGTTACCATGTTTATTCCTAAACGGATACTCTGTAAGCTTAGACAGCTATTTAAGTTATGTCGAACAAAAATTTGATAAATCAACTTCTACTGAAGCTAAAAGATATGAAGTGATTAAGCCTCTTAATATTAAATATTTATCTGAGGTTAGTTCTATTGAGGATATAGATGAATCACAGTTGGTCGTAGAAGATTTCAAGACTATTTCTTTTTCTAATGCTTTGGCATTAGCTATTGCTTCAACTGATATGGAAAAAAGTCAAAAATTTTTACAAGTAATTGATGATGTTAATGACGATAAATTAGCTTCATCAGCAGGATATAAAAAATTAGCAGGATTACCTCATGTTGCTGTAAATCCAATTGAACAACTGAAAATATTTGATAAACAAGCTAAATTAGATTCTGCTTATGCAAAAAGGATGCTTGAAATAATTGATTTATTAGCCCAACGTGAAGCCAATTTTAATATGTCTGGCAAGGTGAACTATAACGGACATTCATATATTTACAACAATACTCCCCTTGTTTATGCTGAATCAGTTAGTTCTTATTATTCATCTGACTTAAAGCCACAGTATGAGCTTATGACTAGAGCTATATTATATGGTGCTGATCCTAAACTTTATGATAAAGTTTATAAATCATCTCGTTGTTTGACTGAGTATTATAAAGGCGGTCTTAAGAATCTGAAGCCTCTAATATTAGAATATTATGCACAATTGTCTATTAATCCAATAAAGTCTAAAAAAGTTAAGTTAGCAGAATCTGTATTGGTTTATCAAGACATTTCAAAGATAATTGAAGCTATTGATAAAAAACAATCTAATAGTTCAGTTCATAAAACTGCACCAAAAGCTGTCAATAAAGTTAGTAGTCAGTCGGATAATGAAAGTACACCAAAAGCTGTTACTGAAGTTAGCAGTTCATTGTGTTGTTCAATATTGTAGAAAATTTTACCAATTTGTTAATTTTTGAGTCTGCTGCTGTTGATTTAATAATATCTTGATTATGACTAAATTCTATAAAACATAGATATCAAGGATATTTGTGTTTTAGTGATCATGGATTTTTTATTTTTGTTTATATAAGAATAGTTTTAGAATGCTCTAATTCTAAAATAACAGAAATTACTTTTTCTACTTTAGTATTTGTTTGTAGCTTAGCCACTTTAGTAAACTTTTGATTAATCCTGCAGTGATTAAGCTTTTATAAGTTGATGATCAGCCGTTCCTTTATATTTAATAGAGCCCTTGCGAAATAGAACTCTACTACTTTTAGCTTTTAATCTAGAAACTTAATATACACTAGCTTATTTTAAAACTGTAATATTATTCTTACAATTATTTACAATACTTTACGAGGCTTTACAACGATTTACTTTTTTTATTATAGTATGTTTATTCATAATGAAAAACTTTGGAAATAAAAACGATGAAAAAAATAACATTACTTACTCTTCTGTTACCATGTTTATTCCTAAACGGATACTCTGTAAGCTTAGACAGCTATTTAAGTTATGTCGAACAAAAATTTGATAAATCAACTTCTACTGAAGCTAAAAGATATGAAGTGATTAAGCCTCTTAATATTAAATATTTATCTAAGGTTAGTTCTATTGAAGATATAGATGAATCACAGTTGGTCGTAGAAGATCTAGGTAAGATTAGTCTTATTTCTAATGCTTTGGCATTAGCTATTGCTTCAGCTGATATACAAAAAACGCAAAAATTTTTACAAGTAATTGATGATGTTAATGACAATAAATTAGTTTCATCAGGATATAGACAATTAGTAGGATTACCTCATATTGCTGTAAATCCACTTAGACAACTGAAAATATTTGATAAGCAAGCTAAATTAGATTCTGATTATGTAAAAAGGATGCTTAAAATAATTGATGTATTAGCACAATATGATGCCAATTTTAACATGTTGAACTGTGAGAATTATTATGGATATGTTTACAACAATACTCCCCTTGTTCATGCTGAGTTGGTTAGTTCTATATATTCATTTAACTCAAATCTACAGTATCAGCTTATGACGAGAGCTATATTATATGGTGCCGATCCTGAACTTCCTGGAACAACAGGTCGTTTGACTAATTATTACAAGTATAACAGAGACCTTAAGAATCTGAAGCCTTTAATATTAGAATATTATGCAGAATTGTCTACTGACCCAATAAAGTTTAAAAAAGTTAAGTTAGCAGAATCTGTAATGGCTAATAAAGAAATTTCAGATATACTTAAAGCTATTGACAAAAAACGATTTAATAGTTCAGATCATGAAAGTACGCCAAAAGCTGTCAATAAAGTTAGTAGTCAGTCGGATAATGAAAGTACACAAAAAGCTGTTACTGAAGTTAGCAGTTCATGGTGTTCAATATTGTAGAAAATTTTACCAATTTGTTAATTTTTAAATCTGCTGCTGTTGATTTAATAATATCTTGATTATGACTAAATTCTATAAAACATAGATATCAAGGATATTTGTGTTTTAGTGATCATGGATTTTTTTCATTTATATAAGAATAGTTAGATAGAGATAGTAATTTTTTTATACTTATCGAATTTTAAAAATTATATTTACAACTAATTGTATCATGTAAGTTGTTAGATTTTGTCGAGTTACTTATAATATATTCTTCTTAAAATACTTCTCTAGTTTCTCATATGGTTTTAAAATTTATCAATTCATTTATGAGATTTTTAGAGATGTATTATAGAAATTTAAAAAAAACTTCTAGATTCTTTTCTTTAGAATCAAGAATAGTTTTAGAATGCTCTAATTCTAAAATAACAGAAATTACTTTTTCTACTTTAGTATTTGTTTGTAGCTTAGCCACTTTAGTAAACTTTTGATTAATCCTACAGTGATTAAGCTCTTATAAATTGATGATCAGCCGTTCCTTTATATTTAATAGAGCCCTTGCGAAATAGAACTCTACTACTTTTAGCTTTTAATCTAGAAACTTAATATACACTAGCTTATTTTAAAACTGTAATATTATTCTTACAATTATTTACAATACTTTACGAGGCTTTACAACGATTTACTTTTTTTATTATAGTATGTTTATTCATAATGAAAAACTTTGGAAATAAAAACGATGAAAAAAATAACATTACTTACTCTTCTGTTACCATGTTTATTCCTAAACGGATACTCTGTAAGCTTAGACAAGTATTTAAGTTATGTCGAACAAAGATTTGATAAATCAATTTCTCCTGAAGCTAAAATATATGAAGTGATTAAGCGTCTTAATATTAAATATTTATCTGAGGTTAGTTCTATTGAGGATATAGATGAATCACAGTTGGTCGTAGAAGATTTCAAGACTATTCCTTTTTCTAATGCTTTGGCATTAGCTATTGCTTCAGGTGATGTAAAAAAAACTAAAAAATTTTCACAAGTAATTGGTCATATTAATGGCGATGTATTAGCTTCATCATTAGGATATAAAAAATTAGTAGGATTACCTCATATTGCTGTAAATCCACTTAGACAATTGAAAATATTTGATAAGCAAGCTAAATTAGATTCTGATCATGCAATAAAGATGCTTAGAATAATTGATTTATTAGCCCAACGTGGTGCCAATTTTAACATGTCGGACTATGTGAGCCATAATAATGGACATTTATATCTTTATAACAACACTCCCCTTGTCCATGCTGAATCAGTTAGTTCTTATTATTCATCTGACTTAAAGCCACAGTATGAGCTTATGGCTAGAGCTATATTATATGGTGCTGATCCTAAACTTTATGGATTAACAGGTCGTCGTTTGAATGAGTATTATAAAGAAGATCTTAAGAATCTGAAGCCTCTAATATTAGAATATTATGCACAATTGTCTACTGACCCAATAAAGTTTAAAAAAGTTAAGTTAGCAGAATCTGTAATGGATCATCAAGACATTTCAAAGATAATTGAAGCTATTGATAAAAAACAATCTAATAGTTCAGTTCATAAAACTGCACCCAAAGCTGTCAATAAAGTTAGTAGTCTGTCGGATAATGAAAGTACACCAAAAGCTGTTACTGAAGTTAGCAGTTCATTATGTTGTTCAATATTGTAGAAAATTTTACCAATTTGTTAATTTTTAAGTCTGCTGCTGTTGATTTAATAATATCTTGATTATGACTAAATTCTATAAAACATAGATATCAAGGATATTTGTGTTTTAGTGATCATGGATTTTTTTCATTTATATAAGAATAGTTAGATAGAGATAGTAATTTTTTTATACTTATCGAATTTTAAAAATTATATTTACAACTAGGTTCTGTGCACAAAAAATCTAAATTAGATTGAAAATAGCTAAACCGTTGTTATTTAAAAGTTGTAAGACAATAAATTCAACGGTTTAGCAAATGAATTATCATATAAAAGAAGTATTTTGGTCAAGTATATTATCATTCTTAAAATCACAAAAAGGTATACATACCAATGATGAAGACAAATTAAGATTGTTTATTGAATCAATCTTTTATGTATTACGTACAGGCTGCCAATGGAGAATGTTACCATTTTATTATGGTAAATATAACCTCAGTTCGATAATTATTTCATGTCTAAATATTTATAATTATTGATTTTAATTGGTTTAATAATAAACTGAGCTAAAGCAGCCATGAGGTGAGTAAAAGCATTATTAATAGATCTATGTCTTGTATGCCATAAGGTTAGATTATTTTTAAGATAATCAAAAATAGTTTCAATGATAGATCTTTTAGCTGACATAGTTTTTTCAAATCTAGATCTAGGAACTTTTTTCATATTCTTTTTTAAAGTGGTTATAATGTAATATTATTCTTACAATTATTTACAATAATTTACGAGGCTTTACAACGATTTACTTTTTTTATTATAGTATGTTTATTCATAATGAAAACTTTGGAAATAAAAACGATGAAAAAAATAACATTACTTACTCTTCTGTTACCATGTTTATTCCTAAACGGATACTCTGTAAGCTTAGACAGCTATTTAAGTTATGTCGAACAAAAATTTGATAAATCAACTTCTACTGAAGCTAAAAGATATGAAGTGATTAAGCCTCTTAATATTAAATATTTATCTGAGGTTAGTTCTATTGAGGATATAGATGAATCACAGTTGGTCGTAGAAGATGTACGTATTGTCAGTCGTACTTCTAATGCATTGGCATTAGCTATTGCTTCAGCTGATATACAAAAAACCCAAAAATTTTTACAAGTAATTGGTTATATTAATAGCGATGTATTAGCTTCATCATTAGGATATAAAAAATTAGTAGGGTTACCTCATGTTGCTGTAAATCCAATTGAACAACTGAAAATATTTGATAAACAAGCTAAATTAGATTCTGCTTATGTAAAAAGGATGCTTGAAATAATTGATTTATTAGCCCAACGTGATGCCAATTTTAACATGTCGGGCTATGTGATCTATTATGGACATTTATATTATTACAACAATACTCCCCTTGTAAAGCCACAGTATGAGCTTATGGCTAGAGCTATATTATATGGTGCTGATCCTAAACTTTATGACTTATCAGGTTGTCGTTTGAATGAGTATTATAAAGAAGATCTTAAGAATCTGAAGCCTCTAATATTAGAATATTATGCACAATTGTCTACTGACCCAATAAAGTTTAAAAAAGTTAAGTTAGCAGAATCTGTAATGGATCATCAAGACATTTCAAAGATAATCGAAGCTATTGATAAAAAACAATCTAATAGTTCAGTTCATAAAACTGCACCCAAAGCTGTCAATAAAGTTAGTAGTCTGTCGGATAATGAAAGTACACCAAAAGCTGTTACTGAAGTTAGCAGTTCATTATGTTGTTCAATATTGTAGAAAATTTTACCAATTTGTTAATTTTTAAGTCTGCTGCTGTTGATTTAATAATATCTTGATTATGACTAAATTCTATAAAACATAGATATCAAGGATATTTGTGTTTTAGTGATCATGGATTTTTTTCATTTGTTAGATAGAGATAGTAATTTTTTATACTTATCGAATTTTAAAAATTATATTTACAACTAATTGTATCATTTAAGTTATTAGTTTTTGTCGAGTTACTTATAATATTCTTCTTAAAATTTTAGCTTTTAATCTAGAAACTTAATACATATTAGCTTATTTTAAAACTGTAATATTATTCTTACAATTATTTACAATACTTTACGAGGCTTTACAACGATTTACTTTTTTTATTATGGTATGTTTATTCATAAAGAAAAACTTTGGAAATAAAAACGATGAAAAAATAACATTACTTACTCTTCTGTTACCATGTTTATTCCTAAACGGATACTCTGTAAGCTTAGACAGCTATTTAAGTTATGTCGAACAAAGATTTGATAAATCAACTTCTACTGAAGCTAAAAGATATGAAGTGATTAAGCCTCTTAATATTAAATATTTATCTGAGGTTAGTTCTATTGAGGATATAGATGAATCACAGTTGGTCGTAGAAGATTTCAAGACTATTTCTTTTTCTAATGCTTTGGCATTAGCTATTGCTTCAACTGATATGGAAAAAAGTCAAAAATTTTTACAAGCAATTGATGATGTTAATGACGATAAATTAGCTTCATCAGCAGGATATAGAAAATTAGTAGGATTACCTCATGTTGCTGTAAATCCAATTGAACAACTGAAAATATTTGATAAACAAGCTAAATTAGATTCTGCTTATGTAAAAAGAATGCTTGAAATAATTGATTTATTAGCCCAACGTGGTGCCAATATTAATGGTTTTATTTGTTGATATAACATTTAAATATAATTGGCCAAACCACATTATATATTTTTTTACTGTCTCCCCATGATTCTCTGAATTTATCATAAAATCCTAGTTCAATTATAGGGCATTTATTGTGATTTTTGAGATATTCGGCATAAGCAGAAAAAGATTTGAGATATTCGATAAAACCATCAAAATTCATTTTTTTAGTTTGTTTAAATTCTGGGGCTTCTAAATTGGGTAAATTAATATTGATATCTTTATAAAAGTTATCAACATGTTCTCTACCTTGTGGGAAGTATGGTCGGATAGTTTTATAAAATTCTTGGTAAATAATTTCAACTTCAGCATTGACAGTAATGTTATGGTGATATGCCCAAATAGCTACAATTCCATTAGGTTTAAGTATGCGTATACACTCTTTTTCAAATTTACTCATATCAAACCAATGAGCAGCTTGTGAAACTGTTATTAGATCAACACATCGGTCAGCAAACATACTATTAGCTTCATCTGCTTCAAAATATTTAATATTATTATGTTTGAAGGCTTTAGCTAGTTGAGCACTACTAATATCAGTAGCATGGATTTCATTGATAAATTCAGCTAATTTGATTGCTGTTTGACCATTACCAGTACCACAATCCCAAGCTTTTTGATTAGAGAGTATTTTTTCTTTTAGAAAGTCTATAATCTCAACAGGAACACTGGGTCTAGCTTTTTGATATAATGTTGCTACTGAACTAAAATCTACGTTTGATTTACTCATTGTCTATAATTTTGGTTATAAATATCATGATTTTAATAATACATTATTAGATTAATTAAAACTAAGGGGGTTACAGCTCATAAATATTTTAATTAATGGTAAATTCAAAAAAAATTATAGGCTATTATGTTTTTTTATGAAAAGCTTAGTAATTTGAGTAATTAATCTAAGCTATTAAAGTGTACCACGAGATGCTTTTTTACGATCAGATTCTGTTAGGTGTTTTTTTCTTAATCTAATAGATTTTGGTGTAATTTCAACAAGTTCATCATCTTCGATAAATTCTAAAGCGTACTCAAGAGTAAGCTTAATTGGTGGGACTAAAACTACAGCTTCATCTTTACCAGAGGCACGAATATTAGTAAGTTGTTTACCTTTACAAGGGTTTACGACAAGATCATTATCTCTATTATGAATCCCGATAATCATCCCCTCATATACATCTGTACCATGACCAATAAACATTCTACCACGCTCTTGTAGATTAAACAGAGCAAATGCCAAAGCCTTACCCGATACCATCGAAACTAATGTACCATTTTGGCGAGTTTCAAGAGTTTGTTTTTTCATCGGTCCATAGTGGTCAAATACTTTATTTAAAATACCTGAACCTGATGTAATAGTTAGGAATTCTGTATAGAAACCTATCAAACCACGCGAAGGTATTATAAATTCAAGCTTGACACGTCCTTTACCATCTGGCTCCATATTTTTAAGCTCACCTTGACGTAAGCCCATTTTCTCCATTACTGTCCCTTGATGCTCTTCATCAATATCGATTATAGCTTGTTCATATGGCTCATGTCTTTCACCATCAATATCTTTGAAGATTACTTGTGGGCGCGATACTGCGATTTCAAAGCCTTCGCGACGCATATTCTCAAGTAAGATTGATAAATGTAATTCACCACGACCAGAAACTTTGAATTTATCAGGATCATCTAGTTGCTCAACTCTTAGAGCAACATTATGGATTAGTTCTTTCTCGAGTCTTTCTTTGATCTGACGCGATGTTACAAACTTACCTTCTTTACCAGCAAAAGGTGAGTTATTAACTTGGAATGTCATACTGATAGTTGGCTCATCTACAGAAAGGGCAGGCAGGGCTTCGACATATTCTGGATTACATAATGTATCAGAAATTTTTAGACCCTCCATACCTGTTACACAAACTATGTCACCAGCGCTAGCTTCTGGTACTTCGTTTCTCTCTAAACCAAGATAACCTAATATTTGTAGCACACGTCCACTTCTTTTTTCACCTGCTGCATTTACGATTGTTACAGGAGTATTTGTTTTGATTTTACCTCTTTGAATACGACCAATACCAATAGTACCAGTGAAGTTTGAATAATCTAGTGAAGATATTTGCATTTGGAATGGACCATTTTCATCTACAGCAGGATGCTCAACATTTTCTATGATAGCTTTGAAAAGATCTGTCATATCTTCTTTTTTCTCATTGATATCATTAGTTGCCCAGCCATTGATAGCAGAAGCATAGATAACAGGGAAATCTAATTGTTCATCAGTTGCACCTAGCCTATCAAATAAATCAAAAACTTGATCAACAACCCAGTCAGGACGTGCACCATCTCTATCAATCTTATTGATTACGACTATAGGTTTTAGACCTTTTGCAAATGCCTTTTCTGTTACGAATCTAGTTTGAGGCATTGGTCCATCAACAGCATCAACTAGTAGCAATACCGAGTCAACCATTGAAAGTACACGCTCAACTTCACCACCGAAGTCAGCATGCCCCGGAGTATCTACGATATTGATTCTATAGTCATTCCACTTAAGCGCAGTATTTTTAGCTAAAATTGTGATACCTCTTTCTTTTTCGATATCATTAGAGTCCATGACTCTTTCAACTTCAGGGCCACGACTTTTGAGTGTTCCAGATTGTTGTAATAATTTGTCAACCAAAGTAGTTTTACCATGGTCAACGTGTGCAATAATTGCGATATTTCTTAAATTTTCAATCATTCAGTATTACCTATTTTTATAAAATCACAGATTATTATAGACTAATAGGCTGCAAAAGTACCTAAAAAGTTAAGAACTTTAATTTGAAATTAGTTTTCTATTCTTAGTATAACCAACTAGGAAAATTATAAATGATAAAAAGCTAAATAAGATACTTGTAAGCCTATATAATGAGCATGTGTCATATTGAAATATTACAATTATACTCATTACTATGTATTGGAGTGAATATAGCGAATTAATTAATAATCCAAAAATATAACCAAAAATTAATAAGCTACTACCTAAATATACAACTATTCCAAAGATTACGGATATGAGCAATCTAACATCTACAAAAGGAGATATAGGTAGAGTTAGATAATTAAATAGTATTATTAGTATAGTTACTACTAAAGTGAAAATACTTACAGTTAATAAATTATCCTTAGTTATTTTCTTTGGTTGGATACCAAATCTGTTATAAACAAGTATTGCAACTAAAGGGAGAATTAGATCATGGCTATACATTGCTAAGTTATCAAAATACTTACTAAGACTAAACTGTGAAAAATCAATAAATTGAAAAGAGCCTATGATAGTTGCCAACAGGTAAAAATACCAAGCATCTTTTTTAAAAGAGCAAATCCTAATGGCAAAGATTAAGCCAAAGATTAATATAAAAGCTTGGCATAAATAAAAACTAGTGCTCATGTAAAATTATTTATTGTTTAATTTTAAATTATAATAATATACATATAAGTTATAGATATCAAATAAATACTTATCTAAGGTTGGGCTTGTAGCAGCTCTTTGTTAAAATTAAACTGAAAGTATCAAAAAAAATGGTTGGATGTTAGCAAAACTTAATAAATTTAAAAACCTATTTACAAGAAGGAATTCGTATAATAATTCATATATAAGTGAGCTTATATCATCTATTCATCGTACAGATATCAAAGCAACTATACTTTCGATAATATGGGCAGCAGGTCCAGTTACAGTAATTGCAATTACATTAGGATATTATCTAAGTCATGGTTCTGTAGTCCCTAGCGTCACGGTGATATATTTTTCTTTATATGTACTTTTTGTTGGTTTAGTTGGTTTTGCTAGTAAAATTATTTTTGACTCAATTAGACATCGCAAACAAGAAGAAATGCAAGAACGGTTTTTGTCAGTAATTGAAGATTCTTATCAAAATTTATATTTGGCAAAAAAACTCAATATCACAAATCTTAGTGATCAAGCACGAAATGATAAAATAGCTTATGAAATTTTATCTAAATCACACCCAACTAGTAAAGAAATCTTTTATGCTTTTAACTTGCATTTTAGTAAAGAAATAGCTGAATTCGCTGAAATAGTATATTTACATCATGAAAATGGTTTTCCATTAGACACACAGGTTAATAAACGTAAGTTAAGGATGTTTTATAAGCAAATAGTTAATCATCAAAATATAACCAAAGAGCTAAAGGATAAGTTTTTAAAAGCATTAGTTGGGCAATATGCTAGTCTAAAGCATGGTACAAATAGAAAGATAGGTTTTTTGACAAAGATTTATAATAGCGGTGGTCAATATAACCTTTTTGACTTAGATGATGCAAATAATGCTATTAGACTTTTTATCGAATTACTCTCTGGGAGAAAAATATATTATTTCAGAACAATATCAAAGTTTACTGATGTAAAAAAAGATTACTTATTTAAGTCTATAGAAACTTTGAGAATCAAAGTAATTGAAAAATATAACCATCTCTTAGGAACTTATAAGCAGTGTTTTCTAACTGTTGCTAGCGTAGCTCCAAATTTGAGTCTAAAAGAAGTGATAAATGTATCTGATGATATTCTAGAAAATGTCAAAAAACTTGAGATGTCTCTTTCGCAACTTCATGCTAGAAAGCTAACTAAAGAACTAAGAAAACAAGTATTACAAACTAAAAATAGATTTAATCAAAATGTATCTATAATAAAAACTCTGCTAAAAAGGCTAAATACCCAACTACAACAATGGCATAGGTTACCTTTTAATAACGATGATAAATTAATCAATAACATCGAGCATGAATTAGTATATGTTTTTCTTGAGGATAAAATGAGAATGACTTTGGCATATCAGATGTATGAGTATATAAATCATGAGCATGATTTTCAGACAAAAGAGCAATATATCAAAGCTTATGCAAGACAGATTGTTAAAATATTAAAAGAACCATTAAACTTAGAAGACTCTTCAGTTTTAACAGCTATAGAGATGTCTCGTGGAGCAAATCTTAGTAGTATTAGACTAAGTAACTCAACTAAACAAAAATTAGATACTACTTATAATTTGCGTAAATCTGTTAAAACAAATATTTTTGAGCTTAGAAGGCGTATACAAAAAATTTTAGTAGCACAATATGTTTAGATTTTAATGTATTTTTTATCTCTAAGATATCCAATACTAAAGTTAATCATTATTATACTATCAAAGCTAGCTGCAAGGATTGTTATCTTACTGCAAAGATAGTAAATCTAAGTATTGCAACTCCCAATCTCGTTCACTCTAACTATTAATTTTCTCTAGAAAAAATTTATCATTAGTCATATTATTAGGATATATGTGATTAAAAATCTCCTAAATGTCATATTCTGAAGCAGATACCAAAGCTAAGCTAATAACCCCAAAACTTAAAGATAGTGGTTGGGATGAACGTAATATTACATGTGAGTATTATTTTACAGATGGTCGTAAACAAGCAGGTGGTGCTAGAGGTGAAAAAAAGTTTGTTGACTATCTATTACATTATCAAGGTATAAATCTTGCGATAGTTGAGGCAAAGAAAGGGTGTCAATTATAAACAGGGTCTACAACAAGCTATAGACTATGCTAAGACACTAAATGTTGACTATGTCTACTCTACAAATGGGCATAATATCCTTGAATATCATATCCCAACAGGACAAAGCCAAGATATAGATAAATTTCCAACCCCTAGAGAGCTTTTTGAGCGTAAATATCCAAATATTAATAAAGTTAGACAGAATGTAGTTACGCAAGAGTTTTTCTCTGATGGTACAAAGACTCCGCGATATTATCAAAAGATAGCAGTACAAAAAACTATAGATGCTATTAGTAGTGGTCAAGATAGAATCTTACTAACATTAGCAACTGGTACTGGTAAGACATATATAGCGTTTCAGATAGCCTATAGGTTGTTAGAAGCCAGATGGAGAAAAAATGATATAGGTAATAAAAAGCCACGAATACTATATCTAGCTGATAGAAATATTCTTATCGATCAGGCGATAAATGAGTTTAATCCTATAGAGAATGATTGCAAAAGAATCCAAGGTAAACTAATCAAGAAAAATGGTGGTAAAGTGCCATTAAGTGGCAATGTCTTTTTTGCGATATATCAAGCAGTAGCTGAGAATAAAAATCGTCAGTATTTATCTACAGATAGCGATGATGATAGCCTAACAGCTTACTATAAGCAGTATCCCACAGATTTCTTTGATTTGATAATTATTGATGAGTGTCATCGTGGTAGTGCCAATGATGATAGCTCTTGGCGTGAGATTATTGAGTATTTCTCAAGTGCAGTACATCTAGGGCTGACAGCTACACCTAAGCGTGATGTTAATGGTGATACTTATGATTACTTTGGTGAGCCAATTTATGAGTACTCGCTCAAAGATGGTATTAATGATGGTTTCTTGACTCCGTATAAGGTCAAACGCATTACAACAAATATTGATGAATATCGACCAAACACTCATGATAGTGTAGATGGAGATTTGCCAAATAAGGTCTATGGTATCAGCGATTGGGAGAAGACTATCACCAGCCAACAACGCCATGAGCTAATTGCAAATACAATACTAGATAATATCAACAAGATGGATAAGACTATCGTCTTTTGTAAAAATCAGCCGCATGCTTTAGAGCTAAAGCTAGCCATAGATAGATTTAAAAAAGTCAAAAACCCAGACTACTGTGTGCGTGTGACTTCTGATGAGGGGCAAATTGGTCGTGATTATCTCGAGCAGTTTCAAGATAATGACAAAGATATACCTGTGATTTTAACATCATCAAAAATGCTAACTACTGGTGTCGATGCTAAAAATGTCCGCAATATCGTCCTAACAGCTCCGATAGAATCAATGATTGAGTTTAAGCAGATAATCGGTAGAGGTACACGAACTTTTGAGGGTAAAGATTTCTTTACAATCCTAGATTTTGTCAAAGCTAGTGATAAATTCTATGATAAAGAATGGGATGGTGTCGCTGATGTGGTTACAGATGTCAAAGCTGATGGCAAGCCAAAAGATGATGTCAAAGAAATCAAAGAAAAAGACCCTATAGAGAATCTCAAAGAAAAAGATGATGAGCCTAAAAAGTACGAGCCAATCAATATCACTATAAAAGGGCGTAAGCTTAAAGTACTAGATATAGAAACTAGTTATGTCGGAGTCGATGGGCGACCGATTGCAACACAAGAATATCTTGAGCAATTAATCGGTGTATTAGGTAAATATTGTCAAAATGATGAACAAGCTCTCAAAGATGCTTGGGCAAATCCACAATATCGACAAACACTACTAGACAAGCTCGAGGAGATGCTAAGCTTTGGGCAAAATATCGACAACATCAAAGCAATCTTTAAAGCTAAAGATAGTGATATCTATGATGTGCTAAATCATCTAGTCTTTAGTAAAGATATCTTAACACGCGAGCAAAGGGCAGTTGCTGCAGAGTCATCAGAGTTTATACAGAGGTTACAAAATGCCAAGGCGAGGGAGTTTCTACTCTTTGTCTTAGATAAGTATAAAAAAGATGGAGTAGTTGAGCTGGAGCAAAAAAGACTACCATCATTAGCTGAGTTAAGTGGTCTTGGGACAGTTTCGGAGCTTGCCAATGATTTTGGTGGTATGGCACAGTTAAAAGAAAGCTATTTGCAGTTGCAAAGGGAGATTTATAGGTAGTGTTTGAAATTAAATCTATTCCAAAATATATAACTAAATTACTTAACAAGTGGTATATATTAGTTTCATTATTTTTATTCTTCTTATCATTACTAACTTTATTTTTTCCCACTAATAATAAGGTTAGTGACTTTATACAGTATATAAATAATTTTAGTTTCCTAATCTTTATAATGTGTTTTTTTATAGCATCATATCAAGTATGGTTAGAGGTACAGCAAGAGCTAGATAAAATAAAAAAGAATCCTGTTGATTATAAGGTTACTGCTAAAATACAAAAAATTTTTATAAAAAAGCGATATTTGACAGAAGAAGATGGAAATAAATTAGATCAGCAAATAAATAAATGTGAAGATGAAATTAAGTGTTATGAAAATAAGAATTTAGAAATAACTTCAGATGAGCATAATGTTGCTAACACTGTGCCAATTGGTAAAATAATTAATAATCCTAAATTTTTAAAAAGTTATACAGAAAAAAAGAGTAAAGAATTAGATATAGCTTATTTGCAGAAACTTTATCAGTATAAAGAAGAGTTATTCTATTATAAACATAACATAATAGGTAACATTGAAGAATGGAATAGGACTGTAGATAAAAATTTTTCTAATTTATATACCGTTGATTTTTATATAGAGAGCATAGGTAATAAATCAGATAAAAATATAGATGTTAAAATACAGTTAGGAAGTAATACTTATATAAAAAATGAATCTTTAGAAAACTTATATTGTCATCCTAGATTTATAGAAAAACCAAAAAAACCAGATAAACCTAGTATAAGTAACTTATCAAATTTGACTGGTCTAAATAATACTTCAGACTTAGATATTTTTAAATCTACGAATCTTAATATAGATAATTATCTCAAATTCAAAGAATTTAAAGAAAAATCTCTATCTGTTAATTTAAGAGATATTAATGTAGGAGATGATATACATATTTTCAGAGAAAAAGTTTTAATTGAGTTACCTAAAAAAGAAGAAATAAAAGTTATTATTAAATCTGAAAATTCAAATGCAAAAATTGAGAAAACCGTTGAGTTTGAAATAGAAGAAAATCCCATAGAATATTTTGATTATTTAGCTAGTGAATTAGAAGAATAAAATATACAAAAAAATGGTTGTAAAAAGGCAGATATGGAATCTGCCCCTACAATAAATAATAAAATTGTGAAAATGTATGGTAGGGGTCGTGCCTTGTGCCGACCCATTTTATGATGGATTTAAAATAATGGGTACAAGGGCAACCACAAGGGATTGCCCCTACAACAAATTATAAATTTGTGAAAAAATATTGTAGGTTGGTTTTATGCCAACCCAATATAAAAATAGACAAAATAGAGAAAAACAAAAAAATGAGCGAATTATATAAACTGCCAGCAGGGTGGGAGTGGAAGAAGTTAGACTCTATTTCATCTATTGTTGGTGGTGGAACACCAAAAAGGAATATACAAGAGTACTGGGAAAATGGAAGTATAGTTTGGCTTTCTCCTACCGATTTAGGAAATATCGGAGAAATAATAAAAGTATCATCATCTAAAGATATGATAACTAAATTAGGGCTAGATAAAAGTTCAGCAAGGCTATTACCAATAGGCACAGTTTTATATAGTAGTAGAGCTACTATAGGAAAAATAGCAATAAATGAAATCAAAGTTTCTACAAATCAAGGGTTTACAAACTTTATTTGTAGTGATGGTTTATATAATTACTATTTGGCATATTGTTTAAGCAATTTCACAAGTGAAATAGTTTCTCTTTCAAACTCAACGACCTTTAAAGAGGTTAGTAAATCTAGTTTTAAGAGTTTTTCAATCCCTCTCCCACCACTAGCAGAGCAAAAGCGAATAGTTGCTAAGTTAGATAGTCTTTTTGAGAAGATTGATAAGGCGATAGAGCTACACCAACAAAATATCACAAATGCAAATACTCTAATGGCTAGCACCCTTGATAAGACTTTTAAAAAGTTGGAGGGGGAGTATGGAAATAAAACTTTATCTGATAGTGTAGGAAATCCTAAAAAAGATATTGTAGATGGACCATTTGGTTCCAATCTTAAGGCACCTGAATATATTCAAAAAGGAGTACCTATTATCAGAATACAAAATATCCAGAGATTAGAGTTCATAAATAAAGATATTAAATTTGTTTCGGAGAAAAAAGCAGAGTTTTTGAAAAGACATTCATTTATAGCTTCTGATATCGTTATAACAAAACTAGGAGAACCTTTAGGTAAAAGTTGTATTGTACCTGATAATTTAGAACGAGGCATAATTGTTGCTGATATTATTAGAGTAAGAGTAGATAGTTCGAAGTCTAAAAATAAATATATTATGTATGCTATAAATTCTGCTATTGCTATAAATCAGTTCTCAGAAAACTCAATGGGATCTACAAGGCAAAGAGTTAAGCTATCTATTGTTAGAGATTTAAAAATTCCTCTCCCACCACTACCAATCCAACAACAAACCGTAGAGTATTTGGATAGTATTGCCACCAAGGTTGATAAGATTAAGCAATTAAATGAGCAGAAATTAGAGAATTTAAAGGCATTAAAAGCCAGTATTTTAGATAAGGCATTTCGTGGCGAGTTGTAATATTTAATTGTAGGGGTTGTGCCTTGTGCCAACCCGTTTTATGATAGATTTAAAATAATATATACAATGGCAACCACAAGGGTTGCCCCTACGACAAATTATGGATTTGTGAAAATGTATGGAATAAAAAATATTCACAAATAAAAGAATGAATTCATAGCCAAAGGCTATATGTCTAGCATATAGACTTATATTGGCATTTCGTATACTATTTTAATCCACATAGTGGTAAAAAGTCAATTAACAAGTGAATCAACAAAATATCCTAAAATTTATAACTAAACCAAGAATATCGAAGTATTCTAGCCTAGATGGTTATAAATTAAATATTTTAGAATCACAAAAATATTACTCATCACTAGCAATATTGGAAGTGGCACTCAGAAATGCTATAAACAGTACTTTTTGCGCCAAGCTTGGAGATAACTGGCTTATAGAAAATAATTTCCTAAAAATTAAACAAATTCAGCAAGTTGAGAATGCTAAGGCATTACTAGAAAGTAGAAAAGAACATGTTACTCAAGATAAATTAGTAGCAGAGCTTAATTTTGGCTTTTGGACATCTTTGTTTTCAAAAGTTTATGATAAACAAATGAGAATATCTATTTTGGTTAAAATTTTTAATAATCTACCTAAAAAAGAAGAAAAATTAGTAAATAGACATATTTTAGGTCAAAAGCTTAACAAAATAAGAATTTTTAGAAATAGGATTTTTCACTATGAGAAAATCACTAATAAGCCAGAGTTTGCAGATGTTGATGATACTATAAGCGAAATGTTAAGTTATTTAGATAAAGAGTTATTAAATTTCTTAGCAGGCGTGAGTATTTAATATTTAGAAGGTATTATAAACATTAAAAATTAGTCATACTACGGCACCGATCGTAGTATCCATAGACAAAATGATAATATGGATATAAAAAATAGATTCTATGGTTATGCTTCGACAAGCTCAGCAACTGAGTCATAGAATGACGATGATGTATTGTAGGGGTTGACCTGTGTGTCAACCCATTATGAAATATAATCCATAGTGTAAAATAGGGCCAACATATAAGTTAGCCCTTACGATAAAAAAATGTAATATATGACAAACCAAAACAACCAAAACAACCAAACACAATATTTTAAAAACCGTAAAAATTTACGTTTGAAATATTATGATTATTCTTCGAATGGTGCATATTTTGTCACAATATGTATCAATAATCGTGAATATTTGTTTGGTGATATTATTGATGGTCAGATACATTTAAGTGATGCAGGATTAATGGTAGAGAAAATCTACTATGATTTAGAAAATAAATTTGCCAATATACAATGTGGTGAATATGTGATTATGCCAAACCATTTTCATTGTGTGATACATATTTGTAATGATGGATATGGGACGAATGAAAGGGATGATATAGAATTATCCCCTACAAAGGTTCCTGTAGAGGGCAACCTATGTGTTGACCCTAAATTAGAAAAGGGCGAACACGCAATTCAAAAAAAGGCAGATATAGAACCTGCCTCTACAAACAATCATGTAGGGGTTGTGCCTTGTGCCAACCCATTATTAGGGCAACCACGAGGGATTGCCCCTACGACATTATCGGATATCATTGGTGCATTTAAATCATTGACAACCAACGCATATATCAACGGTGTAAAAACCAAAAATTGGCAATCATTTAATAAACGCTTGTGGCAACGAAATTATTATGAACATATAATTAGAAATGAAAAATCATATAATGAAATTATAAAATATATCCAACTAAATCCTTTGAAATGGGAATTAGATGAATTAAACCCAAAATTTGAGAACAAAAATGCAATCAAAGATAAATAGAATAACAGATATACTAAGACGAGATGATGGAATCAGTGGAGCGATGCACTATACTGAGCAAGTCAGCTGGATTCTTTTTTTTGAAATTCTTGAATGACTATGAGAATGAAAAATCTCTTGAGGCAGAGCTAACAGGTGAAGATTATATATTTGTCTTAGATGAAAAATATCGTTGGAATACTTGGGCAGCTCCAAAAGGTGCAGATGGTAAGCTTGATGTTATCAATGCTGATAGCGGTGATGATTTACTAGAGTTTGTTAATAAAGAGCTTTTTCCATATCTGAAATCTTTTAAATCTATAGATGAAGATGTCAAAAGCTTAAAGTATAAAATTGGAGCGATTTTTGAATTTCTTGATAACCGTATTGCCAGTGGTCATACTCTACGCGATGTTATCAATGAGATTGATGAGCTAAATTTTAATAAAAAAGAAGATCTATACCAACTATCTCAAGTTTATGAAAATCTGCTTAAAGAGATGGGTTCTGATGGTGGTAATAGTGGTGAGTTCTATACTCCAAGACCGTTAGTTAAGGCTATCGTCGATGTAGTTAATCCTCAAGCTGGGCAAACGGTATATGATCCAGCGGCTGGGACTTGTGGCTTTTTGATAGATGCTTATGAGCATATGTATAGCAAAGAGCTATCAACTACACAGTTGAAATTTCTTAATGAAGAGACTTTTTTTGGCAAAGAAAAAACACCTCTATCATATGTCATGGGTGTGATGAATATGATCCTACATGGTATTACATCGCCAAATATTAACAAGGCTAATACTCTTGTCAAAGATATTCGTAGTCTTGAGGAGAAAGATCGTTATGATATCATCCTTGCTAATCCACCATTTGGCGGTAAAGAAAAAGCAACTATTCAGACTAACTTTCCAATCAAATCAAATGCTACTGAGTTACTATTTTTACAACATATTTACAAAAGTCTCAAGCTAGGTGGTAGATGTGGGGTAGTGGTGCCAGAGGGTGTGCTTTTTCAGACAAATAACGCTTTTAAGAATGTCAAAAAAGAACTATTAGAAAACTATAATGTCCATACTATAGTTTCATTACCTGCTGGGGTATTTTTGCCATATAGTGGCGTTAAGACAAATGTAATTTTCTTTGATAGAGAGGGTAGCACTACAGATATTTTCTATTATGAAGTAAACCCACCGTACAAACTAACCAAAAATAAACCAATTCAGTTTGAGCATTTTGATGAATTTCTTGAAATTTGGCAGTCACGTAAACTTACAGAAAATAGCTGGATAGTTAAGGTAAAGGATATCAAAGACTATGATATATCAGCTAAAAACCCTAACAAAGTTGAAACTATCGAGCATAAATCACCAACACAGCTAGTCAATGAGATTAAGCAAAATACCGCTGAGATAGATAGATTGATAAACGAGATTGAGAGTATTATTCAATAAGCATTAATATATGCTGAGCATTTCTGACACCTAGTTCGGCAGCTTTTTTGTAATAATACATTGCTTTTTCTTTATTGTATGGTACGCCATTTTGCTCTTCATTATAGTATAGTGAAGCTAATTTATAGTATGCTTGTCCATAGCCTTTCTCAGCAGATTCATTGAAATACTTAAGTGCTTCTTTATATTCTTTGTTATTATAGTAGTATTCACCAGTATAGTACATCGCGTAGACATCGCCATCTTTTGCCGCTTGCTCAAGTTTATAGAACTGCCTAAAATCACCTTTTTGGGCAAATACCTGCATTCTATGGATCTTTTCCTCATGGGTTAGTTGAATTTTTTCAGCTTTTGATTGTTTTTGATTTTGTTGTTGTTTTGATGAGTCTGTTTGTTGAGTGACTTCTGGTTGTTTTACTGGAATTTCTAGCTTATCGTAAAGATTAGGTAATAGTGAAGAAGCTTTAGGTTTATTGTTTTTGATTATTGTTGCCAATAAATCTTGGCTAATTTTGTCTTTACTATTGTAATAGTAGTAGATAATGCCTTCGTATTTATTATTGTTAGCGCTATTAGCAAAATCAAATTTTAGTGATGATTGATTATTTTTGAGATTAGCTAATACTAAAAAGTCATCAACATAACTATTATCTAAATTACCCCCTGTTTTTAAGAAGTTTGTATCAACTTCAACGCCGAGAATATCTTTATAGAATTGCTGTAGTTGACCTTTATTGGCTTTAAAAAGGTTTATATATATCAAACCACTTAGATTGTTAATTTTTTGTTTTGGTGTTGATAGTCCAACTTCTTTCTTTTGCTCAATTTGATCAAGTTTTTTAGCTTGTTCGATTAGCTTCTGGCGTTGTTGTATCTGTATTTTTATTTGCTGTTGTCTTTGCTCTTCAAGCTCTTTTAAGCGCTGTTGTTTTACACGTTCTTCGACATCAACAATTTCTTTCTTAGCAAGTTCTGATACCTTAGGGTCGGAGCTATATAATAATGTTTGCCACAGCATTAGTGCTCTATAGTTATCACCAGCTTGGGTAAAATTCCGTGCTTGAACGATTATCGCTGGTTCATAACCTTCAGCTGCGGCAGTTGTAAGATATTTATTTGCCATTACTGGGTCATCAGCAGAGATAATACTACCATTTTTGTAACCTAGATAGATATCATATAAAATTTCCGGTTCAACTACTGAAATTATATGATTATTAGAATTAACAAGATCAGCAAGTGCTGTCACAGAATCTTTGTAACCAAGGTCATATGATTTCTTAAAATATTCTATAGCTTTTTTATTACTTTTATTAACACCTAAACCATCTCTATACAAGATAGCTATTTGATAAAAAGCGCTTGGATAGTCTGCGTTAGCTGCTTTCTTATAGTTTTTGTAGGCATCATAGTAATTTTTTTCTGTACCTAAACCATATTGGTAGATATAGCCAAGATAAAAGTAATCTTTAGCTGTGGCTTGATCATCTTCTACAAGGTCTTTGAGAATTATAAAAGCGTTTTTATAGCCACTCTTATTTTGGTTTTGGATATCAGCAAGAGCTGTGTTATAACTTTCTAAGAAAAGCTGATGCTTATAGCTTAGGTAACTATTGATACCAAAAACACAACTACCAATTACACCAACTGAAACTAAAGCTTTGATGATATTCTTTTTAGTAAGCGCGATAGGACCAATTTTTTTTGGTTGTTTAGGGATATTCTCTTGCTCTGACATCAACTATATTTTTTAATAAGATATTTACTTAGATTATATAATAGTTTTAGTTTAGATTTAAGCCAATTAGAGATTTTGTTGTAGTTGTTGTTGCTCTAGTAGTATTTGTTCTTTCTCAGCTTCGACAGTTTGAGGATCTTCTAACGAGACGTTGCCAAAGTGCCCAGCACGGAAATCATGGACTATATTTTTAGCAGCTTGTTTGATATTTGAATTAGTTTTTGCATTTGAAACATCTTTAAGTATCTCTTGAGGATGTTTCTCTAACAAATCTTTTTCGCTAATGAAGTTGTAGCGAGCTAAGAAGTTTTTTGTATTTTTTTCTCTGAAAAAATTTAGAAGATAACAAGCTGTACCTTCATAATCCATCGCAGTATCACGGATAGAGCCAATAGCTGCGATTCTAAAAGCGCTACTTTCACTTTTAGGGCTAGGAAACATAATCCCTGGAGTATCAAATATCATAAAAGTTTTGCTAATATCGATGCGTTGTTGTAGTTTCGTCACTGCTGGTTCATTGCCTGTTTTGGCAACTTTACGACCTGCAAGTTTATTTATCATTGTAGATTTGCCTACATTTGGCAGACCAAAGATAATTGCTCTAATAGGTTTTAGTACAGTGCCTCTTTGTGGACATTTTTTTTGTGCTAAATCAAGAATTCTTTTGACAATATTTTTATCCTCAAGAGTGTTTACTGCAATCGCACTACCTTTGTAGAAATCTAGCCATTGTTTGGTAATTGTAGTATCTGCTAGATCATTTTTTGAGAGTATTTTTATAATCGGTTTGTCACCAACAATTTGTTCTAAAACATGATTGCTGCTAGAGTCTGGTATGCGTGCATCAACAATCTCAATAGCAATATCAATCGAAGGCATTTTTTTACGAAATTCTTTGGTGGCTTTATGCATATGCCCAGGAAACCAATGTAACATTGTAGATAAAAAATATAAATTTAGTTAATATAGGACAAGATTTTACCGATTAGGGCTGATATATGCAAAGCTATATTCTAAAAGGTGGCAAAATTTATGCCCAAAATGATTTTGAAGCTAAGGATATTGTTGTCAAAGATAATATTATCAGTGCTATACTTGATGATGCAAAGGCAGCTACTTTTAATTTACCTATCATTGAGCTAAGTTCTGATGATTATGTGATACCTGGGTTTATCGATATCCATATCCATGGTTCAAAAGGTGCTGATGTAATGGATGGTGATGTTGATGCTTTAGCTGTAATCTCTAAATCACTATATACACAAGGAGTTACTAGCTATCTGGCAACTACAATGACAGCAGCAAATGAGCAAATTCTCAAAGCAATGCACGCGATCAAAGATTATAATTCTCAAACTCACTTGGATAGTGCAAAAATTGTTGGTGTTCATCTTGAGGGGCCATTTATATCGCCAGGTAAGATTGGTGCTCAAAATCCTAATTACCTCCAAGAAGCAGATGTTACTAAAATGACAAATTGGCATAATGCTTGTGATGGGTTAATCAAAAAAATCACTATTGCCCCAGAGATTAAGAATGCTAATAAAGTAATCGAATTTTGTAACTCTAAAAATATAATTAGCTCAATAGGTCACACTAATTGTACTATGGCTCAAGCTCTAGAGGCGATAGAGCAGGGTTGTTCACATGCAACACATTTATTTAATGCAATGAGTCCTATCGAGCATCGTAATCCTGGTGCAGCAACAGCCTTATTAATGTCAAAAAAAGTTTTAGCAGAATTGATAGTCGATGGTATACATTTACACCCTGATATGGTCAAGTTTACCTATACTATAAAGGGTAGTGATAATATTGCTTTAATCACTGATGCGATGTCTGCTCAAAGTGCTGGAGAAGGTGTCTTTGAATTAGGTGGTCAGAAAGTAATAGTCAAAGATGGTCAAGCAAGATTAGAGAATGGTGTACTAGCAGGAAGCGTCTTGACAATGAATAAGGCTCTAGAGAATTTCTTGAAATTTACAAATTGTAGTCTCTATGATGCTGTGAAAATGACAAGTACAAATCAGGCTAAGTCATTAGGGCTTAAAAAAGGTCAAATCAAAGTAGGCTTTGATGCTGAGTTTGTAATTCTCGATAAAAATTATCAAGTTAAACAAGTTATTGGTTAGAAAATGAATTTTTTAGTATTAGATACATCAAGTAAATATTGCTCAGTGGTATTATCAGCTTCTGGTAAAGTATATAATGATACACGTGAGATACCACGCCAACACAACAAATACTTACTTGAAATGATACAGGGAGTTTTCGTTAAGGCGACAATTGACATCAAAGATTTAGATTTTATCGCTTATGGTGTTGGACCTGGTAGTTTTGTTGGTGTTAGGCTTGCTGCAGCAGTTTGCCAAGGTTTTGCAGTTGGTCTAGATATACCAGTGATTGGCTTTTCTAGTATGTTTGCATTGGCAAAAAGTGTTGTAACTGAATCGCAAAAAGTAGCTGTTATCCTTGATGCAAAAATGGGTGATTTTTACCTTGGGCTTTATGATAAAGATACAGATCAGATAATCGCAGAGAATGTTTATAAACTAGAGGAGTATTCTCAAGATCTATATACTGGTTATCAACTAGTTGGTGAATCTATCGCAGAACTACAACTAGAAAATGATGATTTCAAAATAGATGTCGCTAATGTAGTAGAGTATGTATATAAACAATATCAAAAACAAAAATATGATGGTACTTTAACTCAAGAAACATTTCCAGTATATCTAAGAGGTACTAGTCATTGGCAGGCTAAAGAGGAGTGAGCTAATGTGTAGATGGCTTATGTATCACGGTGATAAAATCAAAATGAGTGATTTGCTTGTTGACCCAGAGAATTCCTTGATACATCAGAGTATTCATTCATCACAGGGTGCAGTACCAGTTAATGGCGATGGTTTTGGTATTGGATGGTATACGAGTTTGCACAAAGAACCTGGGATTTATAGAGATCCTCTTCCAGCTTGGAATAATCAAAACCTAATATCACTAGCAAAACATATCAAAAGTAGAAATTTTATGGCACATGTGCGTGCTAGTACTATTGCACCAACTGCTAGTGTAAACTGCCATCCATTTACATTCAAAAATCATCTATTCATGCATAATGGTTCAATTGGTGACTTTAGTGATATTAGACAGGAAATTGAACAATTGATAAAACCACAATGCTTTAAAGCTAGATTAGGCTCTACTGATTCTGAGGCAATGTTTTTATTAGCAGTGTCAAATGATCTAGAAAATAATCCAAAAGCAGCAATAGTAAAATCTATCGAGCAGATTACTAAAATTCAGGCAAAAAATGGCCTCAAAGAAAGTATCAAAGCAAGTATTGCCTACTCAAATGGTGAAACTTCTTATTCGTTAAAAATATCTACCATTGGTAATGAGCCATCGCTATACTATATCAGTTATAAAGATATTATAGAAACTCTTGGCTTAAAAAAGAAAAATAAATTAAAAAGTGGTTTTGTGGTATTATCAGAACCGTTAGTAGAATCTGATTCATATACTTATGTGAATAATTATACTTGTATTGAAATTAGGCAAAATGAATTTAAAGTAGAAAAGTTATAAGGAACAAAAATGGCATCGCTTAACAAAAAGATTCAAAATGTTTCGACTTCACCAACTAATGCTATGGCAGCATTAGCAAAGCAAATCAAAGATCAAGGAAATGACGTAATCTCTCTTGCTATCGGAGAACCTGGTTTTAGTACGCCGGATATTATTAAAGCCGCAGGTATCGAAGCGATAAATAAAAATATTACCAAGTATACAAATGTTGATGGTCTTAAGGAACTACGTGAGGCTATAGTGGCTCGTTACAAGCGTGAGTATGGTATTGAGTTTGCTGCAGATCAAGTCTGCGTTACCTCAGGGGCTAAGCATAGCTTGCATAATATTTTTAACTGTATTTTAGAAGCAGGAGATGAAGCAATTTTCTTTGCACCATATTGGGTATCATATCCGGATATGATCGCCCTTACAGGAGCAAAACCAGTAGTTGTAGAAACTAAATTTGAGAATAACTTTGAGATAGATGTTACAGATTTAGAAAGACATATTACAGCAAAAACCAAAGCTGTGATTATTAACTCACCTAATAATCCTACAGGTTTAATCTATTCAAAAAAATGTATCGAAGATTTAGCAAATTTACTTAGAAAATATCCAAATATTTGGATTATTGGTGATGATATTTATGACCAACTTTACTTTAAGGACAGAGTTACATTGATAACTGAAGTAGCACCTGACTTAGCTGATAGATATGTGATCGCTAGTGGTGTGTCAAAAAACTTTGCAATGACTGGTTGGCGTGTTGGTTTTACAATAGCACCAAAGCTTTTAAATGATGCGCTGAAAAAGTTTCAGTCACAATCTGCTACTTGTGCTTGCTCGATATCACAATATGCTGCAATTACTGCTATGAATATGCCAGCAAAAGATTTAGACTATTTTGTAGAGTCTTACAAACAAAAAGAGCAGTTTGTCACTAAGTGCTTAGAAGCTATGCCGTATATTGATGTCAAGAGCGCTGATGGTACTTTTTATCTTTTTCCCGACCTTAGAAAACTACTTAAACACACTGACTTTAATAATGATGTTGAGCTATGTAATGCGCTACTTACAGAAGAGTATGTCGCTATGATGCCTGGTGTAGCATTTGGTTTATCAGGTTTTGCTAGAATTAGTTGTGCTAATGAAATGCCAGAGCTTGAAGAGGCTATGACTAGATTAGCTAGATTTATTGATAGGCACGTTTTAAACTAATATATTTTCATTGCTTACTATGTAAGCTAGAAATTTATCAAATACACAAAATATTTTCGACTCCAAATTAGATAGCTGTTACAATCAATAATTATTTATTATTATTATAATTTTTTTTATGAAAAATGTGGCTATATTTCAATTATAGGTAGACCAAATGTTGGTAAATCTACTTTGTTAAATAATATTCTAAAATATAAAGTAAGTATTACATCACGCAAACCTCAGACAACTAGACATCAGATCACGGGTATTAAGACTGTTGGCGATACGCAGTTTATCTATGTTGATACTCCTGGTATACATATCAAAGAACCTAAAGCCATCAATAAATTTATGAATAAAGCAGCAACAACAATGGTCAAAGATGTTGATGTGATTTTATTCGTAGTAGAGATGGGTAAATGGACAGAACTTGAAGATAATATTGTTGAGAAATTAAAACACTCAGAAATACCGATATTTTTAGTTGTTAACAAGGTTGATAAGAAAAAATCATTAGAAGCAGCGATGTTTATCGAGTCTATCAAAGAGAAACTAAGTTTTTATGATGTGATTTATGTATCTGCTAAGCAGGGGCACAACATCGATGAACTAGAATCAAGAATTGAGAAGCTTTTACCAGAGTCTGAATATTTTTTCTATGAGGAAGACCAAATTACTGATAGAAGCATTAAGTTCATGGTGGCTGAAATTATCCGTGAGAAGATTATGCGTACTATAGGTAGCGAGGTACCATACCAAATAACTGTAGAGATAGACAGCTATAAAGTTGACCAAGAAAAAAATATTGTCGACATCTATGCTAGTATCCTTGTTGAGAGAGAAAGTCAAAAAGGTATTGTCATAGGTGCTAAAGGAGTCAAACTCAAAAAGATTGGTACAGACTCACGTATAGATATTGAAAGATTAGTTGGTATGCAGGTTAATCTTAAAACACATGTAAAAGTTAAAAGCGGTTGGTCAGATGATGAGCGAGCTTTGAAATCGCTTGGATATGATCTAATCTAAATGTAGTTTATCTATGCAGCGACTTGAGATCAAACCATCAATAAGGTATCGTAATATTGTTTATGCAAGTCTAGTCTTTTTGAGTAGTTTTATTATAGCTAGTTACTTTGGTAATAGTAGTATTGGTTATTTTGGCTTTTTATTGATTTTAGTTTCGATATTTTTCGTAATAGCAGACAATAAGTTTTCTCTTGAAGCTATCATCATCCCAAATCAATTAGAGAGTAATTCACTAATATTTGTAATTAATGGTAGTGAAACTGATTTTTGGCTTATTAGGAAGAATATTGTTATAAATGGCTGGATATTTTTATATGCTATCCAACAAGGCTCAAATAAAAAAATAAAAATGTGGTTGCATAAATCTAATTTTAAACAGCAAAATGATATTAAAGTTTTAGCAAGATATATTTTATTTTCTCAAAACGATTAATCTTTGTTATATTCTTAGCTATACTTTGATTAGTAACTATCAAGAGTATTTTTCTAATGTTAAATCAGTTTAAAGATAAAGTAGCAAATTTTTTAGCAAAGCCGCAAATTATTGAAAATGAGCTATTAAGATATGCGTATTCGACAGACGCTAGCTTATATAGAATGGTTCCTGTGCTTGTACTAATTGTCAAAAATGAAGCCGAAGTCATAGAGGTTATTAAGTTAGCTAATCACTATGATGTCAAACTAACTTTTCGAACAGCAGGAACTAGTCTTTCCGGTCAGGCAGTGACTGACCAGGTCTTAGTAGTGTTAGCCGCAGATGCCTGGTTGGATTATCAAATTATTGATAATGGTAACAAAATAAAGCTTGAGCCAAGTATAATTGGTGCACAGGCAAATAATTATCTTAAGATATATAAGCGTAAGATTGGCCCTGATCCAGGTTCAATTAATAGTGCTAAAATAGGCGGTATTATTGCTAATAACTCAAGTGGGATGTGTTGTGGTACTGCAAAAAACTCCTATGCAACCTTAGACTCAATGCGGGTGATTTTTGCTGATGGTAGTATCCTTGATACTTCTGATGATAATAGCGTTGTCGATTTTAGAAAAAATAATAAAGATTTTATAAATGCAATTTTAAATATTCGCCAACAAATAATCCAGAATCAAGAGTTAGTTGATTTTATCAAAAAGAAATTTGCAATAAAAAATACTAGTGGTTATAGTTTAAATGCTTTTTTAGATTTTGCTGATCCTATCAAAATTATTGAAAGATTAATTATAGGGTCAGAAGGTACGCTTGGATTTGTTAGTAATGTTACCTTAAATACTGTTGTAGACTATAAATACAAAGCCTTAAATCTTATATATGGCAATTTAGATGATTTGATAAAGCTAACTACAAAATTACAAGCATTTGAGCCTTCATCTGTAGAATTACTTGATTATTTATCACTAAAATCGGTATCTGGGGTAGCTGAGCTACAACCTTTTTTAATTAAACTCGAGGATACTAATATAGCAGCAATAATGGTTGAGCTTGCTGAAGATAGTCATCAAAAGTTAGCAGCACATTTAAATGCTGTAAATCAGTGTATTGATACTGCAAATATACTTTATCAAGTTGGTTTTAAAAGTGATGAACAGCAAATGCAAACTCTATGGAAAGCGCGCAATGGTGTGTTTCCAACTATCGCGGCTCAAAGGCCTAATGGTAGTAGCGTATTAATTGAGGATATCGCTGTAAATATTCTAGATTTACCTAATCTTATTAGTGATGTCAAAGAACTTTTTGTTAAGTATAACTACACAAACGCGGCTATTTTTGGACATGTCTTAGCTGGTAATATTCATTTTGTCCTAACGCCTAATTTTAATGATGATGAACAAGTTTTAGTTTATGATAATTTCATGCATGAGATTACTAGGCTAGTAGCAAAAAAATATAATGGTTCTCTTAAGGCCGAACATGGTAGTGGACGTAACATCTCGCCATTTGCAATAGTTGAGTGGGGTGAGAAATGTTGGGATATCATGTGGCAAATTAAAAACCTCTTTGATAAACAAAACATCCTAAATCCAAATGTTAAGCTTACTAAGGATACAAGTTTACATATCAAAAATCTCAAAGAACTAAATAGTGTTGATGATCAAATAGATAAGTGTATGGAATGTGGATATTGCGAGCCAGTATGCCCATCGAGAAATCTTAGTTTGACACCACGCCAACGTAATACTGTTGCTCGTAAAATTGAAACTCTCGAAGGAGAACAAAAACAAAAATGGCTCAAAGATTATAACTATTATGGTATTCAAACATGTGCTACTACCAGTTTATGTAAGACACGTTGTCCGGTAGATATTGATACAGGAAGATTTATCCTTAGTAAAAAAACTCGTCAAGATAGGTCTGTTAATCACAATAAAACAATCAATATTGCCAAGCAAAAAGTTAGGTTAGGAAATTTAACTGCATCTGTTATCGGTAAGCGCAATCTACACAATATCACTCAAACATTGCATAGTAAGTTCAAGTCTATACCAGTTTATTTAGAAACTATGCCAAAAGTTCAGAATTCTAGCTTTGCTAATTCAAATTTTGCTGCAAAACAAAAAGTATTACTAATGCCAGCATGCCCAAATAGAATCTTTGCTGGAAATAGAAAATATACTAAATATCCAAGTCAGTTAATTATAGAAAAGCTTGGTTTTGAGGTTAATTACCCCTCTAATTTAAATAGTCAATGCTGTGGACAAATGTACCATTCTCAGTCAAACCATATTCAGCAACAAAATTCGCAATTACAGCTGCAACAAAGTATCAATTACAATAGTTATAGTTATATCGTTACTGATAATAGCTCTTGTGCTAATTTCGCTAAAGATCAAAATCTTAGTATCACTAGTATAAATAATTTAATTATCGATAACTTAGATAATCTAAAGTTAACTAAGAAGTTTAGTAAAATTGCTCTACATATAGATTGTTCTACGCGTAAGCAAAATATTGACAATAAATATATACAAGCATTATATAGATGTTGTGATGAAGTAGTGATCCCAGAGCAAATTTATTGTTGTGGTTTTGCTGGCGATAAAGGTTTTACGACACCTGAATTAAATGCTAGTAGTTTAGCCTCATTGAAACCACAAATAAAAGATTGTCAAATAGGAGTTAGTTTTAATCGTAGCTGCCAGATTGGACTGTCTTATTATGGTCAGTTAGAGTATATCTCTTTTACAGAGTTGTTATTAGAGTGTTTAGAATAGTAAACTAGTTAAACTAAGATATTGTAATTATCACTCAGATATCAATTTTTGAAATAGTATGAAATAGTATATAACTTCTAAATAAATACAAGTATTGAGATATTTTTTAGTTAAACAAATACTAAATATCATCAGTCTCAGTAATTATTTTAGTTGATTAAAAATATCTTGAGATACTTTTTCAACAGCTTGATCGCCATTTATCTTAATGTATTTTGGTATTTTAGTGTTTGTTGATGAGAAATTTCTGTAAAAATCGATTAACTTAGCGGTTTGAGCATGATATACAGCTAGTCTTTGTTTAACTGTGTCTTCATTATCATCTGTACGAGTTATTAGTGGTTCACCGGTTACATCATCTTTATCAGCTACTTTAGGTGGGTTAAACTTAGTGTGATAAGTTCTACCAGATGCTGGATGTATTCTCCTACCTGTAATTCTCTCGATAAGAAGATTATCAGCTACATCTACCTCAACTATGTAGTCAATATTTACACCTAATTTGTCTAACTCTTGTGCTTGAGGGATAGTTCTTGGGACACCATCTAATAAAAAGCCATTGTTACAATCATTTTTTGAAATTCTATCTTTGACAATCTTGATAATAAACTCATCTGAAACTAATTCTCCAGCATCAAGAATTTTTTTTAATTCTTGACCAAGCTCACTACCTGATTTTATAGTCTCTCTTATCATATCTCCAGTAGAGATATGAGCGATATTATATTTTTGTTCAATTATCTTTGCTTGAGTTCCTTTACCAGCTCCAGGTGCTCCTAAAAGTATTATACGCATTGTTAATTAACCTTAACGTTTTAAAACTAGAGTTTACTTAATGTGGATTTAATTATAAAATAAACAAACTTATATATCTAGGAATAGAGTACCTAATTTTAAGCTGTAAATTTATAAGAAGAGTTTTATGATATCATTGTTACTTGAGAAAAGACGCAAACAAGCACAAAAAACAGTTTTAGGCATTGAGTATGATAAATACTCACTTGCTGCTGTTAAGCTTGATAAGAAGGGTGATAAATACTCATTAGTGTGTTGTGGTAGCGATGTTTTTCCAGCCGAAGCGTATTTTGAAGGTGAGTTAACAACAGAATATGTCGGCGGTGTGGTTGCTGATATCATCAAAGAGAATAAGCTAGGACGTTTTGTAAAGCTAGGTTTTACAAGTTATAACGAGATAGATGTCGCAAAAGAGCAAATTATTTGTGATAAAAGAGCTCTCGAAATAATAGAAAAAGAAGGTGTACATTTTTATATCAGAGAGAATTTCCTAAAAAAACGTTTTCCAGAGAATTATGTTAACGTAGCTTATGATTATTATGATGAGTTAGAAGAAAAGGGAGCTTTAAATATCTACTACATATCTGATAGTGATAGAGTTAAGCAATTCTATGCTATAGCCAATAAAGCTAAAAGAGCATTATCAGTATGTACACTTGATAAAATAGCTATTAGTAGTTTTGTTTCAGAACTTTTTTTATCAGAGATTTCTAAGTATTCTAGTGATAGTATATTTTTGGGATTATATTCAGATAAAATATCGGTATATAGCTTCTCACCACTGGGTGAGTTAAAAAACTATGAGTCTGTCAAAATATTCGATGCAAATATTACTAGTATTAGTTATGTAGATGAGGTTATACAACTGCTACTAAGATTTATGGATTTTATGTCATTAGATTTTGGTGCTAATGATTTTGATAGTTTTGATCAGGTTCAAGATAATAATGTTTATATCTATGGCATTAAACAGGATTTTGAGAATATTTTTGTATCGATAAAAGAATTATCACAAAAAAGTTGCAAAATACTTAATCCATTTGTAAATATTGATATTGAGAAATATGGTGATATAGAGAAACCTTACCGCTATGTTTTGCCTATAGCAATAGCTATGAGAGAGGCATTGTGATATGAAAGATCTTAATTTTATACGCGGTAGATGGAGAAAAAAACAACTAACATATCTTGGCATAGATTTCGGTTTTATGGCGTTAGTTGCTTTTATATTAATGTTTGTTTTGTCGATAATATTTTCTTGGTCTAGTGAAGAGGATATGAAGGTTGAGAACTATATACAAACGCAAATCACAAAACTCAATAGTCAAGTAGCTGAATATGCGGCAGTTAAAACACAAAGAGATAAACTATTAGATATGTCAACAGACTTAGCAAATATTAAAGCTAGTCAGTACTATATCCTATTGGGTATAGAAAAAATTTCACGTGCGATTACCGATCAGCTTTATATCACTAATATTAACTATGTATCTAGTTCTGATACTTTGATCCTTACTGGAGAAGTTAAAGATTTAAAACTTCTTTCGATATTTATGAAGAATCTTGAAATAGAGTTTAGAGTAAAAAAAGTCGAACTTAAAAATTTAGGTTCAGAGAAAAATGGTCAAAGAAGTTTCTCTTTAGAATTTAAGTTTGGAGAGGGTAACGCATTTAAGGGAGAGAGTGTTAAATGGTAGATAAAATCCAGAGCTTTTTATCTAGTAAGCACATCAATAAGATTATAAATGCCCCTCTAAAGATTAGACTGCCAATAATGATTATAGTATTTGCATTATTTGTCTTTGTTTTTTATGGTTTGTTGGTAGGTCCCGTAATTTCAAAAGCAAATCAAGTACAAAATCATATTCAGTCAATGGAAGCACAGATTCCAAGACTTGTCAAAAAAGAGAAAGATTTAGCAGCATTAAAAGAACAAGTAAAGATGCTAGAGCAACACAATACCGAAGAGAGATTTAGTATTCCTGAGCGTCACTCTGTACCGATATTTTTATCTGCACTTAATGAGGCTATTAGTAGTTCAGGTATAACGATTATAGATTTATCTCCAGCGGGTGTTGAGAAAAATAAATATTTAGACTTATATGCTCTAAATTTTAAGGCAAAACTATCTGGGAATTTCTCACAATTAATTAAACTTTTCGTTGCTTTAATTGATATGAAAGATATTGCTGTTATCACCAATATAAATATTAAAAAAGAGTCTGATGATAAATTAGTTACAGAACTAAACTTGCAGACCTATTCGCGTCAAGGAGTGGGGGCTTAGTTTAGATGATAAAAAACAAAAAGTTGAAAAAAATATTTTTTATAATTTTAATTAGTAGTTATAATTTAGCTTTTGCTAGTTACGAATCAAGAATAAATGAGGTAAATCAGTTGATTCAGGTAAATATGAAAAGTGTCAAAAGTACAGAAAAGCTTGATATTCCTGAGTATAAAGGTGATACATTAACTTTTGAGAGATTATCAAAAATCCGTAATGTTTTTAATATGGATCACTATCTACCATTTGAAAAGAAAATACCAATTATTAAATCACAACAAAATAAAAGTATTGTTAAATTAAAGCCAATTGTGATTCCATCAGAGTTACAAAAGATTATGGATGCTAAAGCTAGTGGTTTACAGCGTTATCCATTGGATTCTTTTAAGTTCAAGGGAGTTGTATATCAAAATAATCAAAAATGGGGTGTTGTTGAAAACTCAATGGAAAATAAACCGATGTATCTGAAAAAGGGTGAGCTAGTAGGTCAAAACTATGGTCAGGTTGAAGATATAACTAAAGAAGGTATTGTTATTGATGAGTGGAAGAGGAATGACCTCAAAAGAATCTGGGAAAAGATTCAAACTGTTATACATTAATAAGGTAAAGTGATGTTTTTTGCAAAAAAGAAGTTATTAGTTGTTCTAACAATACTAGGTGGTATTCTAGGTTATGATGTCTCGGTAGCTGATACTAAAGAATCTCAAGTATCTAATCAGTCGCAAACTTCAGATCAGCCTGCAGCAAAAATTGTTGGTCGAGAGGAAAATAAAGACAAAATTACTGATAAACATATCAAAGATCTTGAATTTCATCGTAGTTTAAATGGTAGTGCAGTTTTTGAAGTTGCTTTTGAGGAGAATATAAGTAATTTCTCAGGTTATAAGACTAAGCTGTCACAGGATGGCTATACACTGACAATAACTTTTAATGATACAACTATATCTGATAAATGGGTTAGTAATATTGATACTAAAGTTTTTAATACTATAGTTGACTCTATCAAAATCTTCAAAGAGGGGGGCAGTGTAGTCTTTGTAATTCATTCTCTTGATAGAATCTCTCTAAGTGATTTTAAAGAGGGGAATGTATTTAAGTTTAAGATTGATAGACGTAATAGCCGTGTTGAAGGATTTAATGTTAATGAGCCAATTTCAATATCTTTTAAGGATGCACCAGTACAGACTGTATTGCAAGTTTTATCTGAATTTGCTGGTTTAAACCTAGTAGTTAGTAGTAGTGTGCGTGGTAATATCTCTATTGATTTAAAAAATGTACCTTGGAATGAGGTAATGAATATTGTTTTGGTTAGTAAAGGTCTAGCTACAAAAAAAATGAGTAGTATATTGTATGTAGCTACTGCGGCTGAAATCGCAGCTCAGGAGCAGTTAGAGTTACAAACAAAACGCTCATTGGAAAATAATGCTACTCTGGTGACGGAATTTATACCATTAAACTATACTACTGCTCAGGCTGCACAAACGGTGATTACTTCAATGGCAAAACAAAATGGTGGTATTATGTCACCACGAGGTAGTATTACTGCGGATGCACGTACAAATACCTTAATAGTAACAGATACCGAAGAAAAATTACCACGTATCAAAGAAGTTGTTAATGAGATTGATATTCCAAATGATCAGGTTTTAATAGAAGCTAGAATTGTCGAAGTACTTAGAACAAGCGCACTTGAACTTGGTTTTAACTATGGTGTGATTGATCCCTCTGGTAGAGTTAACATAGGTCTAGATACTTATAATAGTAATCCTAACCCAGCTCCAGGACCAACACCCCCTACACTTGGTGCAGCTGCTGCTGATACTTTTGTTGGTACAACAGCAAAGTTAGCATATACTATAGCTGGAGGAGTACAACTTCAAATGGAAATCAGAGCTCTTGAGAGTGAATCACTAGCAGAAACAGTAGCATCGCCGCACTTAGTCGTTGCAAATAACCAGGTAGCATTTATTAAAGATGGTGAAGATGTTCCATATAACCAAGCAACAGCTTCTGGTGCAGCAGCTGTTGCTTTCCAAGAGGCGGTTCTAGAGTTACAAGTTACACCGCAAATTGCTCCGGATGGTAATATTATTATGGATATTCTTGTTACTAAAAACTCAGTAGGTGCCTCCCCTGGTAAGACGCTTCAAGGAGGAGATTTGCCACCAATTATCAAAAAGAGAGAGATAACCACCAAAGTTATGACTAAAGATGGTGATACTGTTGTAATTGGTGGTATTTATACGAAAACTCAAAAAGAAGAGCGTAATAAGATCCCATTCTTAGGTGATATTCCTTATTTGGGTTATCTATTTAGTTATACAAAAATCACTGATCAAGATTCTGAGTTGTTAATTTTTATAACTCCAAAAATTATTCAGTCAAGAGTCCAAAAATGATAGCAGATAATAGTTGCAAAAATACCAATATTTAGGTATCTTATAGCCTATAATTTTTTATGTATGAGGGGTGATTAGTAACTAACTATCACGGTGTGTAATCAACTTACAATTTTGAGTCAAAAATGATAAGAACAAAAAATATTTTCTTAATTGGTCCAGTGGGTGCTGGAAAATCTACTATTGGTAAGCAGTTAGCAAAACAGTTAAAATTAGAGTTTATCGATTCTGATGATGTTATTGAAAAAAAATGTGGTGTAGATATTAACTGGATTTTTGATCTAGAGGGTGAAGAAGGTTTTAGAAAGCGTGAAAGAGAAGTTATTGCTGAGATTTTAGCTGAAAAGCAAAATATAGTTCTAGCTACAGGTGGCGGTGCTATCCTTGATCCAGATACTAGATCATTACTATCGTCACGAGGTAAGGTTGTCTATCTTGAGGCAACAATTGAACAACAACTTGAGAGAACTTCTAAAGATACAAAAAGACCGTTATTGAGAGTTGATGATAAAAGACCAGTTCTTGAGCAGTTAATGGCTGAAAGAGAGCCATTATATAGAAGTATCGCTGATGTCGTTGTGGAAACTAATGGCGCAACAGTTAAAAATATCGTTAATAAAATATCGACATTTTTAGTAGAAGAAACTATCCTGTGATTAGTACGTTATCAGTAAATCCTACTTTTAGTCCTAGTTATAATATTATTATTGACTCAGTACTAGATTTTTCAAATATTCTCGAGTATGTAGCTAACAAGCAAGTTTTGATTGTTACAAATACTACTATAGGGAACTTATATTTGACTAAGTTTTTAACAGTCTTAGCCAATGATTTAGATGTCAGAACTTGTATTTTAGAAGATGGTGAGCAATATAAATCGCAACAAAGTTTAGATAAGATATTATCAAGCTTGCTTGAGAATCATTTCACGCGTAACTCAACAGTTTTAGTTGCTTTGGGTGGTGGAGTCATAGGTGATATTACAGGATTTGCTGCTGCGATATATCAGCGCGGTGTTGATTTTATCCAAATACCAACCACGTTGCTTTCTCAAGTTGACTCATCAGTAGGTGGTAAGACTGCTATAAATCATCAGCTTGGTAAAAATATGATTGGAGCTTTTTATCAGCCCAAAGTTGTTTATACTTCTATAGAGTTTTATAAAACTTTGCCGCAGCGGGAATATATTGCTGGTATGGCTGAGGTTGTCAAATATGCTTTTATCTCAAAAGATTTTTATCTTTGGCTTGATTCAAATAGAGATAAAATCTTAGCAAAAGATAGCGTTACTTTGATAGAGATGGTAAAAAAGAGCTGTCAGATTAAAGCTCAAGTTGTTGCTATGGATGAAAAAGAGCTAACTGGAGCTAGAGCTATTCTAAATTTTGGTCATACATTTGGTCATGCTATAGAGAAGTGTCAAAATTACCGAGGTCTAAAGCATGGTGAAGCTGTAGGTGTGGGTATGGCTCAAGCTATTGATTTTTCTTGCTATCTTGGAATAATATCACAACAACAAGCAAAAGATTTTAAAAAATTTATAATCAGCTTTGAAATTTCTATTGATTTCCCTAAAGATATTTGTCAAAAAGAATTTTTAGATGCAATGCTTTTAGATAAGAAAAATAGTAATAAAGAGTTAAAATTTATTCTTATAAAAGATATCGGAAATTTAGTTTTGCAAAAGCAGTCCAAAAAAGATTTAGAATTATTCTTGACAGTTTTTAATAGAAAATAACAGATTATATTGATAGTATGTCTTTATTGGTGATTTCTAAAAGGATTGTAAAATATGAAAAGTAAAACTTTAATAACAGGGATGTTGTTACTTTCATTATCGGGAGTTTCTTTTGCAAGTTATACTGTTTTAGATGATAAAGGTAAAGCTATAACTAACTGTGCTGACTTAGAAATAGAAAAAGATAATCAAGATAGATTTTCTAGAGCTGTTTTCTCAAAATGCAACAATAGAGAAGTATTTTCTTATACTGGAGATTTTAGATACATAGAAAGATAAACTAATAGCAATTTTAAGGTTAATCGAAATAAAATAGTTATTTGAGATATTTAAAACTTATTAATTAACTTTTATTATCGATTAGGCTTCGATTGGCTTTTTTTAGTTCATTTCTATAGTAATCTAGATTCTTTGCAGACTCAACTTTTAGATCTTTGATTTGTTGAGTTAGAAAAGTGATTTGACTCTCTAAACTTTCTTTTAGATCAGATATTCGTTGTTTAGCTTGTTCTTGGACAAGGTCACAATATGACTTAGCATCTTTAGCTAATCTTTCAGCAGTTTCACGGCGAATACTTTCTTTAACTAAAGCGGAATATAGTTTTTTGATTTTAATGTTATCATCAGACTCATTAAGAAGTGTTGACCATTCATCTGAGATGTTGCTGAATAGATCTAGTTCATCAATATCTTGAAGTATTTTTATAACATTTTGACTAATAGCCATTAGATTTTAATCCTTATAATATTTTTTGTTTGAAAAAATTATTTTAGACAAGTAATAGTGTTATGAATAAACCTATATATTCTAATGCAAATGATACCGGATTGTTTAGCTAATTAAAAGAGTATTTTTTCAAATAATTCATATAACTATATTGGTTGTCTTAAGCGTATAGTATAAACTAGTGTAATCCATATATTTATGTGTCTATTAAATATGTTAATAAACAATGATAATCTTATATTTAGTTCCGTTGATAAAATAAAGTACTCCGCACGTAGGGGTATGTTGGAGCTTGATATAATTTTAGCGCCATATTTGAATAATTGTTATATGCACGAAGATCTTGCTGGTAAAAAGCTTTTTGTTGAGTTTTTAACTAGTGAAGATAGTGATATGTTTGATTGGCTCTTTAAGGGAGTTACTCCACCACAAAAATATCAACAACTTATAGATAAAATTATCCAAGAAAAGAAAAAGTTTAATCAAAATAAATTAAAATAGCTAAAAGGTGTGTTATATGAATGACTTACTAAATCACTCAGGAGAATATCCTATTTCTAAAGAAATAATGAATATATCTAAATATTGGCTTATTGATGAAAAAGAAGCGATGACAAAGCTTGTTGAAAAAGCTCATATGTCAAGTGTTCAAAAAGCGCAAGTTAGAGAAAGAGCTTATGGCTTGGTAGAAAAAGTCAGAAAAAATAGACTCAAAAAATCTGGTATCGATGCGTTTATGATCGAGTATGATTTATCCTCAGAAGAGGGAATAGTGCTAATGTGTTTAGCTGAAGCACTTTTAAGAGTACCTGATAAATATACTATTGATTTACTTATCAAAGATAAACTTACAAGTGCTGCGTGGAAAAGCCATGTTGGTAGAGAGAAGCATTTATTTGTTAATGCTGCAACATGGAGTTTGATGCTAACTGGTAAAATTTTAAAGAATCCGCATGGATCATATAGAAAAGTTTTCCAGAACTTACTAAAAAAATCAAGTGAGCCAGTAATTCGTCAAGCTATGAAACAAGCGATGAAAATTGTTGGTAAGCAATATGTACTTGGTGAAACTATTGAAGAAGCTCTAAAGGTATCAGAAGCTAAAGTAGCTAGAGGCTATAGTTACTCTTATGATATGCTTGGTGAAGCTGCGATGACAATGGATGATGCTGAATACTATTATGGTCAATACCTTCATGCTATACATGAGTTGGCTAAGTATGCTACAAATACAGAGATCAAAAAAAATCCTGGAATTTCTATAAAATTATCTGCTTTACATCCACGCTATGAGGTCGCAAAGCACCAAAGAGTTCATACGGAATTATATCCAAAACTGCTTAAGCTTACGCAATTAGCAAAAGACTATAATGTTGGTATGAATATCGATGCTGAAGAAACAGAAAGATTACAAATATCATTAGAACTAGTAGAAAGACTAGCTCATGAGCCATCTTTAGAAGGTTTTAATGGTATTGGTATTGTTGTTCAGGCATACCAAAAAAGAGCTCCTTATGTATTAGACTATTTAGCTAACCTTGCTAAGAAAACAAATAGAAGATTTATGATTCGCTTAGTTAAGGGGGCATATTGGGATGCTGAAATTAAGCATGCGCAAGAGCAAGGTTTAGCAGGTTATCCTGTATTTACACGTAAATATCACACAGACGTCTCATATCAGGCTTGTGTTAAACAGCTTTTTGAGAATCATCAATATATCTATCCTCAGTTTGCAACACATAATGCTCAAACTGTCGCTGTAGTATTTGAGTTAGCTAATGGTAATAGAGATTTTGAATTTCAATGTCTGCATGGTATGGGTGATGCACTATATGACAATGTCGTTGGTAAAGAAGGCTATGAAGATATTCCATGTAGAATATATGCTCCAGTTGGTGGTCATAAGCATCTTTTAGCATATCTAGTAAGAAGACTGCTAGAAAATGGTGCTAATAGCTCATTCGTAAATAGAATAGTAGACGAGAATCTGCCTATTGAAGAATTAATAGAGGATCCTGTGAAAAAAGCTATCGATCATGGTTGTGGTCAGCATCCTAATATTCCTTATCCAAAAGATATAGTTGCACCAAGATTGAATTCACAAGGTCATAACACCAATGATTTTGCTGTTTTGGCTGATATGTATAAGCAAATAGAAAAATATACGCTTAAAAATACATATAAAGCAAAACCTATAGTTTCCAGTATTGATCTTGATAAAACAATAGCTGAAAGTGTTATAAATCCAAACACCAATGAAGTTATCGGTAGTGTAATTAATGCTGATGTTAAGATCGCTAAAAGAGCATTAAAAAATGCTCAAAGTGCATTTGAAGAGTGGAGTAATACACCAGCAACAAAAAGAGCTGATATTCTAGAGAAATTTGCTGATCTTTTAGAACAAAATACTAATAAATTCATTGCTATAGCGATGATTGAAGCTGGTAAGACCTTGGCTAATGCTATAGATGAGGTCAGAGAGGCTGTAGATTTTTGTCGTTATTATGCTGCTCAAGCTAGAAAAGAATTTAATGGTCCTATTGATTTGCCGGCACTATCTGACCATCTTAAACAGATAGAGTTTACCGGTCGAGGAGCTATGGTATGTATTAGTCCTTGGAATTTCCCATTAGCAATATTTCTAGGACAGATTACAGCTGTGTTAGCAGCTGGTAATACAGTAGTTGCTAAACCAGCTGAGCAGACACCAATAATTGCTTACAAAGCAATCAAACTTCTATTTAAAGCTGGTTTGCCTAAAAAAGTTTTACAATTTACACCTGGAGATGGTGCAACAGTTGGTAGTGCACTAGTTAAAAGTCCAGTATGCAAGGGTGTGATTTTCACAGGCTCTACAGAAGTTGCGGCTATTATAAATCAAACTTTAGCAAATAAATCTAGTGAAATAGTACCATTTATTGCTGAGACAGGTGGACAAAACGCTATGATTGTTGACTCATCATCACTTCCCGAGCAGGTTACAGCAGATGTGATACGCTCAGCCTTTGATAGTGCGGGGCAACGCTGTTCAGCATTACGTATCTTATGTCTTCAAGAAGATATCGCTGATAACTATATTAAGATGATAGTTGGTGCAATGAAAGAACTTAAAATAGGCAATTCAAAATATATTGATACTGATGTTGGTCCTGTGATCGATAAAGAAGCTGCTGATAACCTAAATGCGTATATTGAAGAGAAAAAAAGCCAGTTCAAGCTTATATATCAAGCTCAGCCTAACCAAGATACTCAAAAGGGCACATTTGTGATGCCTACTGCTTTTGAGATAGATAAAATATCTGATTTAGGCAGAGAGCAGTTTGGTCCAATTTTACATATCTTGCGCTTTAAGGCTAATCAACTAGATAAGCTTATCAACGACATCAATGCTACAGGATATGGTTTGACTGCAGGTGTTCACAGTAGAATTAATGAGGTGATGAACTATGTCAAAAATAACCTTAAAGCTGGTAATATCTATGTAAATAGAAATATTGTTGGTGCTGTTGTTGGTGTCCAGCCATTTGGTGGTCAAGGTAAGTCAGGAACTGGTCCTAAGGCTGGTGGACCTTATTATATGCATCGTTTAGCTAATGAAAAATTATCAGGAGTAGGTGCCGTTGAAGAGATTTATAATCCTGAAAAAATAGCTGAAGATGAAAAGCAGACTAATAAGCTTATCAAAGATAAATATACCATTACAAATATTGTTGCTGGTGAGAGAACTAAAAAAGATAAATATACTAGTCTTAAAGCAGCTAATGGTAAAACTATTGGTAGTAAATACATAGCTTCTGTGAATACTGTAGATAATGCTATAGAAATTGCGAGTAAAGAAGCAGAGCTATGGAATCATGTTAATGCTGAAAAAAGGGCTGCTACTATTGAGAAGTTCCTAGAACTATTAGAGAAAGAACGTCATTTGATAGCTTCATGCCTTGTAGTAGAGTCAAATATTTCAGTTGAAGATGCCCATATCGAAATAGATAAAACTATTCAGCAGGTAGCATATTATTGCCTACAAGCTAAAAAAGAGTTTGCTCATCCACAACTTTTACCTGGACCTACAGGCGAGATTGATGAGTTAAGCTTAAAAGGGCGCGGTGTTGTGGTAAGCATGTGCTCAAGTTCTGATTTACTCATTAGATTTGTTGGTCAAACAGCAGCAGCTTTATTAGCGGGTAATACTGTAGTAGCTAAGCCAGCATATACTGGTAACTTAACTGCTTATAATATTGTTAAATTAATGTTAAAAGCAGGAATAAACCCTAAAGTACTTCATCTAGTCTTGTCAGATGATGAAGAGATAACATCAGCATTACTATTCAATAGTAAAGTTGCACTAGTTGCTTTCTCTGGTAGTGTTTCTGCGGTTAAACAGGTTCATCAGGCTTTAGCATTACGTAGAGGAGCAATTATACCTTTTGTTGCCGAAAGTGTAGCTAAAGATGATAAATGTACAAGCTTAGCTATAGAAACAGCTTCACCATTATATTTACGCAGGTTTGTCGTTGAAAAAACTGTAAGTGTTGATACAACTGCATCTGGTGGTAATGCTTCTTTAATGAGCCTAGAAGAATAAAAAAATATTGCAAACTTATTTTCTTGATGATAATTTAAATCTTAGGTTATTAACTTTCTACTAGCTTTATAGGTTAGTCATTATCAAATAATCACAATGAAAGCAAAGTTATAATCACCTTTGCTTTCATCTAATTTAATAAATTATATAAGGAAAGAATATGAGTAATAATGTATCTGTAAAAAAGATGTCGTTGTTTAGTGCCATATTGATTGGTACTACTTGCATGGTTGGCTCTGGTTGGCTATTTAGTGCTCAGCTTACAGCTAAAAATGCCGGTAACTGGGCTTTCTTGGCATGGATTTTAGCTGCATTAATTGTTGTGATGATTGCGCTATGCTTAGGTAAAGTAGTATCTTTGTATCCTGTTAGAGGAGCTACAACTAGATCTAGTGCAATATCACATAATAGTATTTTTGCAATGCCATTTGCTTTTGCAAACTGGTTTGGTATCGTCGTAGTTATTTCATCTGAAGCATTAGCAACTACTCAGTATCTATCAGGCGTTAAGTCTATGCAATGGCTTATGAGTGATGGTGTTCTGACTACAGCTGGAACAGCTTTTGCACTATTTGTGTTATTTGTATATCTAGTGATTAATTTTTATGGTGTGAAAGTTTTAGCTAAAGTAAATAACGCTATAACTGTATTTAAGATGGCGGTACCGTTCATTATTGTTATAATATTTATAACTTATGCTTTTATGCATAGTTCTGATCATGTAAGCATGTTTTCAGAAGATATTCCTAATAATTCTCAATTTGGATTTAGTTCAGCACTGACAGCAATTGTTGCAGGTGGTTTGATCTACACTTTTAATGGTTTTCAGACCGTTGTTGCTTATGCAAGTGAAGTTAAGAATCCTGGTAGAAATATTCCTTTAGCAATTATTTTAGCATTATTGATAGTTTTAGTTTTATATCTAGGCTTACAGTACGCATTTATGCAGGCAGTTCCTCATCAGTACCTATTAGATAAAGGTGGTTGGGCAGGTCTAGATTTTGACTCACCGTTATTACAAGTAGCAACTCTTTTGGGACTTGGTTATATATCTTTTTTACTTATTGTTGATAGTGTGATTAGTCCATCAGCTACAGGTTATACATATTTAGGTGCTTCTTCGAGAATGCTATATGCAATGTCTTCAGAGGGTCAGATGCCAAGATATTTCGCTAAGATTACTCCAATAGTAAATATCTCACGTAGATCGCTTTTAGCGAATTTTATTTTATCGGTTATATTTTTGTTTTTTTCAGATAACTGGGCAGGTCTAATGCTTGTTGTGACAGGCTTTCATATTATTGGATATATGGCTGCTCCTGTGAGTATGGGAGCTTTAGCACCACGTACAAGGCTATTTGGTTTAGTTGTATTTGTAGTTCTGACATTATTACTTAATACTGTAGAAATTCAGACTCAGATAAATATGAGTGTGATTCTTGTTGTTTTAATGACTATATATGCAAGTCTTGAGTTTAGAAGAATAGGTATTAAGAATCTTTTAATGCTTATATTACCATTTATAATTTTTGTTTGTTTAACTACACCTATAACAAATTATTTTGCTGATGCAATTGTAGGCGTGGTATTCTACTGGTTTGTTACAGACAAACGCTATGTGTCATTTTGTAGATCTACAGCAAACGAGAAAAATATTATTGTCGATTAATTGCTTATTAGCTATAGTCTTTGGAATCTTATCTATCTATAATACAACTCTAATATTATTAAGTTCTTTCAAATAATGAAAAATGCAAAATGGATTTTGATTATTCTCTGTTTAGGGTATTTTATAGATTTTTATGATCTGACAGTATTTAGTGTCTCTTATGTAGATTTATTAAAACAGCAGTTTGGAATATTTGATTCTACTAAAATCCAACAAACATATTATTTGATAAATAATATTCAAATGGTTGGTATTTTAGTTGGGGCAATATTGTTTGGTATCTTAGCTGATAGATTTGGACGTATTACTGTCATAAAATATAGTATATTGCTTTATTCTTTGACTACTTTATTGTGTATATTTGTAAATAATATTTATATATTTATGCTACTAAGATTCTTGGCATATCTTGCATTAGCAAGCGAGTTTGCTGTTTCAAGTGTCTTAATAGTTGAGTTTTTCCCACCAAAAATAGCTGCTTGGGGTATGAGCCTTTTATACATATTGGGTGTTTTAGGTGGTATGTTTGCGACATTTTTAGGTGTATTTTCTTATAAGATTATGTTTATCTTTGGTGGATTTGCCGGTTTGGGTATATATGCTTTTAGAAGAGTTCTTGAGGAGTCGCCATACTTTATTGAGTTGTATACATCAGATAGATTTAAAAATGCTGGAAGTATAGTTTTTCTACTCAGAAACTATAGTAAACCATTGATATTAAACTTTTTAATTACACTACCTTATTTCTTTGTAATTACAGTAATGTTAGCTTTGGTTAAATTTATTGCTACAGATATTGATTTTGCTAGTTTAGTGAAGATGTTTTTATTTGGTTTTTTTGTAGGAAATATTATTAGTTGTATTTTTAGTGGTATCTACAATCATTATTTTAAGTCACCAAATTTATTTTTTATCGTTAATATTATTATATTTCTAACAAGTATTTTTGCATATAGATATATATCGAGTAATTTCATCTTCTTATATGGAATATTTATTGGCTTAATTGGTGGTGGTTATAATATTATGTGGGCTCAATATGCGGCTACTGAGTTTCCAACAGAAGTTCGTTCATTAGCTTGTAACATGATATTTGCTCTAGGTCGTACAAGTAGTATTTTCTTTGGAATTACCTTTGCATCTTGGCTTGCTAGTGAAGAATTATTTAGACAAAATGTTAATATTCTTGCTGTTGTTGTAGCAATTATAGTTTTATTAATCATTTTCTTTTATAAAAGAAAAAAGATTTTAGTTAAATAGAGAAAATGTTTTATGGTAAATAAAATTTTATTTGGAATTACTGGTAGTGTATCAGCTTTTAAAGCTATAAATTTAATAAGGCTTTTTATAAAAAATGGTACTGAATGTAAGGTTATTGTTACTAAAGGTGCACAACAATTTATTAAACCTGAACTTTTAGTAGCTTTAGGATGTGATGTTTATACAGATGAAAAACTAGATATGTTATCTTATCAGCAAAGTATGGCACATATAAATTTACCACGCTGGGCTGATAAGATATTTATAATTCCGGCTTCTGCAAATACTATTGCAAAATTAGCTCATGGTTTGGCAGATGATTTATTGAGTCAAGCTATTCTTGCTAATAATGATAATTCTAAGGTATATATAGCGCCAGCGATGAATGTAAATATGTGGCAAAACCAATTAACCCAGATGAATATTAGTAAGCTTCAAAACATAGGCTTTAATTTGATAGCTCCAGATCAAGGTATTCAAGCTTGTAGTGATGTTGGTAGTGGTAGATTACATGAGCCTGAAGAGTTGTTTAAATTGTTAGCTACTTCTCAGGATTTTAAAGGTAAAAAAGTTCTTATAACAGTAGGCGCAACTGTTGAAGATATTGATGGTGTTAGGTATTTGTCAAATTATAGCTCTGGTAAAATGGGCTTTGCTTTGGTCAAAGAGTTGCTTAATAGAGGAGCAAACGTTGTAGTATTAAAAGCTAAAACTACAATAAATTTTGATATTAAACATACCAATCTAGAAATTATCGAGAGCAAAAGTGCTGATGATATGAATCAAACAATGCTTGAGCAAGCTAAAAATAGTGATATTTTTATTGGTTGTGCTGCAGTGGCTGATTATAAGATCAAAAATAAATTTACTAATAAAATTAAAAAAACTGATGAAACTTTAACTTTAGAATTTATTAAAAACCCTGATGTTTTAGCAAATTGTAAAAAATCATATCCAAACATTTTTGCTATAGGTTTTGCAGCGGAATCACAAAATATAATAGAGTATGCTCAGGCTAAGCTTGTCAAAAAAAATCTAAATATGATAGTTGCTAATTCAACCGAAGTATTTGGTAATGATAATTCAAGTGTAGCAATATTATCTAAGCATCAAAATAAACAATATAATAATAAATCAAAGTCAGAAATAGCTAGTTTAATATTAGATTTTGCTAAGGAGATAATATGAGTTCTAGAGAAGTTTGTATAGCTGGTAAATGTAATAACTTGATAACATTAAAAAATGATAATGTTGAGTTAACACTTTTGGATTTGGGTGCAACTGTTTATTCACTTAAGACTAAGGATAAACATGGTAAGTTTGAGAATATAGTCTTACAGTATCAGGATATAACAGAATACTACAATAATCCATCGTACTTTGGTGCGACTGTAGGTAGAGTAGCAGGTAGAATTAAGGATGCTAAGATTTTGCTTGATGGTAAAACATATTACCTAGAAAAAAACTACCAAGATAAACATACTTTACACGGTGGATTTAATAATATCACATTACAAAAGTTTGCTTTTGAATTTATAGATTCTAATAAGGTCAAGCTTACAACAACACAAAAATCAGTAAATGACAAATTCCCCGCTGATGTTACTATTAGTGTAACCTATGAGCTCTTAGAAAATTCTATAGTTATCTATTTTGATGCTGTAGCCACAGCAGATACAATTTTAAATATGACTAATCATTGTTATTACAATCTATCAGGAGATTATAAGTCAACAATAGTTGATCATCAACTTGAAGTGCCTGCAACACAATTTGTCAATGTGGATGATGATTTGATACCGATAGATATACAAAACTTACCTCAAGAAATGGATTTTAGACAAAAATCATCTATTAGTGATAAGTTAAAATATCAAGATTCTAAATATTTCCGTAGGGGTGGTATTGATCATTGTTATATAGTTGATGGAATAGTAGTACTTGAAGATAGTAATAGTGGTAGGAGGTTAAAGATTTCAAGTTCATACCCAGCAATGCAGATTTATACTTGTAATTTTAGTAGAGGGCACACTCTTTCTAATGGTAAAATACTCAAACAATATGACGCAATATGCTTCGAGCCACAATACGTTGGAGCATTTGATGGTAATTATGATAATCATCCAGCAAAATTGAGAAAAGGGCAGCAATATCAACATTTTATAAAGTTAGAATTTTGATTTCTAAATACTTTAAATAAATCAATAATATTTTTGTGCTGTCCTAGATAACTAAGCTATGCTAGTATAGTTTTGATGAAAAAAGTAGGTTAAGTTCATATTAAAAGATAAGTTAATAGATTTATTGATAGCGGGTAGTACAGAGTACAGCACGAACTGCTTCGGAATGAGTATCGGTGAATAAGACCACGGCTAGTTATAGTTATAGTTAATCCGAAATAGATATGTAATACTACGACTTGATCATAGAATCTAGTTTTAAAATTCATAAGCATAGATCTTAGGATCACACTTTGACTTCCCTCAGTGACCCAGCTATAGAGTGACAAAGTTTATTTTCAAAATACACTCGGATTAACTATATTATTTCCATAGATTAAGACTATTAATTTATAAGAACAGTAAACATTTTTAAATGTTTACTTGAGAAGTTGAAGTAGATAAAAGCTACTTTGGAGAAGCTTGGAAAGGTAAACTAGGAAGAGAATCTAGAGGTAAAATACCTGTATCTGGGGTATTAATTCCATAGTAAATTTGCTGATCTAAAAATTAAAGCTAGTTGATTTTTAGATGATTTAAAATGGCAAAAGTTATATATCACAACTTTCTTAATCAACTTTTATTCTCTTCAAAAAGTTTTCGATAAACTCTATTCTTTGTTCTGCAGTTTTTGTGGCTTTTATAATTAGTAGATCCTGTTCCTTAGTAAGTTTAAAATCACTAGGCTGGGATTGGATAATTTTTATTAGTTTTTGTGGTTCAAATTTTGTATTGTTTGAGAAACTAATTTTGCCAGATGTCGCAAACATTTTTATTTGAGTAATTCCTAGTGCTATTGCATCTATTTTTATATGTGCTACTTTTAGTAGATAAAGAACTTCTAAGGGTAGTTTACCGAAGCGATCAATTAGCTCAATCTTGATATTAACTAGTTCTTTGTGATTAGCTTTAGAGATACGTTTATAGATATTCAAACGAGTATTAACATCATTAATATAATAGTCAGGAATTAGTGTTGGAATATTTAACTCTACTTCGCAGATTGTAGAGTTAATAACTTCTTCAATATTAAGTTCTTTACCAGCTTTTAGATTTGCAATAGTTTTATCGAGTAAATCCATATATAGATTTAAACCAATACCATCAATATTACCACTTTGCTCCTCTCCGAGTATTTCACCAGCGCCACGAATTTCTAAATCATGATTAGCTAAAGTAAAACCACCTCCTAGTGATTCAGTGTTGCTGATAGCCTCAAGCCTTTTTAGAGCATCCTTAGTGATACTTGTTTCATTAGGTATTAGCATATATGCATAAGCTTGATGATGTGAGCGACCAACTCTACCTCTTAGTTGATGAAGTTGAGCTAAACCTAAATTATTAGCATCTTCAATAATTAGAGTATTAGCATTTGGTATGTCAATACCTGTTTCAATAATCGTTGTACACAGTAGGATATGATACTTGTTATGTTTAAAATCAAACATAACTTTTTGGATTTCTTTCTCACTCATTTGTCCATGAGCTATAGCTATTCTTAAGCGAGGAAACAACTCTTGAAGGATTTCTTTTTTCTTTTGAATAGTTTCAACCTTATTATAAAGATAAAAAATCTGCCCACCACGGATAGTTTCACGACTTACCGCTTCACGAATTATATTGTTATCATATTCTTTGACAAAAGTCTTAACTGATAAGCGCTTTGCCGGAGGTGAAGCGATAATTGATAAGTCTCTTAATGCTGAGAATGCCATACTTAAACTACGCGGAATAGGTGTTGCAGACATAGTCAAAATATCTATTTCGGCTTTTAGAGCCTTTAACTTTTCTTTTTGTGCAACACCAAAACGATGCTCCTCATCAATAATTAGTAAACCTAAATTTTTAAAGTCAATTTTTGATGAAATTAGTTTATGAGTGCCAATAATTATATCTACAGTTCCTTTTTTGAGATTTTCAAAAAGTTGTTGCTGAGCTTTTGGTGTTTTTGAACGAGTGATTACTTCAATATTAACTGCAGTATTAGTGAACCTATCTTTAAAGCTATTATAATGTTGTTGAGCTAAAATTGTTGTAGGTACTAAAATGGCAACTTGTTTTTGATTTTGTGTTGCAAGGAATGCTGCACGCATGGCAATCTCTGTCTTACCAAAACCTACATCACCACAGATTAGTCTATCCATAGGTTTCGTTGAGATCATATCTTTAAATACATCATTAATAGCTAAAAGCTGATCAGGAGTTTCCTCATAAGGAAAGTCTGCGCAAAATCTAAGGTATTCTTCCTCATCTAAGCTATTGCTAAAACCTTGACGCATTTCTCTTTTTGCATAAATTTCGAGAAGATTAGCCGCAACATCAATAATCTTTTTAATAGTTTTTTCTTTTTGTTTTTTCCACTTATCTGTACCAAGTTTATTTAGAGCTATTTTTTCGGTAAGAGAAGAATTATAAATAGAGATTAGATTTAATGATGTTATTGGCACATAGATTTTGGCATCATTTGCATATCTTAGTAATATAAACTCATCTTTTTTACCATTTAGCTCAATACTTTCTAAGCCTTCATATCTACCTATACCATGGTCAATATGGACAACATGCATTCCTGGTTTTAAATCTGTAAGGTCTTTAAGATCAATACTAGGATGATGATCATGTTGTGAAATTTTGGTGGAGTTATAGCTATGTTCAGGAAATAAATCTGCTTCTGTAATTAAAACAATTTTTTTGTCTATAATTATCCCTTCTTGAAAGGGAGAAATTATTAAGCAGAATTTAGCAGTTACTTCTAAGGCTTGATTAAAACTTTTACAGCTTTGTATATTTAGATTAAGTTTATTTAAGTGCTCTAGAAGCACTTCAGCACGTCCGTTTGAATCAGTTGAGAAAATAACTTTGTCAAAGTTAGCTTTATTTAAAAGCTGTTGTAAATCTCTAAATGGATTTGCAAGCTTATAGTTTGCTGAGATTTTTTCTAAATGTTCTACTTTAAGTGTTTTAGATTTTGACTTTGGCTGCTGAAACCATTTGATATTTTTATATTCCCGGTAGATATCTTGTATTTCTTGCTGTGAGTAAAAAATTTCTTGGTAGGGTAGAATCGGTCTATCAATATCATGCTTAAGTTCATTATATCTAAATTTTACTTCATCAGAGAAAGCTTCAGTAGAATTACTAATATTATCAACTAAGTGAATATTTGTTGATTGCGGTAGATAATCATAAAGACTAGTAAGCTTGTCATAAAACAAAGGTAAATAAAACTCAATACCACTGAAATATTCATTATATCTTATATATGTTGCTATAGTTGAATTAAGAGCTTTTTCACCACATAATCTCTTGAGCTTATCCAAAGCAAAAGTAGTATTTTGATCGTTATATACTAGCTCATGAGATGGCATAATATTGATTGATTGGATTTGATTACCAGAACGTTGTGTTTCAGTATTAAGTTCTTTGATACTATCAACTTCATCATCAAAAAGATCTATCCTAAATGCAACTTTTGAGCCGATAGGATATATATCAATAATACTCCCGCGAATACTAAATTCACCTTTTTCAAAAACATTGTTTACTAAAGTATAACCTGCTTCTGTAAGTAGTATTTTATATTTAGTGATATCTAATTTATCACCTGTTTTGAGTATAAAACTATGCTCTTGTATAAAGCTTGTTGGTGCTAGTTTTCTTAATGTATTTGAGATGCTTGTGATTATTAGAGTATTTTGTGGTTGGTGTGTCATTTTATGTAGAATTTCTTGGCGTCTAGAAATAATATCTATAGAAGCTGAGAATCTATCATAAGGAAGGATTTCTAAATTTGGAAAAAATAAGATATCTATCTTTGGATTATCTTTATTTAGATATTTTAATTCTTTGTATATCTTATGTGCTTGTTGTGAGTCTTCAGTTACTATTAAATTAAACTGATTATTTTGCTTGAGATATTCGTTAAATAAAATACTAAAAGCAGAGCCATAAGCATTAGATACAATTGTATCATTAGCAAATATTTGGTTATTAAGCATTAGTAAAAATTATTGGATTAGAAATTTAGATAAATGATAATATAAATTATTCTCTATCGCCAGCTACAGCACCAAAGATTTGTAATAGAGTTACAAAAATATTAAATAAAGATACATAAATATTTACAGTAGCTAAGATATAGTTAGTTTCCTCACCTCTTACGATAGCATTTGTTTGCCATAATATAAAACCACCAGATATAAATGCAAATACTAGCGATATAACTAAAGCTAAAGCAGGAAGTTGTAGAAATATATTAATTACTAAAGCTACTAATGCAACAATAGCACCGATAGCACAGAATGAACCTAATCTATTAAAATTTCTCGCAGGGCTCATTGCAACTACAGATAAACCAAGGAATATAAGACCTGTAGTTCCAAATGCCATCATGATTAGCTCAGCACCATTTTTAAACATAGTAAGATACATATTAAGTATAGGACCTAATGAATAGCCTAAAAGTCCTGTTAGAGCAAAAGTTAAAACTATGCCCCATGGTGAGTTTTTAGTAGCATTAATACCAAATAGTAAACCAATGTAAACTACTAGCATCAGCAATGGGTTCATTATCGTTGCGCCTGTACTCATCGCTATAAACGCTGTAAAAGCACTAAATAGTAGTGTCATAGATAACAACCAATATGTATTTCTAAGAACTTTGTTTGCTCTTAGCACAGACTCTTGAGAGAGTGAGTCTATTACACGAGTATTATTTTCAAAGTTATTCATTTTTTCTCCTTCAAATTTGTTTTATATAATCAATAAAAGCTTATTAGAAATTAATTATAGCATAATTGTATAGTGTTAAATATGGGGTATGAAGCTATAATTACAAGAAAATTATTTATAAACTAATAGAAATATCATATAAAAAAGATACAAATATTAGTGATGAGAATATTAAATATAGTAGTGTTGTAGTAATAATTTCATTTTTACCGCCAGCAAGTATTTTGCCAAGAGAAAAATATATTGGGACAATGAAAATATTTAAAATCAAAGCTAAGATTGTAGCAATCATAATCATTATATTGCTGACTAGGATATTATTTGTAAAAATTATTATTAAGATAAATACTCTGATAGCTTCAATATACAACATAATTTTTATAATATTTGAGTTTGTAATTGATTCAATACGCAAAGTTATAAGTTTAAATCTCCAGCCAAAATACACTATTATGCATAATAAATAACCAGCTAGTAAAAATAAAAAAGTACTAATCGCAGAATTTAGATATTTTGGATCTACTACATTTTCGTATCTTAGAAAACTAAGATAAAAGATTTTATTTATAACTATAAGTGCTAAACTAAAGTAGATATATTTTAAAAGATTTTTACCATTTTCTTTGTTATTAGAAATTGTAAGGACATGTAAGTATATTAGTGATAGAGGTAAGATAACTAAGTTTAGACTGCTAAAAACATTTAGATTAACAAGCAAATAAAAAAGTATAAATGCAAATATAAAAAAGATTAAAAGTACTCCATAAAAGCTTATGTTTATTCTTTCTGTTTGACTTGTTAATGAAGTATTAAGCTTATAACTATTTTTAAGGAAAAATAATAACAAAAATATAACTATAAAAAAGTAGAGAATTTTAAAATAGTACATACTTTTGAGAATTAAAAAATATATAATAATTCCTACGGCAACTCCAAGTAAAGCACTTGAATATACACCAATAAAGCCATATATTCTACGAATATCTGTCTTGAGATAAAAAGCACTTAAGTTAAAAAGTAAGTTTACAATAACTATCGCAAGTCCAATCCACAGCGCAGCGCAGCTGAATAGGATCATATTATTTATAAAAGATAAAATAATAGCTACTATGATGAATTGTAAACCATGAATAATTGATTTAGTTGAGCCAAAAATATAGTTACTTATACAACCAAAAATCCCAGCAAAAAATATTACAAAAAAATAATCATTGCGATTATAGAAGAAGTTAATATTGCCGTAATCGTTTAATATCGTCATAAAAGGAGCTATACATAAACATAAGCAAAAAGACATAAAAGCAATGATATGTAAACCCCTGGGTTGGTTAAAATTAATATTTACTTTTGAAATTTTTGTAGAATTTCTCATTATATAAGTGCTAACTCTTGTAGTTTAGTTAAATAGTTTTGTTCATCTGGGAGAGTGTTATACTTTTGTGATTTCCACATTTCCTCTGCTAAATAGTCTATCATAATATGATGTACTTTATGCTCATCATAGTTATATTTACCTAGAAGTTGCTGATATACATTGCTTATGCCAAATGGACGATTTGTTTGAACTTGTTCAATAATCGCTAAATGTAAGCTTATATGTAAGAAAGGATTTATTTGTCCCATTTCAGGAGAGTAGTCTTTATCAATATTATCAATTTTAATCTGTTTATGATACTCTGGATGTAGCTCTATAATCCTAGCTATTTGCTCTTCTAATGCAGTTAAAGGCTTGTCATTGACAAACTTATCCCAGCTATCGATAAAAAGTTTACGTAATTGGTATCTATCTTGAGAGAGGATCATCGATATTTTTCCTTATCTTTAAATTCACAGTAGTCATAAATAATACAGTTGCGACACTTTGGTCTTTGAGCGGTACAAATATATCTACCGTGTAGAATTATCCAATGATGAGCATCTTGTAGATACTCTTTTGGAATAACTCTCAAAAGCTTTTTTTCAACTTCGTTGACATTTTTGCCCTTAGCTAATGGGATACGATTTGCAAGCCTAAAAATATGTGTATCAACTGCCATAGTAGGCTTACCAAATGCAGTATTAAGCACTACATTTGCTGTTTTTCTGCCCACACCAGCTAAAGATATTAGTTCATCAAAATTATCTGGTACTTTACTATCAAACTTTTCAATTAGATCTTTAGATGTTGCTATGACATTTTTGGCTTTGGTTTTATATAGACCTATAGATTTTATATATTCAGCTAATTTTTGCTCACCTAAAGCGTATATTTGTTCCGGAGTATTTGCAACTTTGAACAATATTTTCGTAGCTTTATTGACACTAACATCAGTTGCTTGAGCTGATAAAATTACTGCAACTAGAAGTTCAAAATTAGATGTATATTCAAGCTCTGTTGTTGGTTTGGGGTCATTTTGTTTCCATGTTTCAAAAATTTGGATTCTTTTTTGCTTATTCATTGGTTAATGAAGATTTCTTTTTATTTCTAAACTTAGCTAATGAAGCAGCTATATAGGCTTTTTTATCAATTTCTTGAGCAGTTGCGATATTTTTGTAAACTTCTCTTTGCTTAGTCTTTGTCTGATTTACTCTCTGCTTGTGATATTCGTACCTATCACGATAGTGATTTTTTTGAGTTGTATAAGCATCCTCACTTAGATTATTTGGTTGTTTATCTACAGCTAAATCTACCAAAGATATACAATCCATTGGGCATGGTTCTACACATAGCTCGCAGCTTGTACATTCCGCTTCAATTACCGTATGCATGAGTTTTTTTGCACCTACTATAGCATCAACGGGACAAGCAAGTAAGCACTTCTCACAACCAATACACATTGATTCATCAATTCTTGCAACAGCTCGAGGTTTTTCTCGTCCTAGCGAGCTATCTAATGGTATTTCAGGTTTATTTAAAAGTTTTGCTAGCTCTTTTAAAGTTTTTTCTCCACCTGTTATACACTTATTATACTTTTCACCATTTGTGATAGCTTTAGCATAACTATAACAATCAGGATAAGTACATTTTTGACATTGTGTTTGAGGTAATACTTTATCAATTGCTTCTATGGATATAATCATTTTAGTATAATTCTATGTTTGTTTTTGCTTCGATATTTTTGATATAGTTGGTAATATTCGTTGGTATTTCAAGCAAATCTCTAGCCATTGTTAGGATAAAAAATATTGGAAAAATATTTATATCATCCCAAGAAAACTTTTCACCATTGATAAAAGGAGTTTTGATAAAAGGATCAATTTTTGCAAGTATTTGGTTTATTGCTCTGATTGAGTCATAAGGAGGATTTCTAAGTAAAGCATCAAAGTCACCAATATATTGGGATTTCTTATTTATAAAATATTCTTTAGCACTTTGCGTTGGGAAGTCACATTCATTGCGTGGATGATGAGGAATTCGAGGATATACAATTCTACGAAAATTTGGCTCTAGATCGTCAATACGGTCTTTGACGAAATCATCAATAGTTGATTCCGCAATCTCAAAATTCTGAGTCTTGGCAATAAACTTGCAAATTTCATCACTTTCTTTGATAAAAGTGCCATCATCTTTTTCTAAAAAAGGTACTTGTTTTGAGCCAATTCTATCGATATGAGCTTTTTCATCATCATTTGCTAAGATTATCATCTGATAGTTCAAATTGTTTAAGTCAGCAACTAATCTTACTTTTATACAGTAAGGACAATGGTGATATAGATATATTTTCATAATTGTTTGTTACCATATATTCATAATTATTGCGTTAATTATATCATTTCTTGAGATTAGATAAACTTGTTTAAGTAATCAGCAGTTGTGTTAAAAAGTGCATAACTTGCTAGATCTTTATTTTTATTTCTTTAAAAAGTCATTAGTATAAAATTTATTATCTTTAGGAAATACTATGTTTAAAGATCTAAAATCAAAACAAAGTTTTACAATCGCAGCAATTACATTTTGGGGGCAATTTGCAACTTATAGTTTCAATGCTATTTTAATCTTATACTTGACGAGATCTGTATTAGATTATGGTATTGGCTTTTCAGAAAGTCATGCTTATTCATTTCAAGGCATTTATAAGGCAATGAATTACGCAATTATCATGTTTGGAGGATATATAGCTGATAGATATTTAGGTTTAAGAAGATCTATATTTTGGGGAAGTCTGCTATTAGCTTTTGCATATTTGGCTGTATTTTTAAGTGGTTTTGTGGTCCATCTTAGTGATGAATTTTTTATTTTTGCATTTGCTTTAGTTCCTGTATGTGGATCTTTACAGCTAGGAACAGCATCTGCAATGGTATCAAAAATATATAGCGATAATCCTGTACATGCAAAAAGTGGTATGACAATGTTTTATATATCTGTTAATCTAGGTAGTCTATTTGCATATATAGTAGCTCCTTCATTAACCAATTATAAATTTGGTGCACTAGCAGTATTAAGTATAGTTTTTATTGGGAAATTATTAGCAATAACAAATTTTTCGTATAGATATAAAATTTATGATAATGTTATTGATGACATTGATAAAAAGCCAATGACAAGCATAGCTAAAAAAGTTGTGTTATGGTATTTGGTTATAGTATATATATTTACAGTTATTTGCTATCACTATCCAGACTATGCAAATATAGTTGTGGCCGGTATTAGTATGTTTTGTTTGTTATTATTTTTATTAAGAACAATATTTTTCTTAGATGGTGATGTACGTTTGAAGCAGGTGGTAGGGCTGATACTGATAATTGTAGCTGTAGTATTTTTTGTCATTTATAATCAAATGGGATCAACTCTTGTAATGGCAGCAAAGAACAACTCAGATCTTTTAATGTTTGGTTTTAAAGTTAATGCTGCGAGTTATCAGATAGTTAATCCAATTTTGATAATATCTGGTGGTATGCTTTTAATGAGGATATATCCAATGTTTCCAAGATTTTATATACCATATCAATTCGCTGTAGGAGTATTATTAGCAGCTGCAGGTTTATTCATAATGTATTATGGCTTCTCTATAGACAATAATGGTATTGTAAGTGGTAACTACATTACATTATCATATGTCCTAATTTCTATTTCAGAGTTATTTGTAAGTGCTATTGGACTTAGTATGATTGGCATATACTGTGATAGTAAAACTATTGGTTTTGCAATGGGAGCTTGGTATATATCCTCTTCTATGGCAAATTCTATAACAGGTCTGTTTAATCAAGTGGTTGCTCTTCCAAAAGATGGAATTAGTGCTTTAGAAAGCGCTAATATGTATAAAACTTATTTCTTTGATACTAGTTTAAGTGTTATGTTAATCGGAATTTTAGTACTAGTTTTAGCATACTTCTTAATAAGATTTATGAAAATAAGAAATATAGATTTTGTATAAAATTATAGACTAGGAGCATTAAAGTTTCTTTTAGCAGCTTCTTGATCTAGTAGATATAAACCACTGTCTTTGACAAGTTTGATTTTATTAATCATATCGCCAACAGTTGCTTCTTCTTCCACTTGTTCATCGATAAACCACTGAAGAAAACTCTTAGTAGAGTGCTCTTTCTCTTCTAAAGCTATATTCATTAAGTTATAAAATCTAGTAGAGACTTCTTGTTCGTGTACAAGAGTCGCTTCAAAAACTTCAAGTAATGAATTAAATTTATTTTGCGGTGCTGCAACAGATTTGACTTCGATACGACCATTTTTATCATTGATGAACTTCATGATTTTTTTTGCATGAAAAAGTTCTTCTTCATACTGCGCCATAAACCAATTAGTAAAGCCGCCAAGACCAAGATCTGCAGTGTAACCAGCCATAGCTAAATAAATATTTGCTGATTCTAACTCATAGTTAAACTGGTCATTTAAAGCATCTAATAATCTTTTTGATATCATGATATATCTTCCTTATTTTCATTTTTTATTAAAGTCTAAAGGTTTTTGAAAGTATCTGCAAATTTATAATATTAAAAATTGTTTAATAATCATAATAATTAGCTGGTAACTTAGGAATAGAGAGAATCTTAAACTAATTATTTATAAATAGGCGTTTATCTTTTATAATGTAGGGAAATTATAGCTTAAGTTAATATGCTAGAAATATTATGAAAGAAATATCTAATATAAAAGTTAAAGTTGAAAGTGGTACTAAATATACTACGGATCATGGTTTTCATGCTGTCAAAGATGGTATTAGAAATAAGAAAGAGAATACTGTGCATGTGCGTAAACCAGATTGGTTGAAAGTGCAAAAACAAGATTCTAGAGAATATCTAAAAGTTAAATCTATAACAAAAAAACATAAACTTTCAACTGTTTGTGAAGAAGCAAGATGTCCAAATATTAATGAGTGTTGGTCCCATGGTACAGCAACAATTATGCTAATGGGAAGTGTATGTACTAGAGCTTGTAAGTTTTGTTCTGTAGATACAGGTAATCCAAAAGGTTGGTTAGATAAAGACGAGCCTATAAATGCTGCACAAAGTGTTAAGCTTATGGGACTTGAGTATGTCGTATTAACATCTGTAGATCGTGATGATTTAGAAGATGGCGGTGCTGGGCATTATGCAGCAACTATTACAGCTATCAAAAATCTTAATCAGAATATTAAAGTAGAAGCATTAACTCCAGATTTTGCTGGTATTAACGAAAATATTGATAAAATCATAAATACAAAAGTAGATGTAATTGCACAAAATATCGAAACTGTAGAGCGTTTGACTCATCCAGTACGCGATCCACGTGCAGGATATTGGCAAACATTAAATTTATTAAAATATGTTAAACAAAAATCACCAAATGTGCTTACTAAAACTAGTATTATGGTAGGTCTAGGTGAGACTGATGAAGAAATTTACAAAACTATGGATGACGCGCGAAGTGTAGGCGTTGATATAATCACGCTAGGGCAATATATGCAACCGACAAAGCATCATTTGAGTGTTGAGAGATTTGTGACTCCACAGCAATTTGAAGAGTATCGCAAAGTTGGTCTTGAAAAAGGTTTCTTAGAAGTAGCATCAGGACCTATGGTAAGATCAAGCTATAGAGCAGATAGAGTTTTCAAAAGAAATAATTTAGATTTGTAAAATCAAAAAATATATAAAGGTGAATAAAAATGGCAAAAGTAGCGGTAGTATTATCTGGATGTGGTTATCTTGATGGTTCAGAAATATACGAAACTGTATTGACAATATTAGCATTAGAAAAACAAGGAGTAGAATGGCAAGGTGTCGCGCTAAATAGAGATCAAAAGCAGGTGATTAATCATTTGCACCAATCTGTAGATAGCAAAGCCTCAGCGCGTAATATTCTTGAAGAGTCAGCACGAATTACTCGGGGTAATGTCATTGATATAGCAGATGCAGATAGTGATGATTATGATGCGATAATCTTTCCAGGTGGTTTTGGAGCAGCTAAAAATATTATGGATTTTGCTTTTGTTGGTGATGATAGTTATCAAATGGATGAAGAAGTTTTAAAATTTGCACGAGCTTTTTATCTAGCTGATAAGCCTGCTGGTTATATATGTATAGCACCGTTGATGATACCACTGGTATATCCAGAGGGCACAAAAGCTACTGTTGGTACAGATGAAAATACCACGGCTATACTAGCAAAAAAAGGCGCTGAAGCTATAATTATGGATGCTACAGATATTTGTGTTGATGAGAGTGTCAAAGTTATATCAACACCAGCATATATGTGTGCAAGAAATATCTTAGAGGCAGCTCAAGGAATTGAAAAATTAGTAGAAAAAGTAGTTAGTTATATTTAGATAAAAGGTGTAAAAATGGCAGGTCATAGTAAATGGGCTAATATTAAGCATAAAAAAGCAAAAGAAGATGCAAAACGTGGCAAGATCTTTACAAAGCTAATTAGAGAGATAACTGTTGCTGCAAGATTAGGTGGTGGTGATAAAGATGCTAATCCGCGTTTAAGAGCTGCAATAGCAACTGCATTAGCAAACAATATGAGTAAAGATACTATCGAAAGAGCCGTAGTAAAAGGTGCTGGTGGTGATGAAAGTGCAAATGTAGAAGAAGTTCGTTATGAAGGTTATGGTCCTGGTGGTGTAGCAATTATTGTTGATTGTATGACTGATAACCGTAATCGTACTGTTGGTGAAGTGCGTCATGCATTTACAAAAGTGGAGGTAACCTTGGTACAGATGGTTCAGTTGCATATATGTTTACTAAAAGAGGAATCATCTCATTTGCACCTGGAGTAGATGAGGATGCATTGATGGAAGTTGCTTTAGAAGCTGGTGCAGAGGATATAATTACTCATGAAGATGGTAGTATAGATGTATACACAGATCCGCATGATTTTTCTGATATACAAGAGGCTTTAATTGAGAAAGGTTTTAATTCTGAAAGTGCAGAAATTACTTTTGATGCTGAGACAAAAGCAGAGTTAGATACAGAAACCGCAGAAAAAAATTATAGCGCTTATTGATAAGCTAGAAGATTTAGATGATGTACAAAGTGTTTATTCAAATGCTAACTTTACTCAAGAGCTAATTGAGCAAATCGGTTAGAATTTTATATTTGACTATCATTATTGATAGTTTTCTATATATTGGTGTTAATCTATAGTAAAATCTTGTAGTCATAGAGTTATAAATAAGTATTAAATGGTTATTTTAGGAATAGATCCAGGCTCAAGGATAACAGGTTTTGGAGTTATAAAAGTCCAAGATAATAAAATCTATTATGTCGCAAGTGGCTGTATTCGTATAACAGAAATAACTACGCCAAGAAGACTCAAGCAAATTGCTGATGGAATAACCGAGATTATAAATGTATACGCACCGACTGAAGCTGCAATTGAGCAAATATTTATGTTTCAGAATCCTATGGGAGCTATTAAACTAGGTCAAGCTAGAGGAGTGGCTATGTGTACACTAGCTATTAATAACTTAGAGGTTAGTGAATATTCAGCCAAACAAATTAAACAAGCTGTAGTAGGTACTGGAGGAGCTGCTAAATCGCAAGTCCAGCATATGGTACAGTCTTTGTTAGGTTTGAGCAAAAAAGCCCCCAGAGGATGCTGCAGATGCATTAGCGATAGCAATATGTCACTACCATAGTAGCAAATCATTAGCAAGAATCTCTGGAGCAAGTAGAGTTTCGCAAAAGAGAATTAAATGAAATATCAAAAAAATCATTTGTCTAAGTTTGATGTCAAACTTATAATAGCCTTATCATAAAAATTTACCAGTATTGTTTTATATGGGCACAAAGTATTATATTCGAGCTTGTACAGTATGGCTTATCGGCGCTACATTTTTCTTTTATGAATTTTTTTTAAGAGTGTTGCCAAATTCACTCCATCAAGATATAGTTAATAGTTTTCATGCGACAGCTTTTAGCTTTTCATTATTTGGTGGAGCTTTTTACCTGTGTTATTCATTATTACAAGTGCCAGTAGGATTTTTATTTGATAAATATGGTATAAAAAAATCACTATTTTTTGCTACTATCACTTGCGCGTTAGGAGCATTGCTTTTTTCGTTAACATCTAGCTTATATGTGGCTATTTTTGCAAGATGTTTGATGGGAATTGGTGCTGCGTTTGGTTTCTTAGGTTTATTAATAATATCAACACAATGGTTCCCGATGAAATATATGGGTATTTTATCTGGATCTACGCAAATATTAGGAACTTTAGGTCCTATTTTAGCTGGTGGACCATTACTATTTTTTGTAAATTATTTAGATAGTTGGAGATTAGTAATATTAATATCAGCTATTTTAGGAATTTTTTTAGCAGTATTAATTTTGATTTTTGTTAAAGAGGGTACTAAAGCTGCAGAAACTTTGAGCAAGCAAGAAGTAAATAGTGAGATAAAAAGTAATCTTTTAAATAAAAAATTAATTACTATATATTTCTACGCTTTCTTTATTTATTGTTCGATACCTACATTAGGAGCTGTTTGGGGAGTTAGCTTATTGCAAACTAAAGGACTTAGTATTACTCAAGCTTCTTATTCGGTGGCTTTTTTATGGTTAGGTCTTGGTATTGGAAGTCCTTTTTTTGGTCTAATGTATGATAAGTTTAAAGATAGAATAAATATGTTATTTGTAGTTTCTTTATTAGGATTTATTTGCGTTTGTGCTTTATTATTTTTACATTTAAATCAAATAATGAGTATGACTTTACTATTCTTGATTGGTTGTTCTGCTGCTGGTCAGACACTTTCATTTACTGTGATAGCAAACTATAGAGGACAAAAGCCTAAATCAATATTTTTTGGTATAAATAACACTGTAGTGATGTTCTCAGGGTTTATTGTGCCAATTATTGTTGGAGTTTTAGTTAATAGTTTTAATTTAGATATTTCGCTAGCTCTTTCGATTCTGCCTATCGCTTTTTTAGCAGCACTTATAGTAAGCTTAAAATTATCAAGAATTCAAAGAGGCTAAAGGATATTATTGATGATAAGTTTTATAAAAGGAGTATTGATAGAGAAAGATCCAACCGCTTTACTTATTGATGTAAATGGTATTGGTTATGAAGTTTTTGTACCGATGACAACATTTTATACATTAGGTGATATTGATAGCCAGATTAGCCTCTATACACATTTTGTAGTTCGCGAAGATGCTCAGCAGCTCTATGGCTTTAAATCAAAAGTTGATAAGAAAGTTTTTCAAGAATTAATTAAAGTTAATGGTATAGGAGCTAGAACAGCTATTGCTATTTTATCTGGAATGGATTCAAAAACGCTATTACATTGTATTGAAAATAAAGATTATGCCTTACTCGCTACAGTACCAGGTATTGGTAAGAAAACGGCAGAGCGCCTAGTTGTAGAAATTTACGATAAGTTATTAAAAATGGCCAATGAGATTTATGCTCAATCTTCAGGTACTACAGTAGCTAGCCTAGACTCACAAGCACCACAAGTACCAACACCTACAGTGATAGCAACTTCAATATTTAACGAATCGGTTGATGCATTATTGGCATTAGGCTATAAGCAAAAAGATGCTGAAAAAATGGCTCGTTCTGCTATGGGTGATGCAACTACAGCAGCAGAGGTAATTCGTAAAGCTTTACAAGGATCAATAAGATCGAAAAGATAATCTAAGAAAAATTTTTAAAGAGTCGAATTTTAACTGGACCATTTTGGAAGATAAACGATAATACGCCTACTTTTATTGTTACTAAAGATACCGTCCAAGAAAGACATTTGATTAAGAATTTCTTTTCTAAAATTAATCATTTTAGGATAGTATTCTCTAGGTTGGATAAAACCATTTCAGCATATCTGGGTATGATTAAACTAGCTTCTACTTTTATTGGGCTACGATAAAAAACTATTTTTGTGTACAGAACCTAGATAAAGGTCAAGTAGCATTTTTTAGGTAGTAGTATTATCTGAATACTAACCTTTAATAACCTAAAATTTTAATCTTAACCATTTTGTCTTTTTTGGAATTTAGCAGAGATAAACATGCCTAATAGGACACCAACGACAATAATTCCAATCATGATCGTAGCCAAGGCATTTATCTCAGGTGTAGGACCATTTTTTACAGTTGAATAAATATACATTGGTAAAGTAGGGTTATCACTACCCGCAACAAACTCTGTAACAACCAAGTCATCAATAGACAATGTAAACGTAAGTAGTGCTGAAGTAATTAGTGCTGGTATTAGCTGTGGTAGAGTTATTTTAAAGAATGTTTCAATAGGGCCAGCTCCTAGATCTAGAGCAGCTTCTTCTAGAGATATATCTACACTAGCTATACGTGATTGCATTACTATCGTTACATAAGCGGTACACATGGTTACATGGGCTATCACAACAGTAGTTGTACCACGCTCATGTGGCCAGCCGATTAAATGTTGTAAGGTTGAAAACATCAATAGTAAAGCAACCCCTAGAATAATATCTGGTAATACAAGAGGTGTTGCCACAAGACCATATAAAAAACTTCTAGATCTAAAAAATTTAAATCTAGTCATTGCATAAGCAATTATAGTACCTAATATTGTAGCTATTGCAGAGGTAATAGTAGCTATTTTAAGGCTAGTAAAAGTGGCATTTATGATATCTTCATCATTAATAACCTCATGATACCAGTCAAAAGTAAAACCACCCCATAAATTAATAATTTCAGAATTACTAAATGAGAAAACCACTAAAATTATTAGCGGAATATATAAAAAGATCAAACCTAATATAAGCATTATCTTACTAAATGAAAATCTTTTCATCGCTTATATCCTCCTAAACAAAAGTTCTCTTTGCTTGAATGCGTTGCATCCATAGGATAGGTAGAACTAGTACAACTATTAAAACTACAGATATCGCAGCAGCCATGCCCCAGTTATTAGAGGTGAAAAACTCTTCCCAAATAACATTACCAATCATTAACGAATCCATACCCCCCATAATTTGTGGCACAACTACCTCTCCAATAGCCGGGATAAATATTAACAAGCTGCCAGCAATTAGTCCAGGCATTGATAATGGTAGTGTTATCTTAAAGAAAGAATTAATCGGTCTAGAACCTAAATCCTCAGCTGCATCGTAGATACTAGGGTCGATTTTAATTAGGGTACTATATAGTGGTAATACTAGAAATGGTAAGTAGCAATAAACCATACCTAAATACATCGAAAAATCATTATAAAGTAAAGCCATGCTTGGTAAGCCTAAATCCATTAGAAATTGATTTAGAGTATGGTTACCCAATAATGTCACCCAAGCATAAGTTCTAAGTAAAAATGAAGTCCAGTATGGAATAATAATCAAGACTAAGAAGAAGATTTGAGTATTTTTTTTAGCTCTAGATAGCGCTAAAGCCATAGGGTAGCCAATTAAGATACACAAAGCAGTAGTTATAAAGGCAACTTTAAAAGATTTAAGTAGCGAAATAAATATTAGATTATAATGAATCAACTCAATATAATTACTTAAATATAATGTAAAGTGTAGAGCTGATTGTTTATAAGTCATTAATGAAGTCACTGGCGGAGTGCCATCTGCTGGTAATGTAAAACTGATACCTATGACAAATAAAAAAGGTATAAGTAAAAATACCATAAACCATACAAAAGGAACTAAGTACACTAAAGTATGTCTAAAGCTTTTTTCTAAGTTTTGCATTATGAGTATAACACCATGATATTTTCTGATTCCCAAGTGAGATATACTTCATCATCCCAAGAAGGATGATCTGCATTTCTCTCAATATTGAAGTCAGTTGACTTAATTATATTGCCATTAGCAGTCCTAACATGGTAAGTAGATAAGCCGCCCATATAAGCAATATCTTCAACAATACCTTTAATACAATTTACAGGTTTATTAGGATTGTAATCTTCAGGTTTGTCTTTACTTATGACTATCTTTTCAGGTCGCAATCCAACCCAGATTTCTTGATCTTCAATAGCTTCTATATTTCTTCTTAATACGAAATTAGTACCAGCTTGCTCTGAAGTTATAATGCTTCGAGTTCTACTTACTGCTTCTACACGACCTTCAAAAATTGTACTTTTACCAATAAAATTGGCTACAAATCGACTTTTAGGGAACTCATAAATTTCTGAAGGAGTGCTTACTTGCTCTAACCAACCGTCAGTCATAATACCAATTCTTGTCGACATTGTCATGGCTTCTTCTTGATCATGGGTTACCATTATAAAAGTACTACCTGTTTGTTCTTGAATATCTACAAGCTCAAACTGCATTTGATCACGCAAATTTTTATCTAAAGCTGATAATGGCTCATCAAGTAAGATTAATTTTGGTCTTTTTGCCAAACATCTTGCCAAAGCTACACGTTGACGCTGTCCACCAGATAATTGATGAGGTTTTCTTTTAGCAAGGTGGTCCATCTTAATAATTTTCAAAGCGGCATCTGTAGCTTTCTCAATCTCTTCTTTTTTAAGAGATTTCTCTTGCTTTAAACCAAACATAATATTTTGTTTTACATTCATATGCGGAAATAACGCGTAAGATTGAAACATCATGTTTACAGGTCTTTTGTATGGTGGAGTATTTGACATATCTACTCCATCTATAATTATCTTACCATCAGTAGGTCTTTCAAATCCTGCGAGCATTCTAAGTAGTGTACTTTTACCACTTCCAGATCCGCCAAGCAAAGAAAAAAATTCTTTTGGATAGACATCAAGATTTACAGAATCAACAGCTAGGTGGCCATCATCAAACTGTTTAGATAGGTTCTTTATAGAAACCAAAGGTTTTTTTGAAGATTTTTGCATCTTTAGGTTCTATATAAGTTGGTTAAGATGTGTAATAATAAGCAATTTTTCGATAGAAAAAAAGTAAATTTTAAAAGCTTTGGTAATTAATTATTTTTGGATATCTATAACTTGCTCGCAAAATATCAACTTTCGTAGGCTTTATTACATAATCTTGCTATATATAAACTTAAAAAAGAAGTTAATAAATTATAAGATTGGGATGATATAGTAATACTATTTATTGGATATAAGATTAAAATTATTATTGTTTACTTCAATAACTAAAAAAGTAACAAAAATGATAGAATAAAGAAGGACTTATTATGAAAGAAAGTAACTATGTAACACCTGAAAAGATGTTAAAGGACGGGGTAGATGGTGATATATTCAACGGAGTATTTATACGCAAAGGTACTATAGCTGCTGCTATTAAAAATGCTCAGATCTTAGATGATCCTCAATCAAATAAGCTAGACAAAGAAAAAGCTCTACAATATTTAAAAGACACAATACCAAGTTTAAATAAAGCATTTGGTATGGATAAAGTACTTTCTTGGAAAAATGAACAGCTTAATAAACTTTGATAAGATTATAAATATGGTTTTTACCCAAAAAATAGGCACATTTTTAATTGATAATACATAAAATATTTTCAATCTGATTTATATTTTTTAGAACTTATTTATTCTTTGATATTATCAAATACTTTATTAATTCTTTTCGAAATTAAGAAGAAAATAATAGTTAAAATAGCAGCAATAACCGTTAGGCAAACAAAGATATTTGAGTACATTTGATTTGTACCTAAAGCAGTAATATCTTCAGCTTTTAGTTTGTTACCAATAGCATAATTGGAAACAGGGCCTGCGATTACAATACCAATAGCCACATTTACAAACATATAGCCGGTAAAAATTCCCTGATGAATAGGTTTGATTAAGTCACCAACTAAAGCATAGCTAGTAGCATTTACATGGATCTCACCAGCTGCAACAATTAGCAGTAATAGTATTGGAAAGATAACATTAACAGTACCAGTATTTTTGTTGGCTAATAATATTCCGATCGGTATCATCATAAAAGCTATTATATATAAGCCAATACCTCTAGTGATTAAGCTACCTGGTGGGAGTGTAGTGCCATTTTTTAGTCTTCGTTTTGACAATATTGCTAACATGAAACCAAAAATAATTACACCTAAACTTTCAAAAGTGTTGACAGTTGCTGGCTCCATAGTTATGCCAAATAAAGACTTGTTCGTATTAAACTCAACAAAATTTTCTAATGCTGAGCTTTGCATACCTTGTACAAATGCAAAAATCATACATGCCGAACTTAATAGCATAAAGGCAATTATGCGTTCTCTATACTCTGGTTCTTGTTTTAAAGCGATAAAAGCTAAATATATAAATACTAAGATAAATACGCATATAACAAGGTTGCTACCAAATTCCGCATGTCTGATTAGAAATATTGAAAATAAAAAGCATACTAAGATTATTCCAGGAGCTACTAAAAAACGAGCATTAGACTTTGAAAATTGATTATGGAAAAATGTATCTTTATCCTCAACGTTTTTAAAATTTAGTAGATGCAAAACTACTGTTAGTGCTAAGCATCCGGCAGCTGTATAAAAGGCGATAGTATAGGCGCCATAGCTTTGTATCACTCCAGCTAAGATAAAGCTACCAACAAAACCTATATTCATACAACTATAGTTTATAGAAAATGCAATTCTACGGTTATGATCTTCTGTTTTAAAGAGTTGAGTTAACATCATATTAAGACAGCTGACATTAAGCCCAGCACCAGTGATAAATAGTGCCATGCCATAGACTATCATAGTTTGATTATGTTCAGCGATCATAAACATACTAACTACCTGTAGACATACACTAACTAAAAACAGACCTCTAAAGCTAAAAAACTTTCCACCTAAAGCACCACCTAAAAAATGTAATAAAAAGTTAAGGGCAAAAAAGCTTGCTGTAAGAGTATTTGCTTGAGTTTTTGTAAAACCACCATGATCTGTAAGGTAAAAATTAAGTAGTCCCATTAGTACCGCATAACCAACGGTTGAGAAAATTTGAATAATATTTATCTGTAATACGCCTTGTGGCATTTTTTTATAACTAATCATTTGTTCCTTGATATTAAGAATAAAACATAGAAAAGAGTATAATACAAATTATTGCTGTTTTGTATTTATTAAAAGCTTATGAATAAACTATTTGTAGCCACTGGTTTAATGGCCTAGAAATACTATATAGTTCTCAAAGTAACAAAAATTATATCTATTAAATAAATATTTATTGGAAGTATTATTTTACTATAGCCCCATCTTATAACCGTTTTGTAGAATTAATTGATAGAGCAATATCACCTTTAATTATGTTTATATCAAGCAATCATGGTAAATATAAAGACTTATATTTTGTTGATGCTACTAAAATGCCTCTTTGTAATAATCTAAGAGAGTCAAGACATAAGATGTTTGACGGTTTAGCAAAATACTGACTGGATTTTTGGCTTTAAGTTGTATCTATTAACTGACCATATTGGTGAAATTGTTAATAAGGAGCTCCTTTTCATTAAATTATGTAGTGTAAAGGATTGGTATTTGGCGATTGAGGCTATATTTCTAAAGATAAAGCAAGTAACTACTTAATCAATAATTCTAAGAGTTTATCTATGAAATAATTATCGAACTGAGCTTATAATTAGAATTAAACTTAAAATCTGATAATAGAAACTTTTTACTGGTAAGTATATTTCTTGCTGAGTATGCTGATTGTCTCTGACACAATGCTTCTAAACAGAAGGTCTTATACCTATCGCATAACGAGAACTATTCAAATACAAAAAATTACAAATTTAAACAATTTTTTAAGATAAATTTGCTATATTTTAAAAATTATTTAAACAACTATTTTAATTTAATATGAAAAAATTACAAATGTTTCTACTTATCTCAATATTATGGTTAAATTCGCTTTTTGCTAGTAAGCTACCATATGAGTTTATTACTACTCCTAACCAAAAAATCGTTCTACACGCTGCTTTAGAGGGTCATAATGTAATAGTCGGTGGGTTAGGAATGGTTGTTAAAGATTTAAGTTTAAATGAATATGAGCATAGTAGTAGTTATAGTTATATTACCTACTCTATAATTCCGTATTATTCTTTTTTAAAAGAGAAATATAAGGATGATAATATTATAGAGGTAACTACCATAAATCATGAAGTATTTACAGAAAATAGGAATACAAAAGTTTTTTATAACGATAAATATAAACAGTTTTTAATCGAGCCTGATGAGAAAAATTCAGATATGGTTAATAAACAACCTATATATACACAAGAATCATCTTATTTAACTATCGCGTATTTTAACTCTGCAGTAGCAAGTTTTGCTAATTTTTTAAATGTTAGTAGTTTACATTTACATGCATGGCATTCTGGTTTAGCAGCACCACTAATAAAGAAAAAATATAATATTGAAAGAAAACAAAAAGGCTTAAAGCCAATAAAAGTTATTTCTCATGTGCATATGTTAAATGAAGAACAAGGTATTGAACAAGACCAGTTTTTATATAAAAATTTAGGATTGGAATATAAAACTAACGAAAAACTAAATATTATGGCTTCTCAAATAATAGAGTCAGATTTTTTAATATTTGTCTCTAAAGGTTTAGTCTATGACTACCAAAATGGGCTTGATTATGGGCTCAAAAAAGTACTAGATGAAAAAGGAACTTATTTGAGAAGTGTTAGAAATGGGATAAATTATAACAATTACTCTCTCTTTAATGAGGAACTATATAAAGAATACAGTTTAGATCAGAATACTTTTACTAATGATGATTTTGATTTAAATAAATCAAGAATAAAAGAAATTCTATATGAAAATAATATTATTAGCTCTAAGGATAAGCCTTTATTATTGTATATAGGGAGATTTTCAGAAGAGAAAGGAATAAAATCTTTTCAGATAATAATTGATTCATGGTTAAAACTAGGAGGGCAAGTCGTACTTGCTGGTCAAGCATATGATTCTAATTCTTATTTTCATATTATTAAACTTCAAGATATATACAAAATGAATGAAGATGTAAAAATATATGACAACATAATGAAAGATCAGAAAGAAAAACTTAGCGATAAAGTTGAAATTTCAAAAGGACATTTATTAAGAGCAGCCGCAGATTGGGCTATTATTCCTTCTAAAATAGAGTCTTGCGGTTTGATTGCTATGGAATTGTTATCAGTTGGAACTCCTATAATCACTAGTTGGGTTCAAGGATTAAAAGATACACTTAATCCTTATGGGGTTGTTAACCCTATTGTAAGTGATTCGAATAATATTAATTATAATAGTATCTCATATTTTTATGAAAAAAATATGTCAGAAGACCAATTGAAATATGAGATTGATAGAGCATTTTTAAAAGCTTTTAGCATTTTGAGTAATAGAAAAGAATATCTGGAAATAAGTGTCAAAGCATTAAAAAATAGTTTTGATTATGATTTGAAAGATAATACATTTCCACAACTATATCAAATATATGATGAAGCCAGTGAAGATATTGACCTAAAAGAGAATTATAGTTTATATAATCTTGAAGATCTAATTATAGACTATGAAAGTGAATTATCTCTAGAACAGCTTGGTAAAGAAAAAAAATATAGTTTTGATAAAAAAAATAATTTTTTGATAAGCACTGCTAGTATATATGATGATATAAATTCCGAATGCAACTATGAAAATATTGATAAGAATAGCATCATTTATAATGCTGAGAATAAAAAAATAGTTTCAGAGATAGGTGGTTCAGGAATGTTTATATGGGTTTTAGATATAGATGGTAACTTTTATATAGATACTGGCAAAAATGGTAACAAATTATGTCATGCTTTTATTTGCAAAAATAAAAATCAAATACCAAAACCTATAGTATGTGCTGGGGACATTAAAATTGAAAGCGGGAAGATCGTTTATATAGATAATAGAAGTGGTCATTATAAGCCAACTTTAGATCAATTCCTATTAGCACTAAAATACCTAGATAAAATAGGGATTCTCAATGAAAATGTAAAAATTAAAGAAGAAACTTATAATTTAGATATAACTATTGAACAAATAAGAAATATAGATGTTAACAAAATTAAAAGTCTATATTATTTTGATCACCAGATTGATACAAAAAAACACTAACTTATTTACAAGATTAGTTTCGATGAACAAAATTTTTGCATAAAAATGTTAATCGTATTTAAATAGTTTTGCGAACAAAAATAAATATACTTAATGCAAATTGCATATTATATATCAGAATCAAATTGATCAACCATTTTAACTTTTCTTATAATTCAAAAACGCTTGTATTAGGTCTAGACTTTTACAAATTATAGAATCGGTATTTATATTTTGAAAACAAAGAGCTCAATGAGGCTATATACATAAACATTATAAATATTGGGTTGATAAAAGTATCTGGAATAATTTGATGACATATGTATCAGATGTTGATTAACAACATTTTATTATAGATTATCTGTCAAAGCATATTTCTTCTGAAGGGCATCATATAAAACCTTTTCTGCTTTTCTCAGCTTCATTGCTCTAGCTAGTACTTTTATTTGACTTAGATGAAGCTGGTCATTTTATTTCTGAACTGATATTTATTGCAAATCGACAATCTCAAAATCACGATGATGGTTTGGTTTTTGTGAATGTAATTGATGCAGATAGCAGACTTAGTTATATTGTCTATTTAAATGCTAATGATTTAACGCTAGTATATAAAGTATATTTACCAATTTAAATTACACCTGCATTGCATGGAATTTTTTTAGAGTAGTAGTTTTATGAAAAATATAATTTTTGATTTTGATTCGACGTTAATAAAAAAAGAGTCTTTAGAGTTAATTTTAGAACCAATATTGCAAAAATCCCCAACAAAATTAAAAGAGATAGAGTATATAACTAACCTAGGGATGCAAGGAGATATCAGTTTTAGAGATTCTCTACAAAAAAGATTAGCAATTGCTAGCCCAACTAAGCAGAGTATAAAAGAGTTTAGTAACAGATATTGCCCTAAACTACTAACAGATGGTATCAAAGAGCTAATTCAGAATCTCAAAACTAAAGGCTCTGAAATATGGATTTTTAGTGGTGGTTTAACTGAAAGTATCCAGCCATTTGCAGATTATTTGAATATTTCTCGAGAAAATATTTTTGCTGTTGAGACTATTTGGAATAGCGATGGTAGTTTTAAAGAGCTTGATAACTCTAATGGCGCCTGTGACTCTAAGTTAAGCGCATTTGATAAGGCTAAAGGTTTAATTAATGGTGAGGTTATAGCAATTGGTGATGGCTATACAGACTATCAGTTATATGAAAAGGGCTATGCAGCTAAGTTTATTGCTTATATGGAGCATGTTGAGAGAGAAAAAGTGATAAATTTATCTAAATATGTTGCAAGAAATGTTGCTGAGTTAACTAGTTTAATTATGTAACTTTTTATGAGATATAACAGAATGAATAAATGCTAAACTAAGTACTAATATACCAATTGAGCCGCTAAACCACTCAGGGATATGCGTAAATATTTTTAGTAATAATATTACTGCAAGAAAACCAATTGCATAATGTGCCCCATGCTCTAAGTAGATATATTTTGCCAGTGTTTTCTTTTCGACAAATAGTATAGTCAAAGATCGCACAAACATCGCGCCAATACCTAGACCAATCATAATAATGATAATATTCGCAGTGATGGCAAATGCACCGATAACACCATCAAAACTAAATGAAGCATCTATTATCTCTAAGTAAATAAAACCGATTAAACCATTGCGAGCAACATCTGAATTACTAACTTTAGCAGTATCAAATAATGAGTTAAGTAGGCCAATACTCTCATGAACTATTATACCCAAGAGAAAAGCAATAGCTAAACTACCTTGATAGTTCGGATCAGCGTAGTGGATTGTGATAACTCCAATAATAATTGCAAAAAGAATGTAGCCACCATCATAATTACGAATTTTTTTTGTAACAATATTGTTTTCAATAAGAGGTATCCAATGATGTCCTTTATTTTCGCTTAGAAAAAAGTTTAGGAATACCATTAGTAAGAAACTACCGCCAAAGCTACAAATATAAGGCATAGAATGCTCTAATATAGTTTGGTATTGTTGTGGATTATCTAAAGCAAGAGTAATTACACTTATAAAGTTGATACCGCTAGTCACACTTACTAGTAAAATTGGAAATATTAAACGCATTCCAAAGACAGCAATAGGTAGACCTAAATATATAAAAATCTTTTGCCATTTTGGAGGCATTTGCCCAAGAATTTTTGCGTTGATTACAGCATTATCAAAACTAAGTGATATTTCAAGTATTGCTAATATTAAAATCGAGTATATTGTTTCTAGTGGAGCATTTGGATAAATAAATACAGCAATAACAACACCAATTATTGTTATAAAGAAGGATCCATAAAAGTATTTTAAAATTTTCAAGGTATTCAGGACAGTTATATTTTTAACGGATAGATTTTAACATATAATAATGTTTTAACGGAAATTTTAGGGATGAGTATGTCAATAGCTTTATATACACTGATTTTTCTAGCAGGGTGTTTTTTTGCATGGCGCAACTTTATGAAAAATAAAGAGTATGCTATAAGCATAGCAGAGCGTACAGCAGTTAAATACAATTTGGATTTGCTTGATGATACTGTTTGTTTGCGTAAGATAAATTTGCAATTTGAGAATAAAAGATTGGTTTTTTATAGAGTATATTCATTTGATTATAATACTCAAAGTTCAGATGACAGATACAGAGGTTATATAGTTATCAGAAATGGCAAACTTGATGATGTTGTTGTCTCAGAGTTTGAAAAAGCTGATATTGTCAAAGAAAGTATTATATCTGATCAAGCTGTTAAAACTTCACCGTACCAACCAGCACATAATATTATAAATTTTGATGAGTGAGGAAAATATGATGATTCATCTACACCAACTACCAAAGCTAAAAGGTAGAAATTATAGCTGTAGTCCTTTTTGCTTAAAACTTGAATTATACTTAAAAGCTACAGATTTAAATTATCAGAATCACTTTAATCTTGAGTTTAATAAGTCGCCAACAGGTAAAATGCCCTATATAGAAACTATGGGTAAAAAATTTGCGGATAGCAATCTTATAATTGCTATGTTAGAAAAACAATATCAACTTAATTTAGATCAGCATCTAAGCTCTGAGCAAAAGGCTGTAGCACATGCTTTTATAAGACTGTGTGAAGATAGCTTGTATCCGGTTGGTGTCTATAGCCGTTGGATAGATAAAGATAACTATATTTGGAAAAAAGAATTTATCGAATCTATAGGTTTACCAAAAGCAATGGCAAATATTGTATATCCTGTTGCTAAAAGAAATATTTTACGTCAGTTAAAAGCTAACGGTATTACAAATTTAACTAATAATGAAATTTACTCAAAAGCAGAAAGTGATCTACAAGCTATAAGCGATTATTTAGGCTCTAAAAAGTATTTTTTTAATGATAAAATTTCACTAGTAGATATTGTAGTGTTTAGTTTTGTCATAAATATACTAGATGGTAGTTGTGGTAAAAGATTAGCAAATTTTTTGGTAAGTTTGAAGCTTGATAATTTCATCAAAAATATGCAAGATTCTTTTAATGTGAATTTCTAATATTATTATTCTAGTTTTTATTAAAAATAATAAACTTATAAATATTTTTAGTTATAAAATGTTTTAAAGTTTGTATGCTTAGCTTTCTAAGCTGAATTAGTAACAACAATTTTTTATAAAAAAACAAAGTTATGTAGATTTAAAGGATAAAATATGAATGTTTTGGAGATTAACGTACAAACTCTGAGAAATAATATTAAGCTAATAAAAGAGTATGTAGGTAATGTTAGAATTTGTTTTCCTGTAAAGGCAAACGCCTATGGACATGGTTTAGAGTTAATAGTCCAACACAGTCATGATTTGGTTGATTTTTTTGCTGTGGCAAATGTTTTAGAGGCATTTAGGGTCTTAAATGTAGTTGAAAAACCAGTTATGATTTTTGGAGTAATTGAATATAACTATATTGATAGAATTTTAAGTAAAAATATCCGAGTTAGTATTCAAGATTATAATGATATTGAGAAGTTAGAAAAATTTGCTAAGTACTATAATAAAAAGCCTTTTGTCCATGTTAATATCAATACTGGCATGAATCGCATGGGCGTAGATTATAATGATGCTTGTAGAACTATACAGAAAGCTTATGAGTCTGATTGGTTAATTTTAGAAGGGGTATATAGTCATTTGGCATGTGCTGATAATAGAGATCATCCTACAAATATCAAACAAAAAAACAGATTTGATACTATAGTTGAATTTACTAAAGAATTATCTCAAGATATTATTTGTCATTTGTCTAATTCTTATGGTTTTCTAGGTCAAAAAGGAATCTGTTATGATATGGTAAGACCAGGGATTTTAAGCTATGGTTTTTTACCAGAGTTTTATGTTGATAGAGTTATAAGAGAAATAAAGCCTATTGCAAGACTAATCTCAGAAGTAGTTAAAATAATTACACTACAAGAGGGTGAGGGTGTTGGTTATTCTTTGATATATAGAGGCTATGAGGGTGAGCAACTGGCTGTTATCCCTATTGGTTATGGTGATGGCTTTCCTCGTGAATTAGGTGATAGAGGCTTTGTAAATATTAATGATGTGATGTATCCCATGGCTGGTAGAATGAGCATGGATGGTTTGACAGTATCATTGGGAATAAATGAGAATGATGTCAAAGTAGGCGATATAGTCGAGTTAATATCTGATATTCCACGTAATCGAAATAGTGCATTTTCAATAGCAAAACAAACAAATACTATTGAATATGATATTATGAGTACATTAAATGATCGTGTCATAAGAAAGATTATATAATATTCTAAACTGTTTACTTAATGAATTAATCACAGTAAACTCATAATTATAGTTTATCAATTTGTTAATTAGAGGATAACATGGAAAAAAAGAGTCTTTCTACTTTTAGTCTTGTGGCTATGGGTGTTGGTGCTATCATGGGTTCTGGTTGGATGTTTGCAGCACAGTATACATCTCAAGAGGCTGGTCCAGGATCTGTTGTATCATGGATAATAGGCGCAGTTTTAATGGTCTTTATAGCCTTAGTATTCGCAGAAGTTTGTACAATTGTCCCTGTTGAAGGTTCTACATCAAGAATTCCGCATATTACACATGGAACAATGATAAGTTATATGTTTGCATGGATTACGTGGATATCATATTTAGTTTTAGCACCAATCGAGGTTCAGGCTGTTATTCAATATTTGGCTGTTTTTTATCCATCATTGATCGATACAAGTAGAGATGGTGCTTTATCTATAGCTGGTCTACCTTTAGCGATATTTTTTCTTTTAGGTTTCTGTATAATTAATTTCTATTCGCTTAAGTGGTTAGCAAAAATAAATAATATCGTAACTTTATTTAAAGTGGCTATACCAATATTTATCTCAATTGTCTTTATAGTTTTTTGTTTTACATTGCCTGCATTAAAAGATATAAAAGCCGAAGAGCTTTCATTAATGCCATTTGGCTTTAATGGTGTTTTAGCAGCTGTTTCTGTTGGGGGTATTGCCTATGCTTTTACTGGCTTTAAAACTATTGTTGAATTAGCTGGAAGTACAAAAAATCCTAAAAAATCTATACCTGTAGCAACTGTTGGTGCAGTATTGATTTGTCTAATAATATTTTTATTCTTACAGTCTGCTTATTTGTTAGTAATGTCAAAATTTGTCCATAATAATGATTGGTATAGTGTAGTTATGCCAGGTTCAAGCTCATCAAGTTTTGGACCTTTTGCAGTTATGGCGCAAAGTTTTGGAGTTAAGTGGGTTATGTATCCATTGTACTTTGGAGCTATTATTTTCCCATTAATGGCTGGTTTAATCTATTTTAGTATTGCATTAAAGTCTCTTGGTGCTATGGTTCATAATGGTTATTTACCAAGTATTTTAGGTAAACTAAGTCCTATTATGAAAAAGCCTATTTATGCTATTAGTTTGAATTTTCTTATTGCATTAGTTATGTTTGCGCCTTTTCCTGGTTGGAAAGAGATGGCGACTTTTTTGACATCTTTGATAGCTCTAACTTATATAACTGGTCCTACATCAACTATGGCACTTAGACATCATTTACCTGAGCTTCATCGACCATTTAGGCTTAAAGGTGCTTATTTGTTATCAACTTTAGGTATGTTTGCTGCTACTTTAGTGTTTTTGTGGAGTGGCTGGGCTATAGTATCAAAAGCAGGTATAGCTTTGATTATTGCTTTAGCAATGCTAGGTATATATAGGACTTTTAGAAAAGATAGATCTGAAGAAATACACTGGAATTTTAGAGAATCAATATGGTTTTGGGTTTATATAGTATTAGTAACGATAGTTTCATACTTTAGCTCATTTGGAGGTAGAGGAGATTTAGATTTATATTGGAGTTCGGCAATAATATTAGTAATTAGTTTTATTGTTGTTACAATCGCAAAAAATCTGTGTTTACCAGCGGCTGATATGCGCGATGGTATACACAAAGCTATTAGTGATGATAATTATATCTAAGTAAATATTTCTATTTTTATCTTATATTTCATAATGTATTATATCTATTAGTTAAATCAATTTTAAATATCCTATGATTAAAGTATCTTTTCAGGGTGAGCATGGTGCTTATTCTGAGCAAGCGATAACTAATTTTTTAGAGCAGCAGAATATAAAAGATTTTCAAACAGTTCCATGTTGGTCTTTTTCTGATGCTATTGAACATACTATAAGTGGTAAATCAAATTTTGTAATGATTCCAGTAGAAAACTCTTTAGCTGGTTCTGTTGTGCCAGCATATGATGAGTTGATTAAGAGTAATCTAAAGGTCAAAGCTGAGATAGTCTTAAAAATAAAGCATTGTTTGATGGGGCTCGATGGTGTCGAGATTTCCGAAGTTGAAAGTGTGATATCACATCCTCAAGCATTATCACAATGTGCCAATAGCCTTAAAAAATTAAAGCTTACTCCTGAGGCATTTGTCGATACAGCGGGGGCTGCTAAGTATATATTTGAAAAAAATTAAAAAAATCACTTAGCTATTGCTGGGGAGTTAGCAGCTAAAACTTATGGCTTAAAGATTTTTCAGCATGAATTTGAAGATGAAAGTTTTAATTATACACGTTTTTTATTGATGGGTTATAATGATATCAAAGTTAACTCAGCTGATAATAAGTATAAGACAACTATAATATTCTCAGTTGAAGATAAGTCTAATGCTCTAGTAAATACATTAAATGTTTTTGGTAAACATAATATTAATCTAACAAAAATAGAATCTCGACCATCAAGAAATAGGGCATGGAACTATTTATTTTTTATTGATTTTGAGGGTTGTGATGATGATCTTAATGTACAGCAGGCATTACTCGAGGTTCTAAAAAAAAGCACATTTCTTAAAGTTTTAGGTTCTTATAAAAGTTATCACTTTAGTTAAAAAGTTTATTAATGAATTTAAGTAATGAGTTATAAAGTTAAGATTATTTATAGGGATGTTGCTAATCTAAAGATTTCTTTAAATAAAGATGGTTTAGTAACAGTGGTATCACCTCAAAAGGTCACCAAGAAAGAAATTTTTAAAATTCTTGAGTCTAAAAAATCATGGCTTGATAAACATGCTAAAAGATTATTAGTAAATCAAAAATATGATTATCAAAACTATACCTTAAATGATGGAGATGGTGTTTATTTTCTTGGGCGTGAATATCCTATTAAAATTGTCGAGTCAAAGCATAATATTGTGAATTATCATGATGACTATATACAGTTTTTCTTAAATCCTGGGGTTATTACAAATAGAGAATTTAAGTTACAATTATTAGAAGAATTTTATAAAGATCAGGCAGATGTTATTCTCAATAATCTAGTGGCTAAATACTTAAAAATTACTAATCAAGAAATTAGTAGAGTTACAATAAAAAAAACAAAAACACGTTGGGGCTCATGTAACTATGTCAAAAAAACTATCAATCTTAATTTTAATCTTGTTTTGCGAGACATCCAAGCAATTGAATATGTTGTTTTACATGAGATAGCGCATTTGACTCATCCAAATCATTCAAAAGAATTTTATGCCTATGTGGCCAGCTATATGCCTGATTGGAAAATTAGAGAAAAAAGGCTAAAATAGAGTATAATTAATCATAGCTATTATAAAATTCTTAAACTTTCTGGAGGCATTTTATGGAAAGTACGTTTGAGCTTTTTTCTATAGGAGTTGGTCCATCTTCATCTCATACTATAGGTCCAATGAGAGCTGGTTGTGATTTTATAAATTTGAATAAGGAAAAACTACCTCAAACTACTCGTGTCAAGATTGATTTATTTGGTTCTCTTGCTTTAACTGGGAAAGGTCATAAAACAGATTACGCCGTTGTTTTAGGTGTTATGGGGTTTTTACCAGAGTCAGTTGATATTGAACTAGCTAAAAAACTCTACGATGATTGTTTAAGGAATAAAAAACTGAATTTAGGTCAAAAATTTGAAATTGATTTTGATTATGATAAAGATTTAGTATTTCATTATAATGAGTTTTTACCAGAACATGCTAATGGTATGCGTTTTTCACTATTTGATGGTGATGAGTTACTTTGTGAGAAAGAGTATTTTTCAATTGGTGGTGGCTTTATTGTCGATAAAAAACAAATTAAAAAAGATACTGTTCCTACAGAGGTTCCTTGTGATAAGCCTTATAAGTTTTCAACTATGGCTGAATTAAGAGAGCTTTGTCAGCGTGATAATAAAACTATTGATGAGATAATGTTCGAAAATGAAAAGACAGCTTATGGTGAGCAGCAATCATTAGATAAACTAGCTGAGATATGGCATGTAATGGAAACATCAATCGAAAAAGGTTTAACTTGTGCTGAAGCAACGTTGCCAGGTGGTCTCAAAGTTAGGAAAAGAGCTCCAAGCATGATTAGAAAGCTCAAGGAACAAAATATTGTCAATACTGACTTTAATTATTTAAATGCTTTTGCTATAGCTGTAAATGAGCAAAATGCATGTGGTGAAAGAGTAGTTACAGCTCCTACTAATGGTGCCGCAGGCGTTATTCCAGCTGTGCTTAAATATTATTTACAGACTCATGAGATTGTTAATCAACAAGAACTTAAAGAGGTGGTGAATAAATACTTACTAGTATGTGCTGCTATTGGTATTTTGTATAAATCTGGAGCATCAATTTCAGCTGCTGAAGTAGGTTGTCAAGGAGAAGTTGGTGTTGCCTGTTCGATGGCAGCTGCAGGATACTGCGCTTTACTTGGAGGAGATCTTGATTCTATTGAGTCCGCAGCAGAAATTGGCATGGAGCATAACTTAGGACTTACTTGTGATCCTATTGGTGGGTTAGTACAGATTCCATGTATAGAGCGTAATGCTATGGGTGCTGTCCAAGCTATAAATGCAGCTAAACTAGCATACCTTGATACAGGTGAGAAACGCTTTGTTGGTTTAGATTATGTAATCAAAGTTATGTATGAAACTGGTTTGGATATGTCTAGTAAATATAAAGAAACCTCTTTAGGTGGTTTAGCTACCAATGTTCCAGTATGTTAGTTAACTTATAGTACTGAAATATCTAGGTTTTAAGTTAGTCTGGTAAAATTATACTAATTTGGTATAATTTAGGTCGTAAGAATTCTATAGAAGTTTTTGATATGTATGATGTAAATAAGATTAGACAAGATTTTCCTTTTTTAGCACAAAAAATAAATAATAAGTCGGTGCTTTTTTTTGATACAGGAGCCTCAGCACAAAAACCTCGAGCTGTTATAGAATTCATAGCTGAAGCATATGCTTATGATTATGCTAATGTCCACAGAGGAGTATATTCTCTTAGCCAAGAAGCTAGTGAAAAGTATGAAAATGTTCGTAAAATTGTACAAAATTTTTTAAATTCTAAATCAGCAGATGAAATAGTTATCACAAAAGGAACTACTGAGGCTATTAACCTAGTTGCTAGCTCTATCGGTAAGGGGATTATTAGGTCTGATGATGAAATAGTTGTCACAGAAATGGAGCATCATGCTAATTTTGTACCATGGCAGATGCTTTGTGAAGACAAACAACTAGCTTTTAAAGTAGCTGCAATTAAAGATAATGGTGAGCTAGATGTTGAGAATTTATTAGCTTTAGTTACGGCTAAAACTAAAATCTTAGCAATTACATTATGCTCTAATGTTTTAGGCACAATTAATCCTGTGAAAGAGATTATTAAACAAGTTAGACAAATTAATCCAAACATAATTATTCTAGTAGATGGTGCTCAAGCTGTTATTCATACTAAGGTTGATGTTCAAGATTTAGATTGCGATTTTTTTGTCTTCTCTGGACATAAATTGTATGGTCCTACTGGAGTAGGTGTTTTGTATGGTAAATATGAGCTACTAAAACAACTTCCGCCTTATAATTATGGTGGTGATATGGTTGAAGAAGTAACTATATCTAAAACCACATTTGCGTTACCACCATATAGATTTGAAGCAGGAACTCCAAATATTGTTGGTGCTATTGGACTTGGTAGGGCTATTGAGTATGTTGACTCAATTGGTATGAGTAATATTGAGGAACATGAGCAAAAATTGTTAGAGTACGCGACAAGTGAGCTGAGTAAAATAACGGGTTTAACAATAATTGGACAGGCAAAATATAAAGCAGGTGTGATAACTTTTAATATTGAAGGTTGTAATGCTGGTGATATCGGTGAGCTACTAGCAATCAAGGGTATATGTGTGAGAACTGGTAAGCATTGTGCTCATCCTTTGATGTATCGAATGGGAGTTACCTCAACAGTACGTATGTCTTTTGGAATGTATAATACTTTTGAGGAAATAGATTTGTTCATAATAGCATTGAAAAAAGTAATATCTCAATTAAAATAATTTAGCAAAAAGAGGCGGATATGGTAGAAGTTTTTGATCCAAATGCTAGTAGTGTTTTAGAAGTTACAGATGCTGCGGCAAAACATTTCAAGAAACATCTAGAAAAGCATAATGGTTGTATAGGCATTTACGTCGGAACTAAGGTTATGGGCTGTTCTGGCTTAGCTTATGATGTTGACTTTGTTAGACAGCAACCAGAAGATACACAAAAAGTACAACAGCATGGTATTAGTTTTTTTGTATCTAATAAGTCTATGAATTTTCTTAATGGTCTAAAAATTGATTATGTTAAACATGATTTTGGATTATATAAGTTAGAATATACAAATCCAAATGAGTCAGCACGTTGTGGTTGTGGTGAAAGTTTTACAGTTTAGGAATATATAAATAATGAAACCAACAGATGTAACAATAATAAGAAGACAGGTAAAAGCAGTTGCTGTACCATTTGGTAATGAAGTCGAGCTAATGCCTGGTCAAGAAGTCTTAGTAACTCAAGATAAAGGTGGAAGCTTTACTCTAAATGTAAATGGTAATTTACTCCATCTAGATGGTAAAGATGCAGATGCGATAGGTAAGCAAATCGTCAGATATCCTGTAGAAGAATATGATATTAAACCAGGTGATCCTATTAATATGGATGCTATTTGGGACCAAATGAGAACAGTTTATGATCCAGAGATTCCTGTCAATATTGTTGATCTTGGTCTGATTTATAATATTATTACTAGAAAGTTAGACAATGGTAATTTCCATGTAATAATTGATATGACATTAACAGCGCCTGGTTGTGGTATGGGACCAGTGCTTATGACAGATGTTGAAAAAAGAGTAGCAATGCTTCCTAATGTTGATAAAGTTGATGTAGTAATGGTTTTTGATCCGCCATGGAATTCAGAAATGATGACTGAAGCTGCTAAATTAGAGTTAGGCTTATTTTAGTATTTAGCTTATGAATAAGATAGCAATTTATCCAGGCACTTTTGACCCAATTACTAATGGTCATGTTGATCTAGTAGAGCGTGCATTAAATATCTTTGATGAAATAGTTGTTGCAGTATCTACAGCTTATGGTAAAAATACTCTTTTTGATATTGCTACTAGAGAGCAGATGATAAAAGAGGTTTTCAAAGATAATCAAAGAGTCAAGGTTGTAAGCTTTCAAGGTCTGCTTGTTGATACAGCAGTAAAACATAATGCTTGTGCTATAGTTAGAGGTCTTAGAGCAGTATCTGATTTTGATTATGAATTTCAGATGTCAAGCATGAATAACAAACTAAACAGTGATATTCAAACTATATTCTTAACTCCAAGTGAGAAGTTTTCGTGTATTTCTTCAACATTGGTTAGAGCTGTAGCGATACATAATTATAAGCGTGTCGATGAGTTTGTACCTGAGTGTGTTTTCCGTAAGATAAAGCTTAAATATTCTAAGGAATAAAAATTATGGCATTATTAATTACCGATGAATGTATTAATTGTGATATTTGTGAACCTGAATGTCCTAATGAAGCAATATCACAAGGTGAAGAGTATTATGAGATTGATCCAAATAAATGTACAGAGTGTGTAGGACATTTTGATGAATCTCAGTGTACCAAAGTTTGCCCAATTAGATGTATAATTATAGATCCAAATAATATAGAAACACATCAACAGCTTTTAGAAAAATACAATAGTTTAGTATCATAAAGCTATAAAAAACTCTTTGATTTTTTAAAAAAATTATGTAGAATACTTGAGTCTTATGTTTCGGCATGTGAATAGTTAAAAAGTATTTAAAGGAGTTTTTGATGAGATTAAAAAGTATTGTTATAGCTACAACTGTATTATTAGGTTCAGCTACAGTATCTATCGCTGCAGGTTCAGATAATATGGATACGTCAGCAAACACTAATTCAGCTACTACACAAAGCAGCGGTTTTGCGGCTAATAATTTCATTGCTCCTTTTGCAAATACTTATAGCGCTTTGACTAACAAGGACAATACTTGGGGACCTCAAGATAGAACTGGTCAGTGGTACTTAGGTGTAGATGCTAACGGTCTTGCTGGAACTCCTAACTCTCCATCAGGTGCTGGTGCTAACTTCACAATCGGTTATAATGTTAACAAATACTTTGCTGTACAGTATAACCAATTAGTTGGTAGAGTCTTTGCTGGTTTAGGTGAAGGTGTTGTAAACTTTAGTAACAGTACTATGTTTACTCCATATGCTGCAGGTGGTGCTGGTTGGGCGAATCTAGCTGGTCAAGCAACAGGTGCTTGGGACGTTGGTGGCGGTCTTAAGTTTGAGCTATCTAGAAATGTTCAAGCAAGTGTTGACTATAGATATATCCAAACAATGGCACCTAGTAACATTTCTGGTGCTAATGGTAGAGCAGGTACTAACATGATTGGTGCTGGTTTAACATGGTTCTTTGGTGGCAAAGATACTACTAATAATGACACTGGTAATATCCAGGATAATGGCGCAACTACAGCAGCACAAACTGTTGCTATGCCTACTATTGATGAGTCTAAATATGTTTTACCTGCTGGTATTAAGCAGTGTGAAGGCAACTTTAATCTAACTGAAGATGGTGTTGCGTGCTATACAGTAAATGGTGATGATGTGACAGTTTACTTAGATACTAAGTTTGCTTATGATAAAGCTACTTTAAATGCTAAAGGTAAAAAAGCTATTGCATCTTTTGTTAAATTTATCAAAGATAGTAACATTAGTTCTGTGACAGTTAAAGGTTATGCTTCTCAAGGTCAAACTGGTAGCGAGTTTGATATTTACAATCAAAAACTTTCTGAGAAGAGAGCGCAAGCTGTTGCTGATTATATGAAGCAATTAGGTTTAGATAGTGAGAAAATAATCACTAAAGGTTTCGGTTACGACGATACTTTAGGTGGTATTCCAAAATCTGATCCGCGTAACCAACGCGTAGAAGCTAGCGTATCAGCTCCTCTTAAAGAAGCTAACTAATAGCTTATTTATCAAAATCTTTTAATTTCATCTATATTATATTATTCTAGACAATCAGTTGATTTTTATATTTAAACTATTTAGTAAGTATTAAATATATTTTATTAACTATTATAAATTAAACATAATAAGTCACATAAATTTTGATAGGCTAATATATAACTTATTAGTTATAAGAGTAGTATGAAATATCTTAAAATTAAGTTGTTTCAGTGGTAAAGCCTGACGGAATAATATACTGCTCTTAGTGTAAGTTAGTTATATAGTCTAGTAGGCTTACAAGTACTATGTTCTGCTGTTACTCTGAAATAGTTTTAGTTTCAATGAAATTAATATTTATAATGAGATGATGAACATATACTAGACCAGATTCATTATTTTCTGTATATAGTTTATAAAGAAAAACTCTCAAAGATGATCTATTCTCTAAATCTGATATTATTTTCCTATTAATAACATGCACATACATGTATAGTAAGCTCTTAATAATAGTATTAAATAGTGTCAATTCAAATAAATATCAATTTACATCTCTAAGCAATAAAGTCATATATAAACAATATAAAGATCAATTTGAAAAATATTTTCATTAACTTAGATTACCATAAAGATATTTTGTTCAAAAGATAAAATGAATTATAAATTTTATAATTTTAATCTAATTTTAGTATTGAGAAATTAGATTATTATATTCGATTTTATTAAGCAGAATTACTATAAAGGTTGTTAAATTTTTCAATTTTTTAAATTGATTTTAATTTTAAATACTGGTTTAATGCTTATTAAACAAATAATAAATGTAAGTGAAGCTGAAGCTAGTTTCTACAAGCTTTGATTCAAATTTATAGATTTTATGATTATAAACTTTATGATTAAAAATTTATATCAAATTATTCTCTAACTAAAGTAAAAGAGGTCACTTTATGAATATCAAAATATTACCAATAGCAATAGATTTAGGTGCTAAAAATACCGGTGTTTTTAGCGCATTTTATCAAAAAGGAACTTCTCTTGAAAGTTTAGATAATAAAAATGGCAAAGTATATGAATTATCAAAAGATTCTTATACTTTATTAATGAATAATAGAACAGCAAGAAGACATCAAAGAAGAGGTATAGATAGAAAACAACTAGTTAAAAGACTTTTTAAGCTTATTTGGACAAAGCAACTAAACTTAGAGTGGAATAAAGATACTCAACAGACTATTAGCTTTTTACTTAATCGTAGAGGTTTTAGCTTTATCACTGATGGTTATTCGCCTGAATATTTAAATATTGCTCCAGAACCTGTAAAAGTAATACTTATGAGCATACTTGATGATTATAATGGTGAAGATGATTTAGATAGTTATTTACAATCAGCTACTGAGAATGATAGCAAAATTGATGAGCTATATAATAAGCTATTACAAAAAACACTAGAATTTAAGCTAAGAAAGTTATGTATTGATATCAAAGAAGATAAAGTAACTACTAAAACACTTAAAGAACTCTCAAATACAGAGTTTAAGTTATTAGCTAATTATCTAGTTGACTATGATCGTATCTTAAGAACACAAAAATTTAGTTATACAGATAAACAAGGTAATTTAAGAGAGCTAAACTACTATCACCATGATAAATATAATATTCAGGAGTTTCTTAAGCGAAATATTATTATAAATGATGTAATTTTAGAAAAGTTAACTGATGATTTAGATATTTGGAATCTGAATTTTGATAAGTTTGATTTTGAGAAGAATCTTGAAAAGCTTGAAAATCAAGAAGATAAAGATTATCTACAAACACATTTACATCATTTTGTTTTTGCAGTAAATAAAATAAAAAGTGAAATGGCAAGTGGCGGTCGTCATCGTAGCCAATATTTTCAAGAGATAACAAATGTGCTGGTTGAAAATAATCATCAAGAGGGATATCTCAAGAATTTTTGTGAAAATTTACATAATAAAAAATATTCAAATTTAAGTGTTAAAAATTTAGTTAATCTAATTGGTAACCTAAGTAATTTAGAACTAAAACCGCTGAGAAAATATTTTAATGACAAAATTCATGCAAAAGCTGATTATTGGGATGAGCAAAAATTTGCAGAAACTTATAGCGATTGGATACTAGGAGAATGGCGAGTTGGTGCAAAAGATAAAGATAAAAAAGATGGCGCTAAATATAGCTATAAAATTTTGTGCGATGAATTAAAACAAAAAGTTGGTATAAATCAGGATGGTATAATTAACCAAACTAAGGGTGATTTTGTGGGTTTTTTACTAGAGTTAGATCCATGTAGAACTATCCCACCATATCTAGACAACAATAACCGTAAACCGCCAAAATGCCAAAGTTTGATTTTAAATCCAAAGTTTTTAGATAATAAATATCCAAACTGGCAACAATATTTACAAGAATTAAAGAAACTACAAACTGTTCAAAATTATTTGGGAAATTTTGAAATTGATTTAAAAGACTTAAAATCAAGTAAAGAGCAACCTTATTTTGTTAAATATAAGAGTTCAAATCAGCAAATTGCTAGTGGTCAAAGAGATTACAAAGATTTAGATGCTCGAGTGTTACAATTTATATTTGATAGGGTAAAAGCTAGTGATGAGTTACTTTTAAATGAGATTTACTCGCATGCTAAAAAGCTTAAGCAAAATATTAGTTCTGAGTTAGAAAAACTCGAGTTATGCAAAAAGCTAGATAAAATTATAGCAAATAGTCAACTATCACAAATACTAAAGTCTCAACATATAAATGGTATTTTTGAACAGGGCACTTTTTTGCATTTGGTTTGTAAATATTATAAACAAAGACAAAGAGCGAGAGACTCTAGACTATATATTATGCCTGAGTACCGTTATGATAAAAAACTAGATAAATATAACAATACAGGTAGATTTGATGATGACAATCAACTATTAACATACTGTAACCATAAACCAAGGCAAAAAAGATATCAATTATTAAATGATCTAGCTGGAGTACTGCAGGTATCACCTAATTTTTTGAAAGATAAAATTGGTTCTGATGATGATCTATTTATCAGCAAATGGTTGGTAGAACATATTAGAGGATTTAAAAAAGCTTGTGAAGATAGTTTAAAAATACAAAAAGACAATAGAGGATTATTAAATCATAAAATAAATATAGCTAGGAATACAAAAGGCAAATGTGAAAAAGAAATATTTAATTTAATATGTAAAATAGAAGGTTCAGAAGATAAAAAAGGTAATTATAAGCATGGTCTAGCTTATGAATTAGGTGTACTTTTATTTGGTGAACCTAATCAAGCTAGTAAACTCGAGTTCGATAGGAAAATCAAAAAATTTAACTCGATATATAGTTTTGCACAGATTCAGCAAATTGCTTTTGCAGAGCGTAAAGGTAATGCTAATACTTGTGCAGTTTGTAGTGCTGATAATGCTCATAGAATGCAACAAATTAAGGTTGCTAAGCCTGTTGAAGGGAACAAAGATAATATAATCTTAAGTGCCAAAGCTCAAAGACTACCGGCGATACCAACTAGAATAGTTGATGGTGCTGTTAAGAAAATGGCAACTATATTAGCTAGAAATATAGTGGATGATAATTGGGATAATATCAAACAAGCTTTGAGTAATAATCAACAATTACATGTACCAATCATCACAGAATCAAATGCTTTTGAATTTGAGCCTGCATTAGCTGATGTAAAAGGTAAGAGCCTAAAAGATAAGAGAAAAAAAGCATTAGAGAGAATAAATCCTGAAAATACATTCAAGGATAAAAACAATAGAATAAAAGAATTTGCTAAAGGTATATCAGCATATAGTGGCGATAATTTAGCGAATGGCGATTTTGATGGTGCAAAAGAAGAATTAGATCATATAATACCTCGCGCACATAAAAAATACGGTACTCTAAATGATGAGGCTAACTTGATCTGTGTAACACGTGAAGATAATCAAAATCGAGGCAATAAAGCAGTATTCTTATATGATCTAAAACCAAATTATAAACTAAAACAGTTCGACACAACTGATGATTTGGAAATTGAAAAGAAGATAGCTGATACAATCTGGGATGCTAGCAAGCAAGATTTTAAATTTGGTAATTATCGTAGTTTTATTAATCTAACACCACAAGAGCAGAAAGCATTTCGCCACGCTCTATTTCTAGCTGATGAAAATCCTATCAAAAAAGCAGTCATAAGGGCGATAAATAATCGTAATCGTACTTTTGTAAATGGTACTCAACGCTACTTTGCAGAAGTCCTAGCAAATAATATCTATTTAAGAGCTAAAAAAGAAAATCTAGCTACAAATAGAATAACTTTTGATTATTTTGGAATAGAGACTACAAATTCAAATGGTAGAGGTGTTGCAGATGTTCGTAAACTCTATGAAAAAGTTGATAGTGATATACAAGCGTATGCAAAAGGTGATAAACCTCAAGATAGCTACTCTCACTTAATAGATGCGATGATTGCTTTTTGTGTTGCCGCAGATGAACATAAAAATGGTGGAAGTATAGGTCTAGAAATCGATAAAAATTATAGTTTATATCCATTAGATAAAAATACAGGAGAAGTCTTTAGCAAAGATATTTTTAGTCAAATTAAAATTGCTGATAATGAGTTTAGTGATAAAAAATTAGTAAGAAAAAAAGCTACAGAGGGCTTTAATACGCATAGACAGATGACTAGGGATGGTATCTATGGAGAAAGTTATTTACCAATACTAATCCATAAAAACCTAAATGAAGTTAGAAAAGGCTATAACTGGGAAAATAGTGAAGAAATAAAAATATTCAAAGGTAAAAAGTACGATATACAACAATTAAATAACCTTGTGTATTGTCTAAAATTTGTAGATAAACCTATATCTATAGATATACAAATTACTACATTAGAAGAGTTAAGAAATATATTGGAAACAAATAATATAAGTACTACAGCAGAATACTATTATATAAATCTAAAAACTCAAAAATTACATGAGTATTATATCGAAAATTATAATACTGCTTTAGGTTATAAAAAATACACTAAAGAAATGGAGTTTTTGAGAAGCTTAGCTTATCGTACCGAAAGAGTAAAAATCAAATCTATTGATGATGTAAGTATGATATTGGCTAAAGATAGCAACTTTAAAGCTGGAAAAATAGAATTGCCATTTAAAACAGAGTGGCAAAGACTATATCTTGAGTGGCAAAATACTACTATTAAAGATAATTATGAATTTTTAAAATCATATTTTAGTGTCAAAAATGCTACAAAACAGCATAAAAAAGTTAGAAAAGATTTCTCTTTACCTATTTCTACAAATGAAGGTAAGCTCTTAGTCAAAAGAAAAACATGGGATAACAATTTTATCTATCAGATATTAAATGATTCTGATTCTAGAGCAGATGGAACAAAGCCTTTTATTCCAGCTTTTGACATTTCTAAAAATGAAATAGTCGAAACTATTATTAAATCGTTTACATCAAAAAATATTTTTTGGCTTCCTAAGAATATAAAATTACAAAAGGTAGATAATAAAAGCATTTTTGCTATAGATACTAGTAGATGGTTCGAAGTAGAAACACCTAAAGATCTTATAGAGATTGGAGTATCAACAATTCAATATAAAATCGACAATAATTCTCGCCCGAAAGTCAGAGTTAAACTTGATTATGTTATGGATGATGATAGTAAGATAAATTATTTTATGAATCATTCTTTATTAAAATCAAGATATCCTGATAAAGTTTTAGAGATTTTAAAACAATCAACTATTATAGAATTTGAAAGTTCAGGTTTTAATAAAACTATCAAAGAAATGCTTGGTATGACCTTAGCAGGTATTTATAATGAAACACTTAATAATTAGTGAATACGGTTTATATCTTGGTTTAGAAGCTGGTAGATTAGTTGTTAAGAATAAAGAAGATAAAAAGTATTTTCCATTAAATCGATTAGCTACAGTTTCTATAGCTAAAAAAGGTGTTAGTTTATCTAGTGATTTGATAGAGCAGTTTTCTTTAAGAGGAATCAAACTTTTCTTTTTGGATTTTAGAGGTGTTGCTCACTCGATGCTTGTTGGTGCTAATCAGCACGCTGTAGTTCAAGCACGTATAAACCAATATCGCTATATCAATGAGAATGCTCTAGCACTGTCAATCAAGTTGATTATAGCTAAAATAAAAAATCAACGTGCTACACTTAGCTATTTTAATAAACATCATAAATCAGTAAATCTTTTAAATGCCATAGAAGAGCTAAAGAGGACAGCACAACTTATCAAAAATGCTAAAACTCTAAATGATGTGTTAGGTTATGAAGGATATGCTGCAAATATATATTTTTCAAGTTTAGCCAGAGATAAGTTTTTATCAGAGAGTTTTGCTAATAGAGAAGGGCGAGGCTCTCAAGAAATTGCTAATAGTATGCTAAATTTTGGTTATGCAATTTTATCTAGTTATATTCTAAATGCTGTTACAAATGCTGGACTTGAGCCTTACCTAGGATTTCTGCATCAAAAAAGACCGGGAAAGATGTCGTTAGTTTTAGATTTGATGGAGGAGTATCGAGCTTGAGTTGTTGATAGGGTGGTTATTAAGCTACGTGAACAATATAAGAATAAGAAAAGTATTGATCCTAAATTAAAATCGGCATTAATCTCAGAGATACAGGCAACTATAGCTAAGAAATATATTTATAATGGTAAAAAGTTAAAATTAGAGCATATTATCCAAAGGCAGGTTTATAGATTATCCGGAGAGTTTGCTGGCGAGCATAATTATAAACCGTATATTTTTAAATGGTAAGATATAAGTTGATTGAGTTAGTCGAAATAGACACATATAAATTAAATATTACTTTGACTAGCTCGGTCATCTTTAGAGGAGAGTCATGCAACTAAGAAAAGAATATCTAATAGCCTATGATATAGAAGATAATAGAACCAGAACAATAATCTATAAACAACTTCTAGCTTATGGTCTTAAGGCAGTACAGAAATCAGTATTCTGGGGTCATATAAGCATTGCTGAACTTAATGCTATCAAAAGATTGTTTGCTAACTCATTAACTATTTCAGACAAAATATTTATAACAAGGGTGAATATGCAGGAACAAAAGCTAGAATATAGCTTTGGCTACGATGACAAAACTTTCAAAGATTGGGAAGAGTATGGACATATTTGATAATGATTTATCGATACCGATTAATTTAATTAGGCAATGGTGTTTTTGTCCTAGAGTAGTTTATTATCAAGAGCTATTGGCGATTAAGCCACACAAGCCATTATGGGTTGCTCAGGGTGAAGGATTTCATAAAAAAGTAGAGCATCTTGAGAAAAGACGAAACTTTAGCAGATATGGTTTAGATAATGCTATTAGGCATTTTAATGTAACTATAAAAAGCCAAAATTATAAACTCCATGGTATAGTTGATTGGGTTTTAGAAACTGATAATAATGTATATGTGGTTGAGTATAAGACAAATCCTAATCCAAATAGTCTAGGACATAAACTACAAATAGCAGCTTATGCTTTATTAGCACAGGAGTATTTTGCTAAGCCATGCAAAACTACATTTCTAACATCTGATAAAAAATCATATGAAATAAAAATAACTGATGAGTTAATCACAAAACTTGTAAAAACTGTCAATGATATTCTTAATGCTTTAGATAGTGGTAATAAGCCAGACTCATCTGCATCGGATCATCAATGTATACAGTGTGAGTATTTAAATTTCTGTAATGATCGCTAAAATCAAACTCCTTCGAGCTTGTCAGAATAATTTTAAACTAAAAAGATATCATAAAGTAAAAGATATAGTCTTAGGCATAAAAGTAGTAAATTTTGTCATCATATTATGTAATTATGTCTTTTTTATAAAATCTACGTTTATAATGAGATGCCGAAATAAATTCAGCTTGACATTTTTATCTATGGTTAGCTATACAAAGCTCAAATAAATTATCCACTAGCAAAAAAGCCACTTGAGTGGCAAATTTTTATTTTTAGTTATTCAGACGTGTCAAACAGAGGTCCGTTCAAAATACTTTTAAATGATTACAGAGCATTGATTATTTGGTACGCTTACATTGTAGATATTTTTTCGCAAAATGTCTACATTTTTTTACAAGTAGGATGTTTGCGAAAAAACACCAGCAAATAATTCTCTCAAAGCCTTGCAAACTCTAGGTTTGTCTTGGCTCTAACAGCAGTATATCAAATAATCTAGCTACTGAAACTCACAAAAGCATCTGCTTTGTTAGGTGAATTAATACTAACAGCAGTATATCAAATAATCTAGCTACTGAAACCTTAAAGCTCCACTGGATAATGCTTGACCTAGTTGCTAACAGCAGTATATCAAATAATCTAGCTACTGAAACACATAATAACCATCAGGCTTATCATTACTAGAGCTAACAGCAGTATATCAAATAATCTAGCTTCTTATAAATAACACTAATACCTAGCATCAAGCAGGTAAGTTTTTATTGTACATCAAATAACCTAGCTACCGAAACTTAATTAATTTTACGAATAATATTTAGAAGTTTCTATCTGAGTAAAGTATATCAGATAATATAACCGCTAAAATAGTTATATAGCAAAATATTAATTCAAGTACAGTATTCAAAGCAGTATATCAAATAACCTAATTAATGAAAATTTACAGCTAATTGTTCTTTATATGTCAGGTTAATCCTAACTATAACACTAGTATGTACCAAATAATCTAGCTACTGAAACTTACAGCTAATCTTTTTTCATTTGCTGGACTGATCCTAAGATAGTATATCAGATAATCTAGTAACTGAAACTTATTAAAAAAAAATAATATTTAGTAAGATCATTACTTGATTATGAAAACCTAATTCTAAGAGCTATGTAAACAAAGTTTTAATAGGCTTTAAGCAATTTATTTTATGGATTAATTATTTTTTTTGAATCAATTTTAGAAAAATAATAGCTCTAAAATGATATATAGCTGCAATTAGCTTAATAATAGCTAAGATAAAGTAGTATACAGTATATAAAGTTGCCATAAATACTATAGCTAAAAACAAAATTGTAATCATAACTAATATTGAGATTATCAGTATTTATAGAGTATAGATAAAACTCAAACTATCAAGATAAAAAAGTTTCTAAAATAGCCTTTTAAAAGTTATTTTTAGTAGCTTTATACAGTTAGTTTAATGATTATTTGTTATAATATCTATTAGCAAAATTATATTTCGTTTTGGATTAAGAATTTAGTGAAAAATCAACTTAAATGGATGGCATGGGAAACAACTAGACGTTGTAATCTCAAATGTGTTCATTGTCGTTCATCTTCTGAATGTGAGGTACTTGGTCACCCTGATTTTTCTACCGAAGAGGGTTTTAGAATTATTGATAGTATTGCAGCATTTGCTAATCCGGTTTTGGTGCTATCAGGAGGTGAGCCACTACTACGTACTGATATCTTTGAACTAGCTCAGTACGGGGCGAATAAAGGTCTACGTATGGCATTAGCTACAAATGGCTCTTTAGTAACTGATGAGATCTGTGAGAAAATCAAAAGCTCAAGTATAAGTATAGTATCTCTAAGTATTGATGGTGCTACAGCTGCGACACATGATGATTTTAGAGGTCAAAAGGGTGCTTTTGAGGCAACTGTAAATGCGGCTAAGCTTTTCAAAAAACATCGTATACCTTTTTTGATAAACTCATCGTTTACTAAACGTAATCAGCATGAGATCAAAGATGTCTATAAACTAGCAAAATCTCTAGAAGCTACAGCATGGTATTTATTTATGATAGTACCAACAGGACGAGGAGAAGAGCTTATGCAAGAGCTAATCGATATCGATGATTATCAAGATATTCTCAATTGGCACTATGATATGGAGGCAGATGAGCAAGATATGCTAGTACGTCCAACTTGTGCGCCACATTATTATCGAATTCGTTTTGAGCGTAATAAAGAGGATAGTGCAAAGGTTCGTTCACGTGCTCTTAGCTTTGGTACTGGGGGTGGTAAGGGTTGTATTGCAGGACAAAGTATTTGCCTACTTGATGTCGATGGCAATGTCTATCCATGTAGTTACTTACCTGTCAGCGCTGGTAATGTCAAAGAGAAATCTTTTGTCGAGATTTGGCAAAATAGTGATGTAATGAATCATATGCGTGATTTTAGCGCTTATGAGGGTAAGTGTGGTGCGTGCGAATTTATCAAAATATGTGGTGGCTGTAGAGCTAGGGCGTATAATATTCATGGTAGCTACCTAGCAGAAGAACCTTTTTGCAATCATATGCCAATTAGAATGAGAAATACAGAGGAAAAACAAAGTAATGAATAATTTTAAAAGTATAGTTTTATATCGTATGGTTACACCAGAGAAAGTTTGTCCATATGGTCTTAAGGCGAAAGCGCTCTTTGAGCAAAAAGGTTGGAGTTTTGAAGATAATCATCTAAAAACTCGTGCTGAAACAGACGCCTTCAAAGCAAAATATAATTTACAAACTACTCCATTAATTTTTATAGATGGTAAGCAGATAGGTGGTTATAGTGACTTACTTGAGTTTTTGGGTGAAAAATGAATCAGCAATTAAAATATTTTGTCCTATCTACTCAAGTATTGCCTGAGCATATTGATCCAAATAAGCATCTAAATAATATTGTCTATCTACAATGGATGCAGGATGTCGCTATTGCACATGTCAAGGCTAATGGCGTCTTTGAATTGACCGAGTCTCAGGGGCTTACATGGTTTGCTAGGAAACATACGATAGAGTATCTATCACAAGGTTTCTTAGGTGATGATATCGCTGTGGTTACATGGGTAGAGAGTATTACCAAGATTTCTACATTTAGAAAATATCATATTTATAGAAAATCAGACAAAACACTATTATGTAAAGCAGATACACTATGGATCATGGTAAATGCTCACAAGGCTAAACCTGCCAAAATCCCTACAGAGCTAGTCGAAATTTTCGATAAATATAATGATTTTGAGATTGATGATATTAAAAGCTTAATCTAAGTAAGTATTTTAAAGCTATTTTTTATCGTTTTGAATCACTTCTACTGGTCCGTGATCATCACAATGATCGCCATGAGGATGGTGTAATCTACCATCAACAATATAATCTATATGATCACCATGAGGTACTGCTTCATGACCACAATTAGGTCCATGTACATGTTTAGAGCAATCTTCTTTGATCGGATGGCAGCCATCGGGATTCTTTTCCGTGACTTCTAGGGTATGTTCATCATAGTGACCATTGTGTTCATGATGAAGATGACCATCATGTAGATAGTCGTAGTGATCACCATGTTTGATTTTGGTATGACCACAGTCATCTTGATGTTTATGCTCATGGTTTTGATGTGTTTTACATTTGCTCATAGTGTTATCCTTTTGTAGACTTGTATTATAATCTTAATGCTAATCAGTAAAAACATCAATTCTACTGTGTTAATTTGTTAAATTAGCGCGATTGACAAATTTTATACGGTAGCTAAATTTATTTTGAAAGGTACAATCCTATTTACTACAAAAGAAAGCTTATAAGTAGTTATGGTTTAAAATCAAAAACCAACAATAATTTGATAGAAAAAATTATTTGAATTTGAACTCTTGATAGTTAGCTTGTCCAAAGATTGTATCTGCTTGATATTTGGCTTTGGCAAAATCTATCTTGCTAAGATCAACTTTACGGATATCATAGTTATCCCAAGTACGGAAATAGTAAACACGATTACTAAGATCATCAACTACAGAGTATGAGGTAAATTGTGGCTGAGAACTTACCCATTTCCAATATAGAGAACCCTGTGGTATATCTACAGTGTTGATCATTGACCAAGCATGATTTACAGCTGTCAAATCATCTGGTGTATTTGCTTTAGTAGCATTAAAAGATGCCATTTTTGCAAAGCGACCTGCAGGTGAATAATCAAAAGCAATCAATCTATCTTGTTTAAATTTATCACCTTGATATTTTTTTAGCAATTCAAGTTGTTGATCATAGGTTGGATCATTAGTAAGAACTTTAATCTTATTATCATAAATTTTGGTTTTACCATTTATAAACTCAACTACTACAGAGTTACCTTTAGCATCACTAATCGCAAAATGTAGCGTAATCTCGAGTTTATCTGAGATCTCTGGTATTACAGAGGTATAGAACTTGTTTTTTTTGATAAATTCTACAGCTTGATCAACTGTTTTGGTATTACCTAAAACATATGGCAATAGCATAGTAATATTATAGTCAGAATCTTTTTTATCAGGATATTTACTACTACTAAGCCAAAGAGCACTTACTGCTAGACCATATTCATTCATCCCATCACTAAAATTACCATTATGACTCATACCTACAAAGCCGTAGTGAGTTGTAAAGTCTGCAAACTTATAGCCTCTTGGTACTAGGGTAATTTTAGTATTTAAATCGCCAGGCCATTCCATAGTTCTACCAATAAAGTAATGTCCCTTATCATTTTCAAAACTAAACCAAGTACATCCAAAGCTAAATTGTAGAAATGATAGTATAATTAACGGAGTTACTAGTATTTTCTTAAACATACTTAATAATTTTTTAACTGATACATATTGACCATTATACATATAACTAGAGTACTTTATATATTTATATTCTGATATTCAAAAAATTAGCAACTTTTATTTAAGACGCTGGCGTAAACCTTCAAATAAATAAATCGTTGCAGCTTGAGCTACATTTAACGACTCTATATCACTAAGTGTAGGTATCATAGTTTTCTCACCTATAGAAAAATCAGCGATACCGTTTGCCTCTTCACCAAAAACTAAAATGCTATTAGCAAGTTTAAATTCTTTAGCATAGCATGATACTCCCTGATGTGGTGTAGTTAGCCATATTTTGCGCTGCTGTAATTTTGAGATATTCTTTAGCTCAGCAAGAGTTTCTAGATAGCTAAAATTGAGACTAAATTGTGCTCCCATACCAGCTCTGATGGCTTTAGGGTTAAATGGATCAACAGTACCATTGATTAAGATTATTTCTTTTAATCCTACAGCTATAGCAGTACGTAGAATTGTACCAATATTACCAGGATCTTGAATTCTATCAAGTACTAGAATAAAGTCATCATCAAAGCTAAGTTCTTCAAGCTTAGGTTTTTCAGCTAAGATTAAAATTCCTTGTGGATTTTGTGTTTGTGATAGTGCTTCAAAATCTTTCTCAGTAATAATATATTTTTTGTCTAGAGTATAATTTGGACTATCAGTTTTCTCAGTTACCAATATCGCAATTATTTGTTGTTGTGGTAATCTTTTGAGGGCTTCTTGAGCGCATCTAAATCCTTCAATGACATAGTACGGTGACTTTTTTCGACCCTGAGAGCTATGAAGTTTTTTTATTTCTTTATAGAGTTTTTGGCTAAGATTTTTCATTAAATTAATTAGCTAAGAATTTTGTTAGTTATTGTATGTTTTTTGGTGTGGTGTTTAAATAGCTTTACTGTGTATTTTTGCTATAGCTAGCTATAAATGTTAAGGTAAATATACTATTAATAGATCTCGAGAGTATATTATGCAAAGAGAAAAAGGAGCTTATGCTCCAGTATTTTATCCTGCTATCGTTATTGCAAGCATATTATCATTATTAGGAATTTTAGTGCCTACATCTTTTGCTAATAATATCCAAACTATCCAAAACCTAATATTAGAAAAGTTTGGCTGGGCATATATTTTAGCGATGAGCTTTTTTGTTTGTTTATGTTTGATTTTGATGTTTAGTCGTTTTGGAGATATCAAACTAGGTCAGGATCATGAGCTGCCAGAGTATACAAATATCTCATGGTTTGCGATGTTATTTGCCGCAGGTATGGGAATTGGTTTGATGTTTTATGGTGTTGCTGAACCACTAAATCATTTTTTAACTCCTCCTAATCTTTCGCCAGATAGTCTAGAAACGCTAAAACAGGCTATGAATACAACTTTTTTTCATTGGGGAATACAAGCTTGGTCTGTATATGCTGTAGTTGGCTTATCTTTGGCATATTTTGCATATAGGCATAATTTACCACTATTACCACGCTCAGTACTTTATCCAATTTTAGGTTATAAAATCTATGGAGTAATTGGTCATGGTATTGATATTTTTGCGATATTAGGTACCTTGTTTGGGGTTGCGACTTCATTAGGTTTTGGTGCAATGCAAGTAAGTTCTGGTATGAGTTTTTTAACTGGTATTGCTGATACTCAAAATATGCAAGTTATCTATATCACCATAATTGTCGCACTTGCAACTATATCTGTAGCTTTAGGACTTGATAAAGGTATCAAGGCATTAAGTAATTTAAATATTATATTGGCTATTGTATTATTAGTTTTTATATTATTTTTAGGCGATACTGCCGGACTGATACGTGATTATATCCAAAATATTGGTTATTATTTAAGTACTATTGTTAATCAGACTTTTAATCTATACGCCTACAATCAAAATAATCAAGAATGGTTGAAAAAATGGACTTTATTTTATTGGGGTTGGTGGATAGCTTGGTCACCATTTGTAGGGATGTTTATAGCTAAAGTTTCAAAAGGTAGAACAATTCGTCAATTTATAATAGGTGTTTTGTTTATTCCGGTAGGATTTACATTTTTATGGATGACTGTATTTGGTAATTCAGCTATTGAGATTGTTATGACTGGCTCGGCACAAGGTTTAATAAATGCTGCCAATAATAATATTCCAGTAGCGCTATTTGAGTTTTTGCAGCATTTTCCATTTGCGACAATATTATTGATCTTGGCAGTTCTTTTGATTGTGACATTCTTTGTTACATCTGCTGATAGTGGCGCCTTAGTAATTGATATTTTAGCTACTGGTAATGCACAGACATCAATAACTCCCCAACGTATAGCATGGTCAGTATTAAGTGGTCTTTTAGCTATTTCATTAATCTTAGCTGGAGGTTTACAGGCATTACAATCAGCAACCATAATTAGTGCTTTTCCACTTCTATTTATCTTATTTTTGATGTCAATTTCATTAATAAAGTCATTAAGACTAGATTATCTAAGAATCAAAAGTATCCAAAGACATTCTACAGTTGTCCAGTATGTCAAAGCAGATACATCATGGCAAAAGCGCTTAGCAGCTATAGCATATAAACCATCAAAAACTCAAGCAATAGAATTTTTACAACAGGTAGTAACTCCAGCAGTACTAGAAGTTGCTAGTGAAATGCAAAAAAATGCTATAAATAGCGAAGTTACTAAGGATGATGATGATCATATTCAATTGACGATTAATATAGAATCAGGTGATGATTTTATATATAGTGTAATGCTTAGATCATATCAAACAAAAGCAGATAGCGATAACAATAGGGTAGAAGTTTTATTAGGTCATGGAGGACAATATTATGATATTATCGGTTACTCAAAGGATCAGGTAATTGCAGATATTGTTAATCAATACGATAAACACTTACATTATTTACATTTAGCAGTAGCTGATAAAGATATTATTAATTAAGTACAGCGTAACTTAAATTAAGTATCCAAGCAAAGCTTATCCATAACAGATAAGGTACTAGTAAATATCCAGCTAACTTGCTTATATGCTTAAATACTACAATGTTCCAAACAACAAATATCCATAATATCGACATCTCTAATAGTGCTAAGTCAATATTATGCCAACAGAAAAATATAAAGCTCCATAAGAAATTAAGTCCTAACTGTATAGCATAGACTATAAAAGCTTTTTCTTTGAATAGACCTTGCTGGAATATTAGCCAACCAGATATAGCAATCATAATGTATAAAATTGTCCATACTGGTGCAAACACCCAATTAGGTGGGGCGAAGAACGGACTTTCTAAGTGTGTAAACCAGCTTGGAATATTTATCGATGTTATCATACCAATGAAATATCCAATAGCTAAAATTACTATAATAAATAAGGCTAGTGATAGCGATTTTGTGATTTTGAATTGTTTCATTTTTAACTCCTCAAATCTGCTAAAAAGACCTTTGGATTTATATTAGATATTGTAGATTAGAATATACTTTTTCTAAAGTTTATATCATAATTATTAACAATTCTTAAACAAGATAATAAGGTAAGTAAGATGCTAAAAACTAAGAGCTTAACCCCACATGAGTATGATATTATCATTAATAAAGCTACAGAAAGGCCTTTTACAGGTAGATATAATAATTTAGATCAAAAAGGTGTGTATATTTGTCGTAATTGTGGCACGCCTCTATTTAGAGCTGATAGTAAGTTCATATCAACTTGTGGTTGGCCAAGCTATGATATCCATATTGATAATAATGTAAAGCAACTTCCGGATGCTGATGGTAGAAGAACTGAAATTTTATGTAATAATTGTGATGGTCACCTTGGGCATATATTTCATGGTGAAGGCTATACAAAATTAAATACTCGCTATTGCGTCAACTCTGCTAGTGTAGATTTTATCCCAGCAGAAGATTTTAGTAACACTGAAGAGATTATTGTTGCAGCAGGGTGTTTCTGGGGTGTTGAATATTATATGAAAAAGCTTCCAGGAGTGTTATTTGCTGAGTCCGGCTACTGTGGTGGTAGTGAGCCTTATCCTGATTACAAAAAAGTTTGTCAAGGTGATACAGGTTATTTAGAAGTTGTTAGAGTTATATTTGATACTAGTAAAGTTTCGTTGCAGCAAGTGCTCAAATATTTCTTTGAAATCCATGATTTTGAGCAAGTTGATGGTCAGGGTCCTGATATTGGCGAGCAATATAAATCTGCTATTTTTTACTATGATGATAAGCAAAAACAGGTTGCAGAAGATCTAATACAAATATTAGCACAAAAGGGTTATAAAGTTGCTACAGAGATTAGAGCAATGAAACCATATTATGTAGCTGAAGACTATCACCTTGACTATTATATGAAAAAAGGCACTTTGCCTTATTGTCACAGTCATAAGAAGATATTTTAATTATGTTGATTTGGAAAAAGCCTGTTTTTGATTAGTAAAAATAGACTTATTGAAACTAGTATAAAACCTAATTGCTGTGATGGTATACCTATCATTAATTTTGATATTGATAGGAAACTGAGAAAGAAACCAGCAGCCCCAGCAACTGTAAATTTAACTAACCTTATTACAGCATTACCCGCTGCAAATCCCTCTTTTAATAAATCTATGACTTTTGATGTTGTAGTTATATTTACAAATGCTAGTCCAATTGTTAATAAAGCATTTAGAAATATAAAGATATAGATATTATCAAAAATATAAGAGCTTAAGATATTTATTATTATAATGATGATCGCAAAATAATAGCCGTTGAGAATTAATTTCCTTTGATTATGTGCAGTTACTCTTCTTCTAATATAATTACTAGCAAAAACCACTCCACAAATATTTAAACCAAATAATATACAGTATTGTGTATAACCAAGATGAAAATAGCCAATAATTAAATTTGATGAAGCAGTGATAAAGCTAAATAAGGCGCCAAAACATAAGCCACCAGTCAAAGCGCCAAATATAAAAGGAATATTCATAAAATGATTTAGATAAGTCTTAAAGCTTATTACAAGATTTTTTGAGCGTTTGTATGATGGATGAGTTTCTGGCATTATTAATGTTAAGATTAGTAGAATAACTCCATAGATAGTTAGAAAATGGAAAATATCTTGCCAGTTGCCTGTTAGATATACGATCAAGCTACCAATAATTGGTGCAACTATTGGAGCTAGCATAAACACCATAACCATTGTAGCCATCATTTTCATTAGTTTTTGACCTCTGTAACAATCTTTGAGTACTGCCATTGCCGCTACACCAGCAGGAGAGTCGCCCAATCCCTGCAAAAACCGCATTAATATTAATGTATCAAAACTATGTGTTAGTGAACATAGGATGCTACTAGCTATATATATAAGCATACCTATAGTGAGGATTTTCTTACGCCCAAACCTATCCGATAAAGCTCCCCAAAAAAGCATGCCAATACCAAAACCAACGACGTATGTAGATACAGTAATAGCTACTTTATTGACATTAACATTAAAGAAATCAGCAATATTACCAAAAGCTGGGATGTATGCATCAATAGCAAATGGTGGTAATGCTACGAAAATTACCACAAAGAAAATAAGGTATTTACTACCTTTTCTAATTCCAATCATAATTTTAAGATAATTAATTTTAATATTTTATTTTACAGATAACTTAATATTAAAGCTTTAATAGGTTAAGTCAAACATTTTAAAAGCATGATGATTTAATATAATAGATATATTATCATTGCTTTGTTATTTTTAATAAGTACTTGTCTAAAAAGATAATTTTCAACCAAAAAATAAGGTCATACTTATATTATGTCCGCTTATTGTTATTAATGATAAAAACACTAAGCAAAAAGCATTTTTAAACTTTTATAGATTAATCTAATTAAGCTTCAACACTATCATCATCTTGGCTTTGCTGAGCTGTTTGCTCTGTACTGCCTGATGCTGCTTGAGCTTCAGCTGTAACTGTATTAATATCATTGTGAGCTTGTTTAGCATCAGTTTGCTCATTAGTACTAGCTGTTGTAGCTGTAGACTTAGCTTTGTTAATAGCTGCTTGGATACCATCAGCAGTAGTATAACCACCAATTATAGTAGTATTAGCAGTTGTAGCATTTTTAGCAGGAGCTATCACTAAGAATGGTGTGCCTTGAATTCCAAGTTGATCAAATCCCATTTTTAGCATATCTTTAAGATGGTCAGCAATCTTATCATCTTGGATAGCTTTTTTGACTTTAGTCATATCTGCACCAGCTTGTTTAGCTACATTATCAACTGTTGAATTTTTTAGGCTACCTTCATCTTCACCTGTTGCAAAAATACCGTTATGATATTTAATGTAAGCATCAGCACCATATAGTTTATAAATCGCAGTACCAACTTCTGCAGCATATTCAGAAGCAGGTGCTTTTTGACCAAATATTGGAAACTCTGCAAAGACTATTTGAACATTGCTATTATCCTTCATGACTTTTTCTATTTCAGGAGCAAGTTTAGAACAGTACATACATTGATAATCAAAGAATTCATAAACAACCACATCAGGATTTTTTATATCAGACTTAGGTGTTAGATCAGAGTTGTAGATACTATCTTGGACACTTAAGAAGCTAGTTACAGCTTTTTGATTCATTTGCTGTTGCATCTTATCGCGTAACGTATTCATATTATTGGCGATATCTTCTAGTGGAATAGCTGGTTTTTTAGCATTTATAGCATCTTCGAATCCTGCCATAATTTTATTATTATCTAAGCTGAAAGATTTGATATTTTTATCAGTAGCTATACTAGAACCCATACCATAACCAATAGTATAGCTTGCGTTAGCTGTAATATTAGTATTATCTGCAGGAGCTGCTACTGTTGTTGTAGCAACACTAGAACCAGAACTAGTAGCAGTAGTTGAAGATTTATCATTACTAGAACTATCTGAACAAGCTACTAAACTTGTTGTAATAGCAGCAACAGCTAATGCTTTTAAAAGTTTTTTCTTAGTCATTAAAAATTTACTCCTTTAACTATTTCTTTTGAGCAGCCATTGCTTGCTTTTGGAATTCAATCATTGCATTTTGCATTTGATCTGGAGTTAGTTTTGATTTTTTTCCATTTATACCATCTTTCAGACCGTCAGCCATTTCTTGATTATCAGTAGAAATATTACTTTGATCCATTTGGTTTTTTAATGTTTGTCCCATTGTGTAACCAACAGAATAGCTAATATCATCTTGGCTATCTGCTGCAGCGAAACAAGAAGTAATTAAAGCACCAGCAACTAATGGCGCTAGAAGTAGAGTTTTAGTTAATTTCATTATTTATTTTCTCCTTTTGTTTGGATAATGAATACTTTCTGCTAATAATTCTAACAAACAGTTTGTAAATCACAATGTTTTATCTGTGTAACTTAGAAGTTTTTGCTTTTTAATAGCCCAATCAATATGCTCTAAAACTAGTTGATTATTAGAAAAATGCGATTTTTTTAGTTCCAAAGCTTGTAGATTTGCTTGACTAAATGGTGAGTTACCGATTGCTATAGCAATATTTCTTATCCACGCAGCATAGCCAATTCTTCTAATAGCTGAACCTTGGGTATACTTATCAAAATCTTTCTCTGACCATGCTAGTAGTTCAAGAAGTGGTTTATTTACTAAAAAATCACGCTGTTGAAAATCTTTTTCTGTTGTAATAGGTGCAGTATTATTAAAGGGGCAGACTAGTTGACAATCATCACAACCGTAAATGCGTGTGTCAATTTTATCTCTAAGTTCTATTGGTATAGCGCCTTTGTTTTCTATAGTCAGGTAAGAAATACATTTGCGTGAATCAATCATCTTGCCAGACTGTATTGCTCCTGTAGGACAAAGTTTTATACATGCTTGGCATTTGCCGCAAGAATCTTGATGCTTAGGTAAATCAGGCAGTTTAGACAAATCAAGGTTGCTATAGATTACTCCAATAAAAAAAAATGAACCTTGGCTTTTATTCATCAGCATAGAGCTTTTACCTTGCCATCCTAGACCTGCTTTTTCAGCAAGAGGTCGTTCTAAAACAGGAGCACTATCAGTGAAAACCCTAAACTGATGTCCACCTGTTAGTTTATCGATAAACTCGCCTAATTGCTGAAGTTTTTTTTTCATTACTTTATGATAATCTCTACCATGAGCATATATAGAAATATCTGCAATATTATTAGCTGTTCTTAGTCTCTTAACCTCTGTTTTGACATTAACTGGACGATTAAGATAGTTTAGCGTAGCTACGATGACACTATTAGTACCAGCGACTAATTCATTAGGAATAAACCTTTTTGATCCATGTTTTACCATGTAATCAAGATCAGCATGATAATTATTTTCTAGCCACTTGTTATAATGAGGAATATATTCAGAAAGATCGCAATGAGCTTTCGAAATTGATGATAGATTAAGACTTCTTATGGCAAAATCTTTTACCTGTTGCCATTGTTCTAGAGAAAGCTCAACCTTCATAATTAGTTATCTATGCGTTTGATATCCCATAGCTTTTCTAGCGCATATAGATCTCTAGTTGCTTCAAGCATGATATGCACAACAATATCACCAATATCAACTAAAACCCAATCAGATTTATTGTCACCTTCGATACCAAGTATAGTAATTTCATTGTTTTTTAATTCTTGTTCTAAATTCTTTGCTAAAGCTTTTGCATGAGTTGTTGATGATGCTGTAGATATTACAATCTTATCCATCATATCTGTGAGATGCTCTACATCTATAGTTTGAATATTAATGCCTTTTAAGTCATCAAGAGCTTCTAAAACAATCTCTAGGCGTTGATCTGTTGTCATGAAATTAAATATTAAAGTTTTATAAATTTGGATTAAGATTATAACATAAGTTAATCTAAATGATGATATCATTATATAAACAAAAGGCTTTAGGAGTAAAAGATGAAGAAAAAGAGTTTGTTTCTATTTTTATTTTTGATTATTTTGACTGCAGTAGTTCTAGTGCTTTTTTATAGGTTTGCCCAATGGTATGAGCAAATAATGGGGACAATATTTTCATATATAATGATGATTGGTTTTATATTATTTATATTTGCACCGTTTAGATTTATAAAGGATAAAAAAACAAATATAAGTTTCTTTAATTATTTTAAATATATGGGCATGACTCTACTAGCATTAGTGAAAATAATAATTAGTATCTGTAAGCAGGCAGTTTTGACAGTTGGTTATGTTGTGACAAGATTATTTACTAATGACCAATCTCAACATAAATAGTTAAGTATAAATAACAAGTAATTGATGCAATACACAGCTGAACAGCAAAAAATCATTAATCATGATATCACTAAGCATGCTTTAGTTTCCGCGGTAGCAGGTAGTGGTAAAACCCAAACTTTAATAGCACGAATTGAGTATCTGGTTAGCAATCAAGTGGCGCCAAATAGGATCTTAGTTTTGATGTATAATAAGTCAGCCCAACTTGACTTTGCTACACGCCTAAAAAAAGTTCTCAAGCCAGAAATTGCCAAGTTGATAAATGTGCGTACTATGCATTCCTTGGGTAACAGTTTTCTTCAAGCTTTTGCTAAAGCTGGTTTTGTCAAAGCTGATAAAATTCTCAAGGAGTATGAAGTAGATGCAATCATCGTTAAGCTCCTAAAAACTTATCAAAAAGAATTTAAAATAACTAAAGATATTGATAATGAACGAGTAGAAATATTTAAAAATTATATTTCATTACTAAAATCAGATTTATCTTTGGATAATAGTAAAATAAAAGAGTTAAACTCAAAAGAGAAAAAGTTATTAGACAAAATTTTCAGCCAATTTAATCAAGAATGTGAAAATCAAAAAGTTATAACATATGATGATATGATATATTTACCAGCTAAGTTTTTTGAAAAAGATAAATCCAGTGTTACTCAAGCAAGTAATTTGTATTCGCATATAATCATTGATGAGTATCAAGATATAAATCAGATTCAACAATTTTTTTTACGGTGTTTGGTTGGACAAAATACTTATGTTATGGCAGTTGGTGATGTCGATCAAACTATCTACCAATGGCGTGGCTCGACTCCTTACTATATGTTAGAAGGTTTCAAAAAAGATTTTAAAGATGTAAAGCAATACACACTTTCATATACTTTTCGTTATGGTGACCTGATATCGCTTATGGCAAACAATATTATCGTAAATAATAAAAAGCGACATAATAACTTATGTATAACTTACCCTAAATTAAATAAAGCTACTGATGTGAGTATTTTAGATAGTAGTGACAAAGTGGTATTAAAACTAAAAGCATTAATACATAGTGGCGTTAAGGCTAGTGACATAGTGATACTTGTACGTAAATATAATTCAACTACAATTTTTGAGTTAAGTTGTTTGTACCATGATTTGGCATATAATGTTGTTGCTGATAAAAATATTTTTAGTGAGAATCTTTTTAAAGCTATTTATGGATATTTAATGTTGTTTAACAAAGGTTATGGTTTTAGTAAACATACTCTTGAGCAACGTGTAGAGTTTATCAAATCTATGTTAGATTATCCTTCTTTATATCTAAAAAAAGATCTTAAGCAAAAATTAGCTATACAGATTGCTAGTGATATTTCTCAAGCTGCAAATTTTATCGCTGCTCTTAGCGAAACGGTTGATAAGGCATTTAAACAAAAAAATATCTTAGCAATATCTAGTAGTTGGCGTAATATTTTTAATAATACACGCTTAAGAAAAGCTGAGAAAGCGATTGATTTCATATTAGAAAGTTTAGATTTAGAGAAACAAATTTCTAAGGTTTCAGGAGAAACTCACTCAAGTAAATCTAAGCTACAGATTATTGAGGGAATGGTTAGTTTCGCTAAGGGTAAAAAAAATACTCTGATAGAGTTTATTGAGCTTTTATATGAGCTTTATATTAGATCAAATCAGCAAAATCAAAGTAATCCTAATCAAATTCAAATTATGTCGATGCATCGAGCTAAAGGGTTAGAATGGGATTATGTTGTAGTTCATGATGCTACAGAAGGAGGATTTTTTGGTGATAAAAACACCAAAGTTTGCGATGATGTAATAGAAGAAGAACGAAGACTATTCTATGTTGCGATTACACGAGTTAAGAAACATTTGTTTATAGTTTCATCTGATGATATAACACGTTTATCATCTTGGTATCAGATTAGAAAAAATACTTATCCACGTGATTTGAAATGTAAGAATAGCTTAAGATTTCTATACGAAGGAAATTTAGTTGAGTGTGAGAACTATCTCGATAAGTCTAATTGCGACGATAATGCTAAAAAACTCGATAATATAATCTTTAAAAGATATCACGCTAAAATTACAACTGAGTTTGACTAGTTTTGTGGTTGAGTGTTAGTGTTATTTTGAGTGTCTTGTTGCGCAACTGGAGCTTTGTATTGTAGATCAAATGGCTTGTCAGCAAAGTACATCGCTGGATGAGCTATAATTTTATTATCCTCAGTTTTGCTATACCATTTACCATCGGTATCAGTACTTGCAGCAAAACCATCTAGAATTTGGATATATCTTTTCCAACATTGTGCTTTAAACATAGGTTTTTGACCACTAATAACATTGACTTTGTGCCAAGTCTTACCATTATCGGCTGATTCTTGAAAGGTAATCAAACAGTAGTCCGTTGGTTTTGGCAGAGCAGCTTCCTCTTGGGCTTGTTCTGCTATTTCTTCTTGTACAGCTTGGTAATGAAAATAATATCCAATCCCCGAGATTACTACGATAACACTAATAATAATTGAGCTAATAATTATTTTTTTTTTCATTTTTACAGTCTATAAAATGATAACTTATTTATGATTATATACTTAATTATATTCAAATGCGATTGGTAGAGTTTATTTTGTTTGTCAAAATGGTTTATAATACTATCTGTTTTGAATTTAATAAATCTGTAGCACTATCTACTAAAAGGTAAATCATGATTACTACTAAAGAGTTACGTAATAAATTTATAAATTATTTTGAGTCTAAAAATCACTCGCATCAGCCTAGCTCATCTTTAATCCCATTTGGCGATGATACTTTATTATTTACAAATGCTGGAATGGTGCAGTTTAAAGATGTTTTTCTTGGGATTGAAAAAAGAGATTTTTCTCGTGCGGTGACAGTACAAAAGTGTTTACGTGCTGGTGGTAAGCATAATGATCTTGATAATGTAGGTTATACAGCTAGGCATCATACTTTTTTTGAGATGTTAGGCAACTTTAGTTTTGGCGATTACTTCAAAAAAGAAGCTATTAGTTTTGCTTGGGAATTTTTGACTAAAGAAATCAAACTTCCTGTAGAGAAATTGTGGGTAACTATATATGCTAGTGATGATGAGGCATTTGATGTCTGGCATAAGCATATTGGTTTAGCTAAAGAGAGAATTATCCGTATTGATTCAACAGATAACTTTTGGTCGATGGGTGATACTGGGCCGTGCGGTCCATGTACAGAGATCTTTTATGATCATGGTGAAGATGTTGCTGGGGGGTTACCTGGCACACCAGAACAAGATGGTGATAGATATATCGAGATTTGGAATATTGTATTTATGCAATACAATCGTCATGCTGATGGTTCTACTACAGATCTACCTAAACCATCAGTTGATACTGGGATGGGTTTAGAAAGAATATCCGCAGTATTGCAAAATGTTCATAGCAACTATGAGATAGATTTGTTTCAAGCATTAATTAAAAAAGCTCAGCAAGTAATAAATGCAAGAGATATAAACTCACCTTCACTAAGAGTTATTGCTGACCATATTCGCGCATGTGCTTTTTTAATTGCTGATGGAGTTTTACCAGCTAATGAGGGGCGAGGCTATGTTCTAAGAAGGATTATTCGTAGAGCTGTACGTCATGGTAATAAACTTGGAGCAAATCAGATATTTTTTTATAAATTAGTTGCTGAACTTATAAATCAGATGGGAGAAGCTTACCCACAATTAATCGATAAAAGAGAGCTGATTGAAAAAACACTTATAAAAGAAGAAGAGCTTTTCTTGAAAACTATTGAAAACGGCATAAAAATATTTGATGCTGAAATAGAAAATCTAAAAGGTGATACAGTATCTGGTGAAGTGGCTTTTAAGTTGTATGATACTTATGGTTTCCCTTTTGATTTAACTGCAGATATGGCAAGAGAAAAGGGCTTAAAAGTTGATGAACAAGTATTTTTAGCACAAATGCAGGTTCAAAAGCAAAGGTCTAAAGAGGCTGGAAAATTTAATGTTGATTATAATACTTTGATTAACTCTCAAGTTAAATCAGAATTTAGAGGATATTCAACACTGATAGAAGATGCAAAAGTTTTAGAGATATATCATGATAGTCAATTAGTTGATAGCATTACTGAAGAAGCATCAGCTGTTGTTGTTTTAGATAAAACTCCTTTTTATGCAGAGTCTGGTGGCCAGGCAGGTGATAAAGGTGTCCTTGAAGGTGTTGGCTTTGAGTTTATAGTTGAGGATGTCCAAAAGTCTGGTGAGGCAATTTTACACATTGGTAAGTTAGTAAAAGGTCGCTTAAGTGTAAATGATGAGCTAACTGCACAGGTAAGTGATCAACCTAGACTTGCTACTGCAGCCAATCATAGTGCTACTCATTTATTACATAAAGCTTTAAAAGTAGTTTTAGGTAATCATGCTGAACAAAAAGGTTCACTTGTTGATGAAAATAGACTAAGATTTGACTTTACTCATGATAAAGCGATTTCTCGTAGTGAAATAGAACAAATAGAACTTTTGGTAAATCAGCAGATACGTGCTAATTATCCTGTAGCAACTATAGAAACATCGCAACAAAAAGCTAAGTCACTAGGTGCACAAGCTTTATTTGGCGAAAAATATGGTGATATAGTACGTGTAATATCTATGGGCGATTTTTCTATAGAGCTATGTGGTGGCACGCACGTTGCTTATACTGGTGATATAGGTTTATTTAAAATAATTTCTGAAAGCGGTATAGCTTCAGGAATTAGAAGGATAGAGGCAGTTACAGCAGATAAGGCTATAAGACATACTTTTACCAATGAAAATAAAATTGTAGCGATTAAAGATAGTCTCAAAGCAAATGATGCTAATTTGATAGATAAACTAAAGTCAATGCTTGAGCAGATAAAGAATCAAGATAAGCAAATTGCTAAACTTAAAAAAGAATTATTGTCAGGCTCTAGTAATGATATCAAAGAAACTAATATTGGTGATATAAAAGTTGTTGTTGCTAATGTTGATGGTGTTGATGTCAAAACACTGCGTGATAAAATCGATGATTATAAGTCAAAAAATACTAAGGTAATCGTGGTTTTAACTACAACTAATGCCGACAAGGTACAGTTTGTAATTGGTGTTAGTAATGCTATGACAACTTTGATTAAGGCAGGAGATATTGCTAAAGAGCTAAGTAGTCATATTGATGGTAAGGGCGGCGGTCGTGCTGATATGGCTCAAGGTGGTGGTAATAACTCTGCGAATATAGATCAGGCTTTATCTCAAGTAGAAAAATTTATTTTAAATAATATAAAAAAGTAGTGGTGGCTTGGAAGTAGTGCGTAGATATTTATTAATATCGTTGGGTATATTTGCTTATTGTGTTAGTAGTATAGCTAATCCTGTAGCTGACTATACTAGCACGATAAAGCAATCAATAAATAATTCACCACAGTATAAATTTATTGGCTTTCAGCTTAACTCAAGACAAATGAGCCCGGCGATTCAGTTAGGTAGATTATTACCAAGTATAGATATCGGTGGTTCAATTACAGCAACAAATATTTTAGACCAAAGAACGATAGCTGATGGTGATATTGCTGGTGGGCGTTTTGATTCGATTCAAGGCTTGGTAACGTTGACACAGCCATTATATGATTATGGTGCATATAAGGATTTACAATCAGCTGAAGAAACAGCACAGTTTGCCCAACAGGATTATAGAACAAGTTATCAACAATTCTTATATGATGTAAGTTATGCTTATTTCAATCTTGCTAAAGCAATAAAAAACGTTCAGTATAACTCATATAATTTGAAATCAAACAAACAAAGCTTAAATGAGCTTGAAAGTAAGTTCAAAGCTGGTACTGCAGACGTTGCAGATTATGAAACTGTTAAGGCTAACTATTATATAGCTGAAGCTGATTATGCAGCTGCAGAGAGGGAAGAAAAGGTTGCCCGCGCAGAATTACGTAAATTTACTAATAATGATGATGATGTAGTTTTATATAACAATGATTTTAAAATTAAACAACCATCACCTAATACAGAAGAAGGTTGGGAAGAGCTAACAATGCGTAGCAGCCCATCATATTTAGGTTCTGTTCATACTAAAGAAAGTAAGTATTATGATTATCAATCAGCTACAAGCTCGTTTATGCCTAAAGTTAACTTTGAAGTTAAATATTCGCCTGGTTTTAATGATGTTAGTTCACTTGGTAATCCAGTATTTGATAACTTTTTACCATCTAAAGGCACGATAAATGCATTTTATTTTGGGATTAATTTGACTTGGAATATTTTTGCCGGTGGTACAGATTATGCTCAGTTGAAAAAAGCAGCTTATGATTATCAATCATCTGAGTTTACTATGATTCAAACTGGGAGGGTAGCGCAGAATGATGCGATGTATGCCTTTAGATTTGTTCAACTTAAGAAAAAAGAAATAGAATCGTTGCGTAAATCTGTTGCAGCAGCTAAGATTGCCTATGAGAAATATAAAGAACGCTATGAGCAAGGTACAACAACTATTACTCAGTATTTCATTCTTTTAAACCAATACTATCAATTTCTTATTCAACTTAACAATACTGAATTTGATTATATTATGGGATTTCTAAGTCTATACAAAACAGCTGGTATTTTAACAGCAAAAACAGTGCAAGATTTTAATAATTGGTTACTATTAGGTCAAGACGTGGAGCTATAAAGATGTATATATCAACCAAATTAGAGTGTTTTACACAACATAAGCAAAGTAATTCTCTGCCAATTTTTGTGATTAATAAGGATAACTTTACAAGTTGGCTTAGCAGTCAAGATAGTTTTTTACAGAATTTTATTAAGCAGTTTGATGAAAAAACAAAGATTATTACTGTTCCAGATAATTTAGGAAATATTCAAAAAGTAATTTGTCTTGTATCTGAGGATATGTTTGGTATTGCAAATCTACCAAATCAGCTAGCACAAGGAAATTATCATATCGAATATAGTGATGTAACTGACTTATCACTCTATCATATAGGTTTTGCTTTAGGAAGTTATAAATTTGAGAAATACAAATCTAAAATACAACAGTTAAAAGTGAAATTATATTTACCACAACAATACCAGCATATATTAGCAACTATAGAAGCTAATTATTTAGTTAGGGATATGATTACTACTCCAGCCGAAGATATGGGGCCAGCTGATATTGCTAATGTGATACAACAATTAGCCAAAGAGTTTGCTGCTGATTTTGAAGAAATAGTTGGTGAAGAACTTATTGAGCAAGGTTATATGGGTATTTATACTGTCGGTAAAGGTAGTCATAGAGCTCCTAGACTTGTGCGATTAAACTGGGGTAATATAACTCATCCTAAAGTATCAATAGTTGGTAAAGGTGTGGCTTTTGATACAGGTGGTTTAGATGTCAAACCATCATCAGCAATGCAACTGATGCACAAAGATATGGGTGGTAGTGCTAATGCTATTGGTCTTGCGTATATGATTATGAAGTATAAACTACCTATCAGATTAAGCTTGGTAATTCCCACAGTTGAAAATGCTATAGATGCAAAATCATATCGACCTAGTGATATTATTAAAATGAAAAATGGTACTAGCGTACAAGTTACTAACACAGATGCTGAAGGGCGTTTAATTTTAGCTGAACCACTATATGAAGAAGCACAGAAAAAACCTCATTATTTAATTGATTTTTCAACACTTACAGGAGCAGCTAGAGTTGCAGTTGGACCTGAGATTGCAGCATTTTTCTGTAATAATGATGATGTAGCTAACCAGGTATATAAGTATGCTCAGGCGACGCAAGATCAGGTTTGGCGTCTACCATTAGCTCATTGTTATAGAAAAAGTTTAGAAACGGAATTCGCGGATATTTCACATTGTGATTTATCACCATTTGCTGGAGCAGTAAAAGCAGCATTATTTATGGAGCATTTTGTTGGTATAAAAGATGCACCTACATGGATTCATTTTGATATGATGGCATGGAATATTAGCTCTACGCCAGGTAAACCTAAAGGTGGTGAAATGATGGCTGTTAGAGCTATGTTTGAGATGCTTAAGGATAAGTTTCCAGCTTAAATTAATCAATTGATATTAATACCACACTTCAGTAAGTTATATTTTTTAGTATATAAACATAATTAGTTTATTTACTAATACATCTGAAGTTGTATACTTTATATAAAGAGTATATAAATTATAAAATAATCATGCAAAAATCATTATTAGAACAGCTCAAGCAAGTAACAATGGTAGTTGCAGATACTGGAGATTTTGAGTTAATCAAAAAATACAAGCCAGTTGATGCTACAACAAATCCAAGCTTAATTCTTAAGGCCGTAAAAGAGCAAAAATATTCCAAATTAGTTGCAGAAACTATTAGTAAAGTAAAAACTAATAATCCAAATCTTAACAGTGATGACCTTGTCAAAGAAATAGCTATAGAGATTTTAGTTAGCTTTGGTGTCAAAATACTTGATGTCATCGAGGGTAAAGTATCAAGTGAAGTAGACGCTAGAGTATCATTTAATAGCGCAGCAACTATTGATTATGCTAAAAGGATTATTGCAAGATATGAGTCTAATGGTATCTCAAAAGATAGAGTTTTGATAAAAATTGCTGCGACATGGGAAGGTATTAAAGCTGCAAAAATATTACAAAAAGAAGGTATTAACTGTAATCTTACGCTTATTTTTGATAAGGCTCAAGCCCAAGCATGTGCTGAGGCAGGTGTATATCTAGTCTCGCCATTTGTAGGTAGAATTACAGATTGGCAAATGCAGCAAAATAATTTAAAAACTTATCCAGCAACTAGCGATGATGATGGTGTTAATTCTGTAAAAGCAATATACAATTTATACAAAAGTCATGGTTTTAAGACAATAGTTATGGGTGCTAGCTTTAGAAATGTTGAGCAAGTTATCGCTTTAGCTGGCTGCGATGCTTTGACTATATCTCCAGCTTTACTTGAGGAGCTTAAAAATCGTGATGAACACTTAGAAGTTAAATTAACAAAAAATAATGACGTTGTTACTCAATCACCACAAATTAGCGAAGCAGATTTTCGCTGGTTAATGAATGAAAATGCTATGGCTACTCATAAATTAGCAGAGGGGATTAGATTATTTACAAAAGATACAATTGAATTAGAAAATATAATTAAGCAAAACTTATAATAAAAAAGAGGTATTTTTTGATGAAGAAGCTTATATTGACATCTATATTAAGTTTTATATTTGTGGCGCCAGCATTTAGCTTTGATGATCCTAACGATATTTCACAGCTTGATAGTACTAAAGTTACTTCAAATGTTGCTAATATGAGTAATACAGTGCCAAGAGCTGCAAATGTACCACAGCAACCTATATCACGTGATTCAGTACGTAATATGCAGTCTCATCGTCAAATTATTAATCAAAGAAATAAACAAGAAGCACCACAAGTAACTAGAAAGCATTTAGGTGGCATTTCAGAAGATGATCTACAATCTCCCAGAGCAACTAAAAAATATTCTAAACAAAATCCAGCTGATAATAATTCTACTAAACAGCTTAATAACTCTAAAAATGATACGAAAAATACAGATAAAGATAAGGAAGATGAAAATCCTAATCTAGCTAATTTAGCTACGCCAGAACCAACAAATATTAGAAATAACCTTATAATTAGTGACGAAGATAAATCTCTTAATAGACAGATGATGATGAATGGTCCTCAAGGAGGTTTTCAAAACAATCAACCAAGAGGTATAGGTGGGACAAGTGTTAATATCTAGATTTAAATGTAAAAACTTTTGATGAGAATTATAGTGTTAAATAGGTTCTATGAACAAAAACTTATCAAAGCCAAATCAAAGTGCTTGCTAATCCTAAAATAATAGGTCATTAGATTATTCCAAATCCCTTTGTTAGGCAAATATATATAACACTCTATGGGAGAATAGCTCTACTATCACCATAATCTTTATGAAGGTATTTGCATTGGGTAGCTGTTTTTAGAATATAAAAGACTGCTTCTATAAATTTTCTAAGCTTAGCTGTATCTTTTGTATGTAAACCTTTTTGATTTGTAAACAAAGTTAAAATAGTTGACCAATTTGATTCTGATATATAATATTCGATACATGTTAAGTGTCTTATTTGTTTCACAAAATCATTTACACTTAACATATTTATGCAAAAGTTTTGTTCATGGAACTTAGCTAAGAGTATATCCAAGCTATATCTAAAATAAGAGTTCTAGAGCTTAAGATAATTTAATAATAAGATATCTTAAAAAGTATATTTTAAAGAATTATAGAATGACATATGACATACTAATTTTAGCTTATTTGAGCTATAGTTTTATTTTTAGATGATTCAACATAATGTTAAATTTAGTTGTCTATCATCAGCCTCGCCAAGTCTTACACCTATGCCAATCAGTCTAATAGGCTGACTTTGTTTTTGATATAACTCGGTTATTAGATTTTTTAGAGTTTGTTTATCTAGAAATTTGGCTACTCTAGTTAGACTGGTTTTGTTAAATCTAACGTCTGTAAATTTGACAACAATGCCAACTATAGATTTATAGTGCTCTTCTGACATACGGCTAGTTAATTTATCATATAAACTAGGTAATTTTTCTAAGCAAGCTTCGAGAGTTTTTAGATCTTCTAAGTATGTATTTTCTACACTTACAGATTTACGGATGTGAATAGGATTAACTTCGCGATTATCTATTCCTCTAGCATAGTTATATAAGTTATTACCAAATTTACCAAACTTATCTATAAGAATAGCTAAACTTAGTCGCTGCAAGTCTAAGCAAGTTTCGACATTCATGCTTTTTAGTTTTTCTTGACAGACTTTACCAACCCCAAAAAGTTTCTTAACTGGTAGATCTTTGATAAAATTATTAACTTGCTCAGGAGTGATTACATATAATCCATTGGGCTTATTTATATCACTAGCTATCTTTGCGAGTAGCTTGTTTGGAGCAACTCCTGCTGAACCTGTAAGCCCAGTTTTGTTGAAAATCTCTTGTTTGATAGCTTGAGCAATCAGAGTTGCACTATTTTTATATTCTCTAACATCTGTGACATCTAGATATGCTTCATCAAGAGATAAGGGCTCAACCTTATCTGTAAAAGAGTAAAATATATTTCTAATAATAGCAGATGCAGCTTTGTACTTTGCAAAATCAGTATTTAAAAGTATTAGATTAGGACATTTCTGCATAGCGATTGCTGTAGGCATAGCAGAGCGTACACCATATTCTCTAGCAATATAATTACACGTGGATATTACTCCACGATTTGGGTTTATACCGCCTACAGCAAATGGCTTATCTTTTAAACTTGGATTTGCTTTTTCCTCTACTTGAGCGAAGAAATAATCCATATCAATATGTATGATTTTTCTTACTTTAGCCATGGTTTTATTTATAAAAATCAGCAAATTCATCAATATTTGGATCTTCTTGCCATGAGTATTCTATCTCGATACTTTTTTGTTTAGCTACTTGATAACCTAGCAAATCTGCAATAAAGCCTAAGCTCATATCTATCCCAGCACTAACTCCTGAGCTACTGTAAATGTTACCATCTTTAACCCATCTCGCTCTATCTATCCATATCACATTAGGTGCGATCGATTTTGTCCAGTTAAGAGCTTTTTTATTAGAAGTGGCTTTTTTACCATTTAGCAGGTTTGTTTGTGAAAATAAAGATGATCCTGTACATACTGTAAACATATATTTGGCATCAATTGCTAATTTAGTAAGTTTTGCTATTAGATTTTTATCATTAATTAGTTGTCGAGTACCGATACCACCAGGTATAAATAGAACATATTCTTTTGCTGTTATCTGGGAGAAATCTTTAGTATTTATTTCTACTGCTTGGCTACTACTGACAATATCACCATTAATCGAATAATAGTTAATTTTAAAAACATCCTTAAAACTCCCGAAGACTTCAATCGGACCAAATACATCTAGGGTTTCCCAAAATCATCATATAAAATAGTTACTATTTCTAACATAATTTTTTTATTAAAATATTATTTAGAGATAATACCGTAAAACAAGCCATTTTTATATTAAATCATAGAGTATATAATTAGCGCTAATAAATATAAAAAGTATAACTAATATGATTTTTTTTAAAAACGTATCTTATCAAGTAGAGATAAAAGAGCTTTTTGATAGTATTAATTTCTCAATTTTCCCTAATCAAAAAATAGGTCTTGTGGGTAAAAATGGTACGGGCAAAACTACACTTTTCAATCTTATACAAGGTAATCTAACACCAGATAAAGGCGATATTGAGATTGCTAAAAATACTCGCATAGTTACTGTTAAGCAAGAGGTCGATGATTTCGAAGCTAAAGTCATAGATTATGTAGTCAATGGTATAGAATCTTTAAAACAATTGAAGATCCAAATGCAAAAATCTTTAGAGTCTGAGAACTTTGTAGATTACTCAAAATATCATGAAGAATATGAATCTTTAGGAGGCTATGCAATAGAGTCTCAAGCTGGTAAACTGCTCTCAGGTTTAGGTTTTAGCGTTAGTCAACTCCAGCAAAAGGTGAAAGAGCTATCAGGTGGTTGGCAAATACGCCTAAATCTTGCTCAAGCACTGCTGCAAGAGTCAGATATTTTATTACTTGATGAACCCACCAACCATTTAGATTTAGATGCTGTACTATGGTTAGAAGAGTATCTACAAGAATATAAAGGTTCTTTACTACTTATTTCACATGATAGAATCTTTTTAGACAATGTTGTGAAGCAAATATTTCATATCGATAATAAGAATATAGATACTTATACTGGTAACTATTCATCTTATGAAAAGCAGTCTTATGAGCAAAAAGTACTCCAACAAAAGCAGTTTGAGAAACAACAAAAGCATATTGCTCATTTAGAAAGTTTTGTAAATAGATTTAAAGCTAAAGCCTCAAAAGCAAAACAAGCACAAAGTCGTGTCAAGATGTTAGAAAAAATACAGCGAATAGAGGCTGTTAAGTCAGATTCTGAATTTAGCTTTGAATTTAAGCAGGTTAAAGAGCGTCTCGGAGGTACTTTGGTCAGTTTACAAAATACTGATCTTGGTTATGGTGATAAAAAAATTCTTAATAACGTAAAACTAAATATTTATAATGAAATGCGTATAGGTCTATTAGGTCTAAATGGAGCTGGTAAATCAACACTTATTAAATCTCTTATTGGTGATATAGACATTTTATCAGGTAAGATAGAAAAACATCCAAATCTTAGAGTAGGGTACTTTTCTCAACATTCATTAGATATGCTTGACTCTGAAGCTTCGCCATTATTACATATGCAACGTCTAGACTCGCAAGCAACTCAAGAAAAGCTTAGAACTTTTTTAGGCAGTTTTAACTTTGTGGGCGATAAGGCTTTGGCAAAGGCAGGAACCTTTTCTGGTGGTGAGAAAGCTAGATTAGCTCTAGCAATGATTGTATATCAAGAGCCTAACTTTCTGTTACTAGATGAACCAACAAACCACTTAGATATTGGTGTTCGAGAGGCTTTAACTTTGGCATTGCAGAGTTTCCAAGGAGCTATAATATTAGTTTCGCATGATAGATTTTTATTAGAATCAACAGTTGATGAATATATGCTTGTTGGTGAAGGGCAGGTTAAACCTTTTGATGGTGATATGAAAGATTATTATAAGTATATTCTCGAGATTAAAAAAACACAGAATGATACATCACCAGTACAGTCTAGTAATAATTCTAAAAAGCAAGATAGAAAACTATCTGCAGATAAAAGAAAGCAACTTAAGCCACTTCAGGATAAAATTAAAAAACTTGAAAGAGCATTAGAGAAGTTGCAACACCAAGATTTACAAATGCAACATACTCTTCAAGATCAAAGTTTGTATGATGATAAAGAAAAATTACAACAGACTTTGCTTGAGCACTCTGATTTAAAAGTAAAAATTGAAGAAATTGAATTAGACTGGTTTGTAGCACTCGAAGAATTAGAAAATATTAATCAGAATTAGGCGCCATAAGCCTCATCCCAACTACCTGTCAAACCAGCAACTTCATATTCAGTGACACGGTTTTCAAAGAAGTTAGTATGATCTGCACCATTTAGTATCCATTCTAACCATGTTAATGGATTTTTCTCAATGTTATAGATTTCTTTTAATCCTAGCTGATTTAAGCGTCTATCAGTAATATGGCGAATATATTGCTTAACTTCATCAGCTTTGAGACCTTCGATAGTACCAAGCTCATAAGCTAGTTCAATAAATTTATCTTCAAGTTCAACAGCTTTACTAGCCATTAGATAGATCTCTTTTTTGAATTGATTGTCAACTATATAAGGATTTTCTTGACAGTAAATTCTAAATAGTGCTGCGTTACCTTCGACATGCATTGACTCATCACGAATTGACCATTCAACTACTTTGCCCATACCTTTCATTTTGCCAAAACGTTGGAAATTAAGTAGCATCGCAAAAGACGCAAATAAAGCTACGCCTTCATTAAATACTGTCTTAGCAAGACATAATCCTAGACCACGACGCGTAGTAGGGTCTGCATCCATCATGAAATCAATTTTATCAGTCATTGCTTTATACTCTAAAAAAGCATGATATTCTGAGTCAGGTAAGCCTAGAGTATCATTTAGCAGCGCATATGCTCTTTGGTGAATACCTTCACGAGCTGCAAATGAACCAAGCATATTTCTTACTTCATTGTTTTTGAATAAGGGAATAAACTGATCATAATAGTTCTGACCAACTGCAACATCAGACTGGGTAAAAAGTCTTAAAATATTAGTAATATATTCTTTCTCAACTTTGGTTATTTTACCATTTTTCCAATCTGTGACATCTTCAGAAAGATCAATTTCATCTTCTATCCAGTGAGCTTTCTCATGTTTTACAGTAAGATCGACAGCCCAAGGATAATTAAAAGGTTTGTATGTTTTTGAGAAAGTAGTTAACGATGAACCTTTAACACGTGCAATCACCTCACCAGCTCGAGCCATAAGATTATCATAACCACCTATATGTACATCGCCAACAAATATCTGTGGTACGGTTCGGATGTGTTCTTCTACAAGAAGAATATTTTTATTTACTTCAGCATAGAATTTGGCTCTTTTAACATCATCATCAAGTGATATCTGCGTAAAAGGGATATCATTAGCACCAAACCAACTTTTTGCAAGATCACAAAAAGGACAATTTGTTTTTGTGTATATTTTTACTTCTACCATATTAACCTATTTTTTGTTTAAAATTTTATCAGCATTAGCCTTAAGCTCTGTAAAGCCACCTATATGTTCATCATCTATGAATATCTGTGGCACTGTTGAAATAGGGAAGATAACTTTGCCACTTTGGTTCATTTCATCATAAAACCTAGAACGTTGAGCATAATCATCAATTATAGTTTCATCGAAGGTTATATCATTTTCTTCGAACCATTGTTTTGCCCAAACGCAATATGGACAACCATTTCTAGTATATATTTTTACTTTCATAATTTATCCTTCACAAGCGATACACTCATTTTCAGACTGCTTAATCTCTGAGAACTCGACAAGTCTTTTTTTCTCGACTTTTTTAGAAATATTCTCAGCTCTATTTGAAGTCTCTGTTCTTAGATAATATAAACCTTTACAACCATATTTCCAAGCATTAAAGTGTACTTTGTGAAGATATCCACGCGATGCTCCAGCTGGGAAAAATACATTTAATGATTGTCCTTGGCATAGATATTTTTGGCGTTCACCACCTAGATAGACTAACCAATCTTGATCCATTTCAATAGCAGTTTTAAATACTTCTTTTAACTCTTTACTAAGAAACTCTAGTTGTTGAACTGAGCCGCCATTAGTAATAATATCCGACCAAACTTGTTCTGTATTTTTACCAATTTTTTCTAGCTCTTGTTCTAGATATTTGTTCTTATTAAGATGTGAGCCAACTCTTGTTCTAGAGGTAAAAGCATTTGCTTTCCAAGGTTCAATACTTGGAGAGGTATTTAAGATAAGTGAACTATTGGCATTAGGAGCTATAGCAAGTAAATGAGCGTTTCTACGTCCTGTTCCTGCCATATCTGGAGCTTCGCCTTTTTCAGCACCAAGTATTAGAGTTTCTTCTAGTGCTTGTTCTTTGATACGCTTAAATATCTCTTCATTAATTTCTTTTGCTTTTTGAGATTCAAAAGGTACACGATGAAGCTGTAAATAAGAATGAAACCCCATAGCCCCTAGACCTAGACTTCTTTCACGCGAAGCGCTATATCTAGCTTTAGCAATTTCATCACCAGCATGATCTATAAAAAATTGTAATACATTGTCTAAAAATCTAATCAGATCTCTGATAAGAGAAGTGTCTTTCCATTCATCATATTTTTCTAAATTTACAGAAGATAAACAACATACGGCTGTACGTTTTTCATCTGTAACTAAATGAATCTCATTACATAGATTTGAGCCTTTGATTGTCAAGCCAAGATCTTTTTGAGATTTTGGTAAAGCTTTGTTAGCTGTGTCAATAAAGTTTAGGTATGGTTCACCTGTGCGATAACGAGTTTCTAATATAGTTTCCCAAATTTTACGAGCCTTTATAACATCTCTTACTGTTTTATCATCTGGATCAATAAGTTTCCAATCTTGATCATTTGCGACTGCTTTCATGAAGTCATCAGTAAGATTTACAGCATGATGTAAATTTAAACACTTTCTATTTACATCACCAGTAGGTACACGAATACCTAAAAACTCAATTATATCAGGATGTGATATGTCCATATATGCTGCATATGAGCCTTTACGAGTTTTACCTTGTCTATAGGCAACCATATCAGCATCTACTGTATGCATAAAAGGGATAGGTCCAGGAGCTTTATCAGATACCGCGCGAACACTAGACCAGTGTCCTCCAACACCACCACCTTTTACTGATAACCATCTAAGCTCAGATGAATGTTCAATAAGCCCTTCTAATGAATCTGGCACATAAGATAAAAAACAACTAATAGGTAAAGATTTGACTTTTGCGCCTGGAAGAGGAGCATTAGAAAGCACAGGTGAAGCAAACATGAACCAACCTTTAGCTGCTGCATCATAAATACGCTGAGCTAGGTTCATATCCCCAAACGAGTAAGCAACAGCAGCTCGTGCAAAAGCATATTGAGGAGAGGGTTCATTTTGTAAGCAATAATAATTTGTCAGTAGTTGTTGAGCTTGTTCCGAAAGCTCACAATCTCTGGATAAATCAATATTAATGCCAAGATAGTTTTGATTAGACATGATAAAACCCTATTAAAAATGCGTATATACTAACTTTATAGTAATACTATACTAAATTAGTATAACTATTTATTCCTAGTAAAATTTTATCAATTTTTTCAAATTTTAGAATACTAAAAAGTCAAATATTGTACTTGACATTGGTGAGTCAGTTATAAGATGTAGACAGTACAATGCTTACTGTCTAAAATATCTTAAAAAATTATTTTGCTAAAATTTCAGCAGCTGCTTTATTAAGATCTTTTACAGCGTTTATAGATATTTGTAATTGTTCTCTTTCTTTGTCAGAAATCTCTACTTCGATAGGTCTAACGCCATTTGCAGAAATCTCAGTTGGAACACCAACAAATAGATCTTCATCAAGACCATACATACCAGCTTTTACTTTAGCAGCACAAGGTAAAATCATCTTTTTATCTTTTAAGAAGCTTTCAGCCATTTGAATACCTGCAGCAGCTGGAGCATAATATGCTGAGCCTGTTTTAAGTAAAGCAACAATTTCACCACCACCACTTCTAGTTCTAGATACTATTGCATCTAAGCGCTCTTGTTTAAGTTTGCCTTCTTTAACTAGTTGTTCTAATGATACGCCAGCAACATTAGACATTTTAGTAAGAGGTACCATAGTATCACCATGACCACCCATTACATATGCTTGTACTTGTTGTACTGATACATTTAGTTCATCTGCTAAAAATGTTCTGAATCTAGCAGAATCTAAAACACCAGCCATACCAACGATTTTGTTATCTGGTACACCTGAGAACTTTTGTAACATATTTACCATAATATCTAGTGGATTTGTGATACATATTACAAAAGCATTAGGGCAGTTGTGTTTAATGCCTTCACCAACTGTTTGCATTACTTTAATATTAATACCAAGTAAGTCATCACGAGACATACCAGGCTTTCTCGGAACACCTGCTGTTACGATCACAACATCAGAATTTTCTAGATCTTTGTAATCATTTGTGCCTCTAACTTTAAAATCAACTCCCTCGATAGGGCAAGTCTGTAATAAATCAAGAGCTTTGCCATTTGGCATACCATGAGCTATATCAAAAAGAACTACATCACCTAACTGCTTGATAAGTGCTAAGTGAGCCAGTGTACCACCAATATTGCCGGCACCAACAAGTGCTATTTTTTTTCTAGCCATCAAAATCTCCTTTATTGTGCTAAAAATTGAATCAAAATAAGATATTAATAATTATAACTAATAGTTTAGCTGTTATTCAATGAAAAGTTTTGTAAGCTTTATAGTTTATAATTATAATTGTATTCAAATAAACTTATTAACTAATATTGATGTTCAAGAAAATTACAAATAATCTTGGTTTAGCTATAGGTATTATCGGATTGGTTATATTTATGTTTGGTTTAACAGAAACTGATATTGCACAAAAAAATCTTATAGTTTTCTTCGCTACTTTTTTCTTGTTTTTGTCGGCAGCTATCCAAAAAGAGCCTTTTTTTACCGGTTTACAAGGTATAGCATTTCTTAGTGCTATTATGGTTTTTTATAATTTAGCTGCAATATATAATTTACTAGTATTTATATTCCTAGCATTTGTGTTCGCTATCTACTACTTCTCTAGACATAAATTAAACATTGCTAGAATATGTGCTTTTATAGGATTAGTTGCGTTATGTCTAGGTATACTCTTAGGTAGAAATGAACCAATGGTAGTATGTGGTATTGTTCTGGCAATTTATGCGGTATTTTCTATCCAAGAAGGTTATACAGTTGGTTGGATATTTCTAATACTTAATATATTATTTGCACTTGTTGCAGCTAACGCATTGTATGGTTTTTACTAATTGGGATTTAAATTATGAGAAAGTTATCATTTTTAGATAGAGTTATCGAAGAGTTTGATAGTTATGCTAGATTTACAAAAGCTCCACTAAATCCAAATAGAAAATCTCCTAGCACTGTTGCTATAGATGGAAAATTATCCGAAGTTGAAAAAAAACATTCAGCTGGTTTGATGAGAGTTGACTATACTGGTGAGATTTGTGCTCAAGGTTTATATAGAGGGCAAGCAAGTGTAGCTAAATCACCGCAAACAAAAGAGCATTTATATCATGCTGCTGCTGAAGAATATGATCATTTAGCATGGTGTGGTGAGAGACTTCAAGAACTAGGAGCTAAACCTAGTTTACTTAATCCGTTTTGGTATTGGGCTTCATTCGGTATCGGTGCAGTTGCTGGATCTATCAGTGATGGCTTGAGTTATGGTTTTGTAGTTGAGACTGAAAAGCAAGTAATGAAACACCTTGATTCACATCTAAAAAGTTTGCCTGTGAATGATAATCGCTCACGAGAAATTCTCAAACAGATGTATATTGATGAGTCAGAACATGCCGTTGAAGCAGAAAAAGCAGGTGGTAAGAGGTTACCCAAAGCAGTAAAAGCTGTTATGAAATTACAATCAAAAGTAATGACTACACTTGCATATAGATTTTAATTTGATTTTTATAGTGGACACTTTCTTAGCTGAGACTTATATAGATTTGTATAATCTTTAACCTTTAAAGCAATTTTTTTGTCTTGAGCAATTTTAATATGGTTCTTTAAAGTACCTGCCTTGTAGCGCTTAAATCCAGTTGCTCCGAGCATATAAGCCATATATAAATCTGAATAATCTGTCATTTTGATATTTAAAATTTTTGAGAGTTGTGCCATGTACCAGCCAATAAATTCTACGCTATCATCAAAGTTATTACGCTTAGCATTTGATTTGATTTGTTGTTGAAAGTGTTTCCAAGTACTATCTATTACTTGGGCATATCCATAAGCTGATGAATATTTGTTTTTTGCATTTGCATCAAAACGCGACTCTTGATAAATCAAAGCCATAACAAAGGCTGGCTCAAGTTTGTATTTCGCTTGGGTTTGTTTGAGTGATTTTCTCCAGTTAGGATGCTGTTTGAGTATTTCACATACCCCTGCATTAGTATCTATATTTGTTGTTTCGGAGCAGCTTAGTAATAATAAGCAAAATAGAGTTACTACAAAGTATCTAAAACCAAGTTTCATCAACATAATATTAGCTTAAGTAATCATTGATAATATAAAGGGTAAGGAATATATAAGATTATTTCTAGTGTTTTATATTTTTTTATTGGTTAAAATCATCTCCAACTATTTCTTTAATTACAATCCCTGCTATAGTCAAACCAAATAAAGATGGCATATAACTTAGCGTACCATTCGTTGCTCTAGATCTACCTTGTTGGTTAGTCTCTGGATTTTTTGGTGGTAGCGGTGCGATACTTTTTTGAGTTGAAAATACTGCTTTGATGCCTTTTTTCACTTTTTGTTTTTTTAGGCGTGTTCGCATAGCTCTGGCTAGGGCACAAACATCAGTATTGTAGATATCAGCTACTTTTATTTGAGTTGGATCAGTTTTACCACCTGCTCCCATACTTGATATCGTTTTGATACCTAATTCATGAGCAGTTTTGACTAAATTTACTTTTGCATTTAGAGTGTCTATAGCATCGATGACATAATCATAGTTTTGTTGAGTAAGTAAATCTTGGCTATTTTCAGGATTTATAAATGTTTGCAGAGCACTAACTTGACATTGTGGATTGATATCTATTATGCGTTGTCGCATGACTTCTACTTTTGGCATACCTATAGTGCTGTGCAGCGCAACGAGTTGACGATTAATATTAGATGGGTCAACGATATCCATATCAACGATTGTCAATTTACCAATACCAGCTCTAGCAAGAGCTTCGATTACAAAAGAACCAACACCGCCGCATCCGGCAATAAAGATATTAGCATTCTCAAGTTTTTCCAAACCATTATCATTAACTAAGATTGCTGTTCTTTGTGTGATAGCATTTATCATAATTTATGAATACACCTTGTTTAAATCGTTTATGTAATTATAGGCAAATAGATTAGCATAAGTTTCACCAGTGACGTGATCAACTTCATTTATATCTAGTTGAACAGGTAGCCAATCTGTAGTATTAGTTAAAATTTTATTATTATCTAAAACAAAGCCATTAACGATTGCATTAGCGTTTTTCATGAATTTATCATAGTTAAGTCGCGTCACTATAGAATCTTCTTTAAGAGCAAATAAGTATAAAGGAGTTCTTGTTCTTTCGCCAAAATCAACTATATCGGCAGCTTTCATAGTTTTGATAAGTTCTGAATTAGAGAAAATTTTCTCATTAAATAAGTCATACATTGAGTTATTACCAGTTGGTATAGCATAATGAGAAGCTGATTGCTGATGAGGATATTTTTTGTATAAGGCACTATTAAATATTGCCCCAGCAAATGCTATATTTGGAATATGTTTTTGTAGAAATAATGATTTAAAAGTATAATGTTTACCAGCAATATTACATTTTTCTTGTGGAAAAGTAGAGCACTGCATTTCAAAAAAACCTTTATCAAAGTCATTTACAGAAATACTTTTTGATATATTGCTGTAGTATAGATAGCTCATTAATGTATTAGCCATTAATCCTGGTTTTAGTATAGATGTAGCAAGCTTGCTATGTAGTGCATATTTTTGTGAATCATTATCATCGGTCATAAAATTTAAAGTTGTATCGCTTATATCATATGCACCACTTAAACCTGCAGCGGCTCGATATCTGTAGAGTTTATCTAGTTTATTAACCCCCTTACAGTTACCTCGCCATCCTAAGCACTTAGCGCTCCATATTGAGTATCCACCACCTTCTGAATAACCTACTGAGAAAAGATTAAGTGTAGCACTAGTTTCTAGATTATACTTTTTACGGATTTCATTACTAACATCATTTAGTAAATCTACTGCTGTATTTACGGTTTGTTTAGGGTATAAAACATAAGGATGATAATTTTTGTAGTCATCACCTTGGCCAATATAATCCGGTGCAACAACAATATAACCATTTGCAGCATATAGAGCAGCATAAGTAACATCAAAAATAAGGCTTGTTTGATTATCTTTACTAAAGTTTGATGGTACGCCAACATTATCAAATACAGTAGGGTGATAGTATAGGATAACACCTCTAGGCGATTTAGTATCAGGTAGCATTAGTAGTCCAGATACGTTTGAGGTAATCTTACCTGTCGCAGCAAAAGTATTTGTTGTTTGATATGTTATCTTCTCAAGTTTAATATTCTTGATATCAGTATTTCCTAATGAATCAATATCAATACCATATTGTTTAACATTATTAATGTTTTTATCACAATCCTGCTGAGAGAGATTTTTATTACAAAAGTATTTTGTTTTGAAGTCTTTTACTACATCTGCTGTTTTCCAAGTAGTTGTGTCTACAACATTGCTGTAGCCTAGACAAGAAAACAAAGTTAAGCTTAAAAGTATGGTTTTTTTCATATTTAAAACTAGCTCTAAAAATTTTAAGTCATTATTTTAGCAATTATAAGTTCTTTAATCTAATTCAATATTCCTAACATCTGTAACTGTCATACCAGCTTGTAAAGCACTTATAAGCCCTGGAACACCATCTTCAAAAACATGACATTCTCGAGGTTTTAAGTTATATTTATCTGCAATCATAGTAAAAGCTATAGGAGTATTTTTACTTGGATGATTGTCATCAGCAGTTATAATTTCATCAAAAAAATCTCTAAGTCCAAGTACATCAAGAGATTTGTATACATTTAATTTTTTACCACCAGATATTACTAGCATAGGTATTCTATTATGATAGTATTTAATCAAATCAACAATAGGTTCGATAGGTTTTGTTTGGCTTAGTAGCTCATAAGACGTTTTTTTTATCTCTGCAGCTATTTTAGGTGTTTGGTTATCATCGAAATTAAAAACTTCTTTTAGAATATATTCGCTAGGTAAACCATTATATTTATCGAAGTCTACGGATTCAATTTCTACCTTTGTATTTTTTAGAACATTAAGCCATGCATTTATATGGATATCCATGTTATTTGCGATAGTACCATCACAATCAAAAATTAGTAATTTAGTATTTTTATGTACAGGTAAAAGCATATTATTTTCTGAAATCAATATTATTAGCGATATTATATACGATAAATAGAGTTGACATAAGTGTAATTAATAAGCAAAATTACAAGCGCTAATTTAGATAAATTGACCATAAAACTTTATTAAATGGAGGATGAAATTATGGTATTAGTAGGTAAAAAAGCACCACTATTCAATGCACCAGCTGTTCTAGGTGATGGTGAGATTGTTGATAGCTATGATTTTGCAAAAGCTATTCAAGGTAAGTACGCTGTTGTGGTATTCTATCCATTAGATTTTACATTTGTGTGCCCATCTGAACTTATCGCTTTAGATAAAAGAACAACTAAGCTTAAAGAGCTTGGTGTAGAAGTTGTTTCTGTATCAATTGACTCGCATTTTACTCATAATGCGTGGAGAAATACACCAATAAATGATGGTGGTATCGGCCCAGTTAAATATACTATGGTTGCTGATATTAACCAAGAAATCGTTAAAGCATATGATGTACAGTCTGCAGGTGGTATGGCTTTTAGAGGTACTTTCTTAATCGATAAATCTGGTGTAGTACGTCATCAAGTAGTTAATGATCTGCCATTAGGTAGAAATATGGATGAAGTTATCAGAATGGTAGAAGCTTTACAATTCCACGAAGAGCATGGCGAAGTTTGCCCAGCTGGTTGGAAAAAAGGCGACCAAGGTATGAAAGCTTCGCCTAAAGGTGTTGCAGAATATTTATCTGATCACGTTGTCGATCTATAAAAAATTATTCATCATATAAATATTTCTAAACTTTAAAAATTCTTGGTACTTTAAGCTGTATAGATGAGAAATGTTTTTATAACTTTGTTAAGTTTGTTTTTGCTAACTTATAATAGCTATGCAGCTGACCAAGTTTATGATATAAATACTCAAAAGCAGCTTACCCAAACTGATAAAGCCAAGAAGGCAATTAAAACAGATAGTTCAGCGGTCGATGTTGTAGAGCAATATGAGGGTGAATCTATAGTTGCTGGTAATACTTTTGATGTTGGTAAAACACTTCTGAAAATAACTCACGCAGATAAAATTAAGCCGCCATTTTTTAATGGTATAGATAATAATGTAATATTTTCTCAAGCAATGCTTAATACCCAGCAAGAAACGGGTGATCCTGAATTTATTCTATTATCACGCCAAAATGGATTACTAAAAGATAATTATCTGTATTTGGGTGGAATGGCTTCATTCAACCCAACTTGGGGTAGGTATACTAGAAATAATATTCCCTCGAATTCTGTCAATAATTACAGTTTAGAATATTATATGTTAAGTACTTTAGGTGAATGGACATCTATTTTTGCTTCGCTAAATACTTATGCAATTGATGGGCAATGGAGTACTACACCAGGTGGTGTGTACTTTATTGTTGGTAATTTAAATAAGTTACCTGTGTACACATATGCGGCATTATCAACTGTTAATTTTGGAAATTTTGATGAGACAACTAACTTTATACCAACTTTGACGCGTACGTATTTCATGCAGTCTGGCGGTAATGTTAACTTATCATATAATAAAGATGGACTGCAAGCAAATTTTGTTTTTTTAGCATCACCAAAAAGTAGTCTGTTACAAGTTGCTAATGCCTATAATGGTAATGCTAAGTTAGGCTTTTCTGTAAATATGAAATATACCCAAGATTTACAAAATGTTGGTGATTATTGGTACCTTGGTGCCGCGTATTCAAATGTATCAGGTTTTACAAATGAGCATAATGATAATATAGGTGTCGCAGATTTTAATTTTGGTATGAACATTAATAGATTTGAGTTTATCAATGAATTTGTTTTTACTGATAAAGGAGTTACAAAAACTACTAATCTCTCTGGAGGCTTTAACCTAAGAGAAGCATTTGCTACATCAATATTTCCTGATCTAAATACTAATCAATTTCTAACTAGTGGTGGTAATGTTTTTGGCTGGTCTTCACAACTTGATTATACTGCTAATCTTTATAATAAAGATTTTGTACCATTTGTTAGCTATTCACAAATCCAGCAAGCATCAGATAATTATTCAGCAGCTATAACTAGTGGCTTTAGATATAATATTTTTGCTGACGGTTGGCTTGGTTTTAGTTATACATATATCAAAGGTCAGGCTAAAAGTTTTGCTCAGCAAGATAACATTATGGCTATGTATTTAAGAATATTTATTTGAGTATATTTTACTGTCTTTGCCTAAAAAAGATAAATCTCATAAAGATAGTAATTGATTTGCTATAGTGGTATATTAAGCACAATGAAAAAAAGTGGGGATGATTTGTGACTACTTTACCATTATGTTTAAAGTGTCAATCAGAATATGTCTATCAAGATGATCAATTGTTGATTTGTCCTGAGTGTGGTTATGAATGGCAAGCCGATGAAACTGGTTCTAATGAGTTGGTAATTAGAGATTCAAATGGAAATTCTCTTGCAGATGGAGATTCAGTAGCTATAATAAAAGACCTAAAACTAAAAGGTTCCTCCCAAGTTATAAAGGTTGGTACTAAGATAAAAAATATTCGCTTAGTTACAGGCGATCATGATATTGATTGTAAGATTGATGGCTTTGGCGCAATTAAACTAAAGTCTCAGTTTGTAAAAAAAGTATAACTATTATGAAGTTTGAAAGATTACTATTTTTGATAATTTTTATATCTATTTATAGTTTTTGTTATGCATATTATGTCAAAGATAATGGTAAGAAAATTATCGTTAGTAAAAAAGTAGCAAATACGATTGATGATATAGAAATTCAAGAGGGTGAGTCACTTACTCAACAACAAATTATTGACATAATCGAAAATAGTAGCGGCTCAACAGAAGAATTATAAGTACATGTTTAGAAAATTAGTTGCTCTAGCAAGTATTTTTACAATATCTACATTTTGTCTAGCTAGTGCTGATCAGACAAATGCACAGTCAGAGTCTTCTAGTTCTTTAAACAATAATTATTCCCCAGAGAGTATTCGTAAGCTTGAATCTAATGCATTTAGAAGAGTTTTTCCTAATGAGGCTTATATACAAGATAACGTTCCTTTAAGCTCAGAGCAACTTGAAAAAGCTGCGCAACAGGCTATTCAGGATTTATCAGTTAAAGAGGGTGAAGCATTAACCGATAGTGAAAAACGTGCACTTGCTAAGAGAACATTTGATAATAAGATTAATAATGCTCTTAATATTAATGCTATTAAAACTTCTTTTTTTAATGGTTTTCGTGTTAGTGAAACTTTCACCCATGCAATGCTAAATACACAACAAGATACTGGTGATCCGCTGTTTATGCTACAAGCACGTCAACAAGGGATCTTAGCTGATGATTATATCTACATGGGAGCAAAACTTGCCGTAATTAACTGGCAAAGATTAAACAAAGCTCCACTTGGTGGTGAAACTAAATTATTTACATATTCGATAGAGGCTTATGCAGCTTCAACTATCTCAAAATGGTTTAGTGCATTAGCAGGATTTACGCTTTATCAAGATCATCGTAATGGCTTTAATATAACACCTAATACTATATACCTGATTTTAGGTAATCTCTCAGAAAGTCCATTTTTTGGCTATGTAGCAAATTCAACAGTAATGTATGGTAACTTTGACATAGTATCAAACTATGTTCCAACATTGACTCGAACATATTTTATGCAGTCAGGTGGTAATATTAACCTTTCTTACCATACCCAAGATTTACATTTAAATGCCGTGCTTTTAGATGCTAATCCTAATAGTTACTTTAATGTCACAAATGCTGGAAGTAAAAGTGGAGTAGGTTTTGCTCTAAACAGTAAGTATATTTATCAAATGGAAAAAGCTGGGGATTATCAATTTCTTGGTTTAGCTTATTCAAATGTTTCAGGATTTCAGACAAAAAATGGTGGTAATGTTGGTACGTTTGATATCAATTATGGTTTGGCAGTTTCAGATATAAACTTTGAAGCTGAAGCATTAATAACTGATAAAGGAGTAGGAGGGATTAATAACTCATCTTCGGTTAGCCCAAATAATATTGCAGGTGTTCCTTTTTTTGGCTCGGTAGCTCCAAGTGCTAAATTGATATATGATGGCTTTTTAGGTTCAGGCGCTAATGTAGCATCATGGTCTGCACAAACAAGTTATACTGCTACAGTTTTTAATAGAAGGGTTATCCCATATGTTGATTATTCTCAAATTCTTCAAAATACTAAAAACTATTCATATCAATATGGCGCTGGCTTTAGAGTTAATGTATTTTATGGTTCTTGGTTAGGACTTGATTATACTAATATAAACTCACGTAGTTCAAATTTTAAGGAAACCCAGAACTATCTTTCTATAAACTATACATTATATTTATAGTGATCTGTTGTTATAATTAGTCATTAGTAATGATATATAACCATTTTTAGAATGTCACGACAAGTTTTTATAGATACCGAGACAACAGGTTTTGATTATAAGATTGGCAATCGAATTATTGAGTTTGGTGCTGTTGAAGTCATTGATAGAAGGGTCACAGGAAATACATTGCACTTTTACTGTAATCCAAATTATGAAGTTGAAGCCGGAGCTTTAGCTATCCATGGTCTTACAAATGAGTTTCTTGCAGATAAACCTCTTTTTGAAGATAAAGTCGATGAAATGATTGGTTTTTTAAGAGATGCTGAAGTAATTATCCACAATGCTGCTTTTGATGTGCCATTTATTAATTGGGAGCTTAGTCTCTTAAAAAATAATAAATACGGAACACTAGAGCAAAATGTAGCTAAAATAGTAGATAGCCTTGAGTTAGCTAGAAAAAAACATCCATTACAGAAAAATAACCTTGATGCTTTATGTAAGAGATATCAAATTAGAAATGATCATCGTACTTTTCACGGTGCATTATTGGATAGTGAGCTGTTAGCGGATGTTTACCTGGCTATGACAGGTGGACAGACTAACCTAAGTCTGCAAACAGCCAAAACAGTAAGCAAAAACAGTATTGACATTGATATTAATAAACTAAACTTACGCAAAGCTGATGATAGTATTAGTGATATTTCAGTACATCATAACTATCTTAGCAACTTGCTAAAACTAGAAGAAGATGCCAAATGGTAAGAAAAATAATTTTTCCAGAAGCAAAACAGCATGAGCTTATTTCAGCAGGTAAAGATTTTTTTGCTCGGGATTTGTTTTTAGAAAAAAATACTTATAAAGCCTGGTTAGTTCTAAAACAAGCAGCAACTAATGATGGTGTTAGTTTACTTATAGTTTCAGGTTTTAGAAGCTATGAATATCAGCAGAAAATTATAGATAGAAAACTTGCCAGTGGTCAGACTTTAGAGGAGATTATGAAAGTAAATGCTTTGCCAGGAGAGAGCGAACATCATACTGGTAGAGCTATTGATTTAACAACCGGAGATGAAAAAGAAGTTTTGACAGAGAGTTTTGAAAAAACTTATGCTTTTGAGTGGTTAACTAAAAACGCACATAAATATGGCTTTAAGCTAAGTTTCCCACGTAATAATAACCATGGGTTCATATATGAACCATGGCATTGGTGTTATCATAATGAAAAATGTTAGTAGATTTTTATTTATAAGTGTATTTGTAATATTACTAAATTCTTGTAGTACAGCAAAAAAAGATGTCACAAAGCTTGAGTTTGTTTCTAGTAGCTATCCTTGGATATTTAGCCATGTACGTAAAGAGCTAGTTCAAGGTGATGTAATCGAAGCAATCAAAAAAAATAGTAGTATTGGTAACGTTAGACAGCTTAAAAGACTTAATCAATTAGAATCTGGAAGATTATTACAGCTAAATAGTGATTATAAAGCCTCAATAGAAGCCTATAGTAAAGCTATAGGGTCTTTACCTAAAACTCAGCAACAGTCTCTAGATCAAGCTAAAAAGATTCTTCTAAATAGAAATACATATGATTACTATGATATTAAGACTGCATATGAAATTCCAGATTACGCAATTACTTTCTTGTATACTTATCAGGCATTAAACTATCTTGAAACAAATGATATCAAGCAAGCAATACAATCACTTAATAGCCTTGATAATGCTAAGATATGGCGTGATGAGCAGGAGATACTCGCTGAAGGAATGAAGCAGCTTGGACAAAAAGACCTAGATAGAAATGAGATAACTAGCGATAATCTAGGCTTAGAAAATTTTAAACCCTTGACTCAAATGCTTGAGTTTTCAAAAAGAATACCAAATGCGTATGGTAATCCAATGAGCTATTATCTTAAAGGTTTACTTGATTCGGCAGTTTCAAAAGATTATCAAAAGTCTTTGACAGACATTGAAGGCGCACAACAATATACGGTTGGCAATAAATATCTTGATCAAACAGCTAATGAGTTTAAATCGGCAATAATAAGTCAGACCTCACCATTTGCAATGGGTATGGGTAGAGTGGTAGTATTGTATGAGCAAGGACTTGTATATACGCGCAGTTCTGCTCAAGCAAGTTTAGACCTTGGTAATATAGGTGTTAGAAAGATTGACTTGCCAGTATATAACACTGCCTATAATTTATTTGAACCTAAGCGAGTTATAATTTCAGCAGATGATACTAATTTAACTGATACATATACTGAAACTTTGTTAGATACAACTTTGTTTGCGACAAAATCTTTAATAGAAGCATACTCAAAAGTTATAACTCAAAATGTCGTTATCGAGGCGTTTAAATATGACTATGAGAAGAATTTCGCTTTAGGAGGTTTATTAGGTAGTACTTTGAAGTTTGATTTATCAAAAACTGATCCTAAAAGAGCAGATTTAAGAAGTTGGCTACTACTACCGAATAGTGTTGATTTATTTGAGCAACAACTTGATAGCGGTAATTATATGATTCAAGTTAATAATATTCGCCAGAAAATTGCGATTAAGCAAGGTAAAACTACTCTTTTATGGATTGTTGATATTGGTAAGTTTAAGAAAGTTTATTATTTTATTTTTTAGAAGACACTATTCTAAATTTATTTTAGATTCTTTCTAAACTAACTTTAGTTGCCGTTTAGAATTACTGTGATTAAATCGCAACTCATATTTCTTCAAAAACAGATGAAAATATTCTCACTACTATTAAATTTTTATTTGCCATATTTAGTTATAAGTAAATTCAATTAGATGGTAAATCAATACAAAATTATATTTACTCATGTTCAATCAAATGATATAAATAATCTATATCGAAACAAAAAAGAGGAGATTTTTTATGAAAGATATTATAATTTTGGGTGCCGGCAGAGTCGGTTCACTTGTCAGCTGCTTATTGGTTGAAAGCGGGGATTATATAGTTCATCTACTTGATAAACATATCCCTGATGATAAACCTGTTTTAGAAAGAAATACTAATAATTTAAAATATGTAGAATTAGATGTAACAAACTCTACAGAATTACAAGGCTATGTAAAAAAGCATAATGTCAAAACTATTGTTTCATGCCTACCATTTTTCCTTAATAAAGGTATTGCTAAATTAGCTGGTGAGCTTGAGCTTAATTATTTTGATCTAACGGAAGATGTTGAAGCAACTGATTATATCAAAAGTATAGCAGAGAATTCTAAAAATAATTTTTTTGCACCGCAATGTGGTCTTGCCCCTGGATTTATTAGTATTGTATCTAATAATCTTATGCAAGAATTTGACTCAATTGATACTGTACGTATGAGAGTAGGAGCATTACCATTAAATGTATCAAATACACTTCAATATGCTTTGACTTGGTCGACTGAAGGATTAATAAACGAGTATGCTAAGCCATGTGAAGGTATTGTTGATGGCGAAAAAAGAACTCTAGCACCATTAGCTGATATTGAGCAGATAAAGATTAATGGCCTTACTTATGAAGCTTTTAACACTTCTGGAGGTATTGGCTCAATGATAGATACCTACGCTGGTAAAGTTAAAAATATAAACTATAAAACCATTCGTTATCCAGGTCATTGTGAGAAAATGAAGTTCCTAATGCAGGATATGAAGCTTGGTGAAGATTTAGAGACAATGGTTAAAATTATGGAAAAAGCTTTGCCGCGTATTAATCAAGATGTTGTGCTTATTTATGTATCAGTTGATGGAGTACGTAAAGGTCTAAAAGCAGAACGTCATTTTGCACAGAAGTATCCTTCAAAACTTATGTTTGGTAAGTATTTTTCCGCTTTACAATTAACTACAGCGACTAGTTTATGTGTAAGTATTGATCTTTTACTTAATGCTAAAAAAGAGCCTAGAGGCTTTATAAATCAAGAATCAATATGCCTAAAAGATTTTTATAACAATAGATTTGGTCAATATTACAAAAAATCTGGACTATTAATACAAGCAGATTAATATGGGGGAAGCATGAGTATTTTAAAAGAACTGAATTTAGGTTTACAGGCATATATAACTAACGATACTAAGAACGTTATAGAAACTTTAAATCCTGCAACAGGCGAGCTTTTAGCTAAAGTTAAAAATCAAAATGTAGCTACTATGCGCGAAGCTATCTCAAAAGCTACAGAAGTTGCTAAGCAATGGCGTCAAGTACCAGCACCTAAAAGAGGCGAGTTAGTTAGACTTATCGGTGAAGAGTTACGCAAGAATAAAGATCATCTAGGTAGTCTAGTATCTCTTGAGATGGGTAAATCTAAACAAGAGGGTGATGGTGAAGTTCAAGAAATGATAGATATGGCGGATTTTGCTGTAGGTCAGTCACGCATGCTTTATGGAATGATGATGAATTCTGAGCGCCATAATCATAGAATGTATGAACAATGGCATCCATTAGGTGTTGTTGGTGTTATCTCAGCTTTTAACTTTCCTGTAGCAGTGTGGTCATGGAATGCTTTTATAGCCGTAATTTGTGGTAATACAGTAGTCTGGAAACCATCTGAAAAAACACCTTTGTGTTCAATCGCAGTACACAATATTTGTCAAAAAGTAATTAAACAGCATAATTACCCTGAGATTTTTTATACAGTTATTTCTAAAGATGTTGAGGTTTCAAAAACGCTAGTTAATGATGAAAGAGTAAATTTGGTCTCCTTCACTGGTTCAACAAGAGTAGGACAAGATGTTGGTCAACAAGTTGCTAAAAGATTTGGTAAGTCAATTTTAGAATTAGGTGGTAATAATGCTACAATCATTGATGAATCTGCTAATTTGAAGCTTGCAATTCCAGCAGCAGTTTTTGGTGCAGTTGGTACAGCTGGTCAAAGATGTACTTCGCTAAGAAGACTTTTTGTCCATGAATCTGTGTATGATTTAGTCAAAGAAAAAATGGTTAATGCGTATAAGCAAGTCAAAGTTGGTGACCCTCTCGATCAAACTAATTTAATGGGACCTCTTATCGATCAAGCTGCGGTTGATAATTTCACTAGAACTGTAGAGCAAGCTATTAATCAAGGTGGTAAAGTTCTAACAGGTGGTAAAAGTATTGCAAAGCCTGGCTTTTTTGTTGAGCCGACAATTATTGAAGCTAATCATAATATGCCAATCGTTGTAGAAGAGAACTTTTGTCCAATATTATATATAATGCCTTTTAAAAATATTGATGAAGCTATAGTACTTAATAATAGTGTAATGTATGGTTTATCAAGTTCTATATTTACAGATAATCTTCAAAATGCTGAAAAGTTCCTGTCTAGCTTAGGTAGTGATTGTGGTATAGCTAATGTAAATATTGGTACCTCTGGAGCAGAGATTGGAGGGGCATTTGGTGGTGAGAAGCATACTGGAGGAGGGCGAGAAGCTGGTTCAGACGCTTGGAAAGCATATATGCGTCGCCAAACTAGTACTATCAACTATGGTAAAGATTTACCATTAGCACAAGGAATTAAATTTAATCTAGGGGAGTGATATTATGAGCGTTGATATTTTAGACAAGTTATGGGATCAATATATTCGTGATAATCCCCATGCAAAAGAAATTTATGATCTATTTGTAAAGAATGGCGAGAATCCTATAAATGATCATATTGCATTACGAACTTTAGATGATGATAGGATAAATATTTATAAGCTTGCAGAGGTTTTTATTGAAAAAGGTTATAGTATTTGTGATGATTATGATTTTGCAGTAAAAAAGCTTAAGGCAATACATCTTGAGCATAGTGATGAGACTCAACCGAAAGTATTTATTAGTCAGCTTTTAACAAACGAATTCTCTGATGAGTTACAGCAGACACTAAAGAGATGTGTTGATCTAATACCACAGCAATTGCTGGATAACCCAGAGAATTTACTATTATCTGGTGTGAGTTGGCAAATCGACTATGCTACATACCAAAAATTACTCGAAGAGTCTGAATATGCTGCATGGTTTTATGCTTTTGGCTTTAGAGCTAATCATTTTACCGTATTTATTAATAATTTGAAAAAATTTGCTGAGGTTTCTCAAGTAAATATTTTTCTTAAAGAAAATGGATTTAGGCTTAATTCATCAGGTGGTGAAATCAAGGGTTCAAAAGACGAATTACTTGAACAATCAAGTACTATGTCAGGTTTAGCAGAGGTTAATTTCGAAGATGGTAAGCGAGAGATTCCATCATGTTATTATGAATTTGCTAAAAGATATCCAGATAACACAGGTAAGTTATACCAAGGTTTTGTTGCTAAATCTGCAGATAAAATATTCGAAAGTACAAATACTAAATAAATTACTGTATCAAAGTTATTCTTTTGAATAAACTTCTTTGCTATTATATACCTATATAGGGTATATTTGGGAGAGGTTTATAAATGTCAAATCCTTGTCATAAAAAACATTTAGGTAAACTTAATAGAGTAGTTGGTCAAGTTGAAGCAATCAAAAGAATGATTGATGATCAGCGTTATTGTGTTGATGTTATTACTCAAATAAAAGCTGCTCGAAGTGCGTTGAAATCGATCGAGTTAGCTATTTTAGAAACACATATGCAATCTTGTTTAGAAAAATCTTGTCAGTCAGACTCCAAAGAACTATTAGAACAAAAAATAGCAGAAATTATAAAACTTTTAAAAAAATATCAATAAGGATAATAAATATATGAATAAACAACAAGCTATAATTTATAGAATGGTGACAGATAAACATATTTGTCCTTTTGGTATCAAAGCCAAAGATTTACTAAAACGTAAAGGCTATCTTATAGAAGATATTCACCTTAAGGATAGGCAACAGGTAGATGAATTTAAAAATAAATACGATGTCAAAACTACGCCACAAATATTTATAGGTGGTAATAGAATCGGTGGTTATGATGATTTAGTTAAATTTTTCGGTTTAGTAAAAGATAAACAAGCAAAATCATATAAGCCTGTAATAGCAGTTTTTGCGATGACTTTTTTATTAGCGCTAGCATTTGGTTATTTGATTGCAGGCAATATATTTGCTTTATTAACCATAAAGGTTTTTATGGGATTAAGTATTGCATTTCTAGCGACGTTGAAGCTTCAAAACTTAGATAGTTTTGTTAATCAGTTTATAACTTATGATCTATTAGCAATGCGCTACTTAAGATATGCATATATTTATCCATTTGCAGAGGCTTTTGTTGGAATATCTATAATTGCGGCAGTTTTTAGTTATTTGGCAGCACTAATAGCTATCATAATTGGTTTAATAGGCGCTATTTCTGTGTTTTATGCTGTGTATATCCAAAAACGAGAGCTTAAATGTGCATGTGTAGGAGGCAATAGTAATGTTCCTTTAGGATTTTTATCATTAACAGAAAATATTATGATGATAGCTATGGGTATTTGGATGATATTTATGTGAGCTCAATGATTATTTGAAATTATTTTAGCGATCTTAGCAAATAAATCTTCGTATATTGAGCTTTTACGCATAACTAAATCAACTTCTCTATAGAAATCCCTATTATCAATATCAATATATTTGACATTTTCAGTCTTAGTACATGCAATTTTAGGTATTAGAGTTATACCTTCATCGATAGATACCATTTGTCTTAGGGTTTCTAGACTACTACCTTTAAAGTCGTTATTATTAAATTCCTTTAATGCACAGAGCTTAAGAGTTTGATCTCTAAGGCAATGACCTTCGTCAAGAAGCATAAGGTTCTGTTTGACTATCTCTCTTACACATATTTGCTTATTTTTTGCTAATGGATTAGTCTTAGCTACAGCTACATAAAATTTATCATCAAAGACTTTTTTTCTTATGAATTGGTAGTTTTCAGTATGTGTGGCTAGTAAAGCAAAATCGATTTTACCTTGATCAAGCATTTTAACAAGAATGTCTGTTTTTTCTTCAATTACAGCAATACTTAGATTAGGAAGTTCTTGCTTTATAGCAGGAAGAATTTTAGGCATTAAGTATGGACATAAAGTTGGAAATGCACCAATAGTAATACTGATTTTACCATTCTCTAAAAGTAGCTCAGCAATTTTTTTAAGATTGTTTACTTCATCAAGAATTTTGTATGCTTGGTTGACGATTTTCATACCGGATTTAGTTATCAAGACTTGTTTTGTACCGCGTTCAAAAATTTGAATACCAATATACTCTTCAAATTTCTTTATTTGCATACTTAATGCAGGTTGGCTGACAAAACATTTTTCTGACGCTGTAATAAAGCTTTTTGTCTCATACACAGAAATGATATATTCAAGAGTACGTGTATTCATAACTAAATCTTATAGTTACTATAAATATTATATATTTTAAATTATGTTCAAGAGTAATACAATAATAGTGTAGCTTAACAAAACAAAGGAGTTAGAAATGACTAAAAAAGTACCTAATGTAACTTTTAAGACTAGAGTAAGAGATGAGAGTATTGGTGGTTCAAACCCATTTAGATGGCAAGATGTAACATCAGCTGATATTTTTGATAATAAAAGAGTAATTGTATTTTCACTACCAGGAGCATTTACACCAACTTGCTCAACTTATCAATTACCAGGTTTTGAAAATAACGCAGCTAGATTCAAAGAGCTAGGTATAGATGAGATTTATGTTTTATCTGTAAATGATAGTTTCGTTATGAATAAGTGGATTCAGGTTCAGGGAATTCAAAATATCAAACCAATCCCAGATGGTAATGGTGAATTTACTGAAGCTTTAGACATGCTTGTTGATAAATCAAATATTGGTTTTGGCAAAAGATCTTGGCGCTATGCAATGATCGTAAATAATGGTGAAATCGAGAAAATGTTTGTCGAGCCTGGTAAGCGTGATAATGCAAATGATGATCCTTACGGTGAGTCTTCTCCAGAAAACTTATTGAAGTATTTAGAGTCTAAGTAACTATGAAAAAAGTTATTGTTGTTGGTGCGACTGGAACTATTGGTGGAGCAACTACATATTCTTTAAAAAATGCTGGTTATGAAGTAGTAACTGTGAGTTTTTCTGGTGAGAAAACTGATTTTACTGTAGATATCCAAGACTCTAAGTCTATAAAGAGTTTATTTGATAAAATTGGCAATTTTGATGCTTTGATATCAACTACAGGAAGAGTTGCTTTTAAAAATATCACTGCAATAGAACAACAAGATTGGCAATTAAGCTTAAATAATAAACTTCTAGGTCAAATTAACTTGGTGCAAATTGGCTCAAAATATATTAATGAAGGTGGTTCGTTTACACTTACTTCAGGGATATTAAATGTTGAACCAATAGCTATGGGTAGTATAGCTGCTACTGTTAATGCTGGTTTAGAGGGCTTTGTAAAAGCAGCATCTCTAGAGTATAACAAGTTTCGCATTAATGTTGTAAGTCCAACTGTTGTTGAAGAAGCTCTTGATAAATATGCGCCATTTTTTATTGGATTTAAGGCTGTTAAGGCTGAAGAAGTAGCGAATGCTTATCTTAAGTCTGTAGCAGGTATAGCTAATGGTGAAATTATAAAAGTAGGCTTTTAACTTAATTTCTAGTTTAAATAAAATATTTAGATTGTTATTTGTTTAATGACCGTATCAAAGACTTGTTTTATAGAAAGTTCTGAAGTATTTACGATTGTAGCGTCATTTGCAGGTCTTAGTGGTGCTACTTTACGGTTACGATCTTGAAAATCTCTTTGTTTAATATCTGCTAAAATTTTTTCAAAGTCAGGATTTTGCCCTTTATTTTTTAGTTCCTCATACCTACGTTTGGCTGTAATCTCAGTACTAGCATCGAGAAAGAATTTGTATTGTGCTTGTGGAAAAACCACTGTTCCCATATCTCTACCATCAGCTACCAAACCTTGTTCAGTAGCAAACTCTCTTTGCTTGTTTAAAAGTATAGCTCTGACAGTAGGGTAAGCAGCAATTTTTGAAGCAAGCATCCCTGTTTGTTCAGTACGTATCTCTTTAGTTACATCTTGATTAGATAAGAATGCTTTAACTAAATCATCTTCAATTTTGAAACTGATGTCTAAATTTATTAAAGCTTTGCAGACATCATCTTCGTTTTCAAGATTGGCATTATTTTTGAAACAGTGTAACGCAGCTAGTCTATAAATAGCACCGCTATCTAATAGTTTAAAGTTGTAGTATTTTGCTAGAGCCTTGGCTAAAGTACCTTTACCTACACCACTTGGACCATCAATTGTAATAATCTTAGAATTGTTCATTCTCAAAGTCCTGCATAAACTGTACAAGTTTTTTGACATCCTCTAGGCTTACTGCATTATATAGACTTGCTCTACAGCCACCTACACTGCGATGTCCTTTAAGACCATAGAAACCAGCTTTACTAGCATTGCTTAGAAATTTATCTGTTAGTTCTTGTGTAGGTAAATGAAAGATTATATTCATATTTGAACGATATTCAGGCTTGATATCATTTTTATATATTTTTGAATTATCAATAGCTGAATAAAGTAAATTGGCTTTCTGATTGCTAAACTCTTCAACATTATTTAGATTAGTAAATTTTTCAATCAAATACTCTAGAGTTAACTCAAATGTTACCCATGAAATTACAGATGGGGTATTATAAACTGAATTTGATTTTTTCATTGCAAGGTAGTCAAAGACTACTGGAATATTATGTTTCTCTTTGATTAATGAATCTTTTACTATCACTATAGTCAAACCTGGAATTCCAGCATTTTTCTGTGCTCCAGCATAAATAAGCCCATAATCTGAAATATTAATAGGTTTTGATAAAAAACTCGATGATACATCACAAACTAGTTCTGTATTACATGATTTAGCTAATTTATTAATCTGGAATCCATCGACTGTTTCATTATCTGTGTAATATATATAGTCATATTTATTCGCTTGAAACTTTTGTGCGATATTATCATCATATTTAATGGCATCAACATTAATAAATTTAGCTGCTTCTTGAGCAGCTTTTTCTGACCATTGACCACTACATACATATAATGCATTATTGTATTTATCAGCCAAGTTTAGCGGAATCGCAGCAAATTGCGCAGTAGCGCCAGCTTGCATTAACAGTACACTATAATTATTGGGAATACTGAGTAAAGTTCTTAAATTTTTTTGAATCGAAGCATGAACTTCATCAAAAACCTTATCGCGGTGAGAAATTGATAATAATGACACTCCAGTATCTTTATAATTTGTCATCATTTGTTGTAGCTGTTGTATTATCGATGTAGGTACAACTGCAGGACCTGCACAAAAATTGATTTTCATAATTAAAAAATAATCTCTAATATACAAATTTAAATATATTTTATCAGACTTAATTCGTTTGATATAAGCAAAATATTAGTAAAGTTGAAAAGAAGAGCAGTTTTTATATTTTTGTTTAAGAAGTTGAGAATTATCAAAGTATATTTTTTCAAATTTACTAAATGAATCTTCAAAAATAATAATATTATTATCTGAATTATATGAATTTCTATAAGAAACTCTAATGTAGTAGTCATTATCAGTTTTATAGACTTTAAAGGACAAGTCAGCACCATAACCGGGGTTTGTGGTTAGTATTTTTTTTGTTGTATCAGCTTTGCTAAGTAAGTAAGCAATATTAAACCTAATACCAGTATCGTGTCCAACAAATAGAATATATTTAGGATATTTTTTATCATTTGGATTTAAAATAATTCGCTTTATATCAAAAATTATTTGGCTAATTACAACAGCACCATTAGAGTTGATTGAGTTTTGTAAATAATCTTTTATAAAACCAGCAAAGCCATCTGATTGTGCTGGAATAGCAGAGTGATAGCTATTAAAATTAAATATATCTATCAAAACATCGATATCAGAACTTGTAAGGCCCTTATATGTCTTAAGTACCGAGCAGCCTGATTTTAAGCAATAATCTTTTAGTGGAATAAGTTGCCCTGCAAACTTAGCAATAGGCTGTATGCATTTATAAGCCTGTTGTGGCGTAGAAATTGTAGTGTCACAGTAGTCATCTTTAGATATATAATTATTTTTAGCTAAGACTTCAGATAAGTATCCTATTTTACGCCATTCATCAAGCCAGCCAGGTGCAGAATCAATATTTTTGATATTTTTGTGTATGCTCAACATTGGATCTTTAGCTTTAGGTATAATATCAATAACATCTGAGTTTTTTATATGAGGGAACATCCCTAATAAAACTGCTTGAGCGCTAACGATATCCCTATTAGTACCATCAGCAACAATACAAATATCTTTTGGATGATACTCATTACCTAGGAGCTTATAATGTTCTTTAACAAAATACTCGCCATTATATCTTTCCATCTCAAAGCCATATTGAGTTAATTGTCCAGCTGGTATGTTATCTACATTCCATAAGGGAGGGTATTCTAGCTTGGGGTCATATTGTGTTGATGTACGAGCTCCATGTCTTATAATATCTGCGGCAAATATAATATTTGCATTAGTTAATTGCGTTTTGTTAATATGATATGAATCTTTCGCGGAGCTTATGATTATACTTGTAAAGTATAGCACGCAGATAGTGAGTATTTTTTTCATTATTAATCTTTTAATATTTATTATTTAATCCAATCGCGAGGTTTTATATATTGGTAAACTTTTTCTTCTTCAGAACCCAGTTCAGGATGCCAATTATATTTCCAAGTTGCCATTGGTGGCATTGATGAGAGTATCGATTCAGTTCGACCACCACTTTGTAAGCCAAATATCGTACCTCTATCAAACACTAGATTAAATTCAACATATCTACCACGACGATAAAGTTGAAAATCTTTATGCTTTTGTGAATATTGAATGTTTTTTCTTTGTTTTACTATTGGAATATAAGCATCTAAATAAGAATTTGCGCAGTCTGTTACAAAATTAAAGCATTCATCAAAAGATTTATCATTTAAATCATCAAAAAATAAACCACCAACTCCGCGACACTCATCACGATGTTTGAGATAAAAATATTCATCGCACCATTTTTTAAATCTAGGATAATAGGTTTTATCATGCTTATCACAAATATTTTTTGCTGTTTGATGCCAGTGAATTGCATCCTCTTCAAAAGGGTAGTAAGGTGTTAGATCAAAACCACCACCAAACCACCATATTAGATTATCAGTATCAGCACCAGCAATAAAAATTCTAAAATTAGCATGGGATGTTGGCACAAAAGGATTACGGGGATGAATAACTAATGATAGACCTGTAGCTATAAAAGATTTTCCTGCTAATTCTTGTCTTTTTGCTGTAGCTGATGACGGCAACTGATCGCCATGAACTCTAGAGAAAGCTACCACACCTTTTTCAAATATTTCTCCGCCTTCTATGATCATTGAGTTGCCATAACCTTTAAGTTTTTGTTCAAGAGTATCTGGCTTTTGCCATCTGTCAGAAATAAATTTTGCAGCATTTGTTTCATACTGCTCTAGAGCTGTGGTAATATTTTGTTGAAGCTGTGTTAGAAAATCTTCAAATTTTGAAATTTTTTCTTGCATAAAATATCATAACCTTTGATTTTAAATTCTATTTATAGATGAATAGAAGTTGAAATTAATGAATACTATTTTAGCAGTAGGGAAATAAAATTGCTTGTAAAAAATAAAGCCTTTTCAGTTCTTGAAATTGTATTGCTACTAGTGTTTACGATAATTATTGCTAGTTCAATATATTCGATATACCTAACACACAAGTACACTACACGTATCTCAAACACAATGGCAAAACTAAAGCTAATAAAAACACAAGTAACTACCGAGTTGAATTACGGTAATGGTCATATTGCTAAAGAAAAGTCACAAAATGGTCTGTATGCGCTAACAAATATATCTGATAAAAAAGTTCATGATTATAGTTCTAGTAATATCCTAATTAAGGATAATGGAGAGATATCACTAAAACTTGATGATAGATATTTAGGTAAGGGCAACATAATAATGACACCATATGTTAAATCAAGAGCTAAAACAGAAGATCCATATATAGTTTGGGATTGTTTAGTAACTACCAACAAAAAAATAGCACAAAGTCTAATGCCGGAAGAATGTGTTGTCAAATTAGTCAATAAATAGTTGCTATTATTAGCTTGTGATAGTATAATCTTTTCTTGCTCTTTGCTATATAAAATATATAGCTTATCAGTAAAAACAATCAAATGATAAACCGGAAGGAGTTTATAAAAATGAAACATTATGAAGTCGTTTTAATGATTCACCCTGATCAATCAGATCAATTAGATGCAATGCTTGGCAAATACCGTAGCATAATCGAAGAAAAAGGTGGTAAAATCCACAGATTTGAAGACTGGGGACGTCGTCAATTAGCTTACCCTATCGAAAAACTTCACAAGGCACACTATGTACTATTTAATATTGAGTGTCCAACTGAATCTCTAGAAAAGCTTCAAGAATCTTTAAGATACAACGATGCTATTTTACGTCGTTTAGTTATCGCTACAAAAGAAGCTATAACAGAACCATCAGTAATGATGGAATCAAATGAGAAAGAAGTAATTTAATAGAGGAATTGTAAAATGAGTCGTCGTAAAGTTTGCCGTTTCACTGTAGAAGGCGTGAAAGAAATAGATTATAAAGATGTTAATAAGCTAAAAGCTTATATTACTGAAACTGGTAAAATCGTACCAAGTCGCGTAACTGGTACATCAGCTAAGTATCAAAGACAGCTAGCAACAGCTATCAAAAGAGCTAGATTCTTAGCATTACTACCATACTGTGATCGTCACTTTAATTAATACTGGAGGTTGATTACAATGCAAGTTATTTTAAAAGAAAAAGTTGAAAACCTTGGTGTATTAGGTGATATCGTAAACGTAAAACCAGGTTATGCAAGAAACTTCCTTATCCCATTTGGTAAGGCTGTACAAGCAACTCAAGCAAATATCAAAGCTTTTGAAGCACAAAAAGCTGAGCTAGAAAAAGCTGAAAAGGCTAGATTTGAAGCAGCTGTCGCTGTTGCTGATGCAATTAAAGATAAAGTCTACACTATAGCTGCTCAAGCAGGTGATGGTGGTAAGTTATTTGGTTCTGTAGGTACAGCAGAAGTTGCTGAAGCTGTTTCTAGCCAATCTGGTAAGAAAATTGAGAAAAGCCAAGTACGTATGCCTGAGGGTGTTATCAGAAGTATTGGTGAATTTGAACTTACAGTTCACGTTTATACAGATGTGGATGCAGATATTAAAGTAAATGTTGTAGCTGCTGAAGCTTAGTTTTATAATATACAAACTAACACTGTATATTCTAATAAATATAAAAACCATGTGTTAGCATGGTTTTTTTGTATTTAAAGCAAGGATTTTAATGTCTATGGATTATCAGTTTAAAGCTGCTGAAACAACTTACTCTCTAGAAGCAGAAAAAGCTATTTTAGGGAATATATTACTATACAATCAAAATATAGAGTTGGTAGAAGATTTTCTTTTGATTGATGATTTTTTTGATAAAAGACATAAAACGATATATAAACAGATTGTTACGCTTAATCAAGCAAATACTCCATTTGATGTATTAATTTTAAGTGAGTATCTCGCAACAGAAGGTCTTCTAGAAGAAGCAGGTGGTGAAGCTTATATTATAGATTTAGCTACAAATACGCCTTCAATATCAAATATTAAGACTTATGCTAATATTGTAAAAGATAAAGCTAAACTTAGAAGTTTACAAACTAGTGTAAATGATATTGTTCAAAAGATATATTCGGCAGATTCTAAAAATCCTGATGAAGTTATTGACTATGCTGAGAGTAGAATACTTGATGTAGCTAAAGAGCGAGAAACACTTACTAAAGGTCCAGAGTCGATAAAGTCTGTAATTCCAAAACTTGTAGATAGAATGAGTGCTATAGTTGACTCCGGAAGTGGTCTGACAGGTATATCAACGGGCTTTATAGATCTTGATAAAATGACATCAGGATTACAAAGAGCAAACATGGGTATCATAGCAGCTCGACCATCTATGGGTAAAACTGTTTTAGGTATCAATATCGCTCAAAATGTTGCAAAAGTTGCTGATAAACCTGTATTAGTTTTTAGTCTTGAGATGCCATCAGAAGATATTGTAACAAGGATGTTAGCATCTCAGGCTCGAGTAGAGATGAATTTGCTTAAAGAATGTAATAGATTAAATGATGCTCATTGGGTTAAAATCACCAGCGCAATGAAAGCCTTAAGTGAAATGCCTTTATATATCGATGATACCTCAAGTTTGACTCCAGCAGAGATGCGTTCAAGAGCGCGAAGATTATATAATGAGCATGGTGGTTTAGCAATGATCTTGATAGATTACTTACAGCTTATGAAAATCCCAGGTTACGAGACTAACCGAACGCTAGAAGTCTCAGAGATCTCGCGTTCACTTAAGGCTTTAGCTAAAGAATTAGATATACCAGTTATAGCACTATCACAATTAAATAGAGCTGTTGATGACCGTAAAGATAAACGACCAATGATGTCAGACTTAAGAGAATCTGGAGCAATTGAGCAAGATGCTGACTTGATAATGTTTATTTATCGTGATGAAGTTTATAATAAAGATAAAGAAGATAATAAAAATCTAGGTGAAATAATAATCGGCAAGCAGCGTAATGGTCCTATAGGAACTGTGCATGTGCGCTTTGATGGTCAGTTTGCTAGCTTTGCTAATTTAACAAATGAAAATGATCATATTTTACCTGGTGATATAGGGTATAACGAATAATATTTATATAAAGATTAAAAGAGAAGTTTCATGCAACAAGATAAAGTTAATTTACTTGGATTAAATCAAAAAGCCATAGAAGATTTTTTCATTTCTATCGGCGAGAAAAAGTTTCATGCAAGGCAAGTTTTTAAGTGGATTCATAAAAAAGGTGTTATTGACTTTGATGCTATGACAGACCTTGGCAAAAATTTACGCAATAAACTTAAGGAAAAAACTGAAATAACTATTCCTAAAGTAGTATTTAGTAAGGCATCAAAAGATGGTACTCATAAATGGCTTATTGATGTTGGTGGTAGTGCAGTTGAGACAGTGTTTATTCCAGAAGAAGGACGTGGAACATTATGTGTATCTTCACAAGTTGGCTGTACTTTGAATTGTAGTTTTTGCTCTACTGGTAAACAAGGCTTCAATAGAAATCTATCAGCTGCTGAAGTTATCGCACAATTATGGATAGCAGCTAGAACATTATCAAAAACTGCTGGCGAACATGATTTTACAGTGACAAATATTGTTATGATGGGGATGGGTGAGCCGTTGATGAATTTTGAAAATGTTGTCCCTGCTATGGATATTATGATGGATGATTTAGCTTATGGATTATCTCGACGTAAAGTAACTCTAAGTACATCTGGTGTAGTTCCAAGAATATATGATTTATTAGAACAATCAGGAGTATCTTTGGCTGTATCTTTACATGCGCCAAATGATATGCTGCGTAATGAAATTGTGCCTATTAATAAGAAGTATAATATTGATGAGCTTCTTAAAGCATGTAAATTGTATGCCGAAAAAGGTCCGCATAAGTATATTACTTTTGAGTATACTTTAATGGAAGAGATTAATGATAATTTATCTGATGCGGAAGAATTAGTTGCGTTATTAAAATCACGTGAAGTTCCTGCTAAAATTAATCTTATCCCATTTAATCCATATCCAGGCACGCCTTATAAAAAGCCTAGCAATAATCGTATTCATAGATTTAAAGAGTTTTTGCAGCACAATGGTTTTGTCACTACAGTGAGAAAAACTCGAGGTGATGATATTGATGCTGCTTGTGGCCAGTTAGCTGGCGATGTTATGGATAAAACTAATAGAAAGCAAAGATACCTCAAGAAGCTTGGAGACACTAATGCAAATTAGTTTAAAAAAAATTATAAGTGTAGCGTTTTTATCGACTATCTTATCATCATGTATGACTCCAGAAACGCCTACTCGTAATTCTATTAAAAATAACTCGCAGCAGCAAAATAATACAAGTGAGAATCTTAATCCAAATAGTGCAGAATTTATCTCACCAGAACAATTTACAGTTAATAAGGCCGACTACAAAAAAGCCACAGCTATAAATGCGGAATTAGCGATTATTTATTCAACAGAGGGCTATTTAGAGAGAGCAAAAACTAAGCTTATAAAAGCACAGGATTTAGCAAAACAGCATGGTTATGACCTTGCTATTGTTGGTTATGCTGCGGGATACTATTATCAAAGTATAGGAGCAAACTCAATTGCTAAAAAGTATTATAAAGATACTTTATATAAGCACCCTAAAGATTTTGAAGCAATGAACTTTTATGCGCAATATTTATGCAGTCAAGAATCAGACTATGCTGAAGCACAAAAGCTATTTGATAAATCTTTGTATACCCCTGATAATGATGATATGGCACAAACATTATTTTTATACTCTCAATGTATGTATAAACAAGGTAAAAAGGACCAAGCGCTTGTATATATGGAGAGAGCTAATAGATTTAGACAAGATTATAGAGCTGCTAAATTAAGATTAGCAGAAATGTATTTTGAAAGAAAGGATTATACAAATTGCTATAAAGTTATCTATAGTATGAAGGATGACCCAGCATTCTTTAATAATAAGCGTATTTTAGATTTGAGATTAAAACTAGCTGAATATGCAAATAATAAAAATCAAGCTGCTGAAGTAAGACTAATTTTATCTTCTAATAACTATAATGACGAAGATATCCAAAAATTCTTTTCAGCAGCCGATCAAGAGGATATAAATAAAAATGCGTAGAGCAAATCAAAATAATGATAAAAATCCTGAAAGATTACAAAAGCTTTTAGCAAAATATGGTATTGGATCTCGAAGAAAAATAGAAGAGTATATCGAGCAAGGTAGAGTTAAGGTAAATGGTAAAGTCGCTACGTTAGGAGATAAAGCTAGTGAAGCTGACAAAATCAGTTTCGATGGTAAAGCGCTACATTCATATGGTCAGCCAATGACTAGACCACGAGTAGTGATTTATCATAAAAGAGAAGGTGAAGTTTGTACTAGCAAAGATGAAAAAGACCGCCAAACAGTCTTTGATTCATTACCAAAATTAGCAAAGTCACGTTGGATAATGGTAGGGCGCTTAGATATCAATACTACAGGTTTGTTGCTTTTTACTACAGATGGTGATTTAGCAAATAGATTGATGCATCCTTCTTATCAAATTGAGAGAGAGTATGCAGTGCGTGTATTTGGTCAACAACTATCTGATGAAACTATAAATAAACTTAAAGAGGGTATACAGCTAGAGGATGGTATGGCCAAGTTTAATAGTATAAAATTCTCAGGTGGCGAGGGTGCTAATCTTTGGTATTACGTGACGCTTTCTGAAGGACGTAATCGAGAAGTAAGAAGGATGTTTGAAGCAGTAGGTGTTACTGTTAGTCGACTAACGAGAATTAGATTTGGCGATATAATTCTGCCTAAATTTGTTTCACGTGGCAAAACATTAGAACTAAATCCATCAGAAGTTAATAGACTTAGAAAGTCTGTTAAATTAAAAGAGTATAGTTTCCCCAAGAAATTAGTTGAAAGGTTAGAGAAAAAATAATGAGCTTTGTAAGTCAGATAGAAGAAGTTTTTGGTGTAGATATTTGGGAGTTAAAACCACAATACAAAATTGCGCAACAAAATCAAACTATTAATGACGTTCGACAACAAGAAGAAGTTATAACAGAGCATCAAAATCATTTGCAACTTATATATTCAAATGAAGTTACAAGTTCTAAAATTATAAATATTCTTACATCAGCTAAAATGAATTTAACTTTTCTAAAAAATATCGCAAACAGTATATTTTTTAATTCAAAAGTTAGTATTTATAAATCAAATAATATTAGTTCTTTTGAGGAACTTGAAGGTATTAATCTCAATGAAAAAGATCTACTTAGTAATAACAATGATTTACTAAGCATTCAAAATAAAAAATATATATTGTCAAAACTATATGAATATGCGGATTTCTCTTCTAGATAATAGCTTCTTTACTAGAGTTGTTGAGTTAATAAGACTTTCTGATAAGGATTTCAGTTGGTCAGATAAGCAGATTTTAGCGTCTTTAAATAAAGATTTAACCTTAGGGTTATTTGAGGATAAACAACTTTTAGCTATAGCTATTTTTAGCAAAATATTCGATACAGCTGAGCTTTTATATATTTGTGTTGATATATCTAAGCATAATAAAGGTTTTGGTTTTAAGCTTTTAAAAAACTCAATTTACTACCTTGCACAGCAGCAAATTAAAGAAATATTTCTAGAAGTAGATATTAATAATCATAGCGCTATCAAACTTTACCAAAAGCTTAATTTTAAGAAAATATCACTGCGTAAGAATTATTATAAAAAAGCTAATGGTAGTCAAAGTGATGCGATTATTTATCAATTAAATATATAACAAACAGCTTAGTTAAACTACAAAAGTAGTATAGACATCCAAAATAGCTCTTTTAAAATAAATATGTTGGCTCTAAATTAAATTTGACACGCCATATTACTATAAATATACTACCATTATAAGATAATAATTGTTTATTTATTATGATCGAATTTAAAAATATATTTGCGCAGTAAAAATGATATAAGTAGAAATATTCTCTGGCATAAAAAACTAACAAGCTAAATACAATCCAACTGATGAATTTGGACTAACAAATTATAAATTTTTAAAATATGAGCGATACTAGCAAAAAAATTAAAAAATGGGATAAGCCAATTTTAATAATTTTAAAAAATTCTTTAACGCCAGAATTAGAAGGCAAAAACCGCAGTGACTTCGAAAGGACATTTGGAGGATATCAGCCGCCTTCTGGTGTCTCCTAGAAGTGAAAATAAAGAGATAAAAATGATTAGTCAAACAATTAAAAATCAAGTCGAAGAAATTAGTCAAAACTTAAATAGTACTAAAAAGTTATGGTGTAGTCCAATTTTGAAAATTAAAACTAGATATTTATTAGAAGGCAAGACTTTTAATGAACCACAAGAATCTTCGTTTGACGCAGATGGTCCAAGTTAGTATTAATTATTATATAGCTAACTATTAATAAAAGTAGTATACTATTTTTTATTTAAGCTATGGCCTATTCACATCACTTTATAAAGAAGGTATTAAAGTTAAAATCAGAGGGTATGAGTTTTCTAATCTTGGCTGATAAATTTAATATAAGTGTTAGAAGTATCCAACAATGGTTAAAAGGGAATCTTCCTAAAGGCACTAGAAATAAACCTAATACAAAACTTGATATGAATAAGCTAAAACAAGACGTTATAGATTATCCTGATAGTTATTTACAAGAAAGAGCTACTAGGTTGGTCGTAAGTGAGTTTTGTATAAGCTATAACCTTAAAAAGTTAAATATTACATATAAAAAAAACTCTAATTCACCCCAAAGTAGACGAAGAGAGGCGAGAATTATTCAGGAATAAGATTCAATCTTATAAAGATCAAGGGTTACCTATATGTTATCTTGATGAATCTGGTCATGCCTTAGATATGCCCCGAACTCATGGTTACTCTACACAAGGGCAAAGATGTTATGGGGTATGCAACTGGGGAGCTAGAGGTCGAACCAATGTCATAGGTGCTTTGATTGGCAAGGTATTATTTGCTGTTGGACTATTTACAAGCAATATTGATACGACTGTGTTTACAACTTGGGTAAAACATTTCTTATTACCTATCTTAAAAACTACAACTGTTATAGTAATGGATAATGCTACATTCCATAAAAATATAGATATGTTAAAAATGATTCGTGATGCAGGGCATATTATAGAGTTTTTACCTCCATACTCACCAGATTTAAATCCAATAGAGAGTAAATGGTCTGAGAAAAAAGCATATATCAGAAAACATAATTGCTCCGTGGAACAGTGTTATGCATATTAGTTTTATACATAGTTATCTATAATTCAAAATCGATACATATAACCTATAGTCAAAAAATCTCAAATTAAAGAAGTTTTGCTAAGTTTTAAAAACTATAACATTAGTTGAATTTGGGTTAGATTTATCCCAATAAGTCCATAAACTAGACTGAGGGGAGCTATAACAATAGCTGTAAATCAAAGTAATTAATATAAGTATAACTGCTTTGTTAGACTTAAACGTATTTAGCATTTTACTGATTCTTTTCGCAAATAAGTAAAGAGTATTATATAACTGAGATCCTTTGATAACTACAAGGAAATACTATAAAATCTACTAGTTAGATTATTACTAAAATAGGTTGCACTATGAATTTTCAATACACTAATTTTAAAATTTTAGAAGTAAGTGGTGTAGATACCAAAAAATTTTTGCAGGGCTTAACGACAGCTGATTTAAATCGATTATCAAGTGATAATGATATTTTATTAACAGCTTTTGCTAACTTAAAAGGACGAATTATTTCACTGTGTTTTGTTAAGTTTATATCCAATGAGAAACTACTTTTGTCAGTCGAACAAGAGGTTTTTGATGATCTACTAGCATGGCTGAAAAAGTACGGGATGTTCTCTAAAGTTTCTTTTAATTCTAATGATGATTATGCTTTGTTTTTCACAAAAACTGGATTTTTAAATCATGATGTTTTGACTAAAGATTTTCTAATTTCTGAAATGACTTTTGAGCAAGTTCAAAAAGAGAATATCTTTAATAAACTTGCAACCATAAATGCAGCTAATTTTGAGAAGTTTCTCCCTGCTGAGTTAGATTTAGATAATCTCGATAAAGTGGTTTGCTACACCAAAGGCTGCTATATGGGACAAGAAGTTATAGCTAGAATGCATTACAAAGCTAAACTAAAAAAAGAACTAGCAGTAGTTAAATCTGAGTCGGATATTGATGATTTTGATTTAAAGGATAGTCAAGGTAAACCTCTGGCTAATGTTGTTAATAAAGTATTTGTTGATAACCAATGCTATATGCTTGTTGTGTTTCATAAAGAAGCTTCTGAGCAAGAGTATCAATTAGATGATGGCAAAATTATAACTAAATGCTAAATAATCTTAATAAACAACAGCAGCAAGCTGTCAAATATATAGCAACACCGTTACTTGTATTAGCAGGTGCAGGTAGTGGTAAAACTAGTGTAATTATAGAGAAAATTTCTTATCTTATTGAACAGCTTTTATATCCTGCAAAAAGCATTTTAGCGGTGACTTTTACTAATAAAGCAGCTAAAGAAATGCAAGAACGTGTCAAATCGCGTCTTGATAAAGAAAAATCAAAAGGCTTGATGATATCTACATTTCACTCGCTTGGTTTATCAATTCTGAAAAAGCATTTTAGTGAGCTAGGATATAAGAAAAATTTTACACTATTTGATAGTCATGATTCTTTAGCTTTGATATATGATATAGCCTATGATGAATATCAGTTACCTAAGCAGAATGCTAATTTTATCCAAACAAAAATATCATTTTGGAAGTCAGCTTTACTTACTCCTGATCAAGTTAAGCCTAAAGATGAATTAGAAGAGCAGGCGGCTTTTATTTACCAAGAATATCAAAAATACCTAAAATCATATAACTCTTTTGATTTTGATGATCTAATATTTCAACCAATACAGTTGTTTAGGAGTCATTCTAATATCCAGAAACTTTGGGCAGATAAGTTTAGGTATATATTGATAGATGAATATCAAGATACTAATGAATCACAATATCAGCTTTTAAAATACTTAACTCTAGGAAAAAATAAATTTACTGTAGTAGGTGACGATGATCAATCTATATACGCGTGGCGTGGTTCAAGACCAGAAAATTTACGCCATTTACAAGAAGATTTTGCTGATCTAAAAGTTATCAAACTAGAGCAGAATTATCGTTCCACAGGTAGAATTTTAAATGTTGCTAATAAGCTTATAGAAAATAATAGCCATATTTTTGACAAAAAACTGTGGTCTAATAAAGACTATGGTGAGCAGATTAAGGTAATTAGTTTGGTAAATGATGAGGATGAAGCACAATTTATAGCTAGTGATATATTTTTTGATAGGGTTAAAACTAAATCAAAAAATTCTGATTATGCGGTGCTAATTAGGAGTAATTATCAAGCATATTTACTTGAGAGATATATGCAAATGCACAAAATTCCATATACTATCAGTGGTGGCAGCTCATTTTTTTCTAAAGCGGAAATTAAAGATATTATTTCATATTTGAGGTTAATTGTTAATCCTGATGATGATAGAGCTTTTTTACGTGTGATAAATACACCTAAACGAGAGGTTGGTAGTGCAACTATTCACAAGTTAGGAGAGTATGCAAGCCAGCATCATTGTAGTTTTTTTCATACATTGTATAATTTAGAAAACTTTGAACTACGTGATTTTACTAAGAAAAATCTAGTATCTTTTAAAGATTTAATACTTAATACCCAACAGCAGATAAACTCAAGTATCTCAATACAAGAGTTAAAAAATATAATTAACAATTTTATTGATAATATTTCGTATAGACAATGGTTAATAGACTCTAGTTCTTCTGAAAAGCAAGCTGAGTTTAGGTATGCAAATGTTATTGAAGTTACGAAATGGATTGTAAATCAACTTGAGGATGAGTCATATAATGGTCTTGAGTCATTAGCAACTGTATTAAATAAAATGCTTTTGATAGATATTTTAGATAGGGATAATGAAGATAAAAATGACAATCAAGTCCAGATTATAACTATGCACGCCTCAAAAGGTCTAGAATTTAAAAAAGTCTATATCATGGGGATGGAAGAGGGGATATTACCACATCAACAAAGTATTGAGGATGATTCAATAGAGGATGAGCGTCGCCTTGCCTATGTCGCAATTACTCGAGCTAGAGAGAATCTCACCATTACCATGACAAAGCATCGTAAAAAATTTGGTGAAAAACAAGTTTCAGTTCCAAGTAGATTTATTGATGAGTTGCCAGAGACAGATCTATATTGGGTTGGCACAGAAAAAGAATGTGCAGAAACTCGTAAGGAAAATTCAAAACAAAATATTTCAGCATTAAAGGATATGTTTGGCTAGTTTGAGCAAATATATGATATGATTTATCTGCTTAAAAATATCAAAGGTAATTATTTTGATTTCAGTTGGAAAATATCACAAATTAAAAGTTCTCGATAAAAGAATAAATTGTTTAGTTTTAGATGCTTTAGAGCTTGGTGAAGCAAAATTGCCTGTAGTTGAAGTTAATAACATTATTAATATTGGTGATTATGTTGAAGTATTTTTGTATCATAATTCTAAATCTGAGCTTGTAGCTACTACTAAGAAAGTTTCAACAGTGGGAGAGCTGGCGTACTTACCAGTAAAAACCCTTACCAATATAGGAGCATTTCTTGATTGGGGTTTAGAAAAAGATCTTTTTGTGCCATTAGCAGAGCAACATCGTCCTTTTGAGGTTGGCAAGTCGTATATTGTCTATCTTTACCTTGATAAAATTAATGGCAGAATTACAGCATCTTCAAAAATTAACAAGTATATAAAAGATTATGCTAGTGATGAACTAAAGCCTAATCAGGAAGTAGATCTTATAATTGCTAACTCAACAAGTATAGGTTATAAAGCGATTATCAATAATAATTATTGGGGTATACTTTATTCTTCAGAAGTGTTTAGAAGATTGAGTTTTGGACAATCTACCAAAGGGTATATTAAAAGCATCCGTGATGATGGTCGTATAGACTTATCTTTACAGCTAGCGCATAAAGATTTAGATAAAAATGCTGCACTTATCGAGAAATATCTTATAGTTCATAATGGTTCAGCACCATTTAATGATAAATCTAACCCAGAAGATATTATCCGCAAATTTGGTATTAGTAAAGCAGCGTTTAAGCGCGCTATTGGGACACTTTTGAAGCAAAACAAAATTGTGATAAGAGATAGTGGTATCTATTTGAATGGATAAAAATCAATAAACTAAAGTCTATTTATTTAATATATCGTTATTGCGACGAAAATGGAAATCTCTTCTTAATCAGTATAAAAATATCTGTATCAAGCACAAAGATAAAGTTAATTTTTAGGTTGAGGATTTATATCTATTATTGAGCTTTTTTACGAGCAGCTTCTTTAGCTTTTTGTTTTTTTTGTTTATTTAGTTGAGCTAATCTTTTTGCCTCATCACCAACATGAGAGAAACCTTTTTCAGCAGCTAGTTGAGATTGTTTTTCACGTTCGGCAAAGCGAGCTTTTTGTTTTTCAGTAACTTTATCATAGCAATGATGACAGCTTATTCCTTTGACATATTCAGGAAGTTTTTTATCCTCTTCGGTGATAGGCATGCGACAAGCAAAACACTGATCATAGTTACCTTTTTCAAGATCGTGATTTACAGCAACCCTTGAATCAAATACAAAGCACTCACCTTGCCACATGGATTTTTCTTTTGGTACTTCTTCTAAATACTTAAGAATTCCTCCTTTTAGATGATAAACTTCATCAAAACCTTTGGCTTTAAGCAGAGCTGTGGATTTTTCACATCTAATTCCACCAGTACAAAACATAGCTACTTTTTTATGTTTTTTAGGATCGAGATTCTCATCGACATATTTAGGGAATTCGCGGAAATTCTCTGTGTGCGGGTTAATAGCGTTTTTAAAAGTACCAATTTCTATTTCATATTCATTACGTGTATCAATAAGTACAGTCTCAGGATCAGAGATCAAGTCATTCCAATCTTTTGGCTCAACATATTTACCACAAATTTTATTAGGGTCAATTTCATCAATACCAAGAGTGACAATCTCTTTTTTAAGCTTTACTTTTGAACGGTAAAAGGGCATCTCTTGATGATATGACTCTTTATAATCAATATCTACTAGACGTGGATCTGATTTTAAATAAGCTAGTAGGTTATCTATACTTTCACGCGTTCCTGCAACAGTACCATTTATTCCTTCATTAGCCAAAAGTAGTGTACCTTTGACATTGTTTTTTATCATAGTATCTAGAAGGGGTTGACGCATGGCTTCAAAATCTTCTAATGTAACAAATTTATACATTGCGCAGACAACTATTTGTGACATATATATTCCCAAACAAGTTAGTTATTAACTAAAGACATGATATTATACATTATGCTACAAATATTGAAATGCTTTTGCCAAAATCCTCGGGATAATCTTTGGATTTAATCTTAAGTTTTATGCATTTGGTATTCTACTTTTAGATTAGATGCTTTATCATTTTGGCATAATTTATCAAATTTAGAAATTAGTTATGTTCTTTAAAAAACTTACAGCATTCAAAATCACAGATATTAATATAGATATATTTGAAGATTCTATGAATAAATTAGTATTTATACCTTGTAGTAATTCTCAGAAGTCTTCTAGAGGTTTTATAAATCCATTTATAAAAGATGAAAATTGTCTTTTTAAGTTTAATCATCTAGCTGCGTTTTGTTTACTTACAGAAGAAAAAATATTGCCTGCTCAAGTTATTAATCAACAAGCACAAGAATATATAGAAGAGCTTGAGCTAACTAGATATGTAAGTAAAAAAGAAAAGACACAAATAAAAGAGGATATGCAACAAAAACTTTTACCTCTAGCATTTAGTAAGTTTAGAAAAACTTATGGTTATCTAGATCTAACAAATAACTACCTTATAATTGATACTATTTCAGAAAAGCAGATTACAGAAATTTTGGATTTGTTACATAGATGCGAAGCTAGATTTGAGGCTGTTATCAAAGAAGAAACGGATATTTTAACGGAGTGGCTTGTAGATAACGCTTATCCAGTTGATATTGAGATTGCTGAAAAATGTAAGCTTACTAGTGCTATTGGTGATAGTATTGCAAATATATCATGCCAAGGTAGCTCAATATTAAACGACAATATCAAATCATTTATTGATAGTGGTGGTTATATTACTGAGATTGCCATAATCTGGCGTGAGCAGCTAGCAATGACTGTAAATACTAAATTACAGTTTAAAGCAATTAAGTTTTTGGATGGTATTAAAGATCTAAATAAAGACGATAATTCTGGGCATGAAGTTGATTTATTATTGATGGCTGATATCTTTGCGGAACTTATAAATACTATGCAAAACTGGATAGTAGAGGAGAATTAATACTATGATCTTAAATGAAAATCAACTAAAGGCGTATGAGTATGGCTTAGCACATCATCCAAATCTTAGAGAAGGTTGTAAGGTTTCTTTAGAAGAAGGTATCTTACGTATTGAAATAGCAGAAAATAATGCTATTTTAGAAAATATTTTCAAGCATGATAATACTAAAGCAGGCTTGGTAGCATTACTCAAAAGTGATGAAGTCAAAGAAATGTTAGGCTTTGATTTTTCGAATTTGATATCGATTATGTGTATTAGGTAAAAATAATATGGTACTCGCAACTGGATTCGAACCAGTGACCCCTACCATGTCAAGGTAGTACTCTAACCAACTGAGCTATGCGAGTATATAAATCAGTATTATAATTTCATATGTTCGAAAAGCAATAGTATTTTTAGATAATTTGCTTAATTTCTTTCATAAATATAGATAAATAATTTATAATTAACTTAGTATCAAATATTTTTATTTCTATGAATGTTACTAAAGTTAAGAGACTCCTTAGTACTGGTTATTGGAGTGATTTTTATATTTATCCTTTAGCTGCTATAATTTTTTTTATATACGGTTCTAAGTTACTTAATTTCAATCTGAAAATTATACTTGTATCGTTTTTAGTTGGCATCATTCTTGGATCATTTCTTGAGTATTTTATTCATAGAGTACTTTTTCATCATTGTCCTGTATTTAAAGAGCTACATCAGCTACATCATGATAAACCAATTGAACTTATAGGAAGTCCCACTTATATATCTTTACCTGTGTATACAATTTGTGTTTTTATTCCGTTGTGTTTTATATCAAATTTAGCATATGCTTGTGTTATATTTAGTGCATTTTTATTTGATTTACTTTTTTATTTTATAATTCATCATATTACGCATCATGTTAGGACTAAGAGAGGATCAATATTACATTGGTACAAAAGGTATCATGCGACCCATCATAGGAATCCTAATGTGAATTTTTCTGTAGCTTTCCCAATTTGGGATATAGTCTTTCGGACTAAAGAAAAACAAAAAGATTAACTTCTAATACGATTGTTATTTATATGAATTAATATATCATGTTAAGACATATTCTATAATTTATATTTTTTCATGCAAAAATTTACATTTTTCGTTAGCTGTGCCAAAGGTATCGAGCTACTACTCAAAGATGAGCTAGAAAGATTAGTTATATCTTCTCAAGAAAAACTTGCTGGAGTTGAGTTTGAGGGATCTTTTGAAGATGCCTACAAAGTTTGTATTTACTCTCATCTAGCAAGCCAAGTTATGCTAAAAGTAGCCACTGATAAAGTCATAAATCAACAAGATTTATATGAATTTATATCATCTATAAACTGGATGGATTATTTTGATGTTAATACCGCTTTTAAAATCATAATTTCAGGTAAGCATTATGATTTTAATAATACAATGTTTGTTTCTCAAAAGACTAAAGATGCTATCGTTGACCAGTTTAGAAATTTTACAAATCAGCGTCCGAATGTAGATACAGAAAACCCTGACAATGTCATTAAACTTCACTTACACAAACAGTTTGTAAATGTATTTTTGTGCCTAAATATTGATAGCTTACACAAACGCAGTTATCGCCAATTTCAAGGACAAGCACCTCTCAAAGAGTCTTTAGCTGCTGCGATACTTATTAAAGCAGGGTGGTTAGATGAGCTTAACAAAGATCAACCCATATTAATTGATCCAATGTGTGGCTCTGGGACTATACTTATTGAAGCTGCTCTTATGGCAAAAAATATAGCTCCTGTCTTGTTAAATAAAGAATTTAAACTATTTAATTCAAAGCTTCATGATGAACAATTATGGAGTAACTTATTAGAAACCGCAAAAAAAGCTCAAAAGCCAACAAATGCAATTATTCAAGGCTATGATATTGATAATAATGTTTTGGATAAAGCAGACAGAAATATTTATCAAGCAGGTGTTGAAGATGTTGTTAATATTAAACGACAAGATATCCGTGATCTTGAAAATCAGTTTGAAAGTGAAGGTTTAATAGTTACAAATCCTCCTTATGGTGAACGCTTATATGGTGATCAGCTTGATGAACTTTTAGATATATTTAATGGTTTTGGTGATAGATTATCTCAAGATTTTTATGGTTGGAAAGTTGCAATTTTGACAAGTTTCGATGAGTCAATTAAAGAAATGCAGTTACGCACTACTAAGAAAAATAAATTCTATAATGGTGCTATTGAAACTATCCTTTATCAGTTTGAGATAAATGAGCATGCTAAATTTAAACATGAAACTCAGCTTGAAAAAAATATTCGTATAGCTGAAGCAAGCGCACAAAAGTCAGATGAACATATAGATTTTTCTAACAAGTTAAAGAAGAATCTTAAAAACTTAAAGCCATGGCTAAAACAATCTGGGGTAGAATGTTATCGTTTGTATGATGCTGATATTCCAACTTTTGCGGTTGCAGTTGATATATATGGCGAGCATGTGTTTTTACAAGAATATCGTGCCGATGCAACTATAGATCAAAATATTGCCAAACAAAGATTCTATCAAGCTATATATCAGATACATAAAACTCTAGATATTCAATATGAAAATATCCATACACGAGTACGCCAGCGCCAAAAAGGTAAAGAGCAGTATCAAAAAGAAAATGATAAAAATAAATTCCATATTATAAATGAATTTGATGCTAAGTTTTATGTCAATTTTGATGATTATTTAGATACGGGTATATTCTTAGATCATCGTAAAATTAGACAAATAGTTGCAAAAGCTGCAAAAAATAAAACATTATTAAATTTATTTAGCTATACTTGCACAGCTAGTGTTCATGCTGCTTTAAAAGGGGCAAAAACTACAAGTGTAGATATGTCTAATACTTATCTTGATTGGGGTAAGAATAATTTCAATCTAAACAATATCGATGCTAAAAAACATAATTTTATCCAAGCAGATTGTATAAGTTGGTTAAAAACTAATAAAGATAAATTTGATGTGATATTCTTAGATCCACCAACTTTCTCAAATTCAAAGCGTATGGATGATATTTTAGACATTCAAAGGGATCATGAATTATTGATAAATTTAGCTATGGATTCGCTTAAGAAAGATGGAGTGCTTTATTTCTCAAACAACTATAGACGTTTTAAGATCTCACCACAGATATTAGAAAAATTTAATTGTGAAAATATTGATAAAATCTGTTTATCACGTGATTTTTTATCTAATAAAAGCATTCATAATTGTTGGGAAATTAAATATAAATAATATTATCTCAAAATCTAGTATTTTAAAGTCTGTAATATTTTAGCTAAGCTAGTCTATATGTGATAAAATTTGCGTAGCAATAAAAAATATATTTAATTAAATGGGACGATTTCAACAAAACCTAATGTATGCAATTATCTTAGTGATAGTTTTTGCAGTCTGCGTGTATTTTTTTACCTCTAACAACGAGGCAGAAACAAAAGGAGTTTATCTACCTAAATACAGTGCTGAACTACCGCCAACTGATCCAACTCAAGTCAGAGTTTATAATTTACGATATCAAAGTGATACACAAGGAAATATTGGTCAAGTCAGAACTTCAACTCATGTCAGTAGTGAAAAAGATTTTCAAAAGCTTTGTGATAAAAACCTTAAAGAAGCTATCAAATTAGCAGCACAGCATGGTGCTCACGAGATCAAATATATTTGTCTTTACCCAGAGGGGCAAATCAATGAGTTAAGTAGTGTTCAATTACGTGGATACGATTTTAGAGATTAAATAAATGAAAAAACTAAATATAATTTTTGCTGGAACTCCTGATATTTCAGCTCAAGTTCTAAAAGACTTATATAAATCGCAACATAATATCCAAGCCGTACTTACACAACCGGATAGAGCAAAAGGTCGTGGTAAAAAAGTACAGTTCTCGCCTGTTAAAGAAGTTGCATTAGCAAATCATACTCCAGTATTTCAACCATTATCTTTTAAGAAAGATCCTCAAGTGATCGAGAAAATTAGAGAACTAAAACCAGACGTAATAGTTGTAATAGCTTATGGAATTATTGTTCCACAAGAATTTTTAGATATACCAAAATATGGCTGCTTAAATATACATGTATCACTATTGCCTAAATGGCGAGGAGCTGCGCCTATTCAAAGAGCTATCGAAGCTGGCGATACAAAAACGGGGATCTGTATAATGCAGATGGATGCCGGTCTTGATACTGGAGATATTTTAAATACTTTAGAAATTGATATACAAGATACTGATACTTCGCAAACACTTCATGATAAATTTGCTAAATTATCAATTAAACCATTACTTCAAACACTAGAAAAGATCGAAATAATTAAGCCCCAGCCACAACGAGGCAAGCCAACTTATGCACATAAGATTACTAAGCAAGAGGGGTTAATTGATTTTACAAAATCAGCATGGCAAATTAGTTGTCATATTAGAGCATTTACACCATGGCCTGTAGCATATTTTATATTAGATGGAGAAGCAGTAAAAGTTGGTGATTTTGAGATACTTGATCAAAATGTTGATAATAGTCAAGCAGGTACGATTATAGATATTGATAGAGATGGCTTTGATATTGCGACAAGTGACAAAATTATTAGATTTAAACAATTACAGTTTCCTAACAAAAAAATGCTTAATATTATAGATATTCTAAATGGCAAAGATTTAGATGAATATGTTGGATACAAACTAGGGTAAATAATGAAAGTTGGATTTATAATAGATAATTTAAACTCTTTTAATATCTCAAAAGATAGCACTTATATGATGCTACAGGCAGCTCAAGATAAAGGTTGGGAAATTTATACCTTTTACCTTAATGATTTATCAATAATTAATGGTAAACCCAAAGGTGATGCACTTAAGATAAAAATTCATAAGGCAAAACAAACTTGGTATGAGATTTTATCACAACATCATGATTTTTCATTATTAGATTTAGATTGTATCTTTATGCGTAAAGATCCACCATTTAATATGGAATATATTTATGTAACTTATATGCTTGATTTGGCGAAAAAAAATGATGTTTTGGTAGTCAATAATCCCCAAGCACTTAGGGATTTTAACGAAAAAGTAGCTATTTCAAATTATCCTAAATTTGCACCGCACACTTTGATCACGAGAAGCTATAAACAGATTAATGAGTTTTATGAAAAGCATAAAGATATTATTGTCAAACCTCTAGATGGTATGGGTGGTAGCTCTATCTTTAGAATTAAAGAGGGAGATAAAAACAAAAACGTAATATTAGAAACACTCACACAAAATCAAAGTCGTTATATAATGGTGCAAGACTATCAAAAAGCTATCAAAGAGGGCGATAAGAGGATTCTTATAGTTAATGGCGAGCCAATTAAGTATCTCTTAGCTAGAGTTCCTAGTGATAATGATAATCGTGGTAACCTTGCAGCTGGAGCTACAGCAGAAGTTAGAGAACTTCAAGATAGCGATTATAAGATAGCCAAAAAGGTTGCAAAAAAGCTCAAAAAAGAAGGTGTAATGTTTGCTGGTATTGACGTCATCGGTGATAAATTAACAGAAGTTAATATTACTAGTCCAACGGGTATCCAAGAGATATACAAAGCTACAAAAATTAATGCTGCTAGTTTACTAATGCAAGCAGTTGAGAAAAAAATAAATAAAATGAGACAGGAACACGAAAATGGAGAATAAATCAAACTCTCAAAGTTTATTCGAAGAAGCGCAACAGTATATACCAGGTGGAGTAAATTCCCCAGTTAGGGCATTTAAGAGTGTTGGGCAAGACTTTCCAAGATTTATAAAATTTGCAAAAGGTGCTTATCTATATGATGTTGATTGGAACAAATATATAGATTATATTGGTTCATGGGGACCAATGATTTTAGGTCATTGTGATGACGATGTTTTAGCAGCGATACAATGTCAGGTCAAAAATGGACTAAGCTATGGAGCGCCTTGTAAGCAAGAAGTTGATTTAGCTAAAAAAATAATTGAGCTAATGCCAAATATTGAGCAAGTAAGGTTTGTAAACTCTGGTACAGAAGCTACTATGAGTGCCATCAGATTAGCAAGAGCATATACAGGTAGAAATAAAATTATTAAATTTGAAGGTTGTTATCATGGTCATGCTGATGAGTTTCTTGTGGCTGCTGGATCTGGTGCATTATCCTTAGGACAACCAAATTCTCCAGGGGTACCTGAAGATGTTGTCAAAGATACTTTAGTGGCTAGCTTCAATGATATTGAGTCTATTCAAGCGCTTTTTGAAAAATATAAAGGTGAAATTGCTTGCATCATCGTTGAGCCAATTGCTGGAAATATGAATATGATTTTCCCACAAGATGATTTCTTAGCTAAGCTTAGAACTATTTGTGATGAAAATAATAGTTTACTGATATTTGATGAAGTTATGACAGGTTTTAGAGTTGCTTTGGGTGGTGCTCAGAGTGTCTATAATGTTAAACCAGACTTGACAACTTTGGGTAAAGTTATTGGTGGTGGCATGCCAGTAGGGGCTTTTGGTGGTCGTAAAGAAATTATGCAAAAAGTATCTCCTGCTGGACCAGTTTATCAAGCTGGTACCTTATCAGGTAATCCTATTGCGATGACAGCTGGTATAAAAACTTTAGAAAAAATCTCGCAATCAGGTTTTTTTGACGAACTTGGAGCTAAAGCTCAAAAGCTAGTTGATGGTTTAAATGAGGCTGCTAAAGCTTATGACTTTAATTTTCATGCAAAATGTTTAGGTGGAATGTTTGGTTTATTTTTCTGTAGTGACAAAATTGCAGTAAATACATTTGCAGATTTAGGTAAAACAAATCTTAAGATGTTTAATCAATATTTTGCATATATGCTTGATAATGGAGTATATCTCGCTCCATCTGCTTATGAAGCGGGCTTTATATCAATTGCTCATAGTGATGAAGATATCGAAAAAACTATTTGTCTCACTAAAAAGTTCTTCCAAGAAAATCAAAGTTAATTAATCTCGATGAATAATAAATTTAAAGATATTTTACTTATTATAGTTATTGTAGTAGTTGCTTTTTGCTTGTATGGTATACCAAATTTTTATGCTCCTGATGAAACTAGGTATTCTGAAGTAGCAAGAGAGATGCTTGCAAATCATAACTTTATAGTTCCATATATTGACGGAATGATATTTTTTCATAAGCCACCGCTAGTATATTGGATTAGTTGTATATTTATGAGCATATTTGGCGAGAATACATGGGGAGCAAGACTTGTGAATCCTGTATTACTAGGCATATGTTTAGTTTTTACATATATCGTAGTACGCAAAGTTTTATATTGTCGTCAAACAGCATTATTATCAGTGGGAGTAAGTTTAAGTACAGTTTTATTTCTATTTGTTGGTAGATATCTAAACATGGACTTAGCTATAGCGGTATTTTTAAATATGACTATGCTTAGTTATTGGGTAAGCCTTAAGTATGATGATGACTACAAGAAAAGTACATGTTGGCTTATTTTAGCATTTATATTTGCTGGTTTAGCTGTTATGACCAAGGGACTAATAGGAATAGTTTTTCCAGTGGCTATAGTGGGATTATATTCTGTTATCATGGGACAGTATAAAAGGCTACTTGATATTAGGCTTTACCTAGGTTTAGTAATTGTAGCAGTTATTTCGTTGCCATGGATATTCGCAGTTGAACAATATCATCCTAATTTTGCTTACTATTATATAGTAGTGCAACAGATACTTAGATATTCTACAGATGAGCAAAATAGAGAAGTTTCTAAAATTATTTATTTGTTAGCAATTATGGGAGCTTTTTTCCCTTGGACTTTATTTTTACCTAAAATACTTAAGAGTTTCTTTTCAAAAAAAGCCTTCAAAAATCGTAAGCAAAATGCAGATAAATGGTTTTTATTTATTTGGGCGACATTTATATTTATATTTTTTGGAATTTCTAAATCATTTTTGTTTGGCTATTTAGCACCATTAATACTACCATTATCAATACTTGTAGCTATTTACTTTAAGAGTATAGACATACAAAAATTTGATAAGTGGGATAGTATAAGCTTTAAATTTATTATCCTTATTTTTGCTTTGCTACCTATCGTAGCTGTAGCTCTTTTATGTCTTCCTCAGTATTGGAGTTTTGGCTATAAATATTTCTTAATCTTATTAGCAATTGCAATAATAGCTACTGTAATCACGATCAAATTAATCAAAGAATTAAACACTTTTTCAGTAAATAAATTAGTTGCTTATATTTGTATTATGATGATGACTGTTGCAAATTTAGGGTACATATTAGGCGATTATTTTGATACAAGCTCTAAATACAAAATAGCTCAAGAAATATCTAAAATATATCAGAAATATCCAAATGCTCAAGTTTTTGAGAGTGATCGCTTTTATGATATTATCTTCTACACTAAACGTAATGTAATTATTATTAATGATGAAGGTGAGTTAGATGATGTTAGAGAGTTTCCAAAATCAAATGTAGATAAATATTTAATGAAATTTGATGAATTTGTTAAATATTGGAATAACTCAAATCAGTTAAATATTCTTGTTGTAAAAAATAAACCTAAAGAGCATAGCCCTCTAACTTTTGATGATTATAAAAAACAACTTAATCCAAGTAAGTTTTATGCAATCTCTAGTCAAGATAATGCGACGATAGTTGCTAGTGAAGATATAAAAATATAATCTAAAGATTTATTCGTTAGTTTGATTTGAAGGCATGATATTGCATATATCAATAAATCTATAGTCACTTAATCGTGCTATAAAATCATTGCTTGCTTGATTTAGTATAAATTTAAGCTTACAGTTTGGTATTAATGGACAGGTTGCTTTATCCTTATCAAAGCATTCTACAATGTTCATTGGTTCTAGTTCTTTGACAATAGTTGATAATTTAATATTGTATGTAGCTTGAGAAATTGACACACCACCAAATCTACCTTTATATGATTCTATATAGTTTAGATTGGATAATTTGTTAATAATTTTAGTAGCATGATTAAGTTTAATATCTAATATCTCTACAAGATCTTTAGTTTTATATTTTTGTTTAGGATTTGATCCTAAAATTATTAATATTCTGAGAGAGTAATCAGTAAAAGAAGTTAAATTCATACAAAATATTTTAGTAAAGATGTTTTCAAAGTATAGGATAAATTTGCATAAATTATAATATGCATATATAATGCATATTATAATTTGAGTATATGGAGCTATCTTATGTTAAGCCAAAAGAACATAGATACAATAAAATCAATAATTCCTGTTTTAGAAGAAAATGGAGTTGCTTTAACGAGACATTTTTATGATAGAATGTTTAGACACAATCCCGAAGTTAAAAAGTTTTTTAATACCTCAAGACAAAAAAACTCATCTCAACCAGAAGCTTTAGCTACAGCAATTTTGGCTTATGCAAAAAATATTGAGAATCTTGAAGTTTTAGGTAATGCAGTAGAGCTAATAGCTCAAAAACATGCATCATTACAAATAAAAGCGGAGCATTATCCAATAGTAGGGTCTAACTTAATCGAATCAATCAAAGAAGTCCTAGACTTAAATGATAATGATGACATAGTTATAGCTTGGACAGAAGCCTATAATTTATTAGCTGAAATTTTGATTAATCGTGAAAAGAGTATATACAAAGAGAATTTAGAGCATTATGGTTGGGATAATTTTAAAGAGTTTGAGGTAATCAAAAAAGAAAATGAGAGTATAAATACATATTCTTTTTATTTAAAAAATAATCTTTTTAAAAGATATGATTTTAAACCAGGGCAATATATTACAGTTAGAATTCCATATAATGGAACTACTACTATGAGAAATTATAGTATTTCTGCAGCTACGGGTGAAGATTATATAAGAATAACGGTTAAAAGAGAGGGGCAAGGTTATGTATCTCAATACCTATCGCAAGAGATAAAAGCGGGTGATAAAATAGAAATAGCACCTCCTTGTGGTGAATTTTTCTTGGAGGTAAATAAAAATCTTGATAAGCCGATAGTTTTAATTTCAGCAGGAATAGGTATTACACCTTTAATGAGTATGCTTTTATCAGAGCTAAAAACACAAAACCAAAGACAGATACTTTTTGTTTGTGGTAAAAAAAATAAAAATGAACATCCTTTTGCTAAGTTGTTAGAAAAACTATCAAGTGAGAACCCAAGACTTAAAACTATTTTCTTTTATGAAGATAATTCTGGATCTGACGCAAAGCAAGGACTAGTCTGTATAGATACTGTCCAACAACACCTCAGTGAAGGTAAAAATGATGCTCAATACTTCTTTTGTGGACCTAAAGAATTTATGCTTTCTATACATGAAAAGTTATTAAAAAATGGTGTTAGAGAAAAAAATATTCACTATGAATTCTTTGGCTCAAAAACAGTTTAAGATATTAAATCTGAACAGGTAATTTTCCTGTTGGGATATTACCGCTAAAAATATTTTCTAATGCTGCTTGAATGTTAATCTTCAAAGAAGTCTTTGTATAGTTTGTCTGATCCATAGAAGTCGCACCATAAATACAAACATAATTAATAATATTATCTATATAGTTAATATCATAAGGGGTAAGCGCTGCAATATTTATAGTTTGCTTCGGCTTTATAGAGGTTATATAACTATAAGTTTGATTATATTCACGTAGGTTTGCTGATATTAGCAAAATTATATCAGCATTTTCGATACCAGTTTTTATATTTTGATTATTAATATTTTCAGAGTTTATGATAGTAGTAGAGTTATTTTTTGATACTATTTTTTGTAACTCATTATGAAAATCTGCCATACGTTGGTTATCACTATCTACAATCAAGATATTTTTTAGCTTATTGAGATCGCATGGAATAATTCTTGAATTTTTAACTACAGTTGTACTTTGTTTAGCAATATCTAAAGATATTTGTTGATGTTTATTAGAGCTGACAATTCTATTAGCATATTTTAATTGCTCATCTTGTGAGAGCTTGAATATTAAACTTTCATTGAGTTTATGTTTTGCTTTGAAATCAGTAATATTCGTGTAGGCATTCTCAACTGCATTAGCAAAATTAGGATTTTGATTATATTCTTTTTCTAGTTCACAAAAAAGCTCTTCTAACTTATAGAGATCATTTTCTGACCATACTCGAACAGGCATTAATAAAATATCTATACCAGCTAAGATAGCTAATTTAGAAGCTTCAATAGTTCCAAAGTGTTTAGCAATAGCATGCATGTCCATAGCATCAGATACTACTAAACCATCAAATTTCATTTGTTGTTTTAGTAATTTAGTTATTATCTTGTAAGAAAGAGTAGTTGGCACATAAATATTCTCACTAGTTGAAACTGATATATACTGAGTATCATCTAAGGCTGGAACACTAATATGTGCTGTCATTATCATATTACAATCGCTAGCAAGCTTTCTAAAAGATAGTAGTTCTGTAGTCTCTAATTCTTTCAAAGTTTTCTCTAATATTACATTACCTAAATGACTATCTGTTGCAGTATCACCATGACCAGGGAAATGCTTAATACAATCTATAATTTTAGCATCATGATAACCATTTATAGCATTTTTGGCGTAGTCAGTAACTACATTAGGATTATCCGAGTAAGACCTTACACCAATAATAGGATTATTTTTGTTAGAGTTGACATCTACAACTGGAGCAAAATTAATATTGATACCTAAAGAATATAATTCATCACCAATTATTTTAGCCATAGTATAAGCATTACTAGGATTATCTGTCGCACCTAGTGCCATATTACCACAGCCACTAGTACCTTGTTGTAAGCGATTAACTCTACCACCTTCTTGATCTGTAGCAAAAAATATTGGTGTATTTGTATTAGCTTGAAGATCTCTTAATAGAGAGATAACTTGCTCATTATCTTGAATATTTTCTCTAAAAAGGATAAAACCACCTAAATTATAATCTTTAAAGATCTTATTGACGATATCATTAGTTTTTGTAAAAGGTATCCGTTGATTATTTGCATCTTCACCCCAATAGCGAAAATCCAACATAATTAATTGACCTAGTTTTTGTCTTATATTTGAGTTTGTAGACATCTACAGTTTAGAATAAAATTAATATGAGAATAAATATATCACAGAAGTATTAGCTTTGTTTACATTCCCCAGCCATGACTTACCAAAATTTTCTGACCTGTTAGAGCATTAGTCTTGAATCCAGCTAAGAATATAGCTGTATCAGCGATATCTTGGACTGTCGTAAATTCACCGTCAACTGTGCCGCCAAGCATAATATTTTTGACAACTTCTTCTTCAGAAATATTTAGCTCTTTTGCTTGTTCTGGAATTTGCTTTTCTACTAATGGAGTCATCACAAAACCTGGACCAATTAGGTTAGATGAGATATTATGCTCAGCACCTTCTTTAGCTAAAGCTCTTACAAAACCAACTTGTGCATGTTTAGCTGCTACATACGCAGCTTTATTTTTTGATGCCAGAACTGAGTGAACAGAGCCTACAACTATTATTCTACCACCAGTTTTTAGTTCAATCATATGTCTCATAGCTGCTTGAGTTACAAGTAATGTACCCGTCATATGGATATCAAATAATTTTTTCCAAGCTGAGACACTAAAATCTACTATAGGTGATATTATCTGAATACCTGCGTTATTAATCACAGTATCGATACGACCAAATTTTTTGACAGTTTGATCTACACCAGATTTTACTTGGTCTTCATTTGTAACGTCCATTTGTACAGCTAAAGTTTCTACAGTATATTTATCTGCTAAATCTTTTGCTACTGATTGTGATTTTTCTAGATCTAGATCTGCGATTACAACTTTTGCACCTTGTTTTGCAAATTCTGTCGCCATACCTAGTCCAAGACCTGATGCGGCTCCGGTAATTAAAGTCACTTTATTTTTAACTGACATTTAAAATCTCCTTGAAATATTTTATTTAAGGTAATCAAAAACTACTTCACCAAAACTTAATGTAACATCAGCAATAAAGTGAGAGCCTTTGACAATTTCTAAAACTGGTAAATGATGAAGAGCTGCTTGAACATGATTGAAAACTTGTAAATCTACAGGTCCAGTCCATGCGCCTTTTACAGTAACATCTTTAACATGATATTTAACAAGCTCACAAATACTAACATCTTTACCATTAACGTGCGGTATAGTTTTAAGTAAGAAGTTTGGAGTTTCTTCTAGAGCTTTTTTGATAGCATCTTTATCAAGCTCTTGATATTTATAACCCATAGTACCAAAAGCCACATCTACACTGTTATATTTTACTGTACCTAGTAATGTATCAGAATCTACAGTTAGAGTAGGGTGAGCATATTTCTTTGGGAAGCCCCATATTTCACGGCCTGCAGCAATAGATGGTAAATTATCTAAAAGCATAATATGAGAATATAAGCCTTTTTTACCTTCAAATTCAACTTCGATAAGTTGACCAGCCTCATTAAAACTACCAAAACCATTAGCATCGTGCATTTTCATAAATTCAAATTTTACAATACCTGTTGGTTTAAGAGGCTCAGGGACATATTTTTTTAGGACTTCGATATCTGCGATGTAATCGATTATGAAGTATTCTCTATTCGTGAATTTATAAGCTATTCTATTTGCTGTAGGCGATACTAGAGGCATCGAAAAAACATTTTTTTTAACATCTTCTATTTTCATCTTTTCTCCAGAATTGTTATAGTTCCAATTAACATTATAAGCACTAATATATTTTTAGTAATAGTAATAATCAAGATAAAAGAAAAAAAGTATTTTTATTGAAAATATATTTAAATTTTTAATAAAAAAATACTCTATGAGAATACAATCGATAGTATAACATTTGATTCTATATTATATTTGATAAAGATATGCTTTTGTATAATCTAGTAATAATTATAAACCTATGAGACTACTCTTAGAAAATTTTGAGGCAAATTTTATGAAAAAAAATTACTTAATAGTATCTGTGGTGATGATTGGCTTTTTTGCTGTATCATTTGTGACTAATATTTTAGGACCTATAATTCCAGATGCAACTAACGATCTACATTTGACACTTTCGCAAGCTGGGGTTTTACCTTTTGCATTTTTTATAGCTTATATTATCTCAATTCCTGCAGGATATATGTTAGAGAAATATAGATCTAAGAAGATGATATTATTTGCTTTTTTATTAGGCTCTCTTGGTTCAATTTTATTCTGTCTAAAAGTTAGCTATCTTACTTATATTATAAGTTTATTCACAGTTGGTACAGCTGCAGCCATACTACAAGTAGCTTTTTGGCCTTTATTAAGAGTTGCAGGTGGGGAGGAGAATTACTCATTTTTCTCTGTATTACAGCAAGTATTTTTTGGTGGGGCATCATTTGTTAGTCCATTTGTACTATCTTATTTAGTTATGAACCTTCCATATTATCGAGATAGTAATTATTTTTTACTATTTTTTAATAAGCTAATAGGAACAAACTTTAGTTGGGTTGCTATCTATTGGTTTAATGCCATTGTAATGTTTTTATTAGTGATATTTATCAGTTTAATTAAGTTTCCAAAGGTTGAACTAAAAGATGATGAAAAATTAGAAGGTTTTGCTACTGTGTTGCATCTTTTAAAGGATAAAGTCGTAATAATATATTTCTTAGCGATCTTTGCTTATGTTGGTCAAGAGCAAGGAATTAGTGTCTGGATTTCTAAATTCTTAAATGACTATCATGGCTTTAATACCGAAACTGTAGGTAATACCACAGTAGCATTATTCTGGATCATGCAATGTGTTGGTGGTATTTTAGGTATAGTTTTATTGAAGCTATATAATGTCAAAAATATTTTGAAAGTATTTCTAATCTTACAACTAATATCATTGTCTCTAGCATTGTTTGGATCAGATACTATGGCCTTGATATTTTTCCCTGTTTGTGGTTTTTTGACATCGATAATGTATGGAGGAGTTTTCTCATTAGGAATGAACTCTCTAAAATCACATCATGGAACAGTCTCCGGAATATTCTGCACGGGGATAATTGGTGGTGCTATAGTTCCATTAGTTGTTGGTAATATAGCAGATATCTTAGGCTTAAGAATAGGAATGTGTTTTGTATATCTAACTATAATATATATTTTATATGTAGCTATAACAGCTAAGCCATTAATTGATAATAAAACTATAAAGCTAACAGAATTATTTAAAAAATAAGTTGAAGTGATATGAGTAAAGAAATTCAAATTAATAATAGAACTGTCATTGGTGTTGATATCGGTGGTACTAAAGTGAATGCTGGTAGGGTATGTGGAGAAAATCTATTAGATTCTTATTTGAGCAAAATTCCATCAGATGCAGAACATAATGCTCAATCTGTTATTGATGTTGTCATAAATACAATAGCAAAAATTTTCACTTCTGAGGTAGAAGGCATTGGCGTTGGGATTCCTAGTGTTGCAGATCGAGAAAAGGGAATTGTATATGATGTGCAAAATATCAAATCATGGCAAGAGATTCATCTAAAAGAAATACTAGAAACAGAGTTTAAAGTACCAGTTTTCATAGATAATGATGCTAATTGTTTTGCTATAGGGCAAAGACTCTATGGTAAAGGCAAACAATATGAGAACTTTGTTGGTATTACAATAGGTACTGGTATTGGTGGTGGTATTATCAATAAAGGCTCTTTACTAAAAGACGCTAATTGCGGAGCAGGAGAGTTTGGTATGTTGCCATATTTAGATGGAATCTTGGAGGATTATTGTAGTGGCCAATTCTTTATAAAAAAGATAGGTATTGAAGGTGTTGAGATACTTAAACGTGCAAGAAATAATGATAAAGATGCTCTAGACATCTATAAGCAATTCGGTAAACATCTTGGAGTAGCGATAAAGTCTATTATGTATACTCTAGACCCAGAAGTGATAATAATTGCAGGATCAATAATGTCAGCTAGAGAGTATTTTGAAAAAGCGATGTGGGATGAGATTAAAACATTTGCCTTTACTCAATCAGCTAAAAAAATTAAAATAGAATGGTCAGAAACGGCAGGTGACTTTCAAGTTTTTGGTGCTGCAGCTGTTTATTTGGATAGAAGTAGCAATTTATGATTTTGTTAAAAGAGCAAGGTTAAATGAATAAAACTCAACAACAAATATTAACCTTTTTAGATGATGAAAAATATGTAAGTGGTGAGGATATTGCTAAAAAGTTAGGCATATCTAGAGCTGCTATTTCTAAAAATATCAAAGCACTCAAAGACAATTATCAAATAACAGTTTCTTCTAACTCAAGAGTTGGATATCGACTCCAAGAAAAATTAGATCTAATAAAGGTTGATGAGTTAGCTAAGTTTTTCAAAAATATAAATTATTTCTATTCTGTAGATTCAACCTCAAAATATGCTATAGAAAATCAAACTAAGTTTAGTGAAAATGCTATTTTTATCTCAGAATTTCAAACAGATGGTTTCGGAAGGTTTAAGCGCAAGTGGATCTCGCCATTTGGTAAAAATATCTACTGTACTATGCTTGAAATAGTTGAGCTAGACATATCGAAACTTAATGGATTATCGCTAGTTGTTGGAATCAGTATTGCAAGAGTTCTAAAAAATATTAACTTAGATGCTAAATTAAAATGGCCCAATGATATCTATGTGGATGATAAAAAGATAGCAGGTATTATTATAAATGTTAGTGCTGAAATTAATGGCAGAGCGAAGCTATTTATAGGTTTTGGTATAAATGTTAATATGCAATATAATGAAGAAATTTCTAAAGATTGGACATCAATAAAACTACAATCACAACGTCATGCTAATCGAACTAACTTAACTATACAAATTATCAAAGCTATTAAAGAAGATTTAGCAGTTTTCATTAATGAAGGTTTTACATATTTTAAAAATGAATTTGAATCACTTAACTATCTAAAAGATAAAGAGTTCTCATTGGCTTTAGCTGATAAAACTTATAATAACTGTAGCTATATTGACCTAGCAAATAATGGCGAAATAATTATTAAGAATAGCGAAGGGAATTATTCATTTTCTTCAGGCGATATTAGTATTTTAGATAAATCTATAAAATCTAAATAATCAGCATTTTGAGAAATTTTTGCACTATACTTGTATCCTGATAGCAATTCTATAGTATTAATTTGTTCATCAATGTGTTTGATATTTGAGTCACTACAATTAGCAATCCAACCAGCTAATTTTATATTGTGTCGGTTTAACTCATTTATAGTTAGTAAGGTGTGATTTATACAACCAACTTTTATAGCTGATACTAATAGTACCGGCATTTTCAAAGCCTCTATTAGATCAAGTTGGGTCGTATAATCTGAGTATGGAGTTAATAATCCTCCAGCAGCCTCAATAAATAAAATATCTATATCTCGGTTATACTTATCTTCGATAAATTGTTTGAGACTTTCAATTGAAATATCTACTTTTGATTTTGCTGCTACTATGTGTGGAGCTACAGCTTCATTAAATGAAATTAGGTTTATTTCATCTGCTGTAAATTTATGCTTATAAGCATTTAGAATATTCTCAACATCTTCACACAGCTCTGAAAATTGGCTTTTACCAGACGCTACAGGTTTCAAGCAAAGTGATTTAATATTTTGTTGTTCACAAGCTTCGATAAGTTTAGTTGATATATATGTTTTACCAACTTCTGTATCCGTACCAATTATAAAAAATTTTTTCATAAACTACTCCTTAAAACAAATAAATAAACCAATATGGTAACTGAGATTTATATGACTAGAACTTAAGCAAAGTTTTCTGATGTTTGAGAAATTATCTTTATTATCATCGCCAGTGTATGTATTAACACCGGTAGATTTTAAATGATTTGTTAATTCTCGAAAATTATTGAATCTAAGATCTAAATATAAGTCTTCATGATGTAGACATTTTAGATTAGATCTTTTAATAAAATCTAAAATATTAGAACAGCTATGCATTTTATTTACTCTTAAAATATCTTTTATCTGATGAAAGTTTTTATCAAGAACAGTACTAAAAGCTAAAATTGCGCGGTTATTTAATTTTTTTGAGAGATTTCTGATTAGCTTTTCTGTATTCTGACTCCATTGAAATGACATATTTGAAAATATTAAATCATAATCATTTCTAAGTAGGTGTAAATCTTTATCAAAATTGAGTTTTAGCATATTTATACTGCTTATACTATATGAATTTTTGGATAAGGCGATATCACAAGCATCAATTTGATTTGGTGAGAAGATTTTATTTAGTTCTAATGGTTCAGATAAATCGCGAACTCCCAAATTTAAGATTATATCTATATGATTATAATTAACTAACCTTGAATAATTTAGTGTCTGTTCTAAAAGTAGTTGGCGTACTTGATTTTGAATGGTTGAATTTTTAGAGTATTCAGTAGCTTTTGCAAAGTTACTTCTAACTTGATCATATATATCCATACTTAACCTCTTTGAAAATAATTTCTAAAGCCTGATGAATTTGATCAAAGGTATTATTACTATGTAGTGAAAATCTTAATATAGCTTGATCTTTAGGTACTGTAGGATATCTAAAACAAGATACTATTATTTTATTCTCAAAGAGCTTATCCTTTAATCTAATTGCTAGATTAGCATCATTTAGTTGAATACTTCTAATTGGCGATGAGTCTTTAGATACTAACTCAAGATCTTTATCATCACATAATTCATTAAAAAAATTAATATTTTGCTGAAGTCTTGCTCGATTATCATTAGCGTTTTCAAGGTTTTTTAGTTGTATCAAAGCAGCTTTTAATATAATTGGTGGTAATGCTGTTGTATAGATATAGTTACGCGCAAATTGTATTAGGTATTCTGCAATTGCTTCTGTAGTACAAATTACAGCACCAACTCCACCAAATGCTTTGCCAAGAGGAAAAATACAGATTGGACAATTTTTATAGCTTATTCGAAAGCTGTTGATCGCACCACGACCATTTTTACCCAAAACTCCAAAACTATGAGCTTCATCAACTATTAGCTTTTCTGGTGTGATTTTAGCTAATTTATCAAGTTGAGTAATTGATCCTGAGGTACTAAAGATTCCTTCTGTAGTAGTGAAGCTCTTGCCATCATATATATCTTGAAGTTGACTTAATTGTTGATGTTTATACCTTTTTAGTTTGGCTTGTGAAAGTTTGATTCCATCGATAATAGAAGCATGGATATACTTATCTGCAAAGATACTATCATGCTTACCAAATAGCGTTGAATAAATTGCTAAATTTGCCATAAAACCTGAACTAAAAAATATAGCTCTTGGATAGTTAACAAACTTTGCAAACTCATATTCAAATTGCTGTGTCTCATCAGTGTAGCCACAAACTATATTAGACCCCTTACTACCAAAACCATACTTGTCAAAACCATTTACTATGGCATCTTTGAGATTGTGTGCTGATGATAAATCTAGGTAGTCACTAGTTGTAAAATCAATAGTAGAATCATCCTTTACAAAAGGAGTTAACTCTCTTAATAAGTTATCCTTTTGATATTGAGTATATTTGTCTTGTAGGTTTAACATAATTCAGCATTTGATTCTAAGCCAAGCTTAGCTAATAAAAAATTATCAGAATTAACAGTAGCATTATTTTCTGTTAATAACTTATTACCATAAAATATTGAGTTAATACCAGCAAGAAAACATAGAGTTTGAGTCTCGAAAGACATATTCTCTCTACCTGCTGATAATCTTAAGCGTGCTTGTGGAAATAGTATTCTTGTAGTTGCAATAAATCTTACTAATTCAAAACTATCAATTTGAGCATCTGTATACTTATCTCCTAGAGGAGTTCCTTTAACTGGTATTAGTGTATTGATAGGAATACTTTTTGGAGCAGCAGGTAATTGTAATAACTCTAGTAATAGATTAAATCTATCATCTAAAGATTCTCCCATGCCTAATATACCACCGCAACAGACATTTATATTGGCATTAGTAATATTTCTAATAGTCTCAATTCTTTCTTCAAATTTGCGTGTGGTAATTATTTCTGGATAAAATTCTCTTGAAGTATCAAGATTATGATTATAGTAATCCAATCCTGCTTGCTTTAGCTTAGTTGCTTCATCAGCGTTGATACTTCCGAGAGTTACACATGTTTCTAAGCCAAGATTCTTAACTTCAGTAATAATTTCAGCTACTCGATCAAAGTCTTTTTTTGGTATGTGTTTCCAAGCAGCACCCATACAGAATCTTTTAGATCCAGCATCTTTAGCATTTTTTGCCTCTGCTAATATACTATCCTTATCTAGTAGTTTATGCTTTTCGATACTAGTATTATAATGACCACTTTGAGGACAATATTTACAGTCTTCTGGGCAAGTACCAGTTTTGATACTTTTTAGAGAGCATAATTCGATATCATTGCCAAAATTTTTATTGTGAATTTCCAAAGCCTGTAAGATTAATTCTGTTAATGGTCTTGAGTAAATTTCTTTGATTTGTTCTAATTTCATTTTTCATAAAAATTGTTTTAAAGTTGTAAAGTATTTTATATCTTGTGTACAATTTATGTCAACTTAATATTTTACAAAAGGTTTACAATATGTATAGTTCAAATATATGGCATCCATGTACGCAAATGAAAGACTTTGAGAAATCACCGCCTTTGAATGTTTATAAAACAGAAGGTAGATATATCTATACCAAAGATGGCAAAAAGCTCTTTGATGTAACTTCTAGCTGGTGGTGTAAATCTCTTGGGCATAGACATCCATACATAATAGCTAAGCTTAAAACACAACTAGACAAATATGAGCATACGATATTTGCAAATACTACAAATGATGAAATAGACAAATTTAGTCAAAGAATCTGTAATTTGACAGGTATGGACAAAACTTTATACGCAAGTGATGGATCTTGTGCTATAGAAATAGCTCTAAAAATGACGACACACCTTAGAAGCTTTCAGAATCAAACTAAAAAGTCTAAGTTTGTTTGTCTTGAAAACTCATATCATGGCGAGACTTTAGCAACTATGAGTGTTAGTGATTGTGGTTTATATTCTGATCCGTATAAATCATTATTATTTGATAGTTTTAAACTAAGAGATATTCCTTATGTTACTGGTAAGAATGATCCGCTATGGTCAAATTCTGAATCTTACTGGAATAAATCTCAACAATATCTTGAGCAACATAAAGAATTTATTAATGCTTTAATAATTGAGCCAATCTGTCAAGGTGCTGGAGGGATGTTGATTTATAGCAAAGATTATTTAAATAGACTTTGTAAGTGGTGTAAAGAAAATGATATTTATATTATTTTTGATGAGATAATGACTGGAGTTGGGCGACTGGGTAAACTTTTTGCTTATGAATATCTAGATATTAAGCCTGATTTTTTGTGTGTATCAAAGGGGTTAACTTCTGGGATTATACCTTTTAGTATTGTTTTGACAAAAAATCAGTACTATGAGATGTTTTATGATGATGAGTTAACTAGAGCATTCTTACATTCACATACTCATAGTGGTAATGTTTTAGGAGCTGTAGTAGCAAATGCAGCATTGGATATATTTGAAAAAGAAAATATACTTAACAATGTTAAAGATCTAGAAAAACAATTTAGTGAATCTTTTCTTGAACTACAAGATCAATTACCCATTATAAAAAATATTAGAGGTATTGGAGGTGTTATAGCAGCAGATTTAAATATTGATAAAAAAAGAGCCGGCTTAGATGTTTATCGAGAAGCTATAAAATTAGGCGCATTACTAAGACCTTTAGGAAATACTATCTATTGGCTACCACCACTAAATAGTACACATCAAGAGATTGAGTTATTAAAAAAAGTTACAAAACAGTCTATACTAAATGCGTTTAGTTAAACTACTTTTTACGATTGTTAAAGTATTCTCTATCTGCAATATATATAGTTTTAGTTGCTTCAGCATAAATATTATTATCAGTATCTTCATAGCAGACTGGTAAGCTAATTACAGATTTATTTTTGGTTATAACATCTTGTTTTATTTTATTGATAATTTCTTGGGAGAGTAGAAATCTTGCATAAACATGATGCGTAATTGGCCTAAGATAATCAATATTTGCTGATAAATCCCAAACTACATAATCATCGCCAAGAATATTACATAACTGTAATGGATAGATTGGATCTAGTGATGAGTATATAGCTCCACCAAAACCAGTACCATGATAGTTTTTAGTATTCTCTGTTAGATTAAATTTTAGATGTACTTCAAGAAAGTCATTTGATACAAAAACTATCTCACCACCAGTTGCTACAAAAGCTGGGAGTTCATTAAACCTTTTAATAAGCTCTTCTGATTTTTCACCAGGTTTTTTATCTGTTTTAAAAATTGGAGTCATAAATCTTAATATATTTTTACCTTTGATTGATAAATTTAATTACCTTATCTAAAGCTATTTTAGGATTCTCAAATGGAGCGATGCCAAGCATACCCATAAAACCATGGAACATCTCATCATCATAATGTGTTTCAACTAAAGTTCCTTGTTGTTTGAGTTTTTTCTCATAAGCATAGATACTATCTATTAGAATATCATGAGTGGCTGCTATAATTAATGTATCTGGTTGATTAGTTGCTTGATAAAATAGCGGTGAAACTCTCGACAGTTTAAGTTTTTTAGGTTCTGATAAGATTTCATCTCCTATATAAGCTTTAAGAAACATTTCACACCAATCCATAGTTAAATGATATTTATATTCATCAAATTTTTTATTACTATCATATTTAGTATACATATCAACAGCAGGGTAGACCAAAATTTGTGCTTTTGGTATATTTTTTTGACGTTCATGACAGACTATAGTCACTAGATTGCCTCCAGCACTATCACCCATTACAAAGATATTTTCAGCTGAAATATTAAATTTATTGATATTTTGATATAACCAATCATAAGCATACAAAGCATGATCAACTGCTGCTGGATATTTTTGTTCAGGAGCTAGACCATATTCTAGCGAGAAGATATTTAAATTACCTTGATCGCATAGATACCTACAGACATGATCATAAGTATTTATCGAACCTAAACACCATCCTCCACCATGGACAAAAAATAGCGCTTTATCAGAGAGTTTTTTAGGCTGATAATGCCTTAGTATTGTATTATTTTCTAGTTTAATATCTTCTTCAATAATATCAGGACGTGGTAAACGTTTAATCTGTTCTACTGAAAGATTAGTAAAAATCTCACGTTGCTGTGTTAAATCAAGCTTTTTGATTCTTCTTATTTCAGGAGTGTCTAATAACGCTTCTAATGACGGATGGTATGGCATAATATTTCCTTATTAAATTTTGTGTACTCTTATAATATCAATATCTAATTTTTCTAACTTTCGTGAAAGCTCTCTTGTGGCTCTATCTAGTATTGCTAAGTTACTATTTTTTGCTAAACCAAGAACTGATGGTTTGCGTGAGTGACCAACCAATACTTTTAATTCTAATCTTCTTTTTATGTCGATGATATTCTCTAATAAGTAACTAGCTGTATCTGCTTTTTTACCAAAACCGAATCCAACATCAAAATAAATATTTTGTTGTGCTACGCCGTGTTTTAGGAGAATTTGTTTTTTCTGCTCAATATAATCACAAACATTATCTATAGCATTTTCTTTATCTAAATATTGATTTCTATCTGTAATACCTAAGTTATGAGTTATAACGTATTTTTTGCTATATTTAGCTATAAGCTGAGCTTTTTGCTCAATATTATTACATTCAACATCATTTATCATCCAGATAATATCATGATGCTTAGCTAGAATCTGTTGCATCACCTCTAGTTTACGTGTGTCAATACTGACTAATGGTTTATAAATCAAATTTGGAAGTTGTAATTTAAAATATTCAAGAAATTCATCTAATTTATCAAATTCTTCATTAATCGTTATAGGTTTAGCATCAGGCTTAGTTGATTCAGCACCGATATCAATAATTTCAGCACCGCTTTGTATTAGTTCATCAAGGTTTAATTTACGTTGATTATCATCAAAATTACCATCTGAAAAAGATTGATTTGACAAATTAACTATACCCATACGCATTGTATTTGCAAGAGTTTGTTTAAGTTTTACTATTTCGCCTAGTTCTTTTAATCTTATATTAAGATCCCATTCGACATATTTAGGGTGGTGCCAACCTTTCGATAATTCTAATAAAGGAGCCAAAGCAAAACTACGATTAATTAGTTCTTTATGAGGAATAATAAGTTTATCTGTTTCTAAAATAAGGTCTTCAGCAGCAAGTATATCCAAATCAATTACTCGAGGTGACCATATAGGAGCATTTAGATCTCTACCTATTTTTATTTCTATATCTTTTAAGACTACTAAAAGTTCATCGGGCTTTAGTGAAGAATTAATCTTAACAGCTGTATTTAAAAATCTGATATCCCATTCTTTTGGAGAATCTTCTTTAAGGACAGCTTCACTACTGTATAAGCTTGCTTTTCTGATGATTCTTATATTTTGTTGCGATTCTAGGGCAGTTATCGCAAGATGAATATTTTCGATAGTAAAACCACTATTTGTTCCAATTCCTATAATATATTGCACACTAGTCCCTAATTATAAAACAAGCTGACCCTATTTGAGAAACTGGGGGCTTTTTGGTAAGTTTCAAGAATTTGATAGTTATATCTTCAAAGTTTTTTTGAATAAATAGATAAATTTGTTTTGCTAAATACTCTATAAGATTACAGCTGATACTATCACAAAATTGCTGGATATTATTTCTTAGAGTGTAATAACAAATAGTTTCTTCAAGATTATCAGAGTTACTCGCGTTATAGTTTTGACTAAATTCTAGCTCTAGATCAAGAGTTACCATTTGTTTATAGGCTCTTTCTTCTTCTGAGCAACCTAGACTTACATATATTTCTATATCATTTAAAAATAAAGATTGTTTCATTTTGTCAGATAAATTTACAGGTAAATTTTTATATTTAAGATATTATATCAGCAAATACTAAGATAATTAATTGCTATAAAAAATGAAACAGTTTAGCAAGTTTTTGGAAAATATTAAAAAATATGGCAAAAATAACTATATCTTCTTTGAAAAGAAAAAATATGACTATGTTGAAATTCTGCAAAAATCATATAGTTTAGCGAGATTTTTGGAATCTTGTGGTGAAAGGAAAATATACTCAAATCTCAAAAATTCACCTTTATCAGTGAGTCTTTATATAGCTAGTTGGATAGCTGATATAGATATTTTTGTGCCGATCAATCCAAGATTAGTTGATAATGAGCTAGCAGCGATAATAGAAGGTGATAGTTTATTTATCACAGATAAAATATCTAACCTTGAAGTAAATAAGGTATATATAGAAAATCCGACATCATTTTTTGAGAGTCTTGAATATACGCAAGATTATACAATTTATGCTAAATCTCTGACAGCGCATGTAAGCTCTGGAACAACAGGATTTTATCAAAAGCATCTTCATGATATTAATCAAATAATCAATTATGCTAATGATAGAATCACTGATTTAGGTCTTAAACAAGAGGATCATCTGTTAGTAGCATTATCGATAAATCATGCTTTTGCTTTTTCTTATCAAATCTTACCAGCATTAGCTATGGGATTAGATATAACAATTATCCTTGAATTTGATGCGAGATTAGTAGCAGAGATTATTAACCAAAATAATGTAACCGCTTTAGCATTATTACCGACAATGTATTATTTTCTGTTAGAACAAAATATTAAGAATAACAATAATCTACGCTATCTAAGTGTTGCTGGTGATGTAGTCAGCGAAAGTTTAGCAGATCAAGTTAAAAGTAAGTTTGATATACCATTACTAAATGGTTTAGGTATGACCGAGATTTTTGGATATGGTCAAAATGTATCTGCTAAGACAGTTAATAAAGTTAAAATCTTTGCAGATACTCAAGTAAAAATAGTTAAATTTGAAGATAGTGACTATGGTAAAATTTTCATTAAAAATAATATGCTACCTTTAAATATCCAAACCGAGTGGCTAGAAACAGGAGATATAGGTAGTTTTGATGCTCAAAGCTATGAGCTTAGTTTTTATGGACGTTATAAAGATATAATTATAAAAGGCGGCTCAAATATATCTCCAATTGAGTTAGAAGCGGCAATTTTGAAAATACCAAATATTAATAATTGTATCGTTACTTCTAAAAAAGATAAAATATGGGGAGAAACTGTTTGGGCATATTTGGTAGCATCACAGCAGTACTCTTTAGAGTTTATAAACAACCAGTTAAGTAGTTATATAGCTGAATACAAAAAATTAGATGGAATTATTTATATTGATGAAATTCCAACCACTACAACTGGCAAAACTGATAGAAAAAAACTAAAAGAAATGATTAATCATGAGTAATATCCAATTACCACAATTTGCAATTCTTGAAGATACTCTAACGAATAACCAAAGTTACTATTTCTATAATCCGATTACAGAGATTATAGCTAATGATAAAGAATCACTTGAGTTAGCTTTTGGGCAATTGGAAGAGCTTCAGCAGCAAGGTTTATATCTAGTTGGATATTTAAGTTATGAAGCCAGTTATTACCTTAACAATAACCTTCATGATTTATGCGATCATGATAATACTAAATTACTTCATTTTGTCGCTTTTAGTGATTACTTAAATGAAATCCCAAAGAATATAATTTCAGATAAAAATATAGATCTGATGATAGATAGTCTTAACTTTGCAGATTATCAAAAAAGCTTTAATGAAGTTCAACAAGCACTTATCGATGGTGAAAGCTATCAGATTAATTTAACTAAAAATATCTTAGCTAATACAAGACTTACTAGCTATGAGTTGTATAGCAAGCTCAAACAACAACAATCAGTTAAATATGCTGTATATTTACCATTTTTAAATCCAGATATAATATCAATTTCGCCTGAACTTTTCTTTAAAAAAGAAGCTAGTAATTTACTTGTCAAACCAATGAAGGGTACAGCAAAGCTGACGGGTAATGATTTAGAAGATCAAAAGATATACCAAGAATTATCATCATGTGATAAAAATAGGGCAGAGAACTTAATAATTGTCGATCTTTTGCGTAATGATTTATCTGCTATTGCAAAAACTCATACTGTTAGAGTAGATAAGCTTTTCTCAATAGAGAAATACAAAAACTTATTACAAATGACTTCGCAAATTTCAGCAAAAGTAGATAAACAAATATCTTTTAGAAAGATTCTAGATGGCTTGTTTCCATGTGGTTCGATTACAGGAGCACCTAAAAAACGAACTATGGAACTAATCAAGCAAATAGAAAAAGATAAAAGGGGAGTTTATACCGGAAGCATTGGCTATATTATGCCAAATAATGATATGTGTTTTAATGTTGCTATTCGAACTATTCAAAAATATCATGATAACTTAAAAATTGGTGTCGGTGGTGGTATTACTGTTTATTCAGATGTACAGTCAGAATGGCAAGAAATGAATACCAAGATAAACTTTATACGCCAAATTTATCAGCCTGATTTTTGCTTAATTGAGAGCATTTATTACCATAATCAGTTTAGAGATCTAAAGTTACATTTAGAGAGGCTTAGAAATTCTGCTAGGCAGTTATTTTTTGATATTGATATTTGCAAGATTAGAGATCAACTATATGACTATGTAGAGCAATTAACTGATGATAAAGAGTATAAAATTCGTTTGGAATACCACTATGATAAGTCTATAAATATCGAGCATACTGAAATTAATACTACAAACCAACAAGCTATTAAACTAAAAATTTGCCCTGAGAAAATAAATTCAGCGAATAAATTATTTCAGCATAAAACTACACATAGCTCGACACGAGGCTTTTATACTCAAATGCATCACAAGTATATTAAAGAAAAAAATTGTGAGCTTATCTATCTAAATGAAAAAGATAATATTACTGAAACTAGGTTTCATAATATAGTTATTGAGAAAAATGATAAACTTTACACGCCAAAACTAGAAGATGGTGTTTTAGCAGGGATTGCCCGAAAATCCTTAATTTCTCAAGGCAAACTGCAATCCAAAAGCCTAAATTTAGATGATCTAAAAACCGCTGATAAAATATATCTTATCAATAGTGTTAGAGGCTTAATACCAGCGTATTTGGAGATTTAAGATGGTTTTATATATTGATCATTATGATTCTTTTAGTAATACAATTGTTGATTATATAACTTATCTTGGCTATCAAGTATCAATGGTAAAAACTGATGAGCAAATTGATAATATTGAGCAATATTCGCATATTGTTATTGGACCAGGACCAGGTCATCCAGGTGAGCTCAAAAATATATACCCAGTTATTGAGTACTGTCAGCAAAATAATTTACCTTTGTTAGGAATATGCTTAGGACATCAGCTTATTGCTCAATATTATGGAGCAAAAATCATAAAAGCTAAACAAATATATCATGGCAAACTCTCCAAGATTAAACAACTTCAATCATCTGTATTATACAAAGATCATCCAGTAAAATTTGCTGTAACACGTTACCATTCTTTAATTGTTAATGATATTAAAGAGCCTTTGTTTACTTTAGCTACAACCGATAATTCTGAAATTATGGCTTTTGTTCATCAGAGTTCTAATATTTTTGGTATTCAATATCATCCAGAAGCATATTTGACTGAATATGGTTTATTAACGTTAAAGAATTTTTTAGCTCTTTGATTATATTTTTTGAGGTTTTATATAAAAGCTTAAAATATTAGCAATAATCAGCAATCCAAAAAATAATCCATAAGCTATTTTGTAACTCAAAAAAGTAGCAAAACCATAACCTACTAAAGTTTTTTGAATATAGGCAGCTAGTGGATTAATAATACTATTTAAGACATATTCAACCAAAAATAATAGTGATAATATACTGACAAGATAACTTTGCTTACGTTTATTTGCAGTATCGAAAACTATACCTGTAAAACCAAAACCAATACCAAAAAATAATGCTGCTAAACTAAGTATATAAATGTTAGTGATGTTGGTATAAAAGATCATAATAACTGAAATATTTGCTAATAATGTAAAAATAAAGATATGACTTCCTTTGAGCAATTGAGTAGCAATAATTAACCCAACAACGATTGAAGCAATACCAAAAGCAAGTGACGCGATGCTATTACCTATTAAACCGGCTTGTTGGCTAGTTAACTTAGTGTTTAATAAGATAGTATTTCCCCAATAGCCAATAGTATTAAAAAATACACAAGTAAAAAGACTGGCATAAAGTATCGTGAAGATTATTTGTCTATCTTTGAAAATATCCTTCACGCCAGCAAAATAATCACTAAGTGATTTGATATCATCGCTTCTAGGAATCCTACCATATTTAAATCTACTAATAGAGTAGAGTATTAATATAGCAAGCATAATACTTGCTAATGTCAAAACTATATAAGTATAGTTGTATTGCTTAACAGCATAGTTTAGTGGCGCACCTGAAATAGAAACTGCTAACGAGCCAAAAAAATAAATAAAACCTGTCGCAATTGCAAATAGACGCTTACTAAGAATAATACTTGTCAATCTATAGGCACTCATCATAGCAAAAGCTGTACCGACAGCTATAATAAATCGTGAAGAAAGTAGAGTCGCTGAATTAATAGGAAACGCAAAAATTATAGTTCCAACTAGAACTACTGTCATCGCGGTCATTACAGGGATATCAATACCATATCTATCGACTATAATTCCAACAGGTATCTTCATAATTAGCATTGCGATGCTGTATATTGATATAGCAAAAGCAATGTCAATACTAGAAAATCCATATTGATTTATCAAAGGTATAGAAAATATGCTGAAAGTGAAGTATTTATCATGCGAGTATACATATAAAATGCTACTGCACTTAACCATATTAAGATTAGGAAGATTTTTTTGGACAATGTTTTGAACCTATATTAAAACGGTATAGGATATTTTCTTCTAACTTTTTCGATATCTGCTAATACTTCAGCTGACAACTCAAGATTTATAGCATCAATATTAGTCTTTAATTGCTCCATAGTTGTTGCACCAATTATGCTAGAACTCATATAAGCCTTTCTAATAGTAAAAGCTATAGCCATCTGACAAACATCTAAGTTATGTTTCTCAGCGATTTCTAGATATTCTTTAACAGCTAAGTCAACAGTAGCATTTTGTCTAGTTGCAAATCGAGCTTTCTGCTCAGGTGATCCCATGACTTCATCAGACATTCTACTTCCCGCTGGGATATTACCATCTAAATACTTACCGCTTAAAATTCCCATTTGTAGTGGTGACCATGCTAGATAAGAGATATATCTTCAAGTGCACAAGTTTCCATCACATCAGTTTCATCTCTTCTTCTAAGTAGGTTATATTCATTCTGTAAACTAACTATTCTTGGTAGATTATGTTTTTCGGCTAAGTTAATAAATTGATTTATACCCCAAGCAGAATCATTTGATAATCCTATATGTCTAATTTTCCCAGCTTTAATAAGTTCATCACATGCTTGTAGTGTTTCAAGGATATTATTTTGTATTTGTTGTTTAGCTGTCGCACCTTGAGCTGGTTCAAATGACCACCAATCTGCAAAATGATAGTTTGGTCTATTCACAGTCCAGTGAAATTGATATAAATCGATATAGTCTGTCTGTAGTCTTCTAAGACTATTATCAACAGCTAAAATAATATTTTCACGATTTATCTGAGGATTTTCCTCATTTCTAGCCCAAGGAATAGGGGAGAATTTCGTAGCTAGTATAACATCCTGTCTTTTTTGTCTTGAGCTAAACCAGTTGCCAATAATCTCTTCTGTCTTACCATAAGTATCAGGTGTAGGTGGAACTGCGTACAGCTCGGCAGTATCCCAAAAATTAACTCCTTGAGAAAGAGCATAATCCATTTGTTCAAAACCTTGATCTTGAGTATTTTGGCGTCCCCAAGTCATCGTACCGAGACAAATTCTACTAATATCAATATTTGTTTTACCTAGTTTAGTATATTTCATATTTATCTTTATTTTTTTAAATTTGTGAGAATTATAGCAAATAATAGCTAAGATTTGAGTTGAATTTATACTTTCTAAAAAGGAACTGGATATTTTCTTCTAACTTTTTCGATATCTGCTAAAACCTCATCAGATAGGTTTAGATTAATCGCATCAATATTAGTTTTTAATTGTTGCATTGATGTTGCTCCAATTATACTACAACTCATATAGGCTTTTCTAATTGTGAAAGCTATAGCCATCTGACAAATATCAAGATTATGTTTTTCGGCAACTTTGATATACTCAGTGACAGCATCATCATTGGTCACAAATCTAAAAGCATAACGATCTTCTTGTCCGTCTAGAATTTCAGCAGACATTCTAGTACCAGCAGGGCGAGCACCATTACGATATTTACCTGTTAGCACTCCTTGCTCAAGCGGAGACCATGCTAGATATGATATCTCTTCAAGGGCACAAGTTTCCATTACATCAGTTTCATCTCTACGGCGATTAAGATTATATTCATGCTGAATACTCGCTAGACGTGGCAGATTATGTTTTTCTGCAAGTTTAATAAACTGATTTATCCCCCAAGCTGAGTCATTTGATAGTCCAATATGTCTAATTTTCCCTGCTTTAATAAGCTCATCACAAGTAATTAGAATTTCATGGATATTATCAACTATACGTTGTTTATTCTGTTGACCTGCTAGAGGTTCAAAATCCCACCAATTACCAAAATGATAGTGAGGTCTATTTGTCGGCCAATGAAATTGATATAAATCGATATAATCAGTTTGTAGACGTTTTAGACTATTATTTACAGCATCGATAATATTTGTCTTATCTGTGATAGGGTTTTCTTCATTTCTTGCCCATGGCATTGGTGAGAACTTGGTTGCTAAAATAACTTCATTACGTTTTTGTCTTGTTTTAAACCAGTTACCGATTATTTCTTCGGTTTTACCATAAGTTTTAGCAGTAGGGGGAATAGCATACATCTCAGCAGTATCCCAAAAATTAACTCCTTGAGAAAGAGCATAATCCATCTGCTCAAAGCCTTCATCTTGAGTATTTTGGCGACCCCAAGTCATCGTACCAAGACAAATTCTACTAATATCAATTCCAGTTTTACCTAATTTAGTATATTTCATAATTACTTCTAAAAAATTAATATAATGAGATTATAGCAAATAACTTAATTTTACAGTTAAAATTATAGCGAATACTTAAATATTACAGTTAAGATTATTAATTTTATGATTAGATATTTATTGATTTAATTGCTAAATTTTGGCTGTATTTAAGATCTTCATTTGGAAAGCATCATAGTTTTTACGTGCTTGGTGTAGCTTTGTTATATCTAGTTTTTCAACAACAACATCCTCTTTATTGAAGTTTCCTTTACTCAGATGATTTAGTACAAAAGCTTTATTTTGTGGTGATGTAAAAAGAATTTGACTAACACCATCAATACCTTGAGTATTTTGCTTATCAAAACCAGAAGCCATACCTACAACAACCCCATAAGCAAAGTTTTGGATTGATAGCATTTTCATCGCTGTATGGACTCTATTTAGACCATATAAATCATTAGTATATGATGGTACTATAATAATGTCTGGCTTTATTTTTGCAAGCTCTAAAGATATATTTGGGAATTCACTAGTATAGCAGATTAAGATAGCTATCTTAACTCCGTTATAATTTAATAATAAAATATCCTTACCGAATTTAGTATAACCAACATTTCTCTCTTCAGGAGTTAGATAAATTTTGTTATTTTCTATTAATTGACCATTAGGTAGACCTACCAAAATAGTATTAGAGATTTTACCATTATCATTTTTAGCAATAGTTCCACCTATAACAATCATTTTATATTCTTTAGCTAAATTAACTACTAAGTTTTTAGTTTGACTATAATATTCACTAAGTTTGATGATACTTTGCTTATTCCAAGGTAGATCATCAATTAGATTAACTGAATTATCTTCAGGAAAAACTATAATTTCAGCATCCTGATCTTTAGCTTGCTTGGCTAATCTTCTCATATCACTAGCAAACTCGTCAAATGTTTGTTGTTTAATAAGCATTTGAGCAGCAGCGATATTAATTGTTTGAGCATAACAACTACTATAAGTAAACAAAATAATATTAAAGGCTTTATATTTTTAAACATCTGATAATCCTGGCTTATTCATAATTTAGATATACTTAGAAGATAAACTCTATTAATATAAAAAATAATCTTGAAAAAATTATTTAGTTTGGGACTTAATACTCAAATATTCTGATTTTGTTTGATAAACTCTTGAGCCATTTTTCATCAACTTAAGAAATGCTTTTACATCTTTGTCTTCTACAGCTTTATCCATAGAGGATTGAGCATCTTTGATCGATTGCCACTCAATAATATCAACCCATTGATTAGGATTATTTGTATTTTGAGTCAAAGTTCTTTTTATAAAGCCATTTGATGCTTGTAGATCTTGAGTTACTTTATCTGACGCTTGCAATACATCTTGAGCAGTAGTATTTTTGGTAGTTTCAAAAGAGACTATTTCTAAGATAGGTTGTGAGTGGTTTTTCTCTGTTGCACTTGAAGTATTTAAAAATATAAATAAAAACCCAATTGCTATACTAAAAATAACTATAATTTTCAAAAAAATACCTTTAAAAAACATAACTTTCCTTTAACGTTAGTTAAATGATTTTTAATATTATATATCTTTGATAGGATTTATAACAGCTATTTTTAGATAAAATTGTATTAGCTAGCACTAGCATTATAATAGATACAACTAACAATCTCACAATTAAAATGATTATAGATAAATTTTTACAATCCCCAGATACTCATGAATTATATTTTGGGTTATATAGAAGTTATAAGCATTTGGAAGTATTTTAATATTTGGCATAAACTTTGATGAAGCTATACTGATAGTATTTATAGCAAATTTATCAAAAATAATTTTTGCTCTTTTATAATGAATTCCACCAGTAACTAAACAGTAAGTATTTTTATCATCAACTAACATTTTCTTAATAAATTCAGCATTTTGATAAGTGTTTTTAGAATTCTTCTCGAGAATAATTTTTGATTTTGGTATACCTAGTTTATATAGCACATCAGCATAGATTTCAGCTTCTGATGATTTTTCACCGAAAGGTGCTCCGCCACTTATAATAATTTGCTGTGGATATTGGTGATATACTTCAGCAGTCTTAAGTATACGATCATATGCACTTAAAGTAGGTTGTAATTCACCAAAAGCTTGATTAATGCCAGCGCCTAAGAGAATAATCCCTTTAGTGTTTGCACAAGCTTTAATATCTGTAGATTCTGATTTGAGTGGTATTGCTAAAATACTTCCTAAGATTCCATTACCTATAAGATAATAAATAATCGTTATAGCCACAATAAAATATCTCAAATATCCTTTTGAGAGTATACAAGCAATAACCAAAGCAATTAAAAATAAACATCCAATATCTAATAAATCACTCATCTTAATCTTAATATCATTTCTATTTAGCAAAACTACCACCAAGCATTTCAGTATATGTTTCAGAGCTTTGATTATTTACTCCTCTAAATGAAACACAAGTATGTTTAGCCTTAATCTTCACACTAACATCTTCTGTCGCTAAGATAAATTTTAAGGTCTCAAATATTTGAGCTGTCATTCGCTCCTGAATTTGTGGGCGTCTTGCAAAGAAGTTGCAAATACTGTTTATTCGGCAAAGTCCTATAATATTATTATTGTTAGGAATAAAAGAAACTTCAGCAGTGCCTTCAAAAGGGACAAAATGGTGCTCACAAAATGACATAATAGTTATATCTTTTTGAGTTAGAATACCGGTATAGTTAAACTCATTTTCATACAAAGCACAGGCCGGAAAATTAGCATAATCAAGACCATTGAATATTTCTTGGGAAAACATTCTTGCTACTCTAAAAGGTGTTTTTTCAAACTCATGTGTATGTAGACCAAGAGCATCTAAGATTTGTCGATATGCTTTGGCTATTATGGCTATTTTATTATCACTATCAGAATTAAATTCTCTGGGTTGCTCTAGACCTAGTTTGATGAGATGTTGCTGGACACTTTTACCTAATTTAGAGCAGTATTTGTCTTTCATATTTTATTAGATATAAATTTAATTAAGTGGACTTTGAATATTATATTATTTAATAATTCATCTTTATAGAGTAAATACAAGTTATTAATGTTAATATAGCTAAGTTAAAAAATACCGGAAATAAAAATATTCATGCAATTCTCAGATTTAGGTTTAAACCCCTTAATATGTAGCGCTTTAGAAAAAAAAGGCTATACAAAACCAACTCCAATTCAAGCAAAAGCAATACCATTAGTTCTAAAAGGTAGTGATGTCATGGCATCAGCTCAAACAGGTACAGGCAAGACAGCGGGCTTTACATTACCAATTATCCAAAGACTTCTTGATCAACCAAAAGCTCAAGCAAATCGAATCAAAACTTTGATTTTAACTCCCACAAGAGAGTTAGCAGCACAAATACAAGAACAAATTCAAATATATGCCGCAAATACACATATCCGTTCAGCAGTAGTTTTTGGTGGAGTGAGTATTAATCCTCAAATGATGAAATTACGTAAAGGTGTTGAGATTTTGATAGCTACTCCTGGGAGATTACTAGACTTATATAGTCAAAATGCTCTTAAATTCGATAGTTTAAATACCTTTGTTTTAGATGAAGCAGACAGAATGTTAGATATGGGTTTCATTAATGATTTAAAAAGAATCCATAAGCTTTTACCGAAAAAGTTACAAACACTAATGTTCTCAGCTACATTTTCACTAGAGATAAAAAATCTTGCTAATGATTTTCTTGATAATCCTCAGTCAGTATCAGCTGATGTTGTAAATACAACAGTTAAAAAGATTACTCAGAAAATTTATACGTTAGATAAATCAAATAAAATTAATGCTTTGATTTCATTAATAAAAGATCAAGATCTACATCAAGTTTTGGTTTTTTCACGTACAAAGCATGGTGCTAATAAGATATCAGAGAAACTAAATAATGCTGGTATTACAAGTAGCGCAATTCATGGGAATAAAAGCCAAACAGCTAGAACAAAGGCATTAGCAGATTTTAAATCCAAGGAAATAAACGTTTTAGTTGCTACAGATATAGCAGCTCGTGGAATTGATATTGCCCAACTTCCTTGTGTGATAAATCTTGATCTACCAAATGTTGCTGAAGATTATGTCCATAGAATAGGTAGAACTGGCAGAGCAGGGCAAGATGGTCTAGCTATTTCTTTAGTAAGTGCAGATGAAGTTGAATCACTATCAAATATAGAACATTTAATTGGGCATCTTTTACCAAGAGAAGAGTTAGAAGGTTTTGAGGCTACTCATAATGTTCCTATTACAAGCATGTCACGCAAAACTAAGGCTAAAAAAATTGATGAAGTTAAAATAATAGCTGCAAAGAGAGCAAATAAAAATAATAAAAACACTAATCAAAAGAAAAGCTCAAATCATAATATAGATTTTGCTAAAAAAATCAGACAAAAAATTCATCAGAATAAAAGTGTTAGAAAGCCAAAGGCTCAAGATTAATTATTTTTAGGTAAAACTGTAGCTTCCTCGTGCATTCCGTGAGTAACTTCTGATACAAAATGTACTCTTGTACTCTCTATGATAGCATTTAGCCATCCACGAGCCACCCACATAATAGCAGCAATCACAGCGACAAAAATACCTATAGTTAAAAATACATGTCCATAGACTGCAAGGCCTTCAACTTTTGTAAAAACAGTACCTGCTGCTGGGGCTGTCAAAGCACCTACATAACCACCAATTGGGCCAGCTACCATTGTAGTAAGTAACCACATACCTTGTGCAAGACCACTCATATTTCTTGGGAATAGCTCAGCAACCATAGATAAACCTAGTGCTGAGATTAGTAATTCTCCAGTAGATTGGAAGAAATAACTAGCAACTAACCACCAACCAGATACAATACCGTCAGTTGTGGTAAATTGTGGAAAGTATAGTACTAAAAATGCTAATGCACATAAAGTCATACCAAAACAGAATTTTGTCACATGAGTTCCAGGTATTTTTTTATATACAACCGATAGAATTGGTGACATTAATACTATTACTAGAGGGTTAAGTACCTGCCATTGTTCACCGTGTACATTCATGCCTAAAAAGTTAGGATCGACATTATTAACTGCAAAGAAATTAAGAGAAGTAGGCATTTGTTGATATAATACAAAGAAGATAATCCCCTGTACAATTAATATTAAAGCTACTAGCATCCTTTTTCTTTCATGCTCAGCCTGTTTGAACATTTGTATAAAGAAGTATATTAGTGCTAATATCGCGATTACAACAACTATGCTAGTACATAAAGTAGTGTTTTCAAGTATATTACCTATTATAAAGATCGCTATACAGGCTCCTAAAAGTACCACAAAAACCTTAAACCAAGACATCTTTTGTCTACCAGCTTCTGTTGAGATTCTTTTAATTTTCGGATAGAAAATAGTGTAGCTAATTAATCCTAGAAACATCCCAATAGCTGAACATAAGAAAGCATGAAGATAACCATATTTAGCGGCTACTATAGGGGTAAGAAGCATAGATACAAAAGAGCCAATATTAATCGCCATATAATATAGTGTCATAGCGCCATCTAAAGCAGGATCACCTTTTTCAAATAACTTTGAAATTAAAGAAGTAGGGTTAGCTTTAAATAAGCCTCCACCGATAGCAACTCCAGCTAGTGAGTACATAACAACCGTCTTTTCTGTACTATCTACATGCTCAGCAATAAATGTACTTAAGCTAAGTGATATATATGATAAAAATAAAATTCCCGCACCAATAAATATTGTACGCTTTGCACCAAGGTAGCTATCGCCAATCCAGCCACCAATTAATGGGCCTCCATATAATAATGCTGAAAAAGAACCAAAGATCAACATTGCTTCGGCATCACTGAAACCTAACTTTCTAGCAAAGTAAATAGCTAGTATAGCTTGTAAACCATAATAGCCAAATCTTTCCCATAACTCTAATGTCCATAACACCCAAAAAGGGGTAATATTATTTTTATTTTTTGAATGATTTATATCACTTATATTCACAATTATTCTCCTATTTTGAATAAAATAAAAAACCTTTAAAAAAAGATCAAAAATTCATCATAGAGCATTTAAAACTTAAAAACAATTAGAAATAAACAGCAAATAATATATTTTTAACAACTAGAAATTAATTATTCATCTTATAATCACAGCGGTACCATAGCAAAAAACTTCAGTACCACTAGTATTACCCCCAAGACTGCTTGAGTCATAGCGAATCGCAACTATTGCATTAGCACCTAGCTCTTGAGCTTGATTTATCATCTCTTGCTCAGCATGTAATCTAGCTTCTTTACAGACATTTGTATAGGAAGTATTTTTGCCACCGATAATATTTTTTAAGCCTCCTAAGATACCTTGTGTGATGGTAGGAGTTCGCACAATTATTCCCGTGACTAGACCTTTGTATTCCATAATTTCTCTTTTACCAAGAGTATCGGCTGTGGTTAATATCATAGAATATTCCTTAAACTAAAGTCACAAGCTCTTCTGAGCTAGTAGGGTGGATAGCTATAGTATCATCAAAGTCGCGTTTAGTAGCCCCCATATTGATAGCGACTGCAAATCCTTGCAACATCTCATCAACATTTATACCAATCATATGACATCCGACAATTTTTTCGTCTTTGCCTGTTACAACTAGTTTCATAACTGTTGGCATTCTATGTCCTGAAATAGCACAATATAGAGCTGTGAAGCGAGATTTGTATACTTTTACATTTTCATCGCCATATTTATCTCTGGCTTCTTTTTCAGTTAATCCTACAGTACCAATAGCAGGGTGGGAGAAGATTACTGTTGGAACATACTCTAGATTAGCTTTTAGATTAGTTTCGCCATTAAATAGTCTACGAGCTAGATATCTACCAGTTTTGATAGCTACAGGTGTAAGCTGTGGCACGCCTGAAGCATCACCTAAAGAGTACACTCCTTTAACATTTGTTTCAGACCACTCATTAGCAGGAATTATGCCTTTATCAGTAATTTTTATATCAGTGTTTTCTATACCTAAATTATGAGTATTTGGCGTGCGACCAGTTGCCCATATTAGAGTATCAACTTCCTCTAAAACCTTACCTATATCAGTAGTAATTTTGAGAGTACTACCAGCTTTTTCAACTTTAATTATATTTGTATTGTTTATGATATTTAGGTTTGTCATTTGCATACATTCAACCAAAGCATCACTAATACAATTATCAAACTCCATTAACGGTTTATCTCTACGTACCATAATAGTTGTATCAGTACCGTGAGCATTTAGAACTCCAGCGATCTCAACACCTATATAGCCACCACCAACGATTACAGCTTTTTTTGGAGTTTCTTCTAGCTCAAAAAACTCATCAGACGTGATACCTAGCTCAGCACCTTCGATATTTTTTGGCACAATAGGGTACGCACCTGGAGAAATAAAGATATGATCTGCTGTCAGCTCTGTACCATCATCTAGAATTATAGTCTTATTATCTTTAAATTTACCCCAATTATTAAAATGAGTAATATTCCATTTATCTAATAGTCTGTCATAGAAACCATGAATATTACCTATGTATGTAGCTCTTTTTTCTTTAAGCTTTGCCCAGTTGAAACCTTTAACTTCAACATCAAAACCATATCCTGCGACATCATGCTTTAGTGCTTCAGCTAGATTAGCTCCATACCACATAGCTTTTTTAGGTACACAACCTCTATTTACACATGTACCACCAAGTTCACGTTTTTCAATAATAGCAACTTTTTTACCAAACTTAGCAGCCTGTACAGCAGAAGCTATACCACCAGAGCCACCACCTAAACTTATTACATCAAAATGATTATTACTCATTATATTTCCTTACTATTTAATTTTATGCCTACAATTCTACCCATTTAGTTTATAAATATGTAGAGTTTTAGTTACTTGTCCATTTTCATCAACTTCACCAAAACCGATTGCTTCGATTCTAAAGCTAGTTGGTTTTAATTGGGTATTTTTGATAATCTCATTAAAATCTTTGTCAAAGCTATCTCTTTCATTATCTGTTTGTAAATTAGCAGCCAATATACTTATATGAGGATTAAATTCTGCAAAAGCATTTGGTGAACCATATTTTTCAAAAGATGCTAATTTACTTGGATAGAATTTAACCCAACTTGGAGCAGGGTATTCTTTATCTCTGTACTTCGCTAAGTCTTTTATCACAGAATTTGATAATTGCTGTAATGATTGAGAATTTTTTATATCAAGCATTACAAAACCACTTTTACCAGCACTAAAACCAGTAGTTTCTATATAAAATGGTTCTGTATTCTTAGCAAGATTAGTTAACTGACTTTCAATATCTTTAATATATTTATTTTGAAAACTTGTTAAATACAATGTCAAATGTACAGGGTGATTTTTGATAAAAGGCGTAGTTTTATATTTCTCTAGTACATTTGTTTCAGCTAGAGATTTATCAAATTCTTTAATATATTTATCAGCTGCAGTATCAGGGATTAGATAAACATTATACTGTTTGAAACTCTTTGCAAAGCTATCTAATGTGATAAATAGAAAAGCAAATAAAATAAACAACTTATAAGATAATTTATGTTTCATTAGTATTCCTCAAGATAATTCATAAGTATATTGAATGACTCTATAGTATCAGTTTTTGCGGTATCAACTCTAATAATCTCATCTTTCCAAGACTCGTAATCTCTATTTAAGACATTCTGCCAAGTAGGGTACTTATTTGGATTTGATTTATATCTGGTTTCTATTCTATTTTGATGAGCTTGTATATCACTACAGATGATTTCTATATTTATAACTTTTGTATTATTTATCTGTGATAATGAGTCCCATAATTCTCGAGACTCCAAGATAGGGTTACAGCAGTCTATAATTACATTTTTACCAAGTTCAAGGTTTTCTTTTGCTTGATAGAATGCTATTTCATAGCCTTGTTTAGTTAGCTCTTGTGAATACGCTTTTTTTAAATAATATTCGACCGTATCTATTCTGAAGTATATTGTATCAGGCATAGCTTGTGCTAATTGTTTAGCTAAAGTTGTTTTGCCTGCTCCTGGTAAGCCTGAGAATATATAAGCGTTTTTTGTCATGGTTTATTGATATCTGAGTTTTTTAGTGCTTCTATTATCAAATTTAAAAAGTTTAGCATTTCATAAAATACAAAAAAGTATGCCTCTTCATTTAAAATAATTTTATTACGCTCGTAATGCCTAATATTATATTTATTACCAAATTCTGTAAGCCTTTTAAATTTTTCATCAATATCGTTAATTTCAATGTTTGAATAATCAGATATATATTCTATTATTATTTTTGTAGATGTTTTTTTATTCTCATAAACATAAGTTTTAAGTCTTTCAAAAATATCCCATAAATCATTTATAGCATCTTTTTTAAAATGATTATCAAATTTTGCTTTAGCATTTTTAAGAAGTTCTTCACAATACCTATCGTTAATATTATGCTGAATATAATGTATATCTGTAAATAAAGAATCACTAAATTTTGGAATTGTAGACTCTTTAATTGAAAATCTAATTAATTCTCTAAAAGCATTTCTTGCTTTTTCTTTATCCACAATAGGATTTTGATTAATTTTTTTTAGAAATGATTCATCAAATAAGGCTAGGTATATTCTTAAAAAATGTTTAATTCCATAGCTGTTGTTATTAATATCTTCTAATATAGATTTAACCCATAATCTTCTTGTTGAACCGTCATGAGTATATTGTAAGTCTAACTCTTGGAAAAACATTGTTAATTTAGAACTTGACCTATATGTGAAGTAATCATATGGCTCATCTCCACAAATCATTTTAGCAAAATGATCAAAGAAATATTCTTTTGATACTCTTATTGCCTCTTTGATTGCCTGTAATTGTTTAGTTTGCTTATAGTTCATAATCATAACTAATAGTTAGTGGCGCATGATCTGAGAACCAAATTTCTTTATAGATATAATCAGATTTTGGTACAACTTTATCTTTTAGAGCAGGTGTTGAAATATGATAATCAATCCTCCAACCCACATTATTTGCTCGAGCCTGTCCTCGATTTGACCACCATGTATATTGTAATGGCTCATGATTTATCACGCGGAAAGTATCAACCCAACCTAGATCATCAAAGATATGATCTAACCAAGCTTGCTCTTCTGGTAATACTCCTGATGTTTTACCATAATTAGATTTCCAATTCTTGATATCAATCTCTTTATGCACAATATTAAAATCACCACACACTATAAAATCTCTACCAGACTCAACTTGTTCTTTTAGTATTTCTTTATACTTTTCAAGAAACTGCATTTTATACTCTTGGCGAACATCTCCACTAGAACCACTTGGCAGATACAAACTTGCAATACTAAATTTTTCATAATCAAATTGGATATACCTACCTTCATCATCAGCCCAATCTAATCCAAGCTCTTTGATTACTTTCAGAGGCTTTTTCTTAGCATAAATAGCAGTACCACTATAACCTTTTTTTACAGCATCCTTAAAATCATAGTAATAACCATCTGGGAAATGCTGTTCATCTTTTTCTAATTGATGAAATTGTGCTTTTGTTTCTTGGATGCACAAAAAGTCTACATCCTGCGTTACAAACCATTCCCAAAATCCTTTACGAGCCGCTGCACGTATACCATTAGCATTAAAGGTCATTACTTTTGTCATTTAATTAATCACTAGCTTTTAAGATTTATTAAGACATTTTAGCATTTTAGAACTAGTGGTGTAATAGTAAAGATTTATTAACTCAATAAATCTTTTTGATAGTAAATATTCTTATAGTAAAAGTTTTATGTTGCTATAATTATGTAATCATAAAAATTTGAGTTAACATTATGTCTAACTATATTTCCAAACAAAAAATTAAAGTAAGTCAATCATCAACAGGTGAAGATATTCATGTAGAGAAAATAACTATTAAAGGTTCTGACTCATCAGCACCAAGTGTGTATATGCAAGCTAGTATGCACGCTTCAGAATTACAGGGAAATGCTGTAATGATAGAACTTTTGGAGTATTTCAAAAAGTATCAACCAAAAGGTGATGTTTATCTAATCCCTCAATGTAACCCTATCGGTAAAGATGTATTTATAGGAGCAGGGCACCAAGGTAGATTTGATTCTGCAACAGGAGATAACTTCAATAGATATTATTTTTACCCATCTATTGATTATTCTGGATTTGTCAAAGAACATATCAATTCTACTACAGCAGAGTATAAGCAGGCTTTTGAAAATCTTTTACAGCAAGAGTTAGATAAAGAACTATCTAATGAGTGGGAGCTATCTAGAGCAAAAAGATTAAATCTTCTAGTCCAAAGAGAAGCTCAAAAGGCGGATTATGTCCTTGATTTACATACAGATACAGATGCTACTACATATTTATATACTGCAGATTTTGCAAGACAAACAGCAGAAAAATTTGGCTATAAAGATATGCTTATTATAGATAATGATAAAACTAGTGGTGCTCTTGATGAAGCTATATTTTGTCCATGGTGGCATTTGTCTCAAGAATTCAAAAAACATGGTAGAGATGAAAAAGTACTCAAAGAGGGCTACACACTTGAATTAGGTTCTGAAGAGTATATAAACTTCACTAATGCTAAAATGCAAACTCAAGGCATCCTTAATTATCTGAAACACAAAGATATTATTGATTCACCTTTTAACACTGATTTATTAAATACTGATATTAGACATCATGTTTATGGAGCTAATTATAAACATCTAAAAGCAATAGAGGGTGGTTTATATGAGTGGTTTATTAAACCAGGTGATATTTTCGAAGCTGGTGATGTAATTGGTCAATATATCCAGACATCCACTATGCAAAAGAAAGATCTTATTCTACCTTATGGTGGTGTTGTAATTAGTATTCATAATACTGGTGCAGTCTGTCAAGGAAGCCAATTGATTAACTTGGCTATTATCTAATTATTACTGGCAAAATATATGAAAAAAATACTATTAATTAATGGAAAAAAGGAATTTGGGCATTCAAAAGGTGCTTTGAATCAATATCTAAATGATATCGCTGAGAATCATCTTAAAAGACTTGGTCATGATGTCAAAGTTACAGTTATTGACAATGGCTATGATATAGATGAGGAGATTCAAAAGTGGCTTTGGGCAGATACTATAATTTATCAAATGCCTGGTTGGTGGATGGGTCCACCTTGGATTGTTAAAAAATATATCGATGAAGTATTCACCACAGGTCATGGTGTTATGTATGCTAGTGATGGTCGATCTAGACATGATGCTAGCAAAAAATATGGCTCTGGTGGTTTACTGCAGGGTAAAACATATATGCTATCGCTAACATGGAATGCTCCATTAGAGGCTTTTGTGGAGAAAGACCAGCTTTTTGAAGGTGTTGGGGTTGATGGAGTATATTTACATTTTCATAAAGCCCATGAATTTATAGGTATGAAAGGATTAGAGACATTTATTGCTAATGATGTTATGAAAAATCCTCTTATCAACGAATTTACATTAAGTTATAAAAATCATTTAGATACAGTTTTTGGACATCCAAGGTAATTTTGAAAATATTAGTATCAAAATAATTAAACTATTTTTGGTATAGTAATTAAGTATGTAAAAGTTATATGAGCTTTAGATAATTAACAGGAGTAATTTTATGAAAAATGTTTTAATGGTTACCACTAGTCATAATAGAATGGGTGATTCAAATGAAAAAACTGGATTATGGCTATCAGAGCTTACTCACCCATATTACCGTATTCTTGATGACAATATTAATATTGATATAGTCTCAATAATGGGCGGAGAAATTCCTATAGATCCTAATAGTGTTGCACAAGAAGATTATTATAATGATAAATTTTTAGCCGATGATAATTTGAAAGATATTATGAAAAATAGCACTAGTCTTAGAGATGTAAATATTAAAGAATATGATGCTATAGTATTTGCTGGCGGCCATGGGACAATGTGGGATTTTCCAAATAACTCTAATATTCATAGTAAAGTTTTAGATATTTATGCTAGAAATGGAGTAATCGGCGCAATATGCCATGGTGTAGCAGCATTGATAAATGTTAAAGATCATAATGGTCAAAATATTATAAAAGATAAAGAAGTAACAGGCTTTAGTAATAATGAAGAAAAAATTGTCGGTTTGACCGATGTTGTGCCTTTTTCTCTAGAAGATAGTTTAGTCGAAGCTGGTGCTAAATATAGTAGCGCCTCAGAATGGCAGTCTTATATAAAAAGCTATTCTAAGATTATAACTGCACAAAATCCTCAATCAGCTAATGATTTTGCTAAAGCAATAAAACAATCACTATTTAATTAAATCAACAGTAAAAATTGAAACTCTATCTTCATAATAATTCGATAAAAAATAAGATATTTTACAGTAAAGAAAATTGTGATTCTTCTTTAGCTTGTTGTTTAACTTGAGAGCCACGTCTTACTTGGACCGCTTTAGCTAACATTTCTAGCATCTTAACTGTTTCTTCAAAGTCAACACATTTGTCTGTAACACTTTGTCCATAAGTAAGAGGTCTTTTATTGATATCTTGATTGCCACCAATAAGATTACTTTCTATCATCACCCCAAAAATATCATTGCTGTGTTTTATCTGCTCACAAATATCTGCTAATACGCTAATTTGCTTAGTATGATCTTTTTGACTATTACCGTGACTACAGTCAATCATTACCTTAGTATTAATATCAGCTTTCTTTAGCTTAGCAATACAGTCATCAACGTGCTCTTTACTGAAATTAGGACCAGAAGCTCCGCCACGAAGGATTACATGACCATTTTGGTTACCTTTAGTCGCAAATATTGCCGTTGAACCAGATTTTGTTGTACTCAAAAAATGATGAGGATAAGTAGCAGATTTTACAGCATCTACAGCCACTTGGACATCACCATTAGTAGCATTCTTAAAACCAATTGATGCAGAAAGACCAGAAGCTAATTCTCTATGTACCTGACTTTCAACAGTTCTAGCACCAATTGCTCCCCAAGTGATTAGCTCAGCAAAATATTGAGGAGTAATTACATCTAGAAACTCAGTTGCACACGGTAATCCCATACTAGTTAAATCTGATAATAAGTTACGAGCAAGACGTAACCCTTTATTGATATTATATGAGTTATCTAAATCAGGATCATTGATGAATCCTTTCCAACCAATTGTAGTACGTGGTTTTTCAAAATATACTCTCATTATAATAAGTATATCTTTGTGAAAATTTTTAACTTGTTCTTTTAGCTTAGTAGCATAATCAATTGCCGCTACAGGATCATGAATAGAACAAGGTCCTACAACTACAGCAACTTTATCATCATTTCCATGGATGATATTAGCTATTTCCTTGCGAGATTTTCTTACAGTTTCAAAAGAAGTCTTTAAAAGAGGTATATCTTGGATTAGAACTTCTGCAGGAATCAATACTTTTTCCTTTTTTATATTTATATTAGAAACTTTATCAAAGTTTTTATCACCTATCATTGATTTTGATATCCTTATATTTATATATACTTATTTTCTTTTACCAAAAAGACCTGGCATATTTGCCATACCTTGCATAGCAGACATACGTTTCATTAAGTTTGCCATACCACCTTTTTTACCAATAACGCTTTTCATCATTTTTTTCATTTGCGTGTGTTGCTGGAGCAGTTTATTAAGATCTTGAATTGTAGTTCCAGATCCTTTAATAATTCGCTGCTTTCTACTATGTTTGATAAGCTCTGGTTTTTTACGTTCAAGCGGAGTCATAGAATCTATCATTGCCTCAATCTTTTTAAACATATCATCACCAACGTTACCTGGTAGATTTGCTGGCATATTTGGCAGCTTAGACATAATTGAGCCTACACCACCCATATTTTTCATTTGTTGGATTTGTGCTTTGAAATCTTCTAAATCAAAGCTCTTACCACTTTTAAGTTTTTTAGTCAGCTGTTCAGCAGATTTTTTTTCTGTTTTTTGCTCTATACTCTCTATTAAGCTAAGAACATCACCCATGCCTAAAATCTTAGAAGCAACTCTATCAGGATGAAATGGCTCTAAAGCATCAGTCTTTTCACCTACACCTAAAAACTTGATTGGTTTGCCGGTGATTTCTCTAATCGATAAAGCAGCACCACCTCTAGCATCACCATCAGTTTTTGTCAAAATTACACCAGTTAGCTCTAAAGCGTCATTAAATGCTTTAGCTGTAACTGCAGCATCTTGACCTGTCATGCTATCAACTGTAAAAAAAGTCTCAATTGGTTTGGCAATTTTGTGGATTTGCTTAATCTCATCCATCATGTCATTATCGATATGCAATCTACCCGCAGTATCGATGATAAGCACATCTATGAGTTTAGTTTTTGCTGTTTTTATCGCAGCTGTCACAATATCTTGAGGTTGTTGTGAAGCATCTGATTCAAAAAACTCAACGTTTAAACTATTTGCTAAAGTTCTTAGCTGATCGATAGCAGCAGGGCGATAGACATCAGCACTGACCACCATGACTTTTTTCTTGTGTTGCTCTTTTAGGTATTTAGCGAGCTTAGCTGTAGATGTTGTTTTACCAGCACCTTGTAAACCAGCCATTAATATAATAGCAGGCGGCTGAGTTTTTAGATTTATCGGTACAGCTTCTTCACCGAGTGCTTTTTCAATTTCTTTTTTGACAAAAGAAATAAAAGTCTGATCTGGGGTAAGACTTTTTTTGACTTCTTCACCAATAGCTTTTTCTTTAATATTAGCTATAAACTTTTTGACTACTGGTAAGGCGACATCAGCTTCTAAAAGTGATACTCTAATATCACGTAGCGCTGATTGGATATTTTCCTCAGTTAGAGAGGTTTGGCCTTTTATCTTTTTAAAAGACGATTGTAATTTTTCTGATAAACTAGTAAACATATCGCTATAAGTTTCTAACTCTTAGGACTATATTATTATAATAAACGAAATATTAACATTTTTAAAAAAAATATACTATCTAACAAACAACACTAATAACTATTATTATGAATAATAGTATGCATACTAGCACATAAGTGTAGTTTTTTTCTTTTATAAAAAATATTAACTCAAGAAAAATTCTTAATAACGGTGAAATTATTATCAACAAAATGCCAATACTTATGATACTTTTCGTAATAGTATAATTTTCTGTAAAAGCATTAAGTGCGCCAATAATTATAAACAATATTGCTACAAATAGATTTAACTTTAAGCTTTTATAAATAACATTTTCTTTAATCATACTAGCCCCTTAATAATCATTTGTATCGCTGATATAAATACAACTATAAAAAACATTAATCTAAGAGCTTTAGTTGGGATATTTGGCATTAATTTTGAACCAATTGTTGCACCTAATAAAGTACCTAATGCGACAGCAGCTGTGATAGAGCTGTCTATATATCCAGCAAAATAATAAGTTGAAGTTGCAGCAAATGCAGTGACACCCATAATGAAGTTGCTTGTAGAGGCACTAACCCTAAAAGGAATTTTCATAATTTTATCCATAGCTACAACTTTAAATATTCCAGCACCAATACCAAGTAAGCCACCAATAAAACCAGCACCAGCCATGAAGATAAAACCAAGGATAGGGTGATTAACATTATAATTTTGTTTTTGTCCAGCTATAACAACACTATCATTAAGCTGGAGTTTATTAGCTATAAAAGACTGCTTTATTGGTTTAGTATTATCAGTAATTGATTTTTTCTTAATGAAACTTAAAATTGCAACTAAAATAAGTATGCCTCCAAAAATCAAAAATAATATTTTAGCTCCGAGCATCACAGCTAGCTTAGCTCCAAATATAGCCCCTACAGCTGTCGCTAATGCTAAAAATAAGCCTAATTTTTCTTTAGTTAATCCATGTGACTTTAATGAAACTAAAGATGTTGCAGTAGATGTGCAGATAATAGCTACAAGTGATGCTCCTATTGCATAGTGAAGAGGTACCCCAAGAATTGTTGTCAGCAACGGGGTAATTACTAAACCACCACCTAACCCAATAACAGCACCAATACCACCACCTAAAACCGCAACTATAAAAATCACTAATTCAAAGAATAAGTACTTTTCCATGGCTAAATTTTCGAATAAAGAGTTTGTGATAGCGAGATTATAACCTTTTTAGTAACTATTTATTCAAAAAATTTGTGTTTTTACTTAAATGCTTTTAAAATATATGCTGTTTTGTGTAATTATTGAAAACTAATTAATTAACTGGAGAAGAGGCCAATATGGCGAAAGAAGATTGTATAGAAATGGAAGGTGTTGTTTTAGAAGCACTTCCAAACACAATGTTTAGAGTTGAACTTGAAAATGGACATATAGTAACAGCTCATATCTCAGGTAAAATGAGAAAAAACTATATCCGTATATTAACAGGTGATAAAGTTGTAGTTGAAATTACTCCTTATGATTTAACTAAAGGTCGCATTAAGTTCCGCAGCAAATAAATAGTCTTCAAAACTCTTAATATCTATATTCCTAAAGAATTATATTTTCTAAGACTAATAAAGCAGGCGTTATTATTGTAAGCATAAGCCCAATAGTTATAGCTAGTGGCACTATTTTGTTGCCATAATTATTTCTAATCACAGGAAGGCAAAAATCCATTGCAGTATTAGCTGCATAGCCAACTATAGATAACTATGTATAAAACTAATATGCATAACACTGTTCCACGGAGCAATTATGTTTTCTGATATATGCTTTTTTCTCAGACCATTTACTCTCTATTGGATTTAAATCTGGTGAGTATGGAGGTAAAAACTCTATAATATGCCCTGCATCACGAATCATTTTAACATATCTATATTTTTATGGAATGTAGCATTATCCATTACTATAACAGTTGTAGTTTTTAAGATAGGTAATAAGAAATGTTTTACCCAAGTTGTAAACACAGTCGTATCAATATTGCTTGTAAATAGTCCAACAGCAAATAATACCTTGCCAATCAAAGCACCTATGACATTGGTTCGACCTCTAGCTCCCCAGTTGCATACCCCATAACATCTTTGCCCTTGTGTAGAGTAACCATGAGTTCGGGGCATATCTAAGGCATGACCAGATTCATCAAGATAACATATAGGTAACCCTTGATCTTTATAAGATTGAATCTTATTCCTGAATAATTCTCGCCTCTCTTCGTCTACTTTGGGGTGAATTAGAGTTTTTTTATATGTAATATTTAACTTTTTAAGGTTATAGCTTATACAAAACTCACTTACGACCAACCTAGTAGCTCTTTCTTGTAAATAACTATCAGGATAATCTATAACGTCTTGTTTTAGCTTATTCATATCAAGTTTTGTATTAGGTTTATTTCTAGTGCCTTTAGGAAGATTCCCTTTTAACCATTGTTGGATACTTCTAACACTTATATTAAATTTATCAGCCAAGATTAGAAAACTCATACCCTCTGATTTTAACTTTAATACCTTCTTTATAAAGTGATGTGAATAGGCCATAGCTTAAATAAAAAATAGTATACTACTTTTATTAATAGTTAGCTATAACTCAACCGAAAGATATCTTTTTAATAGTGGTATCATTACAATCACTAACACTTCACGTGAGAAATCAACCATAAATGTAATCATTCCATAATATTCTCCAAGAAAATCAGTATTTAAAACTACCGATAATGAATACCAGCCTAAACCAGAACTTATCATAATACTTTGCTTGAAAGGAATATTAGTAATAAAGCTTATAAACATCCCTGAACCAATTGATAACCCTATAACTATAATCACTATAAATAACGCTTCTTTATTTTTGAAGAGATCTTTGAGTGAAACATTTTCTAGTTTAAGTAAAGCGCCTATTATTAACATTAGAGCTAATAAAAATATAAATACTATATGATCAATAATGCTTGTGACATTTATATTAATAATTTCACCTAAGATATATCCTAAAACTAGATAGATTAGATATTTACTTGCCTTAAGAATAGTTATTAATACATTGTCTTGTTTATCTTGGAGAGTTATTGATACATAGTTAGTTTTTATCATCTTGTTATATTTACAATAAATCAAAATCCCAACTATATTCGTGATAAATATAATAGTAGTATAACCAAGACTTATACCAATAACTTCTACAACAATAGTATTTGTATGAGTAAATATACTAAAGTTATAACCTAAAAGAAATATTATCAATATAACTATTAAATCAAGGAGTCGATTTATTAAGCGTACAACTTTAAGAGTTTTTCTGAGGTTAAAAGCATAATATCCAATAAGCAAAACAAGGAAAAGTATTAATGATTCATACATTTTAGCAATTTTTCAATTTAATCTTTCTATATATAATAAAGAATACAACAGGTATGATCGATAATACAAAACAGATAGACAGCATTTGAATAAACTCTAAAGGATTACTATACAAATTATCTGGTGGAACAAAACCAACAATCACACACAAAATAGTACCTACAATACCTAAAACACAAACAACAGACATACCGATTTTTCCGCCAGGAATATGAAAATCTTCGATGTTTTTTACAGTTTGGTTGTTTGTCAATTTTAGTTTTAAAGCAGCAAAAAACATCATTAAATACATTAAAGAATATATTTGTGTGCTAAGAGCTGTAAGTAACCAATAATAAGCTTGAACAGAAGGCACTAACTCCAGCAGCAGACATATGATAGTCATAATTATAGCTTGAAGTATTAATATACCACTTGGTACATCATGTTTATTTGTTTTATCTAACATATCTGGTAAAAAATGATCATCAGCTGCTTGGAGCAATCCTCTTGCTGGTGAAATCATCCAGTTAATCATTGATCCTATTGAACCAACAAAAACCATTAAGCCCAAGATATAGTAGAAAAGTATAGGAATTCCTAGACTCTCTAAATAAACTTTAAAAGTTTTGATAGTACCATGGACAACATCAATTTGTGATTGTGGAAATATAATAGCAACAGCTAAAGCACCTAAAACCATCGTAAAGATTATAAATATTACTGAAATCAAAAGCGCTAGGGGAAATGTCTTTTTAGGATTTATAACTTTTCTAATATGTACAGTTGCTAACTCAAGTCCTAAGAAAGAAGCTATGATAGCTGTTAGCCCCATCCATGAATCTGTAGATGTAAAACTAGGAATTAGATTGTCTAAATGAAAATGAATATTAAGATCATAACTATTAACTAGCCAAATCAATGCAAATAGCACCATTAATAACATAGGTATAACCATACCAAAAAAAGTACAAGTACTAGCAAAAATTGCCGATACTCTTAGACCCTTAAGATTAAGAATGGTCAAAGACCAAAAAACCACAGTTATAAATATAATTGTAAACTTAATATTCTGCGCAAAATTAGGATTAAATAAGTATGCAATTGTACCTGCAAGGAAAGTCAAAATACTTGGAAACCAGATAAGAGTATTTATCCATTGAAACCATACAGCCAACATTGCAACATTAGGACCAAAAGCTTTCTTAACCCAACCATATACTCCTTCTTCACCCTTAGCAGTATATGTCGCGGTCATCTCTGCAGATACCAATGCAACTGGCGCTAAAAATAAAAAAACAGCGACTGCGAAAAAGAAGAATATGTATGTTCCTGAAGTGGCTGTAGAGGGAAGATTTCTAATATTGTCAATAGCTCCTGTCATTAACAATACTAGTAAAATTAAACCAATTTTTTCTTTTGCTGATGAGTTTACTGTCATAGTTATACATTAGTGGATAGTTTAAAATATATAATAGCGCAAGGATATCTAAATTGGCAATCATTTATGCAATGTATAATGGCATTACTTGAAAAAGTTTCTCTAAGGTTTGCAAAGCATTTTTATTATCGACTTTAATGATTAATCTATCCTGATCTTGTACTAGAAAATTATCCGCATAAAACCTTGGGATATTATCAACTTTCATTATTGCAAGGATTTCTAGACCTTGGGGTAGTTTTAATTCATTAATTTTTTTACCTATAACAGTAGACATATTATCTTGACCATGAACTTTAAGTTCAACAAGCATCTCTTCACTATCTTCAATTTCATACATTCTTTGCATATCAACTTGGGTTAAAAACGCCTTGATTGTTGTATATGAGAAATTATGTGGTGAAATAGAAATGTCAATTAATTTTAGATCTCTGGTAATATCATAGTATTCGGCACTATTAACAGTAGCAACTGTTTTCTTAGCTCCAAGTTTTTTTGCTAAAATTGATGACATAATATTTATCTCATCTGAATTTGTTAAAGCAAAAAACATATCTGCTTCATCAATACCTTCAGCAACTAGTAGATTATTATTAACTGGGTTGTAATGCAAAATTGTTGATTTAGATAATTCACTCAAAGCAAATTCACATTTTTGAGCACTTGGATCTATCATTTTGATAATATATCCTTTACTCTCTAAAGATTTTGCTAAGGTGATACTTGCATAGTTTATACCTGCTATAAATATCTTTCTAATATTGGCTTTTCTAGGTTGGAATATCGACAATATTTGTGATGAATATGCTTTTTCTGAAAGATACATCACTCTATCACCAGGATTAACCAAGGTATTAGTATCATCAATAGCTAATTTTTCACCACCTCTATGTACTGAGATAATATCAACTTTGATATCACCTAGACCTAAATATATATCCTTAACTGCAAGTCCCACAAGAGGGGAGTCAGATGAAACTTCGACTCCGACAATCTGAACACGCTTATCAAAAAAGCTTGATATAAAATATGCACCAGACAAAAAGATCAATTGTTCTAATCTTTTTGTGGTTTCAAAAAATGATTTTATAACTAAATCAATATTGTTTAAAAGTTTAGGAAATCTGTTATATTCAGTGTCGCGGATACGTGCGATTTTATAAGGTGTTTTATATAACTTGTAAGCCATATCGCATACAGCTATATTTGTAGTATCATTTGATGTCACAGCTATTATCATATCGGTATCTTTAAAATTAGCTTCCATCATGATATTTGGTTTGGTAACATCGCCAATAATTGTTTGGACATCAAAAGCTGATGAAATAAAACCAAGTTTTTCTTCATCTAAGTCAATAACAGAAACTTGATGGTCTAAACTTAGCCTTTGAGTCAAATATACACCTAATTGACCGGCTCCTAAAATAGCTATTCTCATAATTAATTGATATAATACTTTTGTAGAGTATGTAAGTTTAAACATACTAATCTAAGGCAGTAAAATAATCAAATTTTTAATTTACATTCAGCCTTATAAATATTATTATATAAGTATATGATACTAAATTAGTATAGATTAAAGGTAATTATGCTTAAAATAAGTAAATTACTCGACTACGGTTTATTAGTGGTTGTTACAATAGCACAAAATGATTCTAATCCATACAGTGCCGCTAAAATTTCTGAATCTACGGGTCTAAATATCCCTACAGTAAGAAAACTACTAAACCAACTTTCTTTGGCAAACATTGTAACTTCAAAGCGAGGCATCGAAGGGGGTTATACACTAGTTAGTGATCCAAGAGAGATTACTGTTTTAGACATTGTTAAGTGTGTAGAAAAAAATGTGAATTTAACAGAATGTTGCGATTTACAAAAAAAGTGTAGTTTGGGAAATTGTATGGTAAGTGGTTATTGGAAAGTTTTAAATAGTCAACTACTTAGTTTATTATCAAAAACATCAATTTATGATATTGTCAACAACAAAGACAAGAGTTAAAAGAAAATGAGTGAAAATTTAGATAAAATCATTGAGCAAGACTATGAGCATGGTTTTGTTACTAATATTGAAGCAGAAACAATCGAAGCCGGTCTAAATGAGGATGTAATTCGACTAATATCAGCAAGAAAAAATGAGCCTGAATTTTTGTTAGAATGGCGTCTTAAAGCTTACCACAAATGGCTAGAAATGAAGTCACCTAAATGGGCAGATTTAAATTATCCTCCTATAGACTTTCAGGCTATCAGTTATTACTCATCGCCTAAGTCACTTAAAGATCATCCAAAAAGCTTAGATGAGGTTGATCCAGAAATTATTGAAACTTATAACAAGCTTGGCATTCCCTTACATGAACAAGAGATGCTAGCAGGTGTTAGAAATATTGCTGTAGATGCAGTATTTGACTCAGTGTCTGTTGTAACAACATTCAAAGAAAAATTAGCTGAAGCTGGAGTAATATTTTGCCCAATATCAGAAGCGGTGCAAAAATATCCTGAGCTTGTACAAAAATATCTTGGCTCAGTAGTTCCTCAAGGTGATAATTTTTTTGCTGCTCTTAACTCAGCAGTATTTAGTGATGGTTCATTTGTGTATATTCCTAAAGGTGTAACTTGCCCGATGGAATTATCAACGTACTTTAGAATCAATGCTATGAATACTGGACAGTTTGAGAGGACTTTAATCATTGCTGATGAGGGTAGCTATGTAAGTTACTTAGAAGGTTGTACCGCACCAATGCGTGATGAAAATCAACTTCATGCTGCAGTTGTTGAGTTAGTAGCTCTAGATGGTGCTGAAATTAAATACTCTACAGTACAAAACTGGTACCCAGGTGACAAGGATGGCAAAGGTGGAATTTATAATTTTGTAACTAAAAGAGGCGTTTGTCACAAAAATGCAAAAATCTCTTGGACACAGGTTGAGACAGGATCTGCAATTACATGGAAATACCCTTCAGTAGTATTACGTGGAGATAACTCAATTGGTGAATTCTACTCTGTAGCTTTAACTCGTCATGCTCAACAGGCTGATACGGGTACAAAAATGATTCATCTTGGTAAAAATACTAAGAGTACGATTATTTCAAAAGGTATTTCTGCAGGTAAAGCTTCTCAAGCCTATAGAGGACTTGTGAGAATATCACCTAATGCTTCTAATGCTAGAAACTTCTCACAATGTGACTCTTTATTAATAGGGCATAATTGTGGTGCACATACATACCCATATATAGAAAATAAGAGTAATTCATCTCAAATTGAACATGAAGCTACAACTTCAAAGATCTCTGATGATCAGCTTTTCTATTGTAAACAAAGAGGTCTTTCAGAAGAAGATGCAATTGCTATGATTGTTAATGGTTTTTGTAAAGAAGTATTTAAAAAGCTACCACTTGAGTTTGCAGTTGAAGCTCAGAAGCTTATGGAAGTCAGTCTAGAAGGTGCAGTTGGATAGATATGGATATTAAATTTTGCAGTGCCGAAAAAAAACATCTAAAAGCAATAATTGCTTTGTTAAGAGATGATTTTTTAGGAAAGGATAGACAGGCTCTTGATTTTGATAGCTATGAAAAAGCGTTTAAAGATATAACTAATGATGAAAATAATCAAATAATAGTTGGTTTAATTGGAGATTTAGTTATTAGCTGTGCTCAAATAACTTATATACCTGGTTTGACGTATTCAGGACAACCAAGGCTACAAGTTGAAGGTGTTAGAGTTCATAAAGATTATACTGGTAGGGGTATAGGTAATCAATTATTTGAATATATAGAAAAAATAGCAACTAATAAAAAATGTGTATTAATCCAATTAACAACAGATAAATTAAGAGATAAGGCTATAAATTTTTATGAAAAATTAGGTTTTGTCTCATCTCATGTCGGAATGAAAAAGAAATTTTAATTTAAAGAGGTTCAACTAAAAAATGTTATTAGAAATTAAAGATTTACATGTAAGTGTTGGTGAACAAAAAAAACAAATACTAAAAGGATTAAACTTAACAGTCAAAAAAGGTGAAGTCCATGCAATTATGGGACCAAATGGCGCTGGTAAAAGTACTTTAAGTAATGTTTTGGCTGGTAAAGATGGTTATGAAATTACTCAAGGTTCAATCACATTTGATGGTAAAGATTTAAATGACTTAAGTATTTCAGAAAGAGCAGCAGCTGGTATATTTTTAAGCTTACAGTATCCAATTGAAATTCCTGGGGTTAGCAATGTGCAGTTCCTTAAAACTGCTTTAAATAGTATTAGAAAACAAAATGGTGAAGATGAAATTGATGCGATTTCTTTTATGAAAAAACTAAAAGAGAATATGCATGTGTTAAAAATTGATCAAAAATATATGTCACGTGGTGTTAATGAAGGCTTCTCTGGTGGCGAGAAAAAACGTAATGAAATGCTGCAACTTATGATGCTTGAACCAAAATTAGCAATATTAGATGAAACTGATTCTGGTTTAGATATCGATGCTCTACAAGTAGTATCACAAGGAGCAAATAGTATGAGATCAGCAGATAGAAGTTTCTTGGTAATTACTCATTATCAAAGACTTTTAGATCATATTCAACCAGATTTTGTTCATGTTTTAGCTGATGGCAAAATAGTTAAGACTGGTGGTAAAGAGCTTGCTCTTGAATTAGAAGAAAAAGGTTATTCTTGGTTAAACAGCTAAAGGTTGCTAAAAATGTTAATAGATAATAAGTCTCTACCTACGACTAAACAAGAAAGCTGGAAGTATACAAATATCGCTTCTATTTATGACAAAAATAATATCAAAGAATTATTAACGGAGTCGCCTCAATCAAAAGATTATCTTGAAGGCTTTAAATTTGACACACAAGAGAATGTTGTAATAATTCTTGATGGTGTTTTAGCTATCGATTATAACAAAAAATTAAACCATATTAGCGCTTTAGAATTACATAAAGATGACAGAAATATGTCTAGGTTAGCTATAGAAAATTCTAAACACTTTGGCATTAATATAGCTAAAGATACTAAAGATTGCTTAAGCCTAATTTTCATAAATACTGAAATGGCCAAGGATAAATTAACAAATATCTCTCTAAAACTTGATATTGATATGTTTGCCACTTTAGATCTAGATATTGACTTTGTAAATCTTACTGAAAACTCCGCGATAAATTTATTTCTAGATATAAATATTGCTGAGGCTGCAAAAGTCAACTTTACAAATAGTGCTAATAATCCAAATAATACTAAGTTAATTACAACAGCAAACTATTTGGTAAATTTAGATAGAGCCGCTGAGTTTAATGGATTTAACCTCCTTAATAAAGATGCTTTATTAAGAAGTGACTTTATAGTTAATCTAAATAAGCCGCATTCAAGATTTGATGTTAGAGGATTATATCTAGTAAATGAGAATGCAATTGCTAATACTTGTTTTTTAGTTAATCATAATGCTTCACATACTTATAGTAATGTTAACTTTCGTGGTGTTGCTAATGGTAATGCTAAGGCTTGGTTTAATGCTAAAGCAATAGTCAATAAAGGTATAGAGCAAATACAAGCATATCAAAATAACAAAAATATCCAATTAAGTAATAAAGCTGAGATAAATACGAAGCCAGAACTAGAGATTTTTGCTGATGATGTCGTATGTACTCATGGTGCTACGATAGGGCAGTTAGATAAAGATGCTTTGTTTTATTTACAGTCTAGAGGACTTGAGCTTCATGATGCCCAGCATTTACTACTAGAAAGCTTTGTAAAATCACAGTTGACAGCCGATGATTTTCCTTTTGAAAGTGAAATCAAAGAAGAGATAATCGAATCTCTAGACGATATTCTTTATACTATTATCTAATCTGTATCAATAACTAGTATAAACTCTTATTTATTTTTCTTTTATATGATAAATTAGAAGTTATATTCAATTTAGTCTTTTAAATAAATCGTATGAAAGAAGTTTTGATGTGCCGACCTACGGCTTTTGATGTTGTTTATGCTATAAATCCATGGATGCAAGTTAATAATAAACCTGATAAAACTTTAGCATTAAAGCAATGGCAAAATCTCTATGACACTTATCAAAAATTTGGAGTAAAAATCAATTTAATTGAACAAGGTGAAAATGTTCCAGATATGGTTTTTACTGCAAATGCTGGAGTTGTAAGAGAAAATACTTTCATAGCAAGTAATTTTCGCCCTGTAGAAAGAAAACCTGAAGAAGTATTATTTCAGCAATGGTTCAAAGATAATGATTATCAAGTTGAAACCCTTGATTGTTACCATAGTGGTGAAGGAGATGCTTTAGAATATAATAATAAACTTTATTGTGGCTATGGTTATCGTAGTAGTTTAAAAGCAACTCAACAATTAGCTAAATTAGTTGATGTTGATGCAGTAGAATTAAAGATTATTGATCCTTTCTTTTATGATCTTGATTTAACATTTTGTCCATTAGGTGATAGGGCAGTGATGTACTATCCGAAAGCATACTCTCAACAAAGCCAAGAAATCTTAGCAGAACTGCCAAATGCTATTGAATTGACTCATGAACAGGTTGCTAGTCAATTTGCAAATAGCGTATATATAAATGGAAAGTTAATTATTTGTGGTTGTGATGATAAGCTTAGAAAACAGTTATATAAATTTGATATAGAACCAATAATTATCGATGTAAGCGAGTTTAGAAAAGCAGGTGGTGGGATTAAATGTATGACTCTGAAATTAGCTTAATATATTAAATATTTGCTAATAAAACCCTTTAGTTAAAATTTAGATATCTGCTAAACTCGGTAATGTAACTATTTTTAAAGGAATTTTAATTTATGAAAAAAAATATTATCCCAATTACTTTAGTAAGTCTTTTTGCAACTACATCATTTGCCATAGCATGTGATAATGATTGTCTAGATCATAATACAATTAAATATTCCACTCAGGCGGAAACTACAGTAAAAAGTGACAGTATACTTGTTCAAGTAACAGGTTATGCAACAACAACACTTGAAAAACAAAATGAAGTAGAAAAACAAATTTCAGATAATGTAAAAAATATTGTTAAATCTGACTGGAAAGTCAAAAATATTGAACAAACTACTAGTAATAGTGGAGCAATTAATATAACTGTCAAACTACAAGCTAGAATAACACAAAGTGAGCTTAATAATCTACAAAGAACATTTGAGAACCAAGGTAAATCATCAGGTATGAGATTAGTTGTTGATGTATTAGATTACAATCCTCCTACTAAAGATATTCAAGCAGCAAAGCAAAAACTAATGATTAAACTTTTTAATGACACCAAAGATTATCTTACTAACTTTAATAAACAAACTAATAGTAATTATACTATTCAATCTATACAATATATTGATGTTGATACTTATCAACCTAGAAATAATTTAATGCTAATGAAAACAGCCTATAGTGGAGATGCAAGCTCAAATAGCTCTAGTCCTGTAGCTGTAACTCAAGACATTAATATCAAGGCAAATGTTACGTTTATGGAGAAATAGATTATGGCATTGAGTAATGTTATAAAAACAGACGAAGCTAATTTTGAAAAACTTATTTATAATACAAATAAAGCCGTTTTAGTTGATTTCTATGCTGATTGGTGTGGTCCATGTAAGACACTAGCACCTATTCTTGATCAACTTTCAAAAAATTACACAAAAGCTGTAATTGTCAAAGTAAATGTCGATGAGAATCAAAATTTAGCTGCCAAATTTGCTATTAGAAGTATTCCAACTTTGATAATTTTTAAAAATGGTAAGCAAGTTGAAACTTTAATGGGTGTCCATACAGGTTCTCAATTAGAGCAGAAGCTAAAAGCATATGAGTAAAGACTTAAAATCTCAAGATTTATGTCAATGGTATTTCAAAACGTTTTTTGAAATACCAGTTAAACCAAATAAGTTTCCTCAAGAATTTGCAATAATAACTGCCTACAATCCACTTAATCAAAAATTAACCAATCAAGAAAATATTTTTAGAAATATTCTTTTAAAACATCATTTAATTAGAAAATATAATTGGGTATATCAAATTAATGGTTTTGATAAAACTACCCTCCACAAAGAAAATGGTTTTATGTTCAATGCTGAATCATTAGATAGTGCTTGTGAGCTTGGTCAAGAATATTCTCAGGATGCTATATACTATGTTATTGATGATATTCTTTATGTTTGTAAATGTGAACCAGCTCAAAGGAAGCTTGTTGAAGTGGACAAGTTTTTAGCTAGGGTTTGCAGATATAAAGTTAACGATTCTTTTTAACTCCGCAACATAATCAAGGAAAAGTTCTTTTCCTTTAGGAGTTATGGTATAAGTTGTCATTGGCTTACCGGATTTAAAAGATTTTTTATTTACAACATAACCATTTTTAATAAAAACTTTCATATGAGTGCTCATATGACCATCTGTTAATTCCAATAGGCTTTTTATGTCTTTGAATGTAGCTCCATCTACAGAATAAAGATACGTAATTATTTTTGTCCTAATGGGTTGATGAAATATATCATTTAGCATAGATTAATCTATTTCAAATGTTGATGATAGTTAATTTTTATAGGTATCAAATAATAAGCTTATAAGATATTAAAAATAGTAAAGTTAATACTATAACTATATTAATTACATAATTCAAAATATAACTGATTTGATACGAATAAATCAAAATTTTAAATAATAATTAAAATATAATTAATATTTTATTTTTTATGTTTGCTGTAAAATTTATTTTAAAATATTGAATATTTATGCAAAATTATATCAAATTAAATAAATTATAAAAGTTTAGGATAAATTAAAATTATGCAAAATTACGAAAACTGGTTTACAAAAAGGGTAAATCGAGCTGAGAAATTTTTAGAGTTAAGTTATGACTGTGCTCGTAATACTTTTAAAAAATCTGAAAAAAAGAATATAACTTTGATCGATAATAAAACTTACTTAGAATTTGTCTCATGCTCATATCTAGGATTGCACAATGACAAGCAAATAATTGATGCAGTTAAAAAAAGTAAAATTCTTGAAACTCAAGGATTTTTATTTTCAAGCTCAAGAACAAGAGTAATATCTCAAGAGGAAAGAAATGCTCTTGACAAACTTGCAAAAGTCTTTTCACCATATTTACCTGTGTTATTTCAAAATTTACATACAGCACATCTTGGAATTATACCTTTATTACTTTCGGGTATATTTCCTAAAATTGATCAAGGCAAACCAATGCATTGCATAATTGACAAGTATGCTCATCAATCTCTCAAAATTTTAGTAGGACTTATAGAACAGTTTTGTGAAGTCGAATTTGTTGATAATACAGATATTAAAAAGCTTTCTAGTAGATTAAAAGAAATCCAGCAGGATAATAAAATACCATTTATATTAATGGATAGTGTCGGTTCTATGGGAAAAATTTATCCTGTAAAAGAAATAATTGATCTAGTCAATGAATATACTGGATATGTTTACTTCGATGATGCTCATGGGATGTCAATAATTGGCAAGCATGGTAGTGGCTACGTGTTAAAAGAACTTGACTATAAATTAAATGAAAGGGTATTCATAACAACCTCTTTAACTAAAGCCTTTGGAGGACAGGGTGGTGTTGTATTAATGCCTTATCAAGAGCAAATAGATTTTATTCTACAATTTTGTACTACCTATACTTTTTCAGGTCCTTTATCGGTGCCTAGTTTAGAAGTAATCAATAAAAGCTCTGAAATTCATCTATCGCCTCAAATTGATTTGCTCCAACAGAAGCTACGTAATAATCTAAAATATTTTGATCAAGAAATTAGCAATGTTAAATATAACCAACTTCGTAATAGTTTTGTGCCATTTAGAATTATATATATTGGTAATGAAGATGATGCTATAAAATATTATAAACAGTTAAAATCGGAAGGCATTCTCGTAACTTGCGCTGTTTATCCTGTTGTAGAAAAATCTAAAGCAATATTAAGAATTACTCTATCAGCAAGCCATGAATATAGTGATATAAAATTGCTTGTAAATAATTTAAAGAATATTTTAAGTAACTACAATGCATAATGATATAGCTGAGTACTTAGATATTTTATTAATATCTTCAACCAATATGTACTAAGTTACTTATAGCCAATTTTTCTTAATAGCTATTAATATTACCAAAATTATAAATATTGGTAATTAAGATGAGATGCTATAAAAATACTATAAACTGCTAAAATCAGACGGTATACTTGTAAATATGTGCTGTATATATCCTGTTATAGAAAAGTCTAAAGTAATACCAAGGATTACTCATATACTGTAAGTCATTAATACGGTGGTATGAAATTGCTTATGAACAATTTTAAAAGAAACATTTTAAGGAACTATGATGCATAATGATATGAGCGAGTATATATTTTCACCGGCATTTAAAGCAATAGCTAATATTTCTAGTAATGAAATTTTTGTATATTTGAAGAATATAAATTCTAAGTATGTATTTTTGAGTAATAATATTTGTAATTTAAGTAATATTACTCTTCAAGAAGCTCTTGGTAAAAGTGATATTGATTTTAATTGGGGTAAAAAACAAGCAAGTGCTTTTAGAAATGATGATTTATTTGTCACAAATAATAAAAGAAATCATATATCCGAATATTTAATATGCAATGGAAAAAATTTTTTATGGATAAAAACTGAAAAAATTCCTATTTTAGATAAACGACAGAATGTAATTGGAATATTGGGTATTGCTCAAGATGTATCATACAAAAAAATGCTAACACGAAGTCACATAGCAAACAAAAAGAATAAAATTGATATAAATCAAAGTCCCGCAGCTATTGTTATAGAATTATTTGAGGAATATATTAGAAATAACTATAAAAACCATATAGACACACGTGATGAGTATTCATTTATCAGAAACTCATTTATCAAAAAGTTATCTTGTGAATTGTCATCAAAAGATGAAAAGTATCTATATAGTATAATAAATTTAGAAAATCAACTCAATGAAACTCTATTAACATTTATTGAGAATAGAGAGTTAATAGTTATTGGTACTGGTAAAGTCAAAACTAAATATTATATTTACTTAATAATTTGCTTATGTTTTATTGAACTATATAACAACAAATCTCTAAGAGAAAAAATTATGATCAATATTGATGATAATATAATAAGACTAATAATAAATAGGGCAGGGGAGAAACATAAGTTTGGTATAGGTGATGACAAGGCTAATAATAAATTCATAACAAATTATTTAACTTCAGACATAATGAATTTGCTAAATATTGATTTAGAAATATTTACTATTGATGGTTTAGTTTCAGCAATAAATGTTATAATAGATACACAGCAAATTAGCTATAATTGATTAAACCTCTTTATTTCGAAGTTATTTGGTTCAATCAATATACTAATTAGTGTACTTATATGACAATTATAACAAATTCAATATCTTCACAAGATTAACACAATAATTATATAGTTTTTAATACTTATAAACTTCTTTTATAATTTCAGTATCATTTGGTTTGTCACAAGAAAATTAATTAATAAGCTTACTAAACTGTGAGTACAGATAAAATTCATTATGCTTAGGTTTGAGGCACATTTTCATATAATAACTTTTGTCAGTTATAGCTGCAAAAAAATTAGATCAGCGGTGTAAATTAAAGCTATCTTAGTCATTTTACAGCGACTTTAGTTTTATTATTTATATTAGAATATGGTTAGAATATGGTCAAAAATATAAGTAAAAAGACAAAATAAATTATCTAGCAAATATATAAATTTTAATTAGGAGCTTGTAAATATTTATTATGATAATTTATATATGATCATAAAGTATTTACGTGGATTTTTATAGCAGTTGGTTATTAAATTAGCAAAATATTCTAATAAAAAATATAGCTAAAATACAATTAAAGTAACTATTTTCAATACTTTTGAGTAAATATTAGCAATTATTTTATAAATCAAGATTTTTACTATAAGAATTTCTTATAATTTAAAAAACTCATATTTTCTAATATTGAGAGTAATTTATGCTATTTTACAAGTCTATTTTTTCATTTTTTTTAATGGTTATTATAAAGACATGTTCATAATGCTATTATTTTATGAGCGACATACTAACAAGAGATTCTTCTTTGTGAGTATTTTTTATATAAAGTTTTTATTATAAATAGGTAAGTTTTAAAAAATGGATTATGAGATGATGAAAAAGAATAAACTACATTTAATAGCAATAGTGTTTTTTGATCATATTATCAATCTGTTTTTGTTTATGTTAGTAACTTTATATAACACTAAGGAGAATCTAATATGTCTAGAAGATACTGCGTCATAAAAGAAAATCAAAAAATGAGGACATTGTTATCAATAATTAAGTCAAATTATAATTCAGATAATAAAGATTCATTACAAGAGGTAAATTTAGAGCATGTTCTAAATAGGATTTTTGACCAAGATATTAAAGTTTTAGTAAAAAATGCTTGGAAAGATTTAGAAATAATAGCTGGTCAAGAAATCAGACTTTTGGAAAATAATTGTAAGAAAAATTTTATTAATCGACTTTACAAAAAAAACAAAGATATGAATTTTATTGTCAAGACAGAACTTAATGATGATACAACAGTTATAAATTTTAATTCAACAAATAATCTTAAACTTGAGCACAAGTATATAAATATTTAATTTATCAAATATCTGGTTGAAAACTATTAAAATCAATAGTTTTGTGAAGTATTAAACTTTGTTAACAATATTATAAACATTCGTATAATATATATTATGTTAAATTATCTAAATGTGCAAAAAAGATAGTTTGCTCTTGTGGATAAAAGCCCTGCTACTAGTATTTAATTTTGATTTTTAATAATGATTATTTTTTTGATTAATTATTTTGAATAATCTTGTTGTAGCATTTTGATTATTTCTAAACTTGCAGGTAAAAATTTAAAATTATTAAGTTCAGAAATTTTGACAAGTTTTAATTGTTGGTTTTCTTTTGAATAAGGAACGCCCTCATAATCATCAACGATAAAAAAATTTATACTTACTTCTATATTGTCTTTATTGATATGTTTTTTAGTTATGTAAGATTTAATATTATTAGCAGTTATACCGACTTCCTCATAAATTTCCCTTTTAACGCATTCTTCAAAGGTTTCATTTTTTTCCACTTTACCACCAGGGAATTCCCAATAATCACTATAAGTTTGAAATTTTTGTCTTAGACTTATGTAGACTTTATCTTTATGTTCATCTAAAATTATCGCCACTGCGGCATTAATATGTGCCATTTTTGTAAAAAAGTAAATTAGTACTAAGAAAATATAATATGTATCAAAATCATAAAAGTGAAATTTTATTAGCAACGCCGCTAATAAAAGATGATGTAGTGTTTACTAAATCTGTTGTTTATCTATGTCAAAATGACCGCCATGGTGCTATGGGATTAATAATAAATAAACCTCTCGTAGATAAATTAAGAGATGTTTTTGAAGAGTTACATATACCTCATAATAATACTTTTGAAGAAATTTTAGAATACCCTCTTTATATGGGTGGTCCAATAAGTCCACATAAAATTATGATATTGCATACTACAAATGGTCGTAATTATAGCTCAACCATAAAATTAGATGAAGGTTTAGCTATTACAGCTTCTATGGATATATTAGAGGATATTGCCAATAATATTTTGCCAGAATATTTTTTACCAGTTGTTGGTTATAGTTGCTGGACTGCCAATCAACTTACAGATGAAATTAAATCAAATGATTGGATCGTAACAAATAAACTTAGTAAGAAAATTTTGTTTAACCATGAAAATAAAGTAAAGTGGCAAAATCATCTAGAACATGCTGGCTACACTTTGCAAAGTCTTGATATATTATTTAATAGAAATACAGGTAATTGCTAAAATGTTTCGGTCACTTATAGCTATCGATTATGGTAAAGCACGTATTGGTATAGCTAGTGGTCAAATGATTACTAAGACTGCAACCCCTATAGGCACTGTTGAAGCTTATGATGGTGTTCCTAACTGGATTGAGCTTGATAAAATTATCAAACGCTGGAATCCTTCTGATATTATTGTTGGTTTACCATTAGATACTCAAGATTTTGAAACAGATATTACTAAGGCTGCCAAAGATTTTGCTAAAGAAGTTAAAGAACGCTATAAAAGAAATGTTCATCTTATTAACGAAGCATATTCTACTCGTGAAGCAAGATGGCGTTTAGAAGAAGTAAAAAGTAAAAAAGTATCACATATAAAAGTAGATGCTTTGGCAGCCTGTGTGATCTTAGAAACATGGATGTCTGAAAATTAATTTAAAAATATATTTAATTTGCTAGAGTATAATATTGACAATACTTAAGTATATATGTAATCATTTATGCTATTAAGATTTATCGAATGAAAATACTTATGCAAAACTTTAAAAATAAAATTATTTTAGTGGCAGTTTTTATATTTTTAGCTTTAAGTATGCAACTATCATATGCTTGTATTTCAAATGAATATAATAAGGCATATTCTCTTTACAGAAATAGTGATTATAGCGGCTCTGCTAAGGCTTTTATAGCCTTATACAAAAAAGGCTGCCCTACTTCTCCATATTTTTTAGGCATATTTTATACTTATGGAATTGGTGTTAAGCAAGATTTAGACTTGGCAATAAAATATTTTGATGTTTTTCTTGATAAAAATAATAATAAACAACCACGTCACTATCGTGCTAATGCATACTTAGCACTTGCATATATTTACAAAACTAAAAACTTAATGAAAAAAGCAAATAAATATCTAACGTTATCTGCTGAAATTGATAATGTTGAAGCTATGTTCTTCTTAGGAAAATCTTATCTAGCTGATAATCAACCATACTATATTGAGACTAATCTGGAAAAAGCTTTTTTCTGGCTTAATAAAGCTGCTCAAAATGGTAATATAGAAGCAATGAAGCTAATATATGATAATAATTTGTATTCAAAAGCTAAGAACTAAAAAATCTCACTTACGAAAAATTGTTTTATTCAATAATATCAGTCTTTAAAAGTAAGAATTTAATTTCTGCTGTGAAAATGTTTTATATTTTATCCTGGGGTAATATTCTTTTCCTAAAAAATATTAAAAAATAAATAATGAGAGAAATTAAAACTATCTTAGTAAATATCTTATTTTCTATTTTATATGTTAATGTATCATTTGCTAATTTTGCCAAAAATGAAGATATGAATGCAAACTATGAATATTTTAATAATAATATTTTAATAGATAAAAATTATAAAGTTGATTGGACTGTAGACGAACAAATAAATATTATCGATGAAAATGCTAGAAATTATTATAAACTAGTTCAATTATATTACCTTGAAGGTTTTGAAAAACTTAAGGTAATCGATGCAAGTATTGAAAATGATAACAAGAAATATGAAGTTGATAAAAGTTTAATTGAAGATAAAAATCTTGCTAGTGAAATAAGTGGCTTTACAAATACACGCCAGATCTCTATTCCTTTTAAAAAAATTCAGGCTGGAAGCAAGATTAAAATAAAATATCATGACATAATAGAGAAGCCAACGTTAAATAATCATTTCTCAACAACTTTGTATTATGGGAGTGATATTCTTCTAAAAAATTCAATAACTACTATTAAATCTAAAATTCCTTTATACATATCGGCTAATGACCCTTTTGGCGTTTTAGATTTAAAATTTTTTATAAAGGATGAAACTTATTATTACAATATTAAGCTTCTAAAACCAATTAACAGCGTCACTATTAATGAACCAGGAAATAGTATTTTAAGCTCTAAAAAGCAAACCTGGGTTAGTATATCTACAGATAAGACATATGAGAAAATAAATAAAATACTAGCAACTAAATATGAAAATCTTATACATCAAAAAATCCCTGATGAACTTTTGGATGATTTACAAGCATTAAAACAACAGAAACTAAAAACTGATATAGAAATTATAGATAATGTAACAAGCCTGGTTCAGGATAAGATAACATACCTAGGAGATTGGAAAAAAGTTGATGCTGGTATTTATCCAAGAACGATGGAAGAGATTATTGATACTGGCTATGGTGACTGTAAAGACTATTCTTTGTTAACAATTGCTAGTTTAAGGTATTTAGGATTATCTGCCAGATTTGCTCTAGTAACTAGAGGCGAGATAATTGAAGAATATTCTGATAAAACCCTACCTAGTATTAATAATTTTAATCATGCAACAGTATATGTTAAAGGATCTGATGGAAAAGAGTATTGGATTGATCCAACTAATAATATTAGTATGACAAATGGATTATTTCCTGACATAGCTAATCGTAAAGCATTAATTCTAGATCCTAAAGGTTTTATTTTTACTCAAATTCCTGATATTGATTATAAAAAATCTAAAATAGTTTCAGTATCTAAATTTGATTTAGAGCAAGATCTTATTTATGTTAAAAAGAATATTACTCTTGAGAAAGAAGCGGCTATTATGTTTACAGGATTGGGACTATTTACGAGTAAAGATATTATTGAAAATGCTATATATAGCAATTTTTCTGAAGGAGAAAATATTGCTAAATCTCAAAGAATTAAATCTATTATTCCAGATTTAAATTCTAGGATAGTCAAAAATATAGATTTTTCATTCGAATATATAGTTGATAATCCATATTTGATAAGTAATGTAGGAAAAGTATTATTATTAGATAGTAATTATACTAGTGTTCCAGAAGATAGTGTAAATGATATATATATAGGTCCTCCTATTACTGTGATAAAAAAATATATCTTCAATACAAAGATTAATGGTATAGATAAATTGAATTCAACACTATCAACGCCATGGATGGATTTAAATATAAAAGCATATATAAATAAAGAAGGAGAAAGTATTGTAGAACAGCAATATATAATTAAAAAAGCTTTTTTAACTTTTGAAGATAGACAATCAGAACAATATAAACTCTTGAAAAAAGAATTTGATAAGTCTTTTAAAAAATTATTGCTAGTACTAAATTAGAAAAGTAGTTTTTAAGCAGTGGTACATCTAGATATTTATGATATTTTCACTTAAAATTACTAGCATATTTTATAACTGTAATCTTAATCTAGGTCTTAATTTCAAATGAATGAATATAATTTTAGTGATATAGAAAAATCGACACAAGACTATTGGCGTAAAAATGATTCTTTTAAAACAATAGAAGATAAAAATAAACAAAAATTTTATTGTCTATCAATGTTACCCTATCCAAGTGGTACTCTACACATGGGACATGTAAGAAATTACACGATAGGTGATGTCATAGCTAGATACCAAAAAATGCAAGGCAAAAATGTCCTTCATCCTATGGGTTGGGATGCTTTTGGTCTGCCTGCAGAAAACGCTGCAATCAAGCATAAAAAATCACCATATGAATGGACAAAAAGTAATATTGCTTACATGAGATCACAATTTGACTCTCTAGGCATTAGTTTTGATTGGTCAAGAGAAATTGCAACTTGTGACGAAGATTATTATAAATGGGAGCAATGGTTTTTTATTCAGCTATACAAAAAAGGGTTAGCATATCGTAAAAATTCAGTTGTTAACTGGGATCCAGTTGATCAAACAGTTTTAGCAAATGAACAAGTTATTGATGGTAGAGGTTGGAGATCTGGTGCATTAGTTGAAAAAAAAGAAATTCCTCAATGGTTTTTAAAAATTACAGATTATGCGGATGAGCTTTTACAAGATATTACTAAATTAGATGGCTGGCCAGAGGCTGTTAAAACTATGCAAACTAACTGGATTGGTAAATCCAAAGGTTTAACAGTTAAGTTTAAGATTAAAGACTCTAATCAAGAAATAGAAGTTTTTACAACTCGTCCTGATACTCTTATGGGAGTTAGTTATCTTGGTATTGCGCCCGAGCACCCTCTTGCTCTTGAAGAAGCTAAAACTAATTCTCAGTTAGCAGCATTTATCGAAGAGTGTAAAAAAACATCAACCATGGAAGCTGATCTTGCTACTCAAGAAAAAAAAGGATTTAAGACATCTATCAAAGTAATTCATCCTATTTCTGGTGAAACTATAGACGTTTGGGTGGCTAATTTTGTGCTTATGGGATATGGTTCTGGTGCGGTTATGTCTGTACCAGCTCATGATCAAAGAGATTGGGAATTTGCACAAAAATATAATATACCATTAAAACAAGTTATAGAGTCTAATGATAAAAAGCTAAAAATTGATTTAGAAAAACAAGCTTTCACAGAAAAAGGTATTTTGATTAACTCAGGTGAATTTGATGGTCTAAACTTCAAAAATGCTTATCAAGCTATTAAGAAATACCTTATAGAGCAAGTTAAAGGTTATGAAACTACTAATTTTAGAATTCATGATTGGGGTATTTCACGTCAAAGATATTGGGGTTGCCCTATTCCTATGATTCATTGTGACGATTGTGGAGCTGTACCAGAAAAAGAAGACAACTTACCAGTAATATTGCCTACTGATGTAACCTTAACAGAAGCAGGCTCGCCACTTAAAGATATTCCGGAGTTTATAAATGTAGCTTGTCCAAAATGTGGTAAACCAGCAAAGCGTGAAACTGATACATTTGATACATTTTTTGAGTCATCTTGGTATTATGCAAGATATACTTGCCCTACTGCTAATCAGATGCTTGACCAAGAAGCTAACTATTGGTTACCAGTTGATAAATATATTGGAGGTATTGAGCATGCTATTATGCATTTATTATATGCAAGGTTCTTCCATAAATTAATGAGAGATCAAGGTTTAGTAAAATCTGATGAACCTTTTAATAACCTTCTTACACAAGGAATGGTATTAAAAGATGGTGCTAAAATGTCTAAGTCTAAAGGTAACACAGTAGATCCTCAAGAGCTTATTGATAAATATGGAGCTGATACTGTAAGGTTATTTAGTATGTTTGCTGCACCGCCTGAACAATCGCTTGAATGGTCTGAAACAGGTGTCGAAGGAGCAAATAAGTTTCTGCGCAAAGTTTTTAATTATGCTGAACTAAATAAAGATATATTTACCAAAAATATAGCGCTAGAGTCTCAAAAACTTATAAAAGAAGATAAAAAAGCACGTTTTGAAATACACTCTAACCTAAAGCAAGCTATTTTTGATTTTGATAAGAGTCAGTTTAATACTGTAGTATCTGCTTGTATGAAAATTTTAAATACTCTCAATAACTATAATAACCTTTCTGAAAGTGTTAAAGTTGAAGGATTTAGTATTTTACTAAGAGTATTAGCACCATTTACTCCACATTTATGTCATTATCTATGGCAACAACTAAATCTAGGAGAAGATATACTTCATACTAGTTTCCCAACAGTTGATAATAATGCTCTAGTAACAGATGAATTCCTTTTAGTAGTACAGATTAACGGTAAGTTAAAAGCTAAGCTAGAATTAGATGCTTCATTATCTCCAAATCAAATTGAAGAAGTGGTCTTAGCTGATCAACATGTCAAATCATTTATAGATGATAAACAAATTGTTAAAGTAATTTATGTTCCTCAAAAACTTATTAATATTGTAATTAAATAAGGTGAAAATATGATGAGAGTAAGATATATCTATACTATATTTTTGTTTATTTTATCAGTTGTATTGCTTGTTAGCTGTGGGTTTCATCCTCGTGGAGTCTTGAGTGATGGTAATGCAGGTAACTTCGATAGTTTAGTTGGTACTAAAATTTATATTAAAGCTGATAATTTTGCTAATTTTGCTAATGCATTAAGACGTAATCTGACAAACTACAATACAATTGTTGTTAATGATGAAAAATCTTCTGACTATATTATAAATATACAAGATGTTAAAAAAGAGTCTCAATTAACAAGTATTGTTGGTGGTGCATCAAATAATACTTTCCAGCTCATATATACAGCAACTTATAATGTTGTCAAGCCTGATGATAAGACTCCTGTAATACCAAATAAATCAATAAATGCTCAACAATTCTGGCAATCTAATTCTGGTACACAGCTTGCACAGAATAACGAAGCTAATAGAATATATTCATATCTTGAAGGTCAGCTAGTAAATAATATGATTACTCAAATTGCTGCTTTATTACCAAGTAAAAATATATCTCAAACATCAACTTCTAGTGATAATTCGTTACAATAAATTCAATAATTATTTTGTTTTATAATAACAATATCTAACTTAAAGGTAATATAAAATATAATGTCATTACTAAAAAAATACTATTTTGATATTATTAATAACCATGGATTAGCTGTAACTTTAAGCTGCTTAACTATTATATTAATAGTACTATTAATATCATTTATTGTTAATAGATTAGCATCAAAATATATAGTTTTGATTGCTAAAAAATTCTTTGATAAAAGTAATTCTATGCTAGGAAAATATCTATTGGAATATAAGTTTTTTGTCAAGTTATCTCATATTATTCCAGGTATATTTGCTTATGTTATAATAGGTTTTGCTACTGATAATGATTATCTTTGGACACAATATTTAGTCACTGGTTTACAGTTACTATTACAAATTTATATAACTATCACTATAATCTTATTTTTAGTATGTTTTGTAGATGCTCTTTTTGACTATCTTGAGAATCTTGCTTATTTTAAAAATCATTCATTACGTAGCTATGCTCAAGTAATCAAGATTGTATTATACATAATTGGTTTTATCTTAGTAATATCATTATTGTTAAATAAATCTCCTATTGCCTTTTTAACTTGATTAGGAGCATTATCAGCAGTTCTAATGCTAGTATTCAAAGATACAATCTTAGGCTTTGTAACAAATGTTCAAGTAGCCGCTCTTGATTTAGTAAGAGTCGGAGATTGGATTACTATCCCATCTGCTAATGTTGATGGTACTGTTATGGATGTATCTATTAATACAGTGAAAATCCGTAATTTTGATAAAACTATATCGATGATACCAACTTATACGCTAACTACTCATAGTGTTCAAAATTGGCGTGGTATGGTAGAAACAGGTGGTCGTCGGATTAAGCGCTCAATAAATATAGATATAGATACGATCAAATTCTGTGATCAAGAACTTCTAGAAAGACTGAGTAAAGAAACTCTTTTAGCTGATTTTATCAAAGCTAAAGATAATGAAAAACTTACTAATATTAGTCTATTTCGTGCTTATATTGAAAATTATTTCCGTAATCATCCAAAAATACATTTAGGTTTGACATTCTTAATTAGGGAGCTTCAGCCGACACAGTTTGGCTTACCTGTTGAGTTATATATATTTACAAATGACACCAACTGGGTTAACTATGAGAAAATTCAAGCTGATATTTTTGATTATGTATTTGCTAGTTTACAAATGTTTGACTTAAAAGCTTTCCAAGCTATTACTGGTAGAATTAATAATAAATTTTAAAAAAACTTTAGCATTTAGGTAATGTAACACCAACTTGACCTTGGTATTTACCGCCTTTATCAGCATAAGAAGTTTCACATTCTTCATCTGACTGGAAAAATAACATTTGAGCAACGCCCTCATTTGCATAAATTTTTGCAGGTAATGGAGTTGTGTTTGAGAACTCTAGTGTCACATAGCCTTCCCATTCTGGTTCAAGAGGAGTCACATTTACTATAATTCCACATCTTGCATAGGTAGATTTACCTAAGCATACTACTAGAGTATCTCTTGGGATTTTGAATTTCTCAACTGTACGCGCCAGAGCAAAAGAGTTTGGAGGAATTATACAAACATCACCTTTGAAATCGACAAAATTTTTATCATTAAAATTTTTAGGATCAACTATTGAAGAATTTATATTTGTAAATATTTTAAACTCATCTGCACATCGTACATCATATCCATAACTTGAAGTTCCATAAGAAACAATTTTTTGGTTATTGATAACTTTTACTTGACCTGCCTCAAAAGGTTCTATCATATTATGCTCTTGAGACATTTTTTTTATCCACTTATCTGATTTTATAGTCATTACTATTATTTCTCTCTTAATTTTCTAATTTAACACCAATAGAATCTAAACTACTTGCCTTAGGTAATTTCTCAATTTGATTTAAAATATTTTCAGCTACAGTCATATAACTTGTATTAATACTATCATCCTTGTCTAGACTAACATAAGGTTTACCATTATCAGCATTCTCACGAATATCCTTATGTAGAGGTAAACTACCTAAAAACTCAATATTATTTTTACCACACAACAGATGAGCACCATCTTCACCGAAGATATGATCATTATTACCACATTTAGGACAAACGTAATAACTCATATTCTCTACTATACCTAAAGTCTTGATATCAACTTTTTGGAACATTGCTAAAGCCCTTCTAGCATCAATTAATGATAAATCCTGAGGAGTTGTAACAATCACAGCACTTGTAACAGGCATATTTTTTGATATCGTTAACTGAATATCACCTGTTCCAGGGGGTAAATCTAAAAATAAATAATCTATATCACCCCAATCCGTATCATTTAAAAGCTGCATCAAAGCTCGTGATACTATAGGACCGCGCCAAATAACTGCTGACTCAGGATCTATCAAATTACCGATAGAAATCATCTTTACTCCGTAACGTTCTAGTGGAATAATCTTTTTCTTATCTGTAGTATTAGGGTTTTGTTTTAGATCAAATAATGTTGGCTGACTTGGACCATAAATATCGGCATCTAAAATACCGACTTTTGCTCCCATCTTTGCAAAGCAAACTGCTAGATTTGCTGTTACAGTAGATTTACCAACGCCGCCTTTTCCAGAAGCAATTAAGATTATATTCTTGATATTAGGTAAAAGCTTTTGCCCTTGTTGAACTTTTCTTTTAATAACATTTTCAATTCTTATCATATTAAAACTATTAGCTTTTTATAATTTATTAGCTATTATAAAGACAATTTGTGTGTAATTATACTTAATTAAAGATGCTTAAAAAAGATGATTTTAAAACGATTTTGCTTACAAGTATTGGTGGAATGTTAGAATTTTATGACTTTGTAATATTTGGATTGTTTGCTATCGTACTTGGCAAAACATTTTTTCCTGCAGAAGGCTCGCCAGCATTGCAAGCACTTTCTGCATTTACAGTTTTTGCTGTTGGATATTTTGCTAGACCATTTGGTGGGATTATTTTTGGACATATTGGTGATAAATATGGACGTAAAAAATCTTTCCTACTAACAATACTTCTTATGGGTCTAGCTGCTTTTATCATAGCTATATTACCTTCTTATCAAAGGGTTGGTATAACCTCAACACTATTATTTGTAATATTAAGAATTATTCAAGGTACTGCAATTGGTGGCGAAATTCCAAGTGCTGTAGTATTTGTCAAAGAATCATTACTAAAATATGGTGGCTTAGCTTGTGGAGTTATATTTTGCTTTATTAATTTTGGTATATTTTTTGCAGAGATCACTAAAATAGTAACTACACATTTTTTAAGTGATGACTATGCTTGGCGTGTAGCATTTATGTTTGGAGGTATTGCCGCGATTATCAGTTATTTTTTTAGAAAAGAGATTCATGAGACTGCAATATTCTTAAATGAAAAAACTCATTATAAAGTTCCAATTATTGATTTATTTAAAACAGAAAAATTAGCAACGGTTAGAGCCATTGCATCTATTTCAATTTTTGCAATGGTAGTTGGATTTTTCTCACTTTATTTGCCAACATATTTCCAACTAAATCATATAGCAAATAGTTCGAGCCTAATACTTATTAATCTATTTGTTTTTTCTGTAATTTCTATTCCAGCAGGTTTTCTTGCTGATAAATTTACACCATTATGTATACTTTTTATCGGTGCAATAGGTTTAGTGATTTTTGGAAGTCTTTTTTATTATGGTATTGTTACTAACTCTAAATATTTACTTTTTAATAATGTTAATTAATAATATTTTTATGGGATTAGTCGTAGGTGTTGCTTCTAACTATGCTAGTACCCTTTTTAGTCCTGGGGTGAGAGCTAGTGGTTTAGGTTTTAGTTATAATATTAGTTTTGCTATTTTTAATGGTGTCTTTTTGGCTCTTGCAAGCTTAGGTGTCGCTAAAGGTTTTATATTAACACCTTTATATTTAGTTTTAGCAGTGATTATTACTTCTGTTATTATCCTAATATTTACACGCAATACTTCACAAAACATCTCTATCTAGTACACTAGCAAGTGTGATAAAATTTTTTAAAGGTCATTCTATTTTTAATAGTAATGTAATGGAAAAGTTTTTGTCAAATTTGATATATATCTTAGAAGCCAATACGATTTTATTTGTTTGTCAAATTTTTACAATTTTTATCGTATTAAAATTAATTGTTGATAAAAGATCAGCATCAAATATTCTTGCATGGATTTTAGCGATATTATTTATCCCTTACTTCGCCATTCCATTTTTCTTTATCTTTCAGCGTAAAGATAAACGTAAACTTTGGCAAAAAGGCGCAATGAGTATAGAGCCTGAACCTTTAGCAAATGCTAGTTTAAGTAAAGGTGAATATAAGGGATTACCAATAGATGTAATAAAAACCTTTGTAAATCTTGAACTTCCTACTCTTACACAAAAAAATACTTTTGAAATATATACCAATGGTACTGAATCTTTTAAAGCTTTTATTCAAGCTATCTTATCAGCAAAAGAAACTATATATATTCAAACATATATTATCAAAAATGATATAACATCAAAGCTAGTAATTAAAGCTTTAGAAAAAAGAGCTGCTGAAGGTGTTGAAATAAAAATAATGATAGACTCTCTAGGCTCCTTTTATGTCTATCGGCATAACAAAAGAATTTTTAGAAACTTGCGTAAATTAGGTGCCAAAGTAGTATTTTTTATGCCGGTAATATCGAATCCTTTACGTAATTACATTAATTATAGAAATCATCGTAAAATTTTTATTTTTGATAACAAAATAGTATTTAGTGGTGGTATGAATATTGGTGATGAATATATGTCACCTTCAGTTCATGATGGAATGTGGAGTGATTTACTCTTTAAAATCGAAGGACAATCTTTGGTTTATTTCCTGAAAATTTTCTGTTCGGATTGGTATTTTGCTACATCTGAGGAGTTAAATCCCAAAATTGAAAATACTATACAAGATGAATGTTTTACGCAAGTAGTTCCATCAGGTCCAGATATGCAAAAAAATCAGCTCTACTCTGGTTTGATTACAGCAATTAACTCTGCACAAAAAAGACTATGGATTATCACACCTTATTTGATTCCATCACTTGATCTACTCCAAGCTATACTTCTTGCTAAATATAGAGGTATTGATGTTAAAGTAATTACTCCTAAAAATTCAGATCATAAGATAATTAATCGTGCTAGATCTAGCTACATTAGAGATTTACTTGAGTGTAATATAGAGGTTTATTTTACAAAAAATATGTTACATGCAAAAGCTGTACTTGTAGACTCCAATATCGCGATACTTGGCTCAGTAAATCTAGATAATCGTAGCCTATTTTTAAATTATGAAGTTGCTACCTTCATATATACTCGCAAACAAGTAGATAAATTATATCAATGGGCAGAAAATATAATTAAGGATTCAGATAGAGATGCATCACACTTGCCGACTAAACGTAGTAGTTTAGTTGTTGAAAGCATTATGAAAATACTTTCACCACTAATGTAACAACTTAATTTAAGACAAAATTTTAGTTACCTACCGAGAATAATATTATCTGTGTGCTACAATCTAGTATAGTTATAAGCTTAAAGTTATTATAAATGGAAAATTTCTTACTTAGTTTACTTTATATTCTAGAGGCAAATATTGTTTTATTTGTCTGTCAAGCGCTAACAATATTTATCGTTTTAAAGCTAATAGTTGACAAAAAATCAGCATCTAATATTTTAGCTTGGCTTTTAGCAATATTATTTATCCCATATATTGCAATTCCATTTTTCTTTATATTCCAGCGTAAAGATAAACGTAGCTTTTGGCAAAAAGAAACTATGAATATTAGTCAGCCATCATTAGAGCTATTCTGCGTAGATAGAAGTGATAGTTGTAAAAATTTACCAATTGAGACAATCAATGTTTTTACGAATATGGATCTACCAACTCTGACAAGTAAAAATACCTTTGAAATGTATACAGATGGAGTTAAGTCATACCAAGCTTTTATCCAAGCTATTGAGTCCGCTAAACAAAATATTTATATCCAAACATATGTATTTAAAAATGATACTACTTCTAAGCTAGTAATAAATGCTTTAGAAAAAAAAGCTGCTGAAGGTGTAGAAATTAAAATGATGATTGATTCACTAGGCTCTTTCTATGTTTATCGTCATAATAGAAAAATATTCAAGAAATTACGCAAATTAGGTGCTCAAATTGTATTTTTTATGCCGGTAATATCAAATCCATTACGTAACTATATTAACTACAGAAATCATAGAAAAATATATATTTTTGATAATAAAATAGTATTCAGTGGTGGTATGAATATTGGTGATGAATATATGTCTCCTATCGAACATGAAGGAATGTGGGATGATATTCTTTTCAAAATTCAAGGAGAATCGCTAGTATATTTTCTTAAGGTTTTTTGTTCAGATTGGCACTTTGCTACAAATGAAGAACTTGAATTTAAAGTTGAAAATATAATTTCTGAGGAAGGTTTTGTTCAAGTGATACCTTCAGGACCTGACTTAAAAGAAGATCAGCTATATTCTGGACTTATTACAGCGATTAATTCAGCTAAAGAAAAGCTCTGGATAATAACTCCATATCTAATACCATCAGCCGAACTATACCACTCAATTATATTAGCAAAAAAGAAAGGTATAGACGTCAAAATTATTACGCCTAAAAAATCTAACCATCAATTAGCAGATCGAGCTAGAGCAAGTTATATAAGAGATTTTCTAGCAAATGATATTGATGTTCATTTTACAAAGAATATGATCCATGCAAAGGCAGTATTAATAGATGATAATGTTGCAATGTTAGGCTCAGTAAATTTAGATATTCGTAGTCTATTTCTAAATTATGAAATTGCTACTTTTTTATATAGCAAAAATGATGTTACAAAAATGTATGAATGGGCAGAAAAAATCTTAGCCGACTCAACTCAAAATACTCAACATATGACTACAAGTAGAGGTAGTCTGATTGCAGAAAGTATTCTTAAAATACTTACTCCATTAATGTAACTCAATAAAAAGATACATCGTAACACTTATTTGCTATCTTTTAAATAGGCTTTCGTTGATATTTTTTTATTTGATAAAAGCTAATTAATCTCTTGATTTTTTAGGTTAGTATGTATTTGCTTTTGATTTATTTCATTAAACAGTTAAGGAGACTAAAAATATGAAAAAGCTAAAAAATACCATTAAAGCAATTTTTTTATTAAGTTTAGGTTCTACAATAATTGCTGCATGTTCTAACAAAAATAATCAAAGTGATGTTAATCCTTTAGAGCTTTATAGTAAAGTTACACAGCTTGAAGATGCTTTTGATGAGCAATATGGTGATACATTTAAATTACCAGAAAATGCAAAGAAATGTGTTGCAAACATAACAAAAAACTCTGATGTTTTAAAGTATATGAATAGTAAAAATGGATATGATTATAATCATGATTCTCAATATGCAAAAAATGCAAAAAAATTAGTTGATAACCTAAATAACCTAATAAGTGAGTTTAAGCAAATTGGCTTTATTAAAACTATAGAAAAAAATGGCAAACATCCTGATATTATGTTTGATATAGATAATACTCTTGAGTTAACTTCTTTTAATGATGATTATGATAGCAAAGGTACTAAACCAACACCATATATTACTGACTTTGTCAAAAAACAATGTTTTAAAGATGGTGTTGATTGCTATTTCATAACAGCTAGGTATTGTAATACTGCCTCAGCAACTACTACTGCAAAATGGCTAAAAAAGAATCTCAATCTTACAGATAATCAGATTGATAAATATGTGTTTTTGTCAGGTTCAATTGAAAATAGCCTTTGTGCATCTACTTCAAATGACAAAGTAGCTTATAAAGATTCATTTAGGCAAGCATTATCAGAGCAAAGAAATGTATATTGGTTAATGTCTATTGGTGATCAAATGACTGACTGGTATGGCTCTCATAGTGGCTTAAAAGTCAAATTTCCAAATCAGTTATTCCAAAGTAATATAGTTCCTAATAACTATGATAACCCTAGCAACTGTATGTTGATGACTGTTACTGCTCCTACTCAAAGTTGTTATGATAAACTTAAATCAGGAATATTAGAGCATGGTACAATTAATTATTGTAAGAATTTCAAAGAAAATAAATATTATAATGGTAATTAGAATCTAAATTATTATTAATTTCTAAGTCCAAATAGCGACTACTGCCATAATTGTAAAGCCAATAATTACAAAGCTATACTGTTTAGTATTACAACAATCTTTCACAAGTACAGATCTATCTAAACCATGTAAAGTCCCCATATATATAAAAGTACCTGCTGCTATAGCAGTAAATGTAGGCTCAACATAAGGATTTGTAACATAATTTTGTGCAGCTTGTCCAAAGACTATTCCTAGTGGAGTCATTATTACAAATATTGTAAAAAGTATAAATCTAGTTATAAAGTTCATATTTGTTTTATTTATATTTATAGCTAATGCAAAACTTGCTGCCCATTTATGTGTAATAATTGCTAAGAATATTACTAGTGCTACACTTAACTCTTCTGATAGACCTAATGCTGCACCTTCAAAGAAACTATGAATTGATAACATAATTGTTGCCATTATAGCCATAAATGATAGGTTACCTTTATTGCTCTTTGATAATGCTCCACCGATATGTTCTAACAACAAAAAGAGTAAAATAGTTATCCCTGCTATCAAAAATGGAAATGGATAGTCTATATTTAGCTCTGTGAAATCTCCAGCTGAATCACCCAGCATATGAATTAAACCAGCACCTAAAAACACTCCACTTGCTAAAGCTTCACCAATAAGAAAATGAAATCCATTTGGATTATTTGCTTTCTTTACAAAAGGAAATATACCAGAGATTGCCGTTACAAATAAAATTACAAGTAAAATTGTTAATTGAAAATTACTCATCATTTATACCTCTTCATCATCTGACTCAAACCAAATAGGGAATGGATCTGCTAAATTGGTATATTTTTCTGGATTATCCCAATAATCATTTATTAAGCATTCATCTAGTGCTACTTTGATTTGATTGTCATCCATTTCATCTTTTAAACCAATGAAGACTATCTCTTGCCTTCTATCACCACTGATATCATTCCAACGATCTTTCAGCATCTGTTGAAATTCTGGCGTATCTGGCCATTGATCTTTATCCATACTAGCCCACCACATACCCATGCCTTGATGTCTGACTAATGCACCAGCTTGAGAAACCTCGCCAACGTAATCAGGTCTTGTTGCTAACCAGAAAAAACCTTTAGCTCTAACTACTCCCGGCCAGTCAACATTATCAAAAAAATTCATTATCTTAGTAGGATCAAAAGGATTTATAGAGTGATAAACAAAAGATCTAATACCATACTCTTCGGTCTCTGGTACATGCTCTTTGAAACTATATAGCTCTTTACTCCATAAAGGATGATTTTCAGCCTCTTCTAAGTTAAATTTCTTAGTATTTATTATCTTATTTATATCAACTTTTGAAAAATTTGTTTCGATTATTTCAGCATCAATATTTAGTCCTTTGATTATAGATTTGGCAGTCTCTTTTTTTGCTTTCGAGCACTCATCAACTTTGTTTAATATTATGACATTAGCAAATTCTATTTGCTCGACCATAAGATCAACTATCGCCCTATCATCATTTTCCCCAAGGCTTTCACTAGTATTTTTTAGATACTCTGAAGAACTATAATGCTTCATAAAATTAATACTATCTACTACAGTAACCATCGTATCTATATAAGCGACATCTGCAAGACTCTTACCCTCTTCATCTCTAAACTCAAAAGTTGTCGCAACAGGTAATGGTTCTGAGATACCAGTACTTTCAATAATTAAATAATCATATTTTTGCGACTTGGCTAATTGTTCAACTTCGATTAATAAGTCTTCACGTAGAGTGCAACAGATACAACCATTACTTAACTCAACCATTTTTGCTTGAGTCTTTGATATATGTGAGTCATGATTTTTGATTAGCTCAGCATCGATATTGATCTCATTCATGTCATTAACAATCATAGCTATTTTAAGACCATTAGCATTATTAAGGATATTGCTTAGTAAAGTAGTCTTACCAGCTCCTAAAAATCCGGATAAAACTGTAACAGGTAACTTTTTCATAAATTTATGAACTCCATATCATCAAATTATTTATTGAGAGAGAATAATACACAAAAATAAAAAGTGTTACAATATAACAGTTTATTAAATGATAAAAAATAAGTTATAATTTGCTAAGTAAATTAATATAAATTTTGACTTCTATTAATGAATAAAAATATACAAACAGCTAAAGAATTTTGTGAAAAAAATAAGTACAGATTTACTAAACCTCGAGAGCAAGTACTTGAAACTATTTTTAGTCAAGATACTCCCCTAAGCGCTTATGATATTTTAGAAATTCTTTCAGAAAAAAAACAAATAAATCCTCCAACTGTATATAGAGCTATAGATTTTTGGTCTAAGCATGGATTTATTCACAGAGTAGAAAGTATTAGTGCATATATAGCTTGTGATATTCAACATAAGCATGAAGGGACACAAATCATCATTTGTAATAAGTGTGGAATAACTAAAGAAGTAAACTTAATTAATTTAAATATAACAGATGAATTAAGAGAAAAAGAGTCGTTTTTAGTAACAGGTTGGAATTTTGAAGTGCATGGTATTTGTGCTAGTTGTAGTAGATAATAAAACAGTAGTTTTTTGAGATTTAGTCATCGAATAAAAGGTTTATCGCAATAGTTACGAGTACTAGACCCAATATTGGTAATAATACTCCTTGTGGTGAGCGCTCAATATAGGGTAGATTTTCAGATATCAATAATCCCCATTCAGGACTTGGTGGTTTCGTGCCTATTCCTATAAAATTAAGGGAAGATAAGCTTAAAGTAATAACTGGTAACCGAAGTAAAGCATGTCTAATTAGAGGCGGCAATATATATGGCAATAAATAGTAGTATAATATTTTTAATCTATTTGTTCCCCATGTAGGAGCTAAGTATGTGTATGGTATGGCTGAGCTTTTGCTTCTAACACTAAACTAGCACAATGAGTAGCTAGTGGAGCCCATGACACTACAACAATTGCAATTAGAGCACTATTTGGACTCATACTGGTTAGACCAGCAATTAATAAACCTGCAACGATATATGGAATCCCTTTTGTTATTTCAATTAAACCTTGACTAAATTTAGTTACAAAGCCCAATATTAAACCAATAATAAAACTTAAAAATGTAGCTATAAACCCTACTTTTAATGTTGATAACATGCCTGAACCTATACGTGCTAATAAATCTCTCCCTATAGCATCAGCACCAAATGGTGCTGCCAAACTTGGACTAGCTAAGCGTGTAAACTGGGTTGAATAGGAATCTCTTAAGGATCCTGAAATTGCACAAATTGCTAGAGACATAAATATCATGAGGCTAATTATTATCTTTATCCTACTTTTAGTAAAAGAGAATTTAGGATGGTTACTGATTAGCTTCCCACTGGTAGTGCTATGACTCAATAGCCAACGCTGTAGCATAATTCCTATGCAACTAATTAAAATTGAGAATATTAGTAATGCTAATAAACCACCTTGAAGTAACGGTAAGTCCTGTGATTTAGTAGCGGCTAAAATCAAGCTACCTATTCCAGGGATAGCAAAAACTTTTTCAACCGCTACTGCTCCGCCAGTTAAACCAATTACAATCATAGCAATTTGAGGAACCAAGCTACTAATAGCTCGAAGTAAAGCAAAACGCATAATTTTTATTTTGCTAATATTGGCAGATAGCCATGTAATTATCCAAGGTTCATTTAATACACGTTTTAGACTATCATTGAGTAGACGACTAAAAAGACCACCAGCTGGTAGTGCTAATGCTAAACTTGGAAGCCAAAGATTTTGTATTGTTTGCCATCCATATGGTGGAAACCATCCTAACCATATTGAAAATATTAAAATTAATAAAGAAGCAATTACATATTCAGGTAAAGAAACTAATATTGAGCTTAAACTATTATGGTTATTACTGATTCTATTTTGTTGCCATTGGTTAAATGTATATAAAACACTAATAAAAGTTAGTATAAATGTTATAACAAGTGAGCATCCCATTAGCAATAATGATATTTTAGCTGCATTCAAGATACTCTGCATGACAGAAGAACCATCGACCCAAGAAGTCCCTAAGTCTCCATGACATATATGTATTAACCGATCCCATAAACGCTCCATTGCATTTTGACCTAGCTCTAGATCATCACGAACTGCCTGAAGAGCTTCATTTGTCATTAACTGTTGAACACCTGAACGTGCACGCAAAATAGCTTGTGCAGGATCAATACCAGCAATATCAGGCATTAAACTCACTAGCATAACAATAAAACAAAGTGATAATAAGCGTGATAACCAAGTCATTTAATTATTTATCTCAGTAAATTGATCAATTAATCGACGTTCTCGTGGATCACGTTGAACATTTTTAACTCTATTATTTTCGCCTTGAATCACGCGTTCATGTAATAGAGGAATAGCTGCATATTGTTCAAGAATTTTATTTTCTGCTTCAATTATAGCCTTCTGGCGCAAGTCACCTAGAGGTTGACTATCTGCATGTTTTAGAGCGATATCTACATCTTCAGAACAAAATTGACTAAGATTAAATGAACCATTACAACTAAAATCACTTTGCATATATGCCACAGGATCACCAGAATCAAGAACTGTAGCGCGTGATAATAAGAATGCATCAAATTTACCAGCTAACGCATCTTTTTCAATTTGTGCATATTCACGTACATCAAGCTCAACAACAAAGCTAACTGCTTCAAGCTGTTGTTTGAGTAATACTGCAACTTCTGGTAACTCTGCTCGGTCAGTAAAAGTACCAATGGTAATTCTTTCACCACTAGCATGTTCTTGTTTAATATTATCAACTCTTGGATTCTGTTCTCGAATTGGTTCTGCCCATGCTAATGCAGGACCTAATAAACCCTTAGCTAAATCAGCATGGTTTTCATAAACTATATTTATTATCTGTTTTGAATTAATAGCTTTAGCCACTGCTTTACGTAGACCAATTTGGCTAAACGCTTTAGATTTATTATTCAGGTAAAGTGTATTAGTTCGAGGCATTGCTACTTCGTGAAGTTTAGAAGAATCAATCATTGCTAATTGAGATACAGGGACTGCTTCTACTACATCAGCTTTATTTGTACGAAGTGCTGATGCTCGAGCAAACCCATTTGGAACATACTCAGCGAATATATTGTTAATCTTAGCTTTTTCTCCCCAATAACTATCAAAGCGTTTTAATTTAGCACTAATTTGACCATTAATATCAGTTAAAACAAATGGTCCTGTACCTGCTTCTATAGGGATTACACGACCATCATCCTTGTATGCTTTACTAGCTAAAATAGCTAATTGTGGACTAGATAAACGACTTGGCAATAGAGGATCATTAAAAGTTGTTTGAATTTCAACAGTAAAGTCATCAACTACCTTAACCTTCCAATTAATACCATCTAAGATACGTGGTTTAGGTGCAGCATCAAGAGCTTTTTGTAATGAATTCACTACTGCGTGGGCATCAAGTTCTGATCCATCATGAAATTTAACATCTTTACGAATACTAAAGAGCCATGTTAAAGGATTTATTTGTTCCCATTTCCTTGCTAGCATTGGTTCAGCTATCGATTGATCATTTAAATTAACCAAAGTTTCTGCTGTACTCCAACGTGATAGCTTGAATGCATCATCTGACAACGGTGATAGACCTGTTCTTGGTGGCTGCATCATAGCAAGACGAATTTCAGACATATTATCTCTACTAGTTGTACCAGTTTTACTTTTAGTTGAATCAGAACAACTTATTAGTAATATACTGAAAATTGTTAAAAATGCTATCTTAAAATTATTAAGGTGCATATGAATCCTCTCTAGTGATTTTATTTAATTCATTATTTTAAAATTATGTATTTAATAACGACTTCGTGATTAAATGCTTTGGATTGTTTACCACATTTTGTGATGTGTTATATTCAACAACCTTACCATGATCTAAAACCAATATTCGATCACATAAGGCTTGTGCAGCATATAAATCATGAGTAACTAAAATTAAACTCATCCGATGAATTTTCTTAACGCTTATTAACAAATCGATAATTTGTTGACGATTAACTGGATCTAAACTACTTGTTGGCTCATCTGCTACAAGTATATTTGGGTTTACAATTAAGGCTCTTGCTATTGCCACTCTTTGTGCCTGACCAACAGATAACTGATAAGAATTGTACTCTAAAAATGACTTATCTAACCCAACCTGATTAATAACTTGTTCAACCCTCTCATTTTGGTTATGAAATATACCTATATATTATTCAAGGGTTCGTGTAAAACTTGTCTTACGGTATAAAAAGGATTCAAGCTCGATTGAGGTTCCTGTGGAATTAGTTGAATATGTTTAGACATCTTTAAGCTTTGCTTAGATGAATTTTTTCGAAAGCTTGTACCCACAGACGTATATTTCTCCTGAGCTTGGTCTACGAAGGCCGAATAATAATTCTATGAAAGTTGATTTGCCAGCTCCGGATGGTCCAACAATTGCAAGATCTTGTTCTTTTATGCTTAAATCTAGCTGTTCTAATGCGATAGAAGGCTTTCCACCAAACCATTTTGGCTTTGAGTAGTAATGAACACTCACTTGCTTAAAAATAATTTCAAAGCAATTGACTTTGGTAAACTTTTCTAAAACTCGAGAGTTATCTAATAATTTTAATAGTTTTTGGCAAAAAGGATGTTGGCTATTTTGAATTGCCTTCGATGGAGAACCATAAGCAACGACTTTACTATCTGAAATAATTAATATTTTGTCACATTTTAATGCCATTGATAAATCATGAGTGATCAATAGTGCCGCATTATTGGATTGCTGAACTCTAGTATAAAGCAGTTCAAGAATTTCAGATTCAGTACTTGGATCAAGTCCACTAGTTGGTTCATCTGCAATAATAAGATTAGCTTTACTAAGTAAAGCAATCGCTATACAAATTCTTTGGCGTTGACCACCAGAAAGTTGATTAGGATATTTACTAAGTATAGTTTCAGCATCAGTAAATCTCAACCTTTCAAGAAGTGATACAATAATATCTTTATTGACCTTATTCAAATGGATTTTATTACCTGTCAATGCTAAACATAGATGCTTTTCAATTGAGGCTAAAGGATTGAGCGCTCTTAAAGCATCCTGAAAAATAACTCCAGGACGCTGATGCTTTGCTCGATGTAACATGGATAATTGACTAATATCATTGCCATTTAATTCAATACTCCCTTGAGTTATGATGTTTGATGGAAGAAAGCCAGCTATAGCTTTTGAAAGCATTGATTTTCCAATCCCGGAAGGCCCCATAATAGCAAGTACCTCACCTTGAAATAATTCAAAAGAAATATCTTTAAATAATATGCCTTTAGAGCTAGTAAGGCTAAGTTTATTAACGGAAAGTATTGGTTGAAAAATATCCATAGTAAAAAATGTATCTATTACATCCCCATTCCTTTTACATCATTTAAATCAGCTAATTTTTGGCTGTCAATTACAAAAAATTATAAGGCCTACAATGTATTCTCTAATATTACAACAGAATTAATAACATCATGAAAAGGATCAACTTTTATTATAGGTGTGAAAATCTTATAAATAGATTCATCAATAGGCCTATACAATAATTTTCTATTATTCCAGCTTGACCTAGCAACTATATGAGAACCTTTAGGAGCTGTGGATCTTATTTGATTAAATATATCTAATTTTGTTTTTGAATCCAGTCCAGCAAGTGCTGCAACAAAAATAGTATTATAATCTTGATAGTTAAAGATTTGTCCAGCCGCATTATAAATATCTATTAAGTGATCTAGTTTTAAGGCTTTTATTAATATTTTTGATTTCTCAGTAACCTCTTTATCAATATCTATTATTTTTGACGAAATATTATATTTACTAGCTAAAACAATAGATGTCAATGGTAAGAAACCTCCCCCAATAAATATGAATTTATGATCTTTATGCTCAGCACAACTACATAGACTATTGTATTCAAGTGTAGTTAAATCTTGGTAATTCTTATAATAAGGAAATGTTTCTAACTCTTTAATAGGGTTAGAAGAATTAACTATTTTATTGGCCCAATATTTTTCAAGTTGATACTCAGCTTCTGCTGATAAATATTGTAAATGTTGCTTTTTCTCTTCAGATAACTCAATCTTACTATCATATTTCATAGCCAACTTAACCAAACTGCTAAATGCACTATTTACCTTCTCGCTAGGAGAGAAATCTTTCAATTGTGATATTTCTTCATATAAATAATTTATTTCAGTCATACGATCCATGCTAAATTCCTAATTAGTATTATTATTTTTTCTAAAGATATGATACTCATTAAATTTAAGTGTTACAATATAACATTTTATAAAATGTTAGTTTATAATATACTCCTACTAAATCATGAACATGACTTTTTAAAATATGTTAAATTACCAAACAAATAAAATTTCTTCTGATAAAACAATCATTTTTTTACTTTGTTTTTTTGGATTAATGTCTCAGCTAGCTATTGATAGTTTTACTCCATCTTTACCATACATCACCAAATATTTTAATACAGTTGAAAGTGTTACTAAACTCACTGTTGGCTTATACTTCTTTGGTATGGCGTGTTCGATGTTAATTTTTGGACACTTATCTGATAGGTATGGTAGAAAGAGATCATTAATAATAGGTTATATTATTTTCTTCGTGGCAAGTATTTTTTGCAGTATATCCCAATCACCCATACAACTTCTATTTTTCCGTTTTTTACAAGGTATAGGGATGTCATGTTCTTTTGTATCATATCGGGCTATTATGAAGGATGCTTTCGATAATGACAGTCAATCTCTAGCAAATGCAAATCTTATCGTAAGTAGTATAGTGTTATTTGTACCTCCCTTATCACCACTAATAGGGGGACTTGTACAACAGTTTGTTGGTTGGAGAAGTAATTTTACACTACATGCAGTATTAGCTATTGTAACAATATATCTAATATTCCAATATCTTCATTTAAAACCTCTGGTGAATACTAAGAGTAGATGGTTAGAATCATATAAAAAAGTGTTGAGTAATAAATCTTTCATTTTAAATTCTGTTTGTAGTGGTTTAGCATCTTCATTAATGTTTTCTTTTGTTGAAGTTTCTCCTTATTTTTTTCAAGTTAAAATGGGATTTTCAACTATAGGTTATTCATTAACATCCGCTACAATGATTGTTGTTCCTGTAATATTTATACTCTTACTAAAAAATAGAGTAAGTAAAATGGATATGGATAAAGTAATGTTATATTGTGCATCAATATCAGTATTTTTTAGTATGCTACTGATATTATCTTACTTTATAGTAGGAATAAGTCCCTTTATAATAATACTTTTATGTACAATAATTATAACTGGTAATGCATTTCAATATACTGCTACTTACGTGGCTGCATATAGAGGGGTTGATGATCAGGTGGGAGCATCATCAGCTTTATTTTGCTTTATCAAAATACTTATGGCAGCTGCTTTTTCTTTAGTTGTTTCATACGTATATGTTAAAAACCAAGCTTCATTAGGACTTATAATAGGCCTGCCTCCATTAGCCATAATAATACTTAAGATAATAGATGTTCGGAATTGAAAGAATTGTAAATTAAAGGTTTAAGAGCATTTTTAGGTTAAAATAAGCGAAAAACCTTTAAATTCCAACAATATAGAATCAACTTATCATCTTAACCTTTTGTCTCATAGACGACTTTTGTATTAATTATCATAAAGAATTACAAAGCAAGTCAATTAATTACAATAAGAAAAAAGCTGGTTTATAAAACCAAGGTTATCTTTAAGCGAAATAATCATTATTTTGAATTAGTCCATCATATGCTTTCCGGCCATCGGTATAGATTTGTACTGTTTTCGAGTATTTTGCCTTATATTATAGGCTTAAGACCTCTTTATAGCAGTTTGATAGAATAGAAATATAGACTTTACTGTGTTCATTTCGTTTTAAAATACGAAATACTGGTGTTTTACCAACATCTCCACGACTACGTTTGGCTCGTACTCATTTGGCTCCAAAATAAGACTCATCTAACTCAAAATCTTCAGCAGATGCTAAAAATTTTTCATCAGACAAATATACAATTATTTTAAAAAATCTATCAAAATGGTGATTAATTGTTACTCTACTAACATTAGTAATTTTACTCGTGTTTGTCACTGTTAAATCTAAACAAAACACTTTAAAATTTCTCTAATTTTAGCATGTGAAATATGCCAACAGTTTTTATACCTTCCAAACATAGGCAAAATATAGCTCCCTCAATGATTTTTGACAAGCTAAAGTTATCTAGACCCAAAACAATTAATTATTAATAAGGTTTTAAAATAAGATTATCACCACAATTATCATATGATGATTTATTATTAGTCAAGTATTTACTAAGTAATTCTATATTTATATTACGCCACTCCTGACTATCTAATTTTTCAAGATCTTTACTAAGACTAACCTCAGTTCGATAATTATTTCATGTCTAAATATTTATAATTATTAATTAATTGGGTTAATAATAAACAGCCATAAGATGAGTAAAAGCATTGTTTATGGACCTATGTCTTGTATGCCACAAAGTTAGATTATTTTTGAGATAATCAAAAATAGTCTCAATGATCGATCTTTTAGCTAACATAGTTTTTTCAAATCTAGATCTAGGAACTTTTTTCATATTCTTTTTTTAAAGTGGTTATAAACTTTAAGCCTTGTTGCTCAAGTAGTTGAGCTTTGTCTTTAGAAATATAACCTCTATCACCAAATACTAATCCTTTAAGTCCATGACATAATTTAGTCAAGAAACTCCTATCATCTTTATTTCCTGGGCTAATATTGGTACTAACAATTTCACCAATATGGTTAGTCAGTAAATGAAGCTTGAAACCAAAGAACCATCTAGTACTAGTCTTACCTTTAGCTGCTAAACCCTTAAATACCTTGTGTCTTGACTCTCTTAAATTATGACAAACAGGTAATTTAGTAGCATCTATACTGTATATCTGCCACGGTTGCTTGATATAAATGCTATTAACGGTGACATTGCTATATCTATTAATTCTACAAAACGGTTATAAGATGGAGCTGTAGGAAAGTAATGTTTCCAGTAAATTTTTATAAACTCAACATAGTAAGTTTTAAAATCTTTATATCTAACAGCTTGATACATGATCAAAATAGTCATTATTTCACTTAAAGATAAACTTGGTTTTAGGCCAACTGTTTTCTTTTTGTAATTAATAGACTTGCTTTGTAATTCTTTATGATAAATAATACAAAAGTCGTCTATACGACAAAAGGTTAAGATAAGTTGATCTATCATTATTGTCAGAATTTAAAGGTTTTTCGCTTATTTTAACCTAAGAATACTCTCAAGCCTTTAATTTACAATACTTTTAATTCCGAACTGAGGTTAAGACTAATTCTTATTTCTTGAAGTATATTTCTTGTATTTTTATCACATTTTAAATCAATATTCTTCGCAGAAATATTTGGGAATTTAGACGATAGCTCTAAATATAACTGTTCTTTTGAAATCATGTTTTTATCTTTTAAATCAATCAAAAAAGCATCTATGAATACACCAATTATTTTTGTTGAAATATAGTAATATTCTGCCTGGTTCCAAACCTTTTGACAAATACCATGCTTATCCCATTCATGTCTAGCAAGATAAAATCCCTGTATCTCAGGATAATTAACAGATGGCATATAATAATCAAGTAGTAGATGATTTAATGCTTCTTCATTATATTTCGAAAAGCTAGCTTCTGTACAATAACCATAGTCTATACGAGCACCATCATTTGGCCATAAGCCATGTAATGTCATTGCGTAATTGAAATCTTTATTTATCTTATCACTTATGTTGTTACATTCAGGCTTTCCTGAATTAGTATAACAAAAACCTTCTGTCCATGTAATAGCAATTTTATAACTATCAAACCTCCCTGCTATATTATCAGATGTATAGATATTCGTTATTAATGAAATATCACTGTTAAAATTTTCTTTTATTCTTTCCTCAATATTACTAGAAGCATAAATATTTGATACTAATAAAATAAGAAATATAGATAAAATATTTTTCTTATAATTCAAAAGTTTATTTTTAATATTTTTTTCTTATACTCCTCTTTAATAAAATTAAAACAAATAGATAATAACTTAGAAAATCAACTATTTAATTGATTTTTTTAAAAAGAAAAAATAGTAAGATTATATTGAAAAATAAACTAATAAATGAAAGGATTAAAGATTTACTTGGCTATAATAGATTAAAGTGAAAAGATCTTAGAAAATTGACTTAGAAGAGTTTTATGCACTAGCTGATTTATCAAATTTTTATACCCTGTAAGATTCTTTATCAGGATGGCAAACATTTTATAACTGGCATAAATCCTATGGATCTACTAAGGCACTCACCTATAGACGTAGTTAGTAGGTATGGGATGAGGTTAATTGCAATTTTTATTTACTAATTGTAGTTTGTGCTGTATACCTGCTATAAATAGTTCTATTAACTTATTTTATTTACTCACCTTACGCAAAAGATTGTAAGTTTTAAAAAGATATTTAGAATACTGATCATAGGAAATAAATGTATCTTCTGAGAAATGGACAAGGATTTACTAGATATATACACAGACTATCTTATAAGCCAAACTAAGTATGCTACAGCCACAAAATTATCAGATATATTAGATCAAGAAGTATCACATGACAAAATAACAAGGTTTTTAAGCAAGTCAGATTTGACAAGCTTAGAATTCTGGAAGTATATAAAACCGTTAGTTAGAAAGCATAATAGCAAATACGATGTTCTTTGTTTGGATGATACAATTAGTGAAAAGCCAAGCACAGATGAAAATGATATAGTCTGTTGGCATCACTCTCATGCTAAAGGTATTCATGTAAAGGGTATTAATATAGTTTCATGTATGCTTAGTACATCAAATTTATCTATTCCTATAGACTATGAGATAGTCAAAAAAGATGAGCGATATTATGATGAAAAAAGATAAGAAGTATAAAAGAAGATCTAAAGTCACTAAAAACCAAATGTTTCAAAACATGATAAATCGAGCAGTTATTAATCATGTTAAGTTTAAATATATTTTGGCAGATAGCTGGTTTTGCTCTAAAGATAATATGAATTTTATACATCACACATTATCGAAGAAATTTATACTTGGTATGAAGTAAAATAGAGTTGTTGCCTTGAGTGATTATGCTAGAAGAAGTAAGGATTTTATTAAGCTCTCTGAACTTGATACTGCTGATGGAGAATCCTGCTTAAAGATATGAATTTCCCTGTACTTTTAACAAAAAAGATTTTCATAAACGAGAACGGTACAAAAGGAATTTTATATCTTGTAACAAATGATTTAGAAATAGATCCTAATCAGTTATATCATGACTATCAAAAAAGATGGCAAATAGAGGTTTATCACAAATCAATTAAGCAAAATACTTCTTTATCAGCTTCACCAACTAAAGTTGAGAAAACTCAAAGAAATCATATTTTTTGCTCATTAGTAGCTTTCTGTAAACTAGAAATGCTCAAGATAAAAACTTCACTAAACCACTTCGCCCTAAAATATAAGCTCTTGGTTAGATCTAACACTATTGCTCTTAAGCAATTATATGAAATTAGAAATTCATAAATCAAATGCGTAAGGTGAGTTATTTATATGAACTTAGCCTTCTTTTTCTCATCAAAAATAAGATAATAAAAATTTTATTAGACTCTTTGCTCAATATTAAATTTAGTTTTCAGTACTTCTATAACTTTATCTATACTTTCAACAACAAGCTTATCATCTAAAGTTTGTAAGTTATCTTGGAAAAGCATACTTAATGCTATACTTTTTCTATCGCTATCTTGAGATTCGTAAATATCAAAGATACTTACATCTTTTAAGATATTTATATCTAAAACCTTTATAGATTTGATAATCTCTCCAGCAAATACAGATTTATCAACTAAGAATGATATATCTCTTGATACAGATGGATACTTAGAAATTTTTTCAAAATTTGGTATTTCTTTCTTAATCAAAACATCTAAATCTAATTCAAACACTATAGGAGCTTTTGCTTTGATTTGGAAAGTTTTTAAAACTGTTGGGTGAATTACACCAATTACACCAATTTTCTTACCATTAGCCAATATATAAGCAGATTGACCTGGATGCAGCCAATTAATATTATTACAAACTTCAAAACTTAGGCTTGTGATACCATTACATAATGCTTCAACATCAGCTTTAACATCAAAAAAGTCTACTTTTTTTGTATTAGACCAATTAGTATTTAAAAGTTCTCCATACGCTAACCCTGCAATTCTATCAAATTGGATTCTTTGGCTATTCTCTAATTTGAAACAAGCACCTTTCTCGAATATTCTTATTCTATTTTGTTGGCGCGATGTATTTGCCTTAAAAGTATTAATCAAACCAGGTATCAAAGATTGTCTCATTACAGATAAATCTTGAGAAATTGGATTCTTGATAGCGATACCCTTTTCTTCAAAGAAAAACTCATCAAACTTAGGATCTATAAAACTATAATTAATAGCTTCATGATAACCTCTATCAACTAATTTAGAGCTTAAATTATCATAAGATTGCTTTGTTTCTGAAATATCTATTTTAGTTGCAGCATATTTAGGCATAGTTTCAGGAAGTTTTGAATAACCATATATACGAGCAACCTCTTCGATTAAATCCTCTGGAATTTCCATATCAAAACGATATGAAGGAGGTGTTACCTCAATACAATTACTATCAAAACTTGTTGCAACGTTCATATGCAATGCTTTGAGTACTTCTGTTACATATTCTATACCAAAATCAGTTCCTAATACACGATTTAGTTTTTTAATAGAAAGAGTAATTTTATTCTCTTTATTTAAGTTTTCTAAATCTTCTGCTCCATGAATTGGAGCAACATCACCAGCTGCTATTTGTGTTATCAATTGAATAGCTATTTTCATAGCCTTTTTAGCTAACTGTGGATCAACTCCACGCTCAAAGCGATGAGAAGAATCAGTATGAAGATTATATTTACGTGCTTTACCAGCAATTTTCTCTGGTACAAAAAATGCACTTTCTAAAAATATATTAGTAGTACTATCAGTTATTGATGAGTCTAAGCCGCCCATAACACCAGCTATAGCAAGAGCTTTGCTATCATCTGCTATTAATAAAGTATCAGAATCTAGTCTAACTTGTGTTTGATCAAGTAGTGTTAGCTCCTCATTATTTTTTGCATAACGGACATTAATACCACCTGCTAGCTTGTCTAAGTCAAAAGCATGGATTGGTTGACCAGTAAGTAGCATCACATAGTTTGTTACATCTACAAAAAATGAAATACTACCAATACCACTTCTTCTTAGTTTTTCAACCATCCATAAAGGTGTTTGAATTTTATTATTAACATTTTTAATAATGCAACCATAGTATGCCTTACAAGCATCTGTGGCGGTTATATTAACTTCTTTAGTATCAGTAATAGTTACTTTGGGCTCTAGTATTTCTAAATCTTTAAGTCCTGCTTTTGTAAGAGCAGAAACTTCGCGGGCTATACCGTATACACTCAAGCAATCGGCTCTATTTGGAGTTAGATCAACTTCGATAATATTATCATCTAAATTTAGATATTTATTAATATCAACACCAACTGGAGCATCTACAGGCAGATCCATTAAGCCATCAGCTTTGTCAGCTAAGCCAAGCTCTTCTTCCGAACACATCATCCCAAAAGATTCTTGACCACGCAGTTTAGATTTTTTAATTTTAAAATCACCTGGTAAAACAGCCCCAATTTTTGCAACTGGTGCTTTCATACCTTCGTAAATATTACTTGCACCACAAACTATCGTTAGTAACTCATCTTCACCAGCATCCACACTACAAACATTTAGTTTATCTGCATCAGGATGCTTGTTAATAGTTTTAATTTGACCAACTACTACACCACTAACTTTTTCTGCGACTACTGGTTCAATTGCATCTACTTCTAAACCAGCTAAAGTTAAAGTATCTGCTAGATTTTGGCTACCCTGAGTATCACCTAGATATTCATTTAACCAATTATGTGAAAATTTCATTTATAAACCTCAAATAATAATTAAAACTGTTTTAAAAATCTCAAATCATTTTCAAAAAACATTCTTAGATCATCTATACCATATCTAAGCATAGATAATCTTTCAACACCCATACCAAAAGCAAATCCTTGATAATTTTCAGCATCTATATTCCCAGCTTTTAAAACTTTAGGATGTACCATACCACAGCCAAGAACCTCTAACCAACCAGTGTGTTTACAAACTCTACAGCCTTTACCATCACACATTACACACTCTATATCTGCCTCTGCAGATGGCTCTGTGAATGGGAAATATGATGGTCTAAACCTCACTTTTAGATCTTTTTCAAAAAATGAGTTAAGAAAAGCATGCAACAAGCCTTTTAGATCAGCAAATGAAACATCCTTATCTACAAGCAATCCTTCTACCTGATGAAACATTGGAGTATGAGTAATATCTGAATCACAACGATAAACTCTACCTGGCGCAATTATTCTAATAGGTGGCTGTTGCTTTTCCATAGTTCTAATCTGAACGCCTGATGTATGAGTTCTAAGTACATGAGTATGATCAATATAAAAAGTATCATGCATAGCGCGAGCTGGATGATGAGAAGGAATATTTAAAGTTTCAAAATTATAATAATCACTCTCAATCTCAGGACCAAATTCAATAGCAAAACCATTTTGTTTAAAAAACGCTTCGATTCTATTTAAAGTTTTTGTCACAGGATGAAGCGAGCCTTGATTTTGCCCTACTCCACTTAGTGTTACATCAATTTTTTCTTGAGCTAGTTTTTCATTTAACTCTTGTTCCTCAAAATTAGCTAGTTTTAAATTAATTGCTTCTTGTAAAGCTTGCTTTGCAATGTTTACTGCTTGTCCTAACTTTGGTTTCTCATCATTAGGCAATGTTGCTATTAACTTCATCATCTCAGTTAATTCACCCTTTTTGCCAAGGTACTTAACTCGAATATCATCTAAAGATTTTTTATCTTTGACAAGATTTAGCTCCTCAAGAGCTTTATCTCTCATTTGTTCGACTATTTGCATATTTATCCTTTATTAAAAAACTTGCTGATATTATAGACAAAAAAGACTTTTATTAAAATGTTGCGAGTGACAAACTTTTAAGGTTTTAGTTAGTTTTTTTGTTTAAGCCATATTTACTAATTATAAATGCTCCAATAACACTTACTAATCCTCCAATTATTGCAGAATAAGCTTCTGTTTCTCCTAGAAGTATCCAGCCAAGAAATAAAGAAATAATTGGCATAAAATATAAAAAGCTAATTGCAATAGTTGCCGATAAATATCTAAAAGCATACCCCCAAAATAAGTAACCTAATGCGCCAGGAAATACTCCTATATAAATTACAACAAAGATACTTGTAAAATTTGCAGTAGATAATTCTGCATAAGCCTCATTAGAATATACCATCAGCATAATTGTACCAAACCAAATACAATAAGTTATAGCCTCAATTGGATGAAATTTTATAAATAAGCTTTTTTGGAAAACTGAATAAATAGCTCCTGAAAAACAAGCACCATATATTAGACAAATTCCTATAAATTCAAATGATGTATCATTTTTTGAGAAAAAAATTATTACAGCACCTACTATCGCTATAGTAAAACCGAAGATACCATATTTGTTAATTTTCTCACCCCAAAATACAAATGCAAATATTGCTACAATAATTGGTGCTTGAGCAATAATAAAATTTGCACCTGCTGCGGTGATTCTTGACTCACCAGAATTTAGAAATACGTTATATGCAAAAAAGCCAAAAAAACCTAAAATTGCAAACCTAAATAAATCTTTTAAACTAGGTAGAGTTTTATTTTTTTGCCTGATGAATATCACAAGCATAACGATACTTGCTATAGCATATCTAGTTAAAGATAAGCCTCCTGCACTAAATCCATTTAGCATTAAATAACGAATTCCGATAAAAGCAGTTGACCACATTGTTATAGTTAGTAACAACAAAATTAATGCTTTTTGGGTAGATAAAAGATTGTGCATAGATAATTAGCTTGGTTGATATATTTAATCTTGAATCATTTTATTAAGTTTTTTGCCAATTACAAATGCTATTACTGCAAAAACTATCGCAACCAAAGAAACATAACCAAATAACTCTTGATATTTATAGAAACTACTTATAGTCATTTGAGTATCAAAGCCTTTTGACTCATCATATTGTATACCACTTGTAACTGCTTGAGCAATTGTTGTACCGATCTTAATACCAATAGCTGATGTTATAAACCATGTTCCCATAGCAAAGCCAGTTATCCTTTGAGGTAATAATTTAGCCATTAAAGACAATCCTAGAGCCGAAATTAATAATTCACCCGCTGAGAAAAATATAGTTATCGCCAAAACTTCCCAAAGAATACTAACTTTAGATGTAGGATCATTAATCAAACACGCTAAGAACATACTGCCATATGCTAAACCACAGAGTAGTATTCCCAAAGCAAATTTAAATGGTAAGCTAAAATCTTTTTTTCCTAATTTTGTATATATAAAAGCTAATATTGGTGACAAGATAATTACACCAGCAGTATTTAAAACTCCAGGTATACTTTGAGGATTAACACTATAACCAAATAAATTTAAATTAACATGATGAACATTAAATAAGAAGAATGAAGTTGATTTTTGCTGATATATTATAAAAAACAGTACTGCATAAATTAATAAGATAATTGCTGCTAATATCTTTTTTCTTGAACTAGGATCTTTTTCAACATAAATTTGAAAGGCAAATACTCCAAAAATAAGCCCTGCCCCAAACCATAAAATATAGTTAATAGTATCGTTAGCTTGTAGTATTATACTAAGTCCAATTATTGCGATAATAAAAACTGACACTATAAGAATAGTTCTTGGATATCCCATATTTCTAAAATCAACTTCATTACCGATATCTTTGATACTAGCGTAACTCAATAGACTATTTAATATACCTATTGCAAAACCTACAGAACACACTCCATACGCAGCAGTGTAACCATATTTTGTTGCTAAAACAGGTATTAGAAGCGATGCTGATAAAGATCCCATATTTATAGACATATAAAAATATGTATAAACAGAATCAAGTTTAAGTTTATCAGTATATATTCTAGAAATTAAGTTTGTAGGTGCAGGTTTAAACAGTGAAGATCCAACAATAATGCAAGCTAAACTTATATATACATAATTATCTATATTTACAAAATAAGGACTTAAAGCTAAGCTAAAATATCCAACTAAAAGAAAAACTGCTCCCAAGAACATTGTTCTTTTAATACCAAAAATTTTATCAGCAACATAACCACCAATAGCATTAAAAACATAACTTAATGAAGCAAATCCCCCAAATAAAAGTACCGCTTGCTTCTCTGTAAAGTCAAAACCATATTTGCTCATAAAGAATAAAATGGCCGTATAACTAAACAAACCCGTAATAGCCAAATCTTTCAAAAAATTCAAAGAAGCATAGTAAAAAGAATGAATTTTGTCTTTTAAGATTCATTAAATTGTATCCATAATAATTTTAATTTGAATTTGATTATAACTAGTATTAAACAGCATTATAAGAAAAACTTTAATTAAAATGCCCAAATCAATGTAATAGAACATTGATTTAGTTGATATCTTAACTTATTTGCTAGCTAGAAAATTCTCACAATCTTAGAATTTTCATTTTAAATTGTGTAGCAATCATTTATATTTGATTTATAGCTATTCTCATTTTAGTCAAAAAATAATGTCAAATACTAGAGAAGTTAAACTTAAAAATATGGTTGCTTATGGCTCTGGCGATTTTTTTGGTGGTGGTGCATTTACAATTCTTGGACTTTGGTTAATGTATTTCTATACTAATATTGCTGGTTTATCGGCTGCTGAGGCCGGATTAATAGTAGCAATAGGTAGAGGACTTGATGTATTTGCTGATCCTATTATGGGTTACATATCAGACAATTGGAAAGGACCATTAGGACGTAGAAAGTTTTTCTTTGTAATAGGAGCGCCTTTAGTTACAGTATTTGCATTGCTTTGGATTCCAGGTTTTGGATTTTGGTATTATCTATTTGGATATGTTGCTTTTAATTTTATTTTCACAATGATACAAGTTCCATATGAGACATTAGCAGCTGAGATGACGGATAGTTATGAAGTTAGATCAAAGATGACTGGTATTAGAATGATTTTTTCACAAAGCTCAAATATAGTTGCAGGATTTTTGCCCGCAACTATTATGTATTTTTTTGCAAATGAAAAAACATCTTTCATCATTATGGGAGTTATTTGTGCAATTTTGTTTATGTTGCCTTGGTTTTTTGTCTATAAATTTACTTGGGAAAGGGATGTTATAGTTACAAAGAAGCAAAATACTAACCTTGTTACTGAGTTGAAGCTTATTTTCATCAATATTTTTTCAACGCTTAGAGTTAGAGCATTTAGACTTAATTTGATAATGTATATTGGTGCTTTTGTAGCTTTAGATGTTTTCGGTGCTAGCTTTGCATATTATTTTACATTTATTTTGGGTTATAATGTTAGCTCAGCGTCGGTTGTGTACACCTGCTTTTCAATAATCCAGGTTATATCCGTGCCTATATTTGCATATTTATGCATCAAAATAGGTAGTGTAATGAGTTATAGGATTGCTATTAGTTCTCTAATTTTAAGTATGCTTAGCTTTATAATCATTCCGATTTTTAGCCCTCTAGTTGCATTAATACTTTTTGTTGTAGTTATTTTTGTATTGGGTTTTGCTAGAGCTGGATGTTATTTTACACCTTGGAATATCTATAACTTTATTGCTGATATTGATGAAGCTCTAACCACAAAAAGAAGAGAAGGTACTTTTGCTAGCACTATGACTGTTTCACGTAAATTAGTACAAGCTTTAGCATTTGCCTTGGTTGGCTTTACTCTATCAATATTTGGTTTTAAAGCTGGTGAGATTATACAAACAGAATCTGCACTATTTGGTATAAGTATTTGTTTTATTGGGGGAACCATTTTATTTTGTATTATTGGTGCTATTGCTGCTTCAAGATTTAGACTTACACAAGCTAAGCATGCTACTTTAGTAACAGAACTTAAAAGACTTAGAGCTGGAGGAAAGCTAGAAGATGCTCCAACTAATGCCATAAAAATTGTCGAAGAACTCACAGGTTGGCCTCATCAGAAGACTTGGGGACATAATAATATATTTTAGGATTTTTGCTTATGTTAGATATTTGTAAATTTAAACTCAAAGATACCAAACAAGATCATCTTTTATTTGAACTTGAAGAAAAACAGTTATTTGCAAGAATTTTTGTTTTAGAAGAAAATATATTCAGAGTACTTTTAACTAAAACATTAAAGCCATCTTTAGATAAAACTTGGTCAATAACAAAAAATGATATTCCATTTGAGGGAATTGATAGATTAGATACCTCAAGTTTTAGTTGCCCAAATTTTGAAGCTTATGGTAATGATGATTTTGCGGTTATAGCAACTTCAAAACTAAAATGTGAAATAAAGCTTAATGGTTTTATCATTAGTTGGTATAAAAGAGACTCTGACGAATGGGTTAAAATATCTCAAGATTTAGATACTCAAGCATACAATTTAGACTTTTGGTCAGATCGAGGTGTGTATCATGCTATTAAGAAAGATCCTAAATCTATGTTTTTCGGTCTTGGTGAAAAAACTGGTTCTCTTAATCGCGATAAAAAGCGCTATGAGATGAAATCAATAGATCCAATGGGATATGATGCAGAAAGTTCTGATCCTTTATACAAACATATACCGTTCTTTATATCTCATAATCACTTATATAAAACATCATTTGGTATATTTTACGATAATTTAAGTGATAGTATTTTTAATTTTGGTAAAGAAATTGATAATTATCATGGACCATATATTAGTTACGAGGCTAAAGCTGGTGATTTAGATTACTATTTTATACTTGGTGATAAGATTGCTGAGGTCACAGAAACTTTTAGTACTATAACAGGTAAGACTATATTACCACCCTATTGGAGTTTGTATTATTCAGGTTCTACAATGACTTATACAGATTTGCCTGATGCTCAAAGTCAAATGGATAATTTTATCAAAGATTGTCAAAAATATGATATTCAATGTGGCTCATTTCAATTAAGCTCAGGATATACTTCTATTGGAGATAAAAGATATGTTTTTAATTGGAATCATTCAAAATTTCCAGATATACAATCTTTTACCAAAAAATATTCTGATAATGGCATTAAATTATGTGCAAACATTAAACCATGCCTACTTCAAGACCATCCTAAATTAGACGAAGTAGCAAGCTTTAATGGTTTTATTTACAATAAATATTATACAAAACCAGAACTTGTGCAATTTTGGGATGAACTAGGATATTATCTAGATTTTACAAATCCTAAAACTATATCTTGGTGGCAAGATAACGTTACCAAACAACTTTTAGAAAAAGGTATAGAATCGACATGGAACGATAATAACGAATATGAAGTTTATAATGGTGAAGCTATTTGCTACGGTTTTGGTAAAGAAATAAAAATTAAACATATTAAACCTATCCAATCATTATTAATGACAAAAGCAAGTTTTGAGGCTCAGAAACATTTTGCTCCACAAAAGCGCCCTTACCTAATTACAAGATCAGGATGTGCTGGACTACAAAGATATGCTCAAACTTGGACGGGAGATAACTATACAGAGTGGAAAACATTAAAATATAATTTAGAAATGGCTAAAGGATTATCTTTATCAGGTATCTATAATTTTGGTCATGATATAGGCGGTTTTAGTGGACCTGCTCCAGAGCCGGAATTGCTTATTCGTTGGATTCAGCACGGTATATTTTATCCTAGATTTACTATTCACTCATGGAATGATGATAAATCAGTAAATACTCCTTGGATGTATCCAGAAGCTTTACAAACAATACAAAAAGCTTTTGATTTACGTAATGAGCTAATTCCATATATTTATCAGCTTTGCTACCAGTCACATACAGATGCCAAAGCTATTCTAAAACCAACTTTTTATGACTTTGAAACCGATATAAGAACTTTTGAAGAAAACCAAGATTTTATGCTCGGAAACTTACTTATAGCAAATATTTTAGAAAAAAATCAAAGAGTTAGAGAAATATACTTACCTAAAGGATCTAATTGGTATGATTATTATGCAGGTAGAGTTTATCAGGGTGGAAAAATTATTAGTATAAATGTAGATATCCAAAGTATCCCAATATTTGTTAGAGAAGGATCAGTTATTGTTACAAATAATTGCAAAGCTGGATTTAATAATTTCAATCAAGAATTAGTTTACAAAATTTATCCTTCACTAACTGATATATCAACACAACATCAAATCTATTTAGACGATGGTGAAACCATGGGTTATTTAAATGGTGAAAATGCTGTTTTAAATATTCAAGTTATAAACAAAGATGGTAAACTTAATATTGATTGGCAATATCAAGGTCATGAATATTTTAAAGTAGCTCATCCTCAAATAATCAATATGAACAAGGAATTAAAAATATAATGCTTAATCTGCAAAATCTCTATAATTGTGAATTACCGAAGTACCAACGTGATAAATTAAAATCTGGTATGCTACATATAGGTATAGGAGCATTTCATAGAGCACACCAAGTTTATTATATTGATAAACTACTTAATGCCGGCGATCAAGATGCTCTAAATTGGGGTTATATTAGTGGAACTATTAGAAGTAACCAAAAGCTAATTGATAACCTAAAAGCTAATGATTGTTTATATACCCTATCAACAAATGATGAAAATGGTACTCAAAATAGGATTATAGGCGCGTTAAAGGAAGTATATTTTGCTGGAAATGACCATTGCGAAAATTTAGTGACTAAAATTGCAGATCCAGAAACAAAGATAATTACCTATACAGTTACTGAAAAAGGCTATTATGTAAATTTATCAACGCAAGAATTAGATTTTGATAATCAAGATATAGTTTATGATTTAGAAAATTTATCTTCACCTAAAACTGCTATAGGGATTACAGTTGCTGGTTTATATAAAAGATGGCAACAAAACTCTCAGCCAATTACCCTACTTAGTTGTGATAACATGCCAAATAATGGCAAAATTCTTAAAAAAGCTATTCTAGAGTTTTCAAGTAAAATAACTATACAACTTAGTATCTGGATATCAGAGAATGTTAGTTTTCCTAGCTCAATGGTCGATAGAATTGTACCAGCAGTTACACAGCAAACTTTAGATAATATTGAAAGTATGATTGGTCAGAAAGATATTTCAGCTGTGGCAACCGAAGAATTCTCTCAGTGGGTAATTGAAGATGATTTTGCAAATGGGCGCCCCGCTTTAGAAAAAGTTGGAGTTGAATTTGTCGAAGATATAGAACCTTTTGAAAAATTAAAATTAACTATGCTAAATGGAAGTCATAGTCTTATTGCATATCTTGGCGCCTATACAGGTTTCAAAACGGTAGATCAAGTTATATCTCAGCCTGAGTTTTATAACTTTATTAGAAAATATATGTTAGAAATTGCTGCGCCATTAGTGGATGGTTTGCCTAAACAAGTTTCAACTGCTGAATATGCTAATAAACTTTTACACAGATTTGCTAACCCTCACCTCAAGCATAAAACTGAACAAATAGCTATGGATGGTTCAAAAAAGATTCCTCAAAGATGGTTAGGATCTTTAAACTATCTTTTAGAAAATAAACTAAATTTTGATATTCTAGCTTTGGGGCTAGCCGGATGGATACTCTTTTGTAGTGGTAAAAATCAATATGGAAATACTCTAGAGATTAGTGACCCTTTAAAGTACGTTTATGAATTAATATATCAAAAAAATAGTACTATTGATAAAATAGTAAATGAATTCCTAGCAATAAATAGCATATTCCCGAGTACTATCTCACAAAATAAAGACTTAGCAAAAAAAATAATATTTTTTATTGAAGAAATAAACAAAAATGGTGTTATAAAAGTTATTAGTAAATTAGGAGAATAAAATGATAGAATCATGGCGTTGGTTTGGTCCAAATGATCCTGTATGTATTGAAGATATTATGCAAACTGGAGTTACTGATATTGTAACTGCTTTGCATCATATACCTAATGGTCAAATTTGGCCTATAGAAGAAATCCAAAAAAGACAGTATGAGGTAGAGAACTCAGTAAAACTTGGTAAAACTCACTTAAAATGGTCTGTAGTTGAGAGTATACCTGTTCATGAAGATATCAAAAGAGGCAAGGCTACTCGCGATGAATATATAAAAAATTATTGTCAAAGTATTCGTAATCTTGCTAAGTGCGGTATTAAATTGATCATATATAATTTTATGCCAGTATTAGATTGGACACGTACAGATCTAGCCAAGCAAACTCCTACTGGTGCTAAAACGTTATCATTTGATGAGGTTGCTTTTGCTGCTTTTGATATACATATTTTAAAAAGAGAAAATGCTATAAAAGATTATAAACCTCAGATTATTACTCAGGCAAAAGAGTATTTTGAAAAGATGTCATCGGATGAAAAAGATAAACTCACAGCAAATATTATTGCAGGACTACCTGGTGCTGAAGAGAGTTTCTCTCTATCACAATTTCAAGCTGCACTTGATGAGTACAAAGATATTAATAAGGAAAGACTTCGTGAAAATTTAATTTATTTCCTAAAGAAAATAGTTCCAGTAGCTGAGGAAGTTGGTACTAAACTAGCAATTCATCCCGACGATCCACCCTTTGAGCTTTTTGGCTTACCTAGAATTATTAGCACTATACAAGACTATGACTGGTTATTTGAGCAAATCCCATCTATGACTAACGGTATAACATTTTGTGCTGGTTCTCTTGGATCTAGATGGGATAATAACTTGCCTCTTATGGCAAAAAAGATTGGTCGAAGAATATATTTCACACATCTAAGAAACGTAGCTCTTGATCCAGAAAGCCGCAGTTTTTATGAGGCGGAGCATCTATGTGGTAACACAGACATGTACGCACTTATAAAAGAGATCCTAAAAATAGAAAAAAATTCTCAACCAATATATATGCGACCAGATCATGGACAACAAATGTTAGCTGACTTAGATAAAAAGACTAATCCAGGATACTCATGTATTGGTCGCATGAAAGGTCTTGCTGAAGTCCGTGGTGTAGCGTATGCCGTTAAAAGAGAAATAGAAAATGCAGCGCAATAAACTTTTGGCTATCGGTGAATGTATGCTTGAGCTTAGTGGTCAAATCCAATTAGGCTCTAATACTAAACTAAGTTTTGGCGGAGATGTTTTAAATACTGCATTATACTACGCTAGACTAGAAGGAGAAGTTACTTTTTTAACCGCTCTGGGCGATGATAACTTCTCAACTCAAATGATAAATCAATGGAATGATGAAAATATCGATACTTCTGAAATCCTAAAACTCAAAGATAGAGTCCCTGGTTTATATGCAATCCAAACCGATAATAAAGGAGAAAGAAGTTTTTATTATTGGCGTGAACAAGCGCCAATTAAAGATATTTTTTATCACTTGACTAAAGAAAACTTAGATAAATATACTAAGCAGTATCGGTACTTATATTTTTCAGGAATATCGCTATCACGTTGGGATGATAAACAATTAGAAATTTTTGCAAACTGGCTAGAAAACTTTAGAAACTCTGGGCAAGATAAAGAAATTATTTTTGATTTAAACTATCGCCCTAAATGTTGGCAATCCAAAGATCAAACAAAAGCATATTTAATGAAAGTGTTAAAATATGTAACTATAGTTTTAACTACTTTTGATGATGAGCAGCTTTTATTTAATGATGTAAACTACCAACAAACTTTAGATAGGTATAATAAATTTAATATACCTATGATTATTATAAAGCATGGAAAAAATCCAACTATATTAAACTATCAAGATCAAATCAACTTAATAAAAGCGACAAAAATAGTTACTCCTATAGATACAACTGCAGCTGGGGATAGTTTCAATGCGGCATTTTTAGCAGCTTTTGCTAAAGGTATAAATTTACACAAAAGTATTAAATTTGCTCAAAATTTTGCTGCTGAAATTATTCAACACCAAGGCGCAATAATTAATAAAACTCATACAGATAAATATATAGATCAACTAAAGGAACTAATACAATGACAATAGCTGAGTTACTTAAAGATAATCCTCTAATTCCAGTAGTCTCTGCAGATACCATTGAAGAAGCTAATAATATTCTAAATAAAGTCCGCGAAAAGAAATTCAAAATAGTTGAATTTACTCTTAGAACACCAAATTCTCTAAATGTAGTTGAAGAGGTAATCAAATCGAACAAAGACTTAATAATCGGAATAGGAACTATAACTAATATAGAGCAGTTTAGAAAAGCAAGATTTTTTGAGGCAGATTTTTATGTTTCTCCAGGAGCTAGTAATGAATTATTAGAATTTGCTCAAGAGCATAATCTTAAATATTTACCAGGGGCTGTAACTCCTTTTGAAATTATGACTGTAATGACTTATGGTTTTAAAATTATTAAATTTTTTCCAGCAGAAGCATTTGGAGGAGTCAAACTTCTAAAAAACTATAAAGCTGTTTTTCCTGAAGTCAAATTTTGTGCTACAGGAGGTATAAATACAACAAATCAACAACAATACTTAGATCAAGAAAATATAATCGCTATAGGAAGTTCATCATTAATATAAAAGGAGATGAGAATGTTAAACGATAATGTTTTAATGCCTACGGATAAACAAACTAGGGACTTAGCCTTTGAAATTTATCAACATATCAAAAATTTACCAATTATTAGTCCTCATGGACATACTGATCCAAAATGGTTTGATGAAAACCAAGCATTTGAAAATCCAGTAGAACTTCTTATAAAGCCAGATCATTATATTTTTAGAATGTTTTATTCACAGGGACTAAGATTAGAAGATTTTGGTATAGCTAGAAAAGATGGTAAAGCTGTAGAAACTGATCCAAGGAAAATATGGCATAAAGTTGCTGAAAATTGGTATCTATTCAAAGGTACACAGGTTGGATTATGGTTTGATGCACAACTAAAAGATGTATTTAACTATGATAAATCATTTAATCCAGCAACAGCTGATGAACTTTATGATCATATCGATAGCTGCCTAAGACAAAAAGAGTTTTTACCACGTGAAATTTGTAAAAGATTTAATATAAAGGTTATAGCCACTACAGATGATGTTGCTGACGATTTGATTCACCATAGAAACATTGCTAATTCTGATTTTGATTGTAAAGTAGTACCAACATTCCGCCCTGATAGTGTTACAAACCCAGAGCTACATCCAGTGCATAAAAACATAAAAAAACTTGTAAAGAAGCTTAATAAAAAAATAGAAAGTTATGATGACTTTATCAATGTACTAGCTGAACGACGCGAGTTTTTTAAAGCTAACGGTGCTACTGCTTCAGATCATGGTGTGACTATTCCTAAAGCATATGATCTAGATAAATCTGAACGTCGTAGTTTGTTCAAAAAAATAATAACAGATGTAGCATCAGACAAGGACAAACGTATATTTAGCGGTCAAATGCTAACAGAAATGGCAAAAATGGCTACAGATGATGGTCTTGTTATGCAAATACATGCAGGTGTTTTTAGAAATCATAACCCAAGGATTCAAAGAAAGTTCGGTAATGATAAAGGTTGTGATATTCCATTAAAATGTGATTTTGTAAATGGTTTACATCCTCTTTTAAGTAAAGTAGGTAATAATCGCAATTTCAAAACAGTATTATTTACCATGGATGAATCAACCTACTCACGTGAATTAGCGCCATTAGCTGGACATTATCCAAGTGTTTTTTTAGGTCCAGCATGGTGGTTTAATGATTCTGCTGAAGGCATGAGAAGATTCCGTCATGCTGTTACCGAAACAGCAGGATTCTATAACTGCTCTGGATTCATTGATGATACGCGTGCGCTACTGTCAATACCTGTAAGGCATGATATTGCAAGACGTATTGATGCTGTTTATTTAGCAGAAATGGTTCTTCAAGGAAGAATTTCTAAAGAAGATGCTTTAAATATTGCTTATGACATAACTTATACACAATCTATCAAAATATTTAATATGCATAATCTTATTATGGAGAAGTAAAACTTATTATGGAGAAGTAAAACTTATTATGGAGAAGTAAAACTTATTATGGAGAAGTAAAATGTATTCACAAACTCAACAAAAATCATCAAAACTTTATGTGGTTATAATTGTTGCTGTGGCAGCAATTGGTGGACTATTATTTGGTTTTGATACTTCTATTATTGCTGGTGCTACACCATTCATTCAAAGAGAATTTATGGCTGAACATTGGCAGTTAGAAATGGTAGTAAGCTTCTGTGTCCTAGGGGCATTTTTTGGTGCTCTAATGAGTGGTTACTTTACTGATAGATTTGGACGCAAGCGAGTAATGATTGCAACTAGTTTGATTTTTATTATTGGAACATTAGTTGCTTGTTTAGCTACAAATATTGAAACTTTAGTTTTAGGTAGATTTATGCTAGGAGCAGCTATTGGAGTGGCGTCTTATGCTGTGCCATTGTTTATAGCAGAAGTTGCTCCAGCATCTAAAAGAGGATCTTTAGTACTCTGGAACGGTGCATTTCTAACAGGTGGTCAGGTTATAGCTTTTATTGTTGATTATTTTCTAACTAGTAGTGGTAGCTGGAGAGTTATGATAGCAACGGGATTAGTGCCTGCAATTATGCTTTTTGTTGGAATGTGCTTTATGCCCTACTCACCAAAATGGTTATTCTCTAAAGGTAGAAAACATCAAGCTCGTGAAACTTTAGCAAAAATTCGTGAAAGTGAAAATGCGGTTTTTCAAGAGCTCTCTGCGATACAAAACAATCTTCAAAAAGCTATTAAACCAAAATTCTCAGCTATTTTTGATAAAAAGATTCGCCCTGTTCTGTACATAGGATTAGCGCTAGGGATATTTCAACAATTTTTTGGTATAAATACGGTCATGTATTATGGACCATATATAATGAAAAATATTGGTTTTGATGGTAGTGAAATGCAAATGCTTATGACTCTTTCATTAGGACTTGTTAACTTCATAGCCACAATTTTAACAATAATTTTCATTGATAAGCTTGGTAGAAGGAAATTTCTCTTAATTGGCTCAGCGATGGCAGCATTAAGTCTATTTAGTATGATTTATTTACTTAATAACGTTACAAATAGTGCTGTTGCCATATTGGCTTTAGTATGTCTTCTTATATATAGTTGGCTATTGTATTAGTGTTGGATCTCTCTTTTGGTTAATTATTTCAGAGATTTTTCCACTAAGTGTTAGAGGATCAGCGATGAGTTTTGTTGCTTCAGTACAATGGTTGGCTAACTTTGTAGTCGCTGCAACCTTTTTAACTATCTTGATAACTATAGGTGTATCATTTACATTTGGTATATATGCTTGTGTCGCGAGTTTAGCCTTTATTATTACATATTTATTTGTTCCAGAAACAAAAGGGGTTGATCTTGAAACTATCGAAAATAATCTCAATAAAGGAATAAAAACAAGATTTCTAGGTAAACAAAGTTAATGGTTTACAAATTAATTTATAAGGAGAAATATTATGTCACAAACTGCAGAAAATACATTTGGTGAATTTCGTAACTATACAGATAGTAAATTCCAAGATCGTGTAGAAAGAACTTACAGAGAAATGCATATAAATCAAAATCCTGATTATGTAGCTCAGATGAAAGCAAAGTATTTTAAGCTTGAACTGGCAAATATGGATGTTTATGAGGTATTTAAACTTTTAGAAAACGTTCATGATGAAAGTGATCCAGATAATGACTTACCACAAATTGAACATGCCTATCAAACTGCTGAAGCTTGTCAAAATAAATTTTTAAAAAATGATACTGAAATCAGAGAAAATGCTTTGATTAAGTCACTTTTTAGAGATCATGAATGGAAAAGTTTGCCTAAAAAATGGCAAGAATTTTATACTAAAAAAGAAACTCTTGCTAATTTATATAGTCATATAAAAGATTGGTCATGGTTTCCATTAGTAGGTTTTGTTCATGATTTAGGTAAAATTATGACATTACCAGAATATGGTCAATTACCACAATGGTCAACAGTTGGTGATACATATCCAGTAGCTTGTCCTTTTGCAACAGCAAATGTTTTTTCTCATAAAGAGTTTTTTAGAGATTCTAAAGACTATAACAAATATAGTATAGAATCTGACACACACTATGGAATCTACAAAAAAGAATGTGGCTTTGATAATGTTGATATGAGTTTTGGACACGATGAATATATTTATAAGGTATTTGAACAAGGAAGCAATATCCCTTATGAAGGGTTATATCTCTTACGTTATCATTCTTTTTATCCTTGGCATACTCCACAAACAGGTGGTTTAGCTTATCAACAACTTGCAAATGAAAAAGATTGGTTATTATTACCTTTATTAAAAGCTTTTCAAAAAGCTGATTTATATTCAAAATTACCAGAGTTACCACCTAAAGAAGTTCTAGAAGCAAAATATAAAGCTCTTCTTGATAAATGGATACCTAAGAAAAAAATTAACTGGTAAGCTTAAAAAGTTTTAATCTAAACTTAGAAATAATAATGCTATTATGGAACTACTATAATAAATTATTTTATCTATGAGCATTAAAAAAATAGATATTTTTAATTATGCATTTATCGCTTTTCCAGTAGCATTTGCAAGTATTCCAATATACATATTTATCCCAGACTATTATCATACAAATTATGGCATAAACTTAACTATTTTAAGTATAGTTTTATTTGTATTAAGAGCGCTTGATGCGATATTTGATCCCCTTATTGGATGGTATTGTGATAGGTTTCATTATCTTAGTAAAATAAGCCTCATTGCAATTGTAGCTATATTTATAGCAGGAGTTTTCATAATATGTGTACCAGTATTTCCAAATATAATTATTAATCTTGCTATTGGAATTTTTTTATCTACTTTAGCTTTTAGTTATATAACAATATTCTCTACCACAAAAGGAGCATTATGGTTAAAAGATGATAACAGTAAGTCAGTAATAATTTCAGCTCGAGAGATTTCTAATATTATAGGAGTGCTTGTAGCATCAGTTTTATTATCTATTCTTCTTGCTTTCATTCCTCATAAAAATAGTTATTTTCTTTATGCTATTATTGCGATCATATTGATTATAATTTCAAGTATCTTTTTTTTAAGGTGGATAAATAAAGTTGAATTAGAAGATAAATCTAGACACGTAATATATAATTTTAATATTAAAAGTTATATTAATCATTTTGACAAAGATGGAGCATTTCTTTTTGTTAGCTATATTATAAGTGCTATAGGTTCTACTCTACCAGCTGTAGCTATTATATTTTTTAGTAAATATGTTTTAAAAACTCCAGAATTAACAGGGATATACATATTTGTTTATTTTCTAGGCGCAATAATTTTTATACCAATAGTAAAAAAAATATCATTAAAATTTGGAATTATTAAAACTTGGGGCTATGTTCTTTTATTTTATGCAAGTATTTTTTCTTTTGTTTTTACATTATCTGATGGAGATTATATTCTTTTTACAATTATATCTTTCATTTCAGGAGCTGGACTTGCTACAGAATTGATACTTCCAAGTATACTGCTTGCTAAATGGATAGATAGTTATCCAGAGCGAAAAGAGCTTGGTAATGGATACTATGCACTATTAGCATTTATTGCAAAGTTTAGTTATGCAATTGCAACTGTTATAACCTTCCCTCTTATTAATATCTCGTTTTCATCAGATATTGATAACCTCAATATTGTTCTTAAATTTATATATTGTGTTTTGCCGTGTATCATGAAGCTTTCAGCTGCTGCTATTATATTTATCTGGTATAAAAAATTAGCTAATAATCATAATAACTTATGATTGTTTCTTATATAAATTGTTGCTGCAGCAATATCGTATATAGAGTTCATACGACTTAATTCCTTGTATCCTAGAACACAAAGCACTCCTAAAAACTTACTCATTGGTTCAATATTTGCTGAAGTTGCACTTACATTATCTAACTCAACTTTTTTTTGGAAAAAAATATTCAAAGGATTAATTATTAGGCTAGAAATATTAGCATCAGCAATTGTAAGAGTTCCATCTGTTGCCTGAATTGTTTTTTTAGAAGTACTTTTCAAACCCAAACTTTCACTATATTTATTAGCTATCGTAAAATTAGATGTCCCTGTATCAACTAAGCAATTTACAGGTGAATTATTATCAATAGCTATACTCATTATTTGATACTGCGAAATTAATTTTGTCAAATTGATCAACAAATAATCACTATTATTCTGTAATTTTTGACCAATTAAATAGTGTTCTTTAGGTGTTATTGTTCTATTTGTCAGGTATATGTATGATCGAGAAAAATCAAGTATTGCATTATATTTTTCTAAAAAATCTAAACCTACTATAATAATTGGATATTGCTTTTTCTTTGGTTGAGTAGTAATTCTAGCTTTTATATTATTTAAACTTATATTGCCAATTTCTATCTTATCTAAAATTACATTATAATTTTTACTCTTCTGCCCTGCCATATTTAATGAATAATTCTGATCTTCTATTTTATTAAGTTTCAGCTGATTTACAGAAAAATTAAATATACTAACTCCCTTAGAGCCAGAATCAAATAATACATAAGCTTTATTTTGATTTACTTTACCAATTAGATATGGAGTAGCAAATTCTTGATTAGTATTGACTAATTTTAGCTTTTGATAATCGTATTCTGCTAAAAAGTTATCTAAGCTTTTAGCTTGTAGAATATTGATAAATAAACAAAGACTACAAATTAATAATATTTTTCTGAGCATTTTTTATAAATGAAATTAAATTTTTTATTATATTATGTTCTTAATCTTGCTGTTAAACAATAAAAAATTATTGTTTAACAATAATTTTTGTATAAAATAATAATACAAACACAAACTTAGGTATATAATCATGCAAAATCTCCAAAAAACTAGTAAGTTTTATAAGATTATTTTTAAAATAATTTTTATATTAATAATCATATCTGTACCTTGCTTTTGGGCATTTGCTCAACAAGGCTACATACCATCATTTACAGATACAGCTCAATATTATATTGATGAAATTTCACATCCTCTTTCTTTAGATACTAGAGTCATAGGATTTTTAGTAAGTCTAATACCTGTTTCAGTTATACTATACATAGTGGCATTGCTAATTAAGCTCTTTGCTAGTTATGAGAGGCTTGAAGTTTTCTCTTATGAAGTAGTTTCAATATATAAAAGATTAGGATGGGGATTAGTATATTATTTTATAGCTCAAATTATTTTTGAACCTTTAATCTCATTGACTCTAAGTTATCACAACCCTGTCGGAGAGCGATTTGTTAGCTTATCTATTTATACCAATGAAATAGTAGCATTACTATGTGGAGGCGTTATTATAACTATTTCAAAAGTTATGCAAAAAGCTCATGAAATTGCTGAAGAAAATGATTTAACTATTTAAGGATATTTCTATATGACTATAAGGATTGACTTAGCCAAAATTATGCTTGATAAACAAGTAAAATCTAAAGATTTAGCTAAGGCTATTGGCATTACAGAGCAAAACTTATCGATATTAAAAAATGAAAAAGCAAAAGCTATTAGATTCTCCACATTGGAAGCTATATGCAAGTATCTTGAATGTCAACCAGGAGATATCTTAGTTTATGAAAGCTAAACGATATCATAAAAACAAACTACTGATATTAAACATAAGAGAATAATAACAAATGAAAAAATTACAAAGGATGAGTAAATTATATAAATGGTTTTTATGCCTTGTTTTTCCTTATGAGATTATCACCTACATTTGGATTTTTTTATATGGAAAGTTTACGATTACTAATGGTAATACAACTATTTATCTTACAACTGAAAACTTTTCAGAAAAAGTTGTACTAGTTACAAAATTACTATTACTGCTTACAGATATGACACCTCTTATTTTTTTCTATATATCATAGGATTGTTAATCAAAATTTTCGATTTATGTACAAAGCTAGAAATATTATCATCTAAAGTTGTTTCATTATATAAAAGATTAGGTTGGACTATAGCAGGATTAATTACTTATTCATTACAATCAGTTATATATAGCTATAATATCCCAGAGGGAAGAAGTATATATTTTAATATAAGTACGGATGATGTATGCAAGTTCATGATAGGTGTAGGAGTTATTATAATTGCATATATAATGCAGGAAGCTAAAAAAATATTAGATAAAAATAATTTGAAATTAGATGGTACACTTATATAAATATATCTTTCGCTTTGGTTAATATTTCCATTTTCAACTAAAAGAGATTCTTAGTTCATTAAAATAAATAATATGGAATAATTTAGATATATAAAATAGCTATGTATATTGTTACAATGTATTTCAAGTAAAATTAATTTTAGATCCTATAAAAAATGAAATTAATAAAAATAAATAAATATTTTTAATCATTGGTATATTTTTTATCAACATAAGCTTTGCAAGCTCTGATAAATATCATCTAGAAACACCTCCTATAAAAGTTTCTACTAATAAACCTGACTTTAGAGATATCAAAAACGTAGCTGAAAAAAAGAAAACCTTTATAGACTTTATGTCGAAAGAAATAGATGAAGCTAATAGCGAGATATGTAGACAAAGAGATACTATTTTAAGATTACAAAAAATTCTTAATAGTAATCAAAATCTAAATGATAATCAAAAAGCTAAAATAAAAAAATATACTGATTTCTATAAAGTTTGGGGAGATAAAACCTTACAACAACAAATAGATGAGCTAGTACTTAAAGTTAATATAGCTCCTAAGAGTCTTGTAATTGCTCAGGCAATTCTTGAAACAGGATGGGGAACTTCAAGATTTGCTGTAGATTATAATAATTATTTTGGCTTACATTGCTTTGAAGAAAATTGTGGTGTAAAAGCCAAAGATTCTGATGTCCAAGTTGAAACTTTTAAAGATGTAGGCGATAGTGTTTTAGGTTATTATTATAAGTTAAATACTGTAGATAAGTTCAGTAAATTTAGAACTGTGAGAGAATTAAATGGTACTGGGGAAAATGATACAGATCAACTAATCGATACTCTAGGAGATTACTCTTCATTAGAAGGCCAAGAATATCAACATAGAATAAAAGATGTGATTAAGTATAATGACCTTAATAAATTCTCTAGCTCTTGCTAACCCTAAACTACTTCTCTAGTTAAATCTTTTAAAATTCTTATATTGATAGAGTTTGTTGTTGATCTGCATTTAAGCTATCTGGGATTTTTAATTTAAAATGGTTATATGCTAATAGAGTTGCAATACGTCCTCTAGCTGTACGCATAATATAGCCTTGTTGGATTAAATAAGGTTCAATCACATCCTCAATAGTACCCTTTTCTTCACTTAAAGCTGCTGACATTGTATCTAGTCCTACCGGTCCTCCAGCAAATTTTTCCATTAATGTAAGCAAATACCTATGATCCATATGATCAAAGCCAACTGGATCAACTTTAAGCATACTCAAAGCTTTATCAGCAATTTCAAAGCATATCACTCCAGAACCTTTAACTTGAGCATAGTCCCTCACTCTACGTAAAAGTCTATTAGCAATTCTAGGTGTTCCCCTTGAGCGTTTTGCAATCTCCATCGCACCATCAGTAGTAATATCTAGATTTAGTAACTTTGCTGAACGATAAACAATTTTTGACAAATCATCTATCGAATAGAACTCTAGTCGCTGAATAATACCAAATCTATCACGCAGAGGTGATGTCAAAAGCCCTGCTCTTGTAGTTGCTCCAACTAATGTAAACGGCGGTAAATCAATTTTTATAGATCTCGCTGCTGGACCTTCACCTATCATTATATCAAGTTGGTAGTCCTCCATAGCAGGATAGAGAATCTCTTCTACAACTGGGCTTAAGCGATGAATTTCATCAATAAATAACACATCATTCTCTTCAAGGTTAGTCAAAAGTGCAGCCAAATCGCCAGCTTTTTCTAGCACTGGACCACTTGTCTGCTTAAGCTCAACCCCCATTTCATTAGCAATGATATTTGATAATGTTGTTTTACCTAAGCCAGGAGGTCCAAATATAAGTGTATGATCAAGAGCATCTTTACGCGCTTTTGCTGCTTGAATAAAAATCTCCATCTGTTCACGTACAGCTGGTTGCCCCTCATACTCTGCCAAAGTTTTTGGTCTGATAGCTCTATCTATAACATTTTCATCACTCGTTTGAGCTGTATTAGCTGAGATTATTCTATCTGTTTCGATCATACTCTAGCCTTATAATAAAATTTAGTAGCAATTATAACATTTTTATCTTGTATGTTGACAATACTATTGCGCTGTATAGCCACCATCTATAGGAATTAAACCACCAGTCATAAACTTACTTTTATCACTGAGTAAAAAAAATACTAATTCAGCAATTTCTTGAGGTTGCGCAATTCTATTTAGAGGAAATTCTTTTTCTTCTTGTTTTTGTGCTTCATCAAATGATATTCCAACATTATTTGCATATTTTTGTATCAAATTTCGATATAAATCTGTATCAACAGTACCAGGACAAACTGTATTAACTCTAATTTGATATTTAGCTAGATCTAAAGCCAGCGATTTGGTCATCTGTGCAATAGCCCCTTTACTTAGAGTATATGCAAAACTATTTGGCTTAGCGATAAAGCATTGATCAGAACCATTAAATACTATTGAGGAGCCAGCTTTAAGATTATTTTCTAAACCTTTGATTAGATAAATACTTGACCAAACATTTAAATCTAATACTTTTTTGATATTTTGAATATCTATATCAAAAATGGATCCTTTTACCAAAATCCCTGCATTCAAAAAAACTCCATCAAAACTAACATCTTTGATAATATCTAAAGCATTAGAAATATCTCTTTGGTTAGTCAAATCAGCTTGGATAAATTTTAGGTTTTCAACACTAAAACTTTCTTGTATGTCTATATTAATGACAGTATGATTTTTATTTTGTAAAAGTAGCTCAATAACTGCTTTGCCAATGCCATTTGAACCACCTGTAACTAGGTAATTTGCCATAGTTTATAAACTAAATTTCATCATCTAATAAATAATATATGATAAGCTTTGAAAAAGACAAATATTTTGTCTAAAATCTAATTATCAAATCTAGATTAATATACGGAGAGAATTCCTGTGGATCTAAAAGAATTTAAAAAGATAGAACTTTCTCACTTTACAGATGCTAAATCAGTAAGTTATCTAAGAGATGATGTTAATCATCTGTTATATTTAGATAGTCCAGCTTTAGATGTGTTTCGTGACTATAAAGAGCACGATGCCTTAGTAGTCAATGCTGATGTAAACTTAAAGGATATAAAAACGAAATTAATAGATAATCATAAAGATTTTATCCTTGTAATTGATGGAGAAGACAAAGTTATAGGAAGTATTTCTTTACACTACATACAAAGCCAAGCATTAAATGAAAGAGCTAGAAGTTCTGGCACAAAACCTGCAGACTTAATAGCAAGTGATATTATGCTACCAATAGCTAAAGCTAATGTTGTTTCTTTTTCAATTATTGAAAACTCAAAGATAGGTCATGTCCTTAATACTCTGATTAATTCAGACTATCATCACATCATAGTTTATGATGAAAATAAAGATGGTGAAAAATATATTCGAGGCTACTTCTCTTTGCCATATATTAGAAGGAAGCTTAGCTTAGATGTATATCATGTTTACCAAAAACAAGGCATTTCAAATTTGAATAAAGGCATTTAGTAAAACTTTTATATTATTTTTGATCTAAATATTTATCAATGATCATATAGAATTTTTTTGCCATAATGGTATAGCCTTTTGCGTTAGGATGTACCGCATCAATCATCAAATCATTATGTCCGATCAATCCAGCTAAGACATTTGGAACAAGTAGACATCCATTATTCTTAGCAAAGTTGATATAATCTTGCGCATAATCATTTTTATAATACGGAATATCGATGCCGCCGATAACTACTAAAGCTCCACTTGCTTGAAGAATATTAACTATCTGTTTTAGATTATCAAAAGCCTCACCTGCAGGAATTTTCTTTTTAAGGTCATTACCACCAAGTGTAATGAGAACTATCTTAGGTTTTTTGGCAATTACTTTATTAATTCTTAGTAATGCTTGTTGAGTAGTCTCGCCAGATATACCCATATTTATAACTTGCGATTGAGCATTTTGGCAAGCTGTGATGGATAGTTATCTTTTCTATCAACGCCATATCCTGCTGTAAGACTATCACCAAAAGCTACAATAGTTTCTCCTTGCGGTTTAGCATTAACTATTGGCCAGTTATTATAATTATTTTCAAAAAACACATAGTAAACGATATATAATAATACTAGTATTGTAATAGCTAAGATTATTTTTCTCATAAATTATTAAAAGATATAATTATTTTTATATCAAAAATTTTATAGTATTATAAAAACTCTTGAAACATAATTATTGATATAATCTTAGTTTTGAATAGTTTACTTTTATAAATTATAAATTATTTTAATAGTAGTTTATCTAACTCTTGAGATATCTTTTCAACACAAATATTACTTTGAGCTAATAATAAATCTTTTGTGCCATGATTGAGAAATTTATCTTGAAGCCCAAAGTTTCTAACAGTCATCTTATTGCTGAGATCTTTAGCTACAAAATATTCATTAACAGCAGAACCTGCACCTCCAGCGATACAATTTTCTTCTAAAGTTAATATTATCTCGTGAGTTTGGGATACCTTATCAAGCATAGCTTCATCAAGTGGTTTGACAAAACGCATATCTATAACTGTAGCATGATACTTCTCAGCTATCTGTTTGGCTAGAGGTAATAAAGTTCCAAAATTTAAAATTGCAATTTTTGAACCTTGTTTAATAACTTTTGCTTTACCTAATTCTAGATCTAAACTATCAGTAATTTCAGTGCCAACACCAGCACCACGTGGATAACGCACCATAGCTGGACCATTATACTCATAGCCAAGCTCCAGCATATGATAAGCTTCGTTTTCATCACTTGGAGTCATAATCACATGATTAGGAATACAGCGCATAAATGCTAAATCAAAGCTACCATCATGAGTCGCACCATCAGCACCAACTAGACCTGCTCTATCTACTGCATATAAAACATCTAGATTTTGTAGAGCTATATCGTGTATTACTTGATCGTAAGCTCGCTGTAGAAATGTTGAGTATATTGCCACAACTGGTTTTAGTCCTTGACAAGCTAAGCCACCAGCAAAAGTCACTGCATGTTGCTCAGCAATCGCTACATCAAAATATCTATGCGGATATAGTTGTGAAAACCTAATTAGGTCAGAACCCTCTTTCATCGCTGGCGTGATCCCAACTAAACGCTTATCTTTAGCAGCTTTTTGACAAATCCAATCGCCAAATATATTTGAATAAGTTGGTTTAGAAATTTTGGTAGTTATATTCTCACCACTATGAAAACTTGGTGCAACATGATGAAATTTAATTGGGTCTGATTCAGCTTTTGTATAGCCCTTACCTTTTTTAGTAATCACATGTAAAAGTTTTGGACCTTTATGATCTTTAAGAATTCTTAAGGTTTTGACTAACTCTGTAACATCATGACCATCAATAGGACCAACATAATAAAACCCCAAATCTTCAAAAAAATTTGCTGGTACAAACATACCTTTAGTTTGAGTTTCAATCTTTTTGACAAATTCAAATATTGGTGGGATATTTTTTAATACTTCCTTACCTTTCTCACGTATAGAATTATAAAAACCACCGGAGATAATTTTACTGAAATGTGCCGAAAGTCCTCCAACATTATCAGAAATAGACATCTCATTATCATTAAGAATAACAAGAATATCTTCTTTAATACCGCCAGCATGATTTAAAGCTTCAAAAGCCATACCACCAGTTATAGCGCCATCTCCGATTACAGCTACGGTATCAGAAGATTTACCTTGTAATCTGTCAGCTATAGCCATACCTAAGGCAGCACTTATAGATGTACTTGAATGACCAACTCCAAAAGTGTCATATTCACTCTCACTACGTTTAGGAAAGCCTGAAATCCCACCATCTTTTTTAATTGTGATAAGTTTATCTTTTCTACCAGTAAGAATCTTATGGATATATGTCTGATGTCCTACATCCCATACGATATTATCATATGGCGCATTATAAACATAATGCAAGGCAACTGTTAACTCTGTAGCACCAAGGCTACTTGCAAAATGCCCACCACTTACATCTAAAGTATCTACTAAGAAAGCTCTCAGCTCTGATGATAAGATTTTGAGCTGACTCTCAGGGATTAACTTAAGATCAGACGGGGTATTTATTTTATCTAAAATAGTATATTTTGACATAGCTTAAAATCTTCATCTAACTTAAAAGTATAAAAAATACTTCTATAATTAAACATTTACGTTATAGCACGGAGATGCGTTATTCCCATTCAATTGTTCCAGGTGGCTTTCCTGTCACATCATACACAACTCTTGATACTTGTTTTACTTCATTTACAATTCTATTTGAAACTAGTGATAGAAAATCATAAGGTAAATTAGCCCATGTTGCAGTCATAAAATCGATACTAACCACAGCTCTTAGAGCTATTACATACTCATATCTACGCTGATCTCCAACTACACCTACCGATTTAATAGGTAAAAATACTCCAAAAGCTTGAGAAACATCGTGGTATAAATTATGTTTATAAAGCTCTTCTGTAAATATAGCATCAGCTTTTTGTAAAGTTTCTACATACTCTTTCTTAATTTCACCTAATATACGTACTCCAAGACCAGGACCAGGAAATGGATGTCTATAAAGCATATTATAAGGTAATCCTAAACCTAAGCCTAATTTACGAACCTCATCTTTAAAAAGTTCTCTTAATGGCTCTAAAAGCTTAAGTTTCATTTCTTTTGGTAAGCCACCAACATTATGATGTGATTTAATTACATGTGCTTTAGACTGATTATTACCAGCTGATTCAATGACATCACTATAGATAGTACCTTGCGCAAGCCATTTAGCGTTTTCTATCTTGGCAGCCTCTTCATCAAAAATATCAACAAATAGCTTACCGATAATTTTACGTTTTTGTTCGGGATCACAGATACCTCTTAAAGCATCTAAAAATCTGTTTTTTGCATTTATACGAATAACATTAATATCCATATGCTCTGCAAATACTTGCATAACTTGATCACCTTCATTAAGGCGCAGTAAACCAGTATCTACAAATATACAAGTTAGTTGATCGCCAATAGCTTGATGTAGTATCGCGGCTACAACAGATGAATCAACACCGCCAGATAGCCCTAAAATTACTTTATCATTACCAACTTTTTGTTTAATTTCTTTTATATCATTTTCGATAATATTTTCGATATTCCACAGAGTATCACAACCACAAATATTAACGACAAAATTCTCAATAATTTGCTTACCATTCTCTGTATGAGTAGTCTCTGGATGAAACTGTACACCAAAAAAAGGCTTAGTCTTATGTGCAACAGCTGCTACTGGGGCATTCGACGAAGAAGCAATTATCTCAAAGTGCTCGCCAGTTTGAGTGACTTTATCACTATGACTCATCCAAACTAGTTGTTCATGCTCCATATTTGAAAATATGTTATTTGTTGAATTCAGTATATTTATAATTGCCTTACCAAACTCACTTTGATCGGCTCCTTTTACTTCACCACCATGCTGCATTACCATTGTTTGCATACCATAGCAAATCCCCAAAACAGGAACTCCAAGCTCAAAAATTATCTCAGGAGCTTTGACATAAGAATCATAAACTGACTCAGGACCACCTGATAAAATTATTCCTTTTGCTTGATAATTTTTAATAAAATCAGCCGCTATATCATGAGGGAAAATCTCACAAAAAACCCCTACTTCTCTTACTCTACGAGCAATAAGCTGGGTATATTGCGAGCCAAAATCTAAAATCAAAATCTTATGATTATGTATATCTGTCATTTTTATAAAAATAAACATTTTCTTAAAAGGTTATTTTATCCTAAATGAAGTTGATTGTAATTAGCTTTTAATGATAAAAATGATATTTAAGTACTTTTAAGATTTTCAACCTCTGACATTACATCTTTGATATTTTCTTCAATATCTTTAGTAGCAGCTTGGCTAATAATAAATATTTTAAGAAAAATAATACTAGCAATTGCAACTAATAAGTTATCATAAGGAAAAGTTACTAGGTTTAATTCATGGATGTATGAAATAGTCCACAAAGTTATAATATAAGCACAAACAAACCATGTTTGCTTAAATACTTGAATAAAAAATTGGCGCATAAAAATAAACCAATACAATAGACATATTAATGCTACTAGAATCACAAGACACAACAGATTAAAAGTTCCTGACCAATATATAAAATATGAACAAGCTATAAAGCCTAAATAACCAAATAGCTGATAATAAGGAAGCTTAAACTTTCTTTCGATATCTGAAAACTTATCTCTAAATATAATCAGTACTACAGGTCCTGATAAACAACTAAATAAAACTAAAGATGATAAGAAATTTACCAAAGCTGTCCAAGTAGGAAATTGAAATAAGAAAACTAAACCAACAAAGAAGTTAATCCAAATACAATAGATCGGTACATGATTTTTATTTAGTCTTGTCAGAACTGATTTTTTGAAAAACTCTAAACCAAATGCTTGCAAAACTCTACCAGTTACAGCTGTATAAACGTTACCCGTTCCGAGAGGTGCTACGATGGCATCGATAAAGAGTATCGTATAGATAATATGCAAGCTAAATAAGCTTAGTAAACCTAAAAGTGGCGCTACACCAGCATTGAAACCATTGACTGACTCAGGAACACAAAACATAAATAACAATGATAAAGATATATACATTGTTAAGCCAACAACAACTGGAGCTATCAAAGATAGTGGAATTGCTAATCTAGGATTTTTGGCAGAGTTAGCAACTATTAGACCATTTTGGAACCCTGAAAATGCAAAAGCTAAGCCTGAACCTGTCACAGCTAATAAAATATGCTCAAAATTTACACTTGTATGAGCCGTATTAGCTTGATAATTCTTAAAAGATCCATAGAATGCTAACATTCCTACAGCAATAGCTATGGGTAAAAATATTTTCCAAATACTCACAATTGAATTTATCTTTGCAACATTTTTTAGTTGATAAGTATTTAGATATGTCAAACTTAGCATAATTACAAATGCAACAAAAACACCATAATATGATAAAAAAACACCTGTTGAATCTGAAATAACTAAATTTGGAAACCAAAAGCCTAAATACTGCACTACAGATTGCGCCTCTAATGGTAAATAGACAAGATAACTAATCCACCCTAAGGCAACAAATAAAAAGCCTAATGTACGCGAATGAGTAATACGCAAAAATCTCATTGCTCCAGAAACTATTGGTAGCATTGAAGCTACTTCAGCAAAACATAATGCTACAAGTAACGTCAGTAAAGCTGTGATAAACCAAGAAATTATCACTCCTTGTCCAGCTGTTTGAAAACCATAATATGGCGAAAATAGCCAGCCACTACCAATCATTCCCCCAGTGGAGATAAACACTACAGCCATTGTAGATAGTTTTTTCATCGCTATCCTTTATTTATAATTTTATATCTATTAAATAATTAATATCAGATTAAACCTAACAAAACAATTTAATTATTTGCCGTTTGAAACTAAATTCCGGATATTCAACACCGACAAAATACAAACCATGTGCTTTAGCTGTCTCAGCTGCTTGTGTTCTATTTTTAGCTTCTAATACTAATTTAATCCATTCAGGAGATTCAAAACCTAAGCCTACCTTTAATAATGAGCCTACTAAATTTCTAATCATATGATGTAAAAAAGCATTACCAACAACCTCAAAAACAATAAAACTACCCTGCTTGATAAACTCAGCTTTTTGGATATTCCTAAATGGTGTATTTGATTGACATTGTGATGACCTAAAAGAACTAAAATCTTGCTCACCAAGAAGATATTTACAAGCTTGATTCATCTTATCTATATCAAGTTCTCTATTCTCCCATAAGCAATGTTCAGCGAATATTGGTGAGCTAGTTGCAGAATTGTAGATAAGATAATTATACGTTCTATTTAAAGCGGTAAATCTTGAGTTAAAATCATCATTAACTTCTTGGACCGCTAGTATTTTAATATCATGAGGTAGTAAAGCATTTGTACCACGCTGCCATGCGCTTAAAGGCCTATCCGCATCAGAATGAAAATTAACAATTTGTGAAGTAGCATGCACGCCGGTATCTGTGCGACCTGCACAAGTGACATTAATATTTCGGTTTGCTATTTTTGATAGTGCTTTTTCAAGTTCTGCTTGAATACTTGGGGAATGAGATTGTCTTTGCCACCCACAGTAATTTTTGCCAAAATATTCGATTTGTAGTAGATAGTTTTTCATAATTAACTAAGAAATTTAACAACTCTAGAATGTAAAACATCCATCTCTTTTGGAATAAGTTTTGAGAAATTAATAAAACCATGCACTAAACTATCAAAATGATAGTGTTGTACCTCAACATCATGCCTAATAAGCCTTTCTGCAAATAATAATCCTTCATCTCTCAAAGGGTCATAACCTGCTGTCATAACTAAAGTTCTCGGCATATTATCTAATTCTTTAATATAAAAAGGAGAAACTTCTGGAGAACGCTTATCGATATTTTCAGGCACATATAGCTCCGAATACCACATGGTTTTCGCTTTAGTTAAGATATAACCACTAGCAAAATCTTCTAGTGATTTTGTAGGCATATGTGATAAATCTACCGATGGATATAAGATAATATTATTAGCGATTTTAACAGTGCCTTTCTGTAGTAAATTATATGTTGCTAAGACTGTTAGATTAGCACCAGCGCTATCTCCCATCAGTGTAAATTTCTTTTTAGAAACACCAAATTTCTTTGAATGTTGGAAAATATGCTCAGCAATATACTCAACATCATTTAGACCTGCTGGGAATTTATGCTCCGGAGCTAAACGATAATCAACCGAGAAAACTACCCTATTTGTAGTTAGTGCAAGTTTGCGACAAAAAGCATCAAATGAATCTAAAGTGCCAGATACAAATCCTCCACCATGAGAGAAAATTATCACCTTAAGTTTCTCATCAACTTTAGGATTGTATACTCTAACTGGAATATTATGACCATCATCATGCGTGATTTGGATATCTTCAACATTTTCTAAGTCAACTTTAGGGTAGCTATATAGATCAAGTGATGCAGCAGCTTTTCGAGTTGCCTCTAAATCTTTTCTATTTCCTTCACGATCGAATTTACCTATAAATGTCAATAAATCTTGTAATTTTGCTGGTATAATTTTAATACCACCATATAAATCTGGCACTTTCTTGAGAATTTCTGCTTCAAGTGCTTTTTCATGCTGAGAATTATCTTTAGCAATAACTTTTAGCCATGCTTTTTTATTTGGTGGTAGTGATTCTATAGGTGTGGATAAGTATCTAGCGATACCTAGCTCATGACAGTCATTTTCAGCATAAAATGGCAAGTTATTAACTAACCATTTAACTAATTTTTCTGCTTTGAGATTATTTGTCTCACGTATTTCTAAAACGTTATATAAATTTCTAACATCATATGACCAAGGAACATAGTCAACAATAAAGTTACAGCTAATATAGTTCAATCCAGCCTCCCTTGCTAAAGCAAATTCTGGAAATGCTGTCATACCTATAACACCGCCTCCCATACTCTGGAAGCATTTAGCATCGATTATAGTAGGGAACTGTGGACCTTCGATACACACATAACTTTGTTTAAAATGAATCTCAAAATCAAATTCTTTTTTCTTTGCTCTAATCTCTTCGGCAATACTCTCTGTTATAGGTTTTGAAAGTGAAACATAATTTAGCAATCCTTGCTCGCAAAATGTAAACTCTCTTAGAGATTTAGTTCTATCAATAAACTGATATGGAATAACCATATCACCAGGTTTTAGCTCTCCTCTTAAGCTTCTAACCGAAGATAAGGCAATAATTGAGGTGGCACCATATTTCTTTAGTGCGTAAATATTTGCTTTGTAGTTTATTTGATGTGGTAGTATATTCTGACCTAAACCAGTTCTATTGAGAAATAATGCTTCTTTATCTTCAACCTTTATTTTAAATAAACCATTCGAACACAAACCAAAAGGCGTTTCTCGCGGTAATTCTTCTATAATCTCAAAGTCATCAAAAGATTCAAAACCACTACTTCCTACAATCGCCCACATATTTTTATATACCTAAAAAGTCGTTGCTAATATTTTTTTATCTCTACAAAATAACTCAATTTTAAACTTATCACCACTATTTACTACACCAACTCCTTTAGGAGTTCCTGTCATTAGTAAATCATTTTCATAGATTGAGATTTCATTTTGCTGCAAAAAATCTATAATTTGTTGAGGTTTATAGATCATAAAATCATAGCTACCTTGCTGAATTAGTATATCATTCTTATATGCTTTGAAATTCAAAAATGCAATGTCTTTACTATCTATTGCAACAAACTCACTAATCACCGCACTATTATCAAAAGCTTTTGCCAATTCCCATGGTAGGCCTTTTGCTTTAAGTTTTGACTGTAAATTTCTATCAGTCAGATCTAATCCCAAACCGACGGCTTTTATATTTGAATTATTATCAAAAATAAAAACTATTTCACATTCGTAATGAGTTTCTCTTTTTGAAGACAACCTTAAAGTTTTAGTTATACTTGAGTTAGGTTTTATAAAAATAACTGGATTGTCAGGAACTTCATTATTAAGCTCATGAATATGCTCAACATAATTTCTTCCGACACAAATCACTTTTGACTTTGTTAGATCAATTTGCATTTTTTGCTTTCCTCGACAAATAGACAATAAAAATTATGATTAAATTTTTTATAATTTGAAATCTTCACCTAGATATACTTTTCTAACTGTTTCATCAGCTAGAACTTCCTCTGGAGTTCCCGCTGCAAGCATATTACCAGCATTTACAATATAGGCTCTTTCACAAATATCTAGCGTCTCACGTACGTTATGATCTGTAATCAAAACACCTATACCTCTATCTTTAAGATGACGGACAACCTCTTTAATCTCTATCACCGACACTGGATCGACCCCTGCAAAAGGTTCATCAAGTAGGATAAATTTAGGATCCATGGCCAATGCTCGAGCAATCTCAACTCTTCTACGCTCACCACCAGATAAACTCATACCTAAACTTTTACGAATATGCTGTATACTAAATTCGTCTAGAAGCTCATTGAGTTTTTCTTCGATTTGAATTTTATTTAGATCTTTACGAGTTTCTAAAATTGCGACAATATTATCTTCAACACTTAGCTTTCTAAATACTGAAGCCTCCTGAGGCAAATAGCCTAATCCTCTTCTGGCTCTCAAGTGAATCGGCATTTTTGTGACATCCTCTTGACCCATGCGTACTTTACCACGCGTAGCCGCAACTAAGCCTACAATCATATAGAATGATGTTGTCTTTCCGGCACCATTTGGACCCAAAAGACCAACAATTTCACCTGTTGAAACTTTCATAGAGACATTATTCACAACCCAGCGTGAACCATATTTTTTGCCTAATCTTTTAGCTTCTAATGTGTATCTTTCCATTTTTACCTACATCTCTAAATCTTTTTATCTGCTAGTTAAATTTATTAATTATAAACTTCCAGCCTTAAAACTTTTACTTTGTTTTGTTTTTGTACTGACTAATAGGTGTAAGACCAGTATCAATTTTTGTTTGGTTTTGAAGACCATCCAATATTATTGTCGACCTTCTATCAACACTACCTGGTATAGATATCAAATCATGAGTTATATCAAAAATCACCTTTTCGCCACGATATACATTGTCATTTTGATAAGCTATAGCTTTTTTATAAAGCTCTAAATGTTTATTAGTAACATCATAAATAATTTTTTTAGAACTTCCCTCAACAGGACCTCTAGTTACGGTTTTTGAGTTGATATAGTTAGCATTAGAGCTAGTCGGAAATGTATAAAATCGTGATTTCTCATCACCATCTGAAAGCATTGTGAAAGTCTTTATTTTTCTATCTTTGTCTAACTTTATAATTAGCTTTTGTCCAGAGATAAAATTACACTCTTGCTCTTGGGAACATAATAACTTTGCTTGCTCTAACCACTTTTGTTGTAATTGTTTAAATGGTAAAGTATTGTCTCTTATGAAATAACTTACACCTTTTTTTAAGTTATTTGGCTGATGACATAAAATATGCTTATTATGAATTTGCATTACAAATACATTGCCTAAATAAGTTAGTACTCCTTTAGTATCATCATAAACAGCATTATTTGCACAAATAGTTACAGGGCCGTACTCTTTTAGGTTATTATCATCCGAGTTATTCTCTTTTTCCCCATCAGTTGCATTATCCTCCTGTATTGAAGAATTATACATAGGAGAACTATAATCAATTTTATCTTCTTCAATATTTGAAAAAGCATTTGAGGTAGTTAAAAGTAAAATTACAATAAATAGCCTAGCTCGTCGCATAATAGCTCCTTACATTTTGGCTTAATTTTATAATTTTAGTTTCTGAATTTCCTTTTACTCCAGTTCCAGTAGTATTATTCCCAGTTTTAGGATCATACATTTTAGTAAATCTGTTATTATAAAAATCTTTAGAACTTGAGTTATAAAACATTTCAGAACTTTTTATATAGATCTTATCTGGTGTTGAATCACTATCAGAAATCTTTTGATTATTATCTGCTGATTTTTTTGTAATCATAATAGCATTAACACCATCATATAAGTGTATCAGATTCTGATCTGCTAATTGTTGAGCATGTTTTGCTTGTACTTGCCAATCAAGCTTCTCTGTGGCTTTATCATAGCTTTTTTCGGTAATATCTGTCATATGCAAATCTTGATTAAGATAACGTTGCAACTCTTTAGCAAAAAAACTCATCGCAAGGTTACCACTAGCATCATACTTGTTATAATTAAAGTCAAATGCTCTTAATTCAATACGGTTTTTTTGCGGTATATTTTTAAGTGGTCTACCACCATCAAGAGCATTATAGCTTATATATAACATTGACGAAATAATTATAATTATAGAGAGTAAATTAGCAAATAAGGAGTATTTTGTAAAAAACTTCATTGCTTGTTTATCTCACTCCACCACTTTGGATATACTCTTTAACAACCTTTTCATATAAATTTAGTTGTTTCATAATATATTCGCAAAATTCTCTTACTGCTCCAGCACCACCATTAGCTTGGCAAATATAGTCAGCATAATCTTTAGCAACAGTCATAGCATCGGCTGGTGCCGCTGAAATAGCTACTTTATTCATCAAGATTATATCTGGCAGATCATCTCCCATATATGCTATATTATCATCATTTAGCTTATACTTAGCCTTGAGAAGCTCGTAAGCTTTTAGTTTATTTTTCTGTCCTTGTAAAATATCTTGAGGATCTAATCCTAAGCTTGCAAATCTATCAGCAACAATTTTTGATTGTTTACCTGTAATAATAGCGACTTTAATTCCCAGTTTCTGCACAAGGACAATCCCTAAACCATCTTTGACATCAAAATTTTTAAGCTCATCACCATTATTAGTTATGATTATTTTACCATCTGTTAATACTCCATCAACATCGAGTATCAATAGTTTAATATTTCTTGAGTGATTTATTTTCATTACTAAGTTTAAAAAAGAATTATTAAGTTCAATTAAAGATATTATCACAAATGATAAAAAGACTAAAATACATTAAAAAAAAAGAACAAACTATTTATAGTTTTTTACAGATTTTTCGATTTCTTTTCTTGCAAATGCTGCATTATCCCAGCCTTCGACTTTAACCCATTTACCTGAGTCTAAATCTTTGTAATGTGTGAAGAAATGCTCAATTTTTTGCTTTAAAGATACTGGTAAATCCTCAACATCATTAATATGATCATATTCCTTAGTTAGCTTAGAACTTGGCACAGCAATAACTTTAGCATCAACACCACCATCATCTTCCATTTTAAAGACACCTACAGCTCTACAGTTTATAACACAACCAACTGCTAAAGGATATGGTGCTAAAACTAGTACATCTATAGGGTCTCCATCATCATAAAGAGTATTTGGCACGAAACCATAATTACAAGGATATCTCATAGTAGATGACATAAATCTATCAACAACAATCATGTTACTCTCTTTATCAAACTCATATTTTATAGGGTCGCTATCTTGAGGTATTTCTATTACAACATTAAAATCGTTAGGAATATCTTTTCCACAAGGTATATTTTTTAGCATCGTAATTTCTCCTAAATTTTTGCCAACTTTTAACACCTAATACACTAACCAAGAGTCTATCACAAAAACCTTTGTATTTATAATACATAAATATTAAAATACTTAAAGTTATGAGTCTAAAAATTAACAACTTTGATAAAATCTTAAGAGGGAAAATAATGAAATTAACAAAAATAGCTTTATTGACAGCTAGTATAACAGCAAGTGTAGCTTTTGCTGCACCCAATATATCTGCCGGCTCCGATCCTTACTTTAACGGTGGCAATGGACTAGCGCAGAAAGATATTATTGTAAGACCCGCAAATATTGAACTAGATGCTCCAGCATGGGTAGCGATGAACTATCGTACTGGAGATATTGTTAGTGAAAAAAATATGGACGTCAGAAGAGCTCCTGCAAGCTTAACTAAGATCATGACTTCTTATATAGTTGCTAGTGAAATAAAGGCAGGTAATCTAAGCTGGGATACAATGATTCCGATTAGTGAGAATGCTGCTTCTACAGGTGGCTCAAAGATGTATGTCAAAGCTGGTGCTAAAGTGTCTGTGAAAAATCTTGTAACTGGTATGGATGTCGTCTCTGGTAATGATGCTACTATTGCTCTTGCTGAATATATTGGTGGAACTACAGAAGCATTTACTGATTTGATGAATCAAACAGCCAAGGCTATTGGCATGAATAACACTCATTTTGCTAATCCAGATGGACTTCCAGGTGGTGAGCAATATACTACTGCTCATGATATGGCGTTGCTTGCAAGATCATACATATATAATTTCCCAGAAGCATATAAAGTATACGATGATAAGGGCTTAGTTTGGAATGCCACAAAACAAGACTCAGTAAGTATTGCTGATCGTAAACAGTGCTTACCTAAGTTTGATCGCGCTACTGGAAATGTCATAGAAAGCTATACAACTAAAGATCTTGATGATCAAGCTAAAGATAAATGTAATAAACTTTTCCCTAAAGGGGATAATTTCGTATTACAAAATAATAGAAATAGATTACTATTCACATTTGATGGAGCTGATGGTATGAAGACTGGTCATACTGATGCGGCTGGATATTGTCTAGTTTCATCTGCTAAACAAGATGGCGAGAGATTTATTTCTGTAGTTCTTGGTACTACTAGTTCTGCTAAGAGAGATTCAGAATCAGCTAAACTACTAAGATATGCTCTGAGCAAATATGAAAATGTACTTTTATACAAAGCAAACTCTCCTGTTACAATCAGTGCGGATAATATTCCTAATGCAAAAGCTGGACAAAAAATAACTGTGACTTCAAATCAAAATATTTATAAAACAGTACCTAAAACTTATGTCCCTTATCTAAGACAAGGTATAGAGTTTAATCCAAATTTGAAAGCTCCTATTAAAACAGGTCAAACTGTAGGTAATTTAGTGATTACACTAGGTGATACTAAGGAGAAAATTGCTAGTGTACCTGTAGTTGCTATGAATGATGTTTCACAAAAAGGTTGGTGGTAATAACCATAAGTTTATAGTTAAGGGTTTATAAATGTCTGAAAATAATAATCATAATCAACAAGAAACTTTTTTTGAGTTCCCTTGTCAATTTCCAATAAAAATAATGGCAAATCCTCAAAAAGAAACTGTTGAATTCATTCTAAGTGTTTTTGAGAAATATGTACCAAATCACAGCGAAATTGATTTTAACACTAAAGAAAGTAAAACTGGCAAATATATTTCTATAACTGCAATTTTTACTGCAGATAGTAAAGAACAGCTAGATAATATCTACAAAGAAATTTCAGCACATCCAGAAGTTCACATGGTTTTATAAAATTTTGTCATGAGTAATAATATTTACCAAAAAGACTTGGGTTTACAACAATATACCAAAGTGTTTGAGAATATGCTTGAGTTTACTTCAACACGAACTTCTGAAACTATTGATGAAATATGGCTAGTTGAACACCCTGCTGTTTTTACTCAAGGTAAACATGGTAAGCCAGAACATATTTTAAATCCGCATAATATCCCAATAGTTGCAACTGATCGTGGTGGTCAGGTTACTTATCACGGTCCAGGTCAAGCGGTGATATATTTTCTTCTTGATATTAAGAGAAATAAACTTGGCGCCAAAAAATTAGTAACAACTGTTGAGCAAGCTTGTATTAATATGCTTGATAAATATTATAACCTAAAAGCTCATATTATTGATGGAGCTCATGGTTTATATATAAACAATCAAAAAATTGCTTCTTTAGGCTTAAGAATCAAACAAGGTAAAAGCTATCATGGTATTGCTATAAATACTAATATGGATCTTACACCATTTAGCTATATTAATCCCTGTGGTTATAGTGGTCTAAAAATGTGTCAATTAGCTGATTTCTATCAACAAGCTGATATCAAAAAAGTTCAACAGCAATATACTGCTGAGTTTGTAACTTTGCTAAATAATTCTATTTGAGAATTATAGTTTTTATTAATTAATCTCATCTTCAACTTGAGCTTGTTGAGTTGCAATGATATTCTCTTGGCAATAGTAACTTCTTGCATCTTCCTAAAGACATCCAAGGCTGCATTGCTGACATTTACAGAAAAATACTCATCAAAATAACAAAAGCTTATTATAAAAAACTTTTCTACCCACTTATTTCTTTTGATTTACAATTTAGTTTTAGTACTGAAGATTTATTTACTACTCTGAGATTATTTAATGTTTACAAAGCAAGCTCTTGGCTAATCAATTGATTTATCTGTGGTTTATGCTTAAGGGATCGCCAAGTTTAGCTTTTTCTGCATAATAGTTGGTATTTGAGTTGCACATCAAAGAATAAACAAGAATCTTTTATAAATTATAAGCTACTTCAGTTAACCGGTATTTTTTGCTGGACCATTAGGTGATTCTATTGCTAAATACATTTATTATATAGTTAATTTAAATATGTCACAAAGAGTACTTTTTTTGCAAAAATTAAAACTTAGAAATTACATATGTTATGGGATGGGAGATATTTTTGGTGGAGGAGCTTTTGTACTTATAGGCACCTTCTTTATGATATTTTTGACAAATAATGTTGGCTTATCTCCCATATTGGCAGGACTACTATTTGGATTCGGTAGATTTTGGATGGCTATCACAGATCCTTTTTTTGGTAATCTATCAGACAGAACAAATACACGTTTTGGCAGAAGGCGAGTTTTCTTTTTAGTAGGTATAATACCTATTATAATAACTTTTATACCAATGTGGATGACTCCATTAAAAGTTGGAGTTAATAATGTCACAGATATACAAGCTTTTATATATTATTTAACAATGTATTGTATATTTGATATTGTATATTCTATGGTTATTACTCCATATGCCGCGCTAATAGCGGATATGACCAACGAGTATAACGAACGTGTTAGATTATCCGCTTTTAGAATGGGTTTTTCACAATTCTCATCAATATTAGCAACGTCTGTAGCACCAATAATATTAGCTACTTATACATACAGTGATAAAGCGTATATTATTATGGCAACAATGTTCTCGATTTTATATGCAATAGTCTGGATTGCTGTATTTTTTGGAACTAAGGAAATAACTATAAGTAATAAAATAGTAAAACAGAACAAAGAGACTTTTGTATCGAAAATAACTACTCTTGTTTATTCTTTTGCATCAGCTTTCAAAAATAAATCATTTCGTGCACAACTAGGACTATATTTATTTGCATTTACTGCTGTAGACTTTCTGATGACATTAAGTGTATACTTCATTAAAACATATCTTGAAAAACCAGAACTAGTTTCTTATATAAGCACAATGTGGCTTGCTCAAATATGTGTTTTACCTGTATATGTATTTATTGCAAATAAATTTAGTCAAGCCACAAGCTACCGCATTGGAGCTGTAATCTGGCTTTTATCAATGCTGGGATTACTGCTACTAAATCAAAATAATGCTACTGCATTGACTATTTCTATTAGCTTCATTTTAATAGGAGTTGGACTTTCGCCATGCTATATGATACCAATGGCTATGCTTAGTTTTGTTACAGAAGTTGATGTTTTACTTAGTAAAGAAAGAAGAACAGGTGTTTATGCTGGGGCAATGTCTTCTGCACGTAAAGTATCTCAAGGACTTATTGTCTTACCACTAATTGGTCTAATATTACAGATGATTGGTTATAATCCTCATTTAGCTTACCAATCTGCAAGCACTCTATTCTCCTTGAGATACGTTTTTATATTTGTACCTATAATACTAATACTCATAGGAATATATTTCTCAACTAGATTTAAAATAACACCAAAAAATTTTGAAATAATCAAAGAAGAAATATCCAGACTAGAAAAAGGTGGCTCTAAAGCTGAAGTAAATCAAGAAGTCAAAATAGTTTGTGAAGATTTGACTGGAACAAAATATGAAAACTTATATAAAAAGGTAAAATAGTAATGCTAAAAGTTAATAATAACACTAATAATGAATTAGAAATAATTTATGATAATATAACTCTTATAAAACATAGTACCGAGAAGCCTGCTTTTTTCATTGGAAAAGGTCAGGATTCAATGGAAATGTATCGTGGTAACTTCAATATATCTGATTACATTTCAGAGAGATTACCCCTAGAAACCATCTGTGAAGGTAATAATACATTCCAACTATTTTACAATAGTAAACCTGTATTAAAAATGTCTTTAGATGATTCTGACAACCAGCTTAAAATATCTTTTAAAGCTATTGATAACAAGTTCAATCGCTTCTGGATAAGGATTAATGCTAATAGTAATGAAAAAGTATATGGTTGTGGGGAACAACTCTCATACTTTAACCTTAGAGGCAGAAATTTCCCACTTTGGACATCTGAGCCAGGTGTTGGTCGTGATAAAAGCACTCTGGTTACATGGATGGCTGATGTAAAAGATAAAGCTGGGGGAGATTATTATAATACAAATTATCCCCAATCAACTTTTATTTCCACACATAAATACTTCTGCCATATGAATAGTACAGCTTATATGGATTTCAACTTTAAAAATGATGATTTTCATGAATTAGAATGCTGGGAAATCCCTCAAAACATAGTATTTAGAACAGCTGATAGTTATATATCTTTACTTGAGAAATTGACAGATTTTTTTGGTAGACAGCCAAATCTACCAGAGTGGGTTTATAATGGTCTAATAGTAGGCCTACAAAATGGTACTGAAACTGTATTAAGAAAAACTAATGATATAATCAAAAAAGGAGTAAAAGTAGCTGGAATTTGGGCACAAGATTGGCAAGGTAAAAGAGTCACAAGTTTTGGTAAACGACTAAATTGGAACTGGCAATGGGATAAAGAAATGTACCCAAACCTTGATACTGAGATACCTAAACTAAAAGATAGAGGTATAAAATTTTTAGGTTATATAAATCCATATTTAGTAAAAGACTATCCCTTATATAATGAGGCATTTGAACTTGGATATTTTGCTAAATCGAAAGATGGTGACGAGTATTTAGTTGATTTTGGCGAATTCTACTGTGGTGTTGTTGATCTAACAAACCCAAAAGCCTTTGAATGGTACAAAAATAGAGTTATTAAAAAAGAAATGATTGACTTTGGTCTAGATGGTTGGATGGCAGACTTTGGGGAGTACTTACCTGTAGACTGTACTTTACATAGCGGCATAGATGCAAAAAAAGCACATAACGACTGGCCAAGGCTATGGGCTAAAGCAAATTATGAAGCAATTAAAGAAACTGGCAAACTAGGAGAAATATTATTCTTTATGCGTGCTGGATTTAATGGCTTCCAACCTTATAATACTCTTTTATGGGCTGGCGACCAATGTGTTGACTTTAGCCTGCATGATGGTCTGGCATCAGTTGTGCCAGCAGCATTGTCAGCAGGAATGAGTGGAATGGGATTACATCATAGTGATATTGGTGGCTACACTTCTTTACATGGATTGAAAAGAACTAAAGAATTATTTATGCGCTGGGCAGATATGGCGGCATTTACGGTAGTTATGAGAACACACGAAGGTAACAGACCTGATGAAAACTTCCAGTTTGAGCAAGATGATGAAGCTGTAAAACACCTAGCAAAAATGGTTAATACATATACTACCCTTAAACCTTATATAAAGTCATTAGTAAATGAAAACCATCAAAAAGGCATACCTGTACAAAGACCTTTATTTATTCACTATGAAAATGATCCTCTATGTTATGATATTCAGTATCAATATTTGCTGGGTCAAGACCTTTTAGTAGCTCCTGTACATCAACAAGGTGTTACTGAATGGGATGTATATCTGCCAAAAGGTAATGATTGGATACATATATACTCAAATAAAGAATACAAAGGTGGACAAACTATAACTGTGAAAGCAGAAATTGGCTATCCTCCAGTATTCTATAAAAAAGGGACTTGTCATAGTAAGCTCTTTAATTCCCTTAAAGATATTAAATAAATCTTATCATCATATAGATAATTTGTTGGTTAAAAAATATCTATAACTTATTTAGGGGCTATCGACTTTAAAAGAATCCAGAAGTTTTACACAATTAAGTGAATAGACCTCTTAATTTTCAAATTTATTTACTTTTTTGGTTTTCTTAGATTTTATAAATTCAATAGAGCCTATTCTTTTGCAGATATAATAGCTTAACCAATTGAAGCTAACTACAAACTTATTTCTTATACTAATTAAAAAAGTTATATGTACTCCTCCCCATATAAACCAACCTAACTTACCTTTGAACTTCATTCCAAATATGTTAGCTATAGCCTCATGCTTTTTAATAATAGCCATATTACCTAAATCTTTATATTTAAAATCGTTATACACTTTATTTTTGTCTCTTTTAATAATAGTTTTTGCAATATACTTTCCCTGTTGTTTAGCTACTGCTGCTAAACCTGGTAGTGGATTATTTTTGACATAAGAAATATCACCAGCAAAGTATATATTCTTAAAATTTCGATGAGTTAGATCATCTAAAACTGCTATCTTACCTTTTTCGATTTGACTACTCATCCAATTGCCTATTCCTTGACCTTTTAAGATAGTACTCCAAATAATTGTAGCTCCTTGGTAACTACTTTTTTCAGTAATTACAAGGCCATTTAAAATATTAATTACAGGCTCTTTAAGATGAATATTTACCTTTCTCGCTTTTAATGAATTATAAGCATGATTTGATAGCTCTTTTGGAAATGCTGAAAGAATTTTATCACCTCCTTCAATTAAATAAATAGAAATATCATCTATTGAAAAGTTATGATAAGTCTTTAAAAAATCTGTATGTAAAAGATCTAATAAGGCTCCCGTGATTTCAACACCCGTTGCTCCTGCTCCAATAATAATAAAACTTAAATAATATTTTTTCTCTTCATCAGTCTGAGCTACTTCAGCTAATTCAAATTGTGTAAGAATGTGTGATTTAATCTTCTGAGCATCATAGGCACTTTTTAGAGAAAAAGTATATTCTCGCCAATCATCATTACCAAAATAATCATATTGTATTCCAGTTGCGACAATTAAATAATCGTATGAATATAAATTATTTGCTTCAGTCTTAACTAGTTGCTGGCTAGGTAAAATATCTATGACTTCTTCCATTTTGAATTCTATATTTTTTTGAGCAAATAATTTTCTGATAGGAACAACAACATTATTTAAAGGAATAAAAGCCGTAGCTGCCTGATATAACATTGGCTGAAAAACATGATGATTATTTTTATCAAATAAAATGATATGATATTTGTTTTTACTTTGTTTGGCTATTTTATTGAGAAAATTAATTCCAACAAACCCAGCTCCTATAACTATTATTTTTTTCATACTCCCCCCTTATTTAACTACTAAAATTATAACAAGAACTAAAGCTATAGATAAGTTAAGAGGAATATTCAAAATATAAAATTTAAGAAGTTTTAAGAAAATTAAAGATATAGAACTATAAAAAAGTTTTCAAAAATGCTGATCTAGAAGGATGTTTAAGCTTCCTAAGAGCCTTAGCCTCAATTTGTCTAATACGCTCTCTAGTAACATTAAACTGCTTACCTACTTCTTCTAAAGTATGATCAGTATTCATACCAATACCAAAACGCATCATTAGAACTTTAGCTTCTCTCTCAGTTAAGCCAGTTTCAATAAGCTCCTTTATTGCTTCACGTAAATTTTCTAAATTAGCCGCTTCTATAGGAGAATAGTTATTTTTATCCTCGATAAAATCTCCTACTGTAGAATCTTCATCATCACCAATTGGACTCTCCATTGAAATTGGTGTATGTGAAATATTCAAAATCTTTTTAAGCTTCTCTTTAGTCATATTAGGAGTATGTTCGATAATCTCCTCTTCTGTAGCTTCACGCCCCTTTTCTTGTAGAATCTGACGTTTAATTCTATTTACTTTATTGATTGTCTCAATCATATGTACAGGTACTCGAATAGTTCTAGCCTGATCTGCAATAGAACGAGTAATTGCCTGACGTATCCACCAAGTAGCATATGTCGAGAACTTAAAGCCTTTACGATAATCAAACTTATCTACAGCTTTCATTAAGCCAATATTTCCTTCTTGGATAATATCTAAGAAATGTAAGCCTCTATTAGTATATTTTTTAGCTTCAGAAACAACCAATCTTAAGTTTGCTTCTATCATTTCTTTTTTCGCTTGAGTAATCTTAGCTTCGCTTCTTGAGATCTCAAGATTTACCTGTTTAAGCTCTTCAATATCCATCATCATTAAAATTTGGAATTGGTTGATTTGCTTAGTAAGGTTATTTATTTCTCTAATAGTATTTTCAGTAAATTTATACTTTTTAGTTAATGGCTCTAACCATTCTACAGAACCGACTTTATAAATTTTAATAAACTCTTGACGCGGCATTTTTGATCTTTCAACGCAGAGCCTTAAAATTTTTCTTTCGAATTCTTTAACTCGAGCATAAGGAAGTCTAATATAATCAACTAACTTTTGCAAATGAGATGTTGATAGCCTTAAATTATCAAACTCCTTAACTATTTTACTATAAAGTTTTTTGTTAGGTTTTTCTTGATACTCTTCAAACATTTTCTCTAAATTTGTAAAGAATTCATAAGCCCTTTGAGTATCAATTTTTTCCTCATGATCATCTTCAGCAATTTTTTCTTCAGTTATTTGTTCGTCACTAAAGCCTGCCATAATCTCATTAAAACGAATATATCTAGCTACAGGTTCATCTTCAATATCTTGAGAGTTCATATAATCTATAGCCTTTTCTTCTAGCTCACGAAAACGCTCAATATAAGTTTTGATTACTATCGGATAGCTTAAAATAGTACTAAATACTTCTGTAGTACCTTCCTCAATCCTAATAGCAATATCTGTCTCACCCTTTTTATCCAAAAGATCGACAATACCCATTTCACGCATATACATACGAATAGGATCTGAAGTCTTACCTTTTAGATCATCAAGATTAGCTTCGCTAACCTTTCTTTCATCATCTTCTTCTAACTGCGGAGTTCTATCATATACATCAATACCCGCGTCAATAAGTATAGCCTCAATTTCTTCATATATTTTAGGATCTTCAGAAACATCTCCTGGCAAAGCATCTAAAATATCAGCTCTAGTTAGGTATCCCCTTTCCTTACCATCAATCATCAAGTCTTTTAGATCAGAGAGCAAATCTTCTTTTGTCATCTAGTACTCCAATAGAATTTTATTTTATTTTATATTATTGTTACCTAATTTTGCTACTAAATATTTACGTTCCATTTCCTGAACATCAGTTCTAAAGGGTAATGAAGCTAAATACTTTAATCTTTTTTTTACACTAGAGTTTTCTACTCTTTTTAGCATAACGAACATTTGTTCTTGGTACTTATCTTCAGCATATTTTTTCTGCGTATTGTTTATACCATAACTTAACAACTCAAAAAAATACTCTCTATAGTCAGGATAGTCCTCTGCCAGTAGCTGTATAAGTATAACAGCTTCAATTTGATTAGATGAGTCTTCTTTTAAAATTTTCAAGCTTTTTGCTAAGATATCAAGATTTTTCGAAGTAGCAAATATTTCAAAATCATTTGTATGTTGCAAAAGGCGAAAATCTGCAAGATTGACAAATAACTCAGCAAGAATAACCTCTTCAAGTAAGAGATTTTTCGTTAATTTCTTTTGCTGAATATTTTGCTGCTTAGTTACATTTAGTAAATTTTGTTTACGTATCTTAAGCAAATTCTTAAGTTGCTCAACTTTTATACCAATCTTATCAGCTATAGTAGCAGTAATACTTTCTGAGTAAATATTATCTGCCACATCTAATAAAAAATTTTTTAAATTCTCTAAAACTTCTGCTTTTGATTCTGCTTTAGTCAGATCTCTACCTTGAATAAGGTTGTCAATTACAAAATCTGCTACAGCCAGTGAATTATCTAAAGCAGCATGAAATCTTTCTAAACCATATTGCTTTATATAATCATCTGGATCATCTCCTTTTGGTAGAGTTAGAATCTTTAATTTTTTATTACCATCTAATATTGGTAACAAGATCTTTATAGTTCTAAGCGCTGCTTTTTGTCCTGCTTTATCACCATCGAAACATAAAATTACTGAGTTAGTTTCGCGAAATAAAATCTTAGCATGATTTGGTGAAAATGCTGTACCTAATGTAGCTACCGCAGCATAAAAACCATGCTGAGCTAAACCAACAACATCCATATAACCCTCTACTACTACAAGACTTTGATTAGTTAGATGCGGAAGTTGTTTTTTTCTTTCACGATACTCATAGAGTCCATATAAAATATTATTTTTCTGAAAAACTAAAGTTTCCGGTGAATTTATATACTTAACTCCATCAGAATCGTCTATTACTCTACCTCCATAAGCAATTACATTGCCTTGAATATTTCTGATAGGAAACATAATACGACCACGAAAACGATCATACAAGCTTCCTTTATCATTTTTTATCGCAAGCCCAGTATCAACTAATATCTCCTCCGAAATATTTATAGATTTTGCTAGTTCAGTAATATTATTCCAACCCTCAGATGAATATCCTATACCAAAGAATCTAGCCAAATTACTATCTATACCTCTTTTTTTAAGGTAGTTTATAGCTTTATCTTTGGTGACAGAATTACCTAAATTCCAACGATAGTATTTTTGAGCTGCCGCTAAAAAGCTTATACATTTGTTATAAAGTTGTTCTTTTTGAATATCTTCTTGAGAATAATTTTCATATTCAACTGGTTTGCCAACAATTTCAGCAAGATTTTTTACAGCTTCAATAAACTCAAGATTATTAATACTTTTAACAAATGTTAACGCATCTCCAGATGCCTGACATCCAAAACAATGATAAAAATTTTTTTCTGGATTAACAAAAAATGATGGTGTTTTTTCATTATGAAAAGGACAACAGCCCTTATAGTTTTTGCCTGTTTTTTTCAAGTTAACATATCTTGAAACAACATCAACTATATCAGCTGTAGCTATAAGCTCTTTTATAAAATTATTCGAGACTTTTTTCGCCATACTGATTTAAAGCTTTGTCCTTAAGCTAAGTTAGATTTTACAATAGCACTTACTTTACTCATATCTGTCCTACCAGCAAGCTCTTTTTTTACACTTGCCATAATTTTGCCCATCTCTTTCATCGATGTAGCTCCAACAGATTCTATAGCTTTCTGAACTATCGCAACAACCTCTTCATCACTTAGTTGCTTTGGCATGTATTGAGTCAATATTTCTATCTCTCTTTTTTCACCTTCAGCAAGCTCAGCTCTATTTGCTTTGATGTATTGATCAAATGAATCTTGTCTTTGCTTAATCATTTTTGTAATTACAGCAATTACTACCTCATCAGTGATCTGTATTTTTTCATCAATCTGCTTTTGTTTTATCGCAGACATTGCCATACGAATTGTTGTTAATCTATTTTTATCTTTATTTTTCATTGACTCTTTCATATCAAGAGTCAACTGATCAAAAATTTGTGACATTTTAAAAAAGAATTCCTTGTGAAAGGGAGAGTTAAACTCTCAACGGTGAATTAAATTTAACTACCTTTTAACTATTATATTGCTCTTGTGAGCTCTTTTAACAGCGGCAGCTTTTTTTCTTTTGCGTGCCCAAGTTGGCTTTTCAAAGTATTCTCTACGACGTAGTTCAGATACTATTCCAGCCTTTTCGCAAGATCTTTTAAATCTTCTAAGAGCGACATCAAAAGGTTCTCTTTCTTTAATTCTAACGCTTGGCATACCCTCTCACCTCACTTAAATGCCAGTTTATTACGTTTATTTAGAGGACTAGTGTCCCTACCATTATTTCAATTTAGTCAATTATTTTATCATATTAACATACAAATGCAAGTTTAGTTATTTAGTTAGAATTAACTTTAAAAAAACTACAACCTAAGATTAGACAATATAACCATAACTTGCTGTATTTATAAGAGATAAAATGCTATTATCTCGATTTAGGATTCTTTAGAAATTTATATGGTTTAAAGTTTTGATAAGAAAAACTAAGCTTTTAGCAGCATTATCTATATTAGTTGTAAGTTTAACTACTGCTCAAGCATCTACACGTAGTGAAGTTCAGTATCTTGTAAAAAAGTATAATCTTTCTGATACAAAGATTGCTATAGCAACTCAAAGAACCATCAACGGCAATCAGTTATATGCTTATGCTCAAAACAGAGCAATGAAGCCGGCAAGTAATAATAAAGTTTTTACAATAGTTGCAGCACTTTTTGCGATACCTAGTGATTTTAGATTTACAACGTCAATAATGTACCCTTCAGATAGAGTAAAAGATCATACTCTGTATGGAGATTTGTACATAAAATTTACTGGTAATCCAGCACTAACTGGTAGTCAGTTAGCCACATTAATAAAAAAAATTAAAATTGATAAAGGTATATCTAAAATCACTGGTGATGTTTATCTCGTTGGAGTCTTCTCTGGACCATATATCCCGGATGGCTGGTCAAAAGAAGATAGTACATTCTGCTATGGTGCCCCAGCATCAAGCTTCACATTAAATCGAAATTGTACAGTTATAAAATTAGTTAAAAATGCTAATAGCCTAACAACAAGAATTGTCGAATTAAGTAACGCAAGTAATATCACTATAAAAAATACTGCAAAGTACACTAGTGCCTCAAATGCAACTACAATAGAAATGAATGATGACAATGTTTTATACATTGGTGGATACTTATCAAGAGCCGCCGAAAAAATGTTTAAATTAGCCATTAGAAATCCAGCTCTTAAAACTTTAGATACCGTAAATGATTTCTTAAATTCTGATGGCATTAAACATGGTAATATCATTATAGCTGGCACTATTCCTACTGGCTATACTGAACAAATTACAACAAGATCTGAAACGATCGGACATTTTATCGATCAAACCCTTAAGCATTCTGATAATTTATATGCCGAGAGTATATTAAATACTATAGGCTTAAAAGAAAAAGGAATTGGTTCTACTAAAGCAGGTACAGAAGCTGTTCAGAGTATACTCTATTCAAAACTAGGTTTAGATACATCATCTTTAACAATGTATGACGGTTCAGGACTATCACATTTAGATAGAGTAACTCCCGAATTTATGGTCAACTTTTTAACTAAAGCTTATAATAGTCAGATTGGTAAAGAGTTCTACAATTACTTACCGGCATCAGGTATGAGTGGTACGATTTCATATAGGATGGGTGGTAAATTGCTTGGACGAGTGCATGCTAAAACTGGAACACTCTCTGGAGTTTCAACATTATCAGGCTATGTATTAACAGCTAAAAACCACCGAATCAGTTTTTCGATCATGCTTAATGATCTTAAACCCTCTGATCGTTATAATGCACGAAGATTCCAAGATAAACTAGTTGATGTCTTCTATAGGAATTTATAAATGAAAAAAATAATTAAACTTACAACTTTAATTATCATAATAACAACTCTTGGATCTTGCGCTACCGAGCCTCCAACAAATATAAATAATGCTTGTAGTATTATTCATCAATTTCCTGATTGGTATTATGATATGCTTGACTCATATGATCGCTGGGGAATTCCTATGAATGTACAAATGGCTTTCATACGTCAAGAATCATCATTTAGAGCTGATGCTAAGCCATCAATGCAATATTATTTTGGCTTTATCCCAAAAGGCAGAGCTTCAAGTGCTTATGGATATGCTCAAGCCTTAGATGGTACTTGGGATCATTATAAAAAAGAAACAAAACAATCATTTGTCTCAAGGTCAAATTTTGCAGATGCCACAGATTTTATCGGCTGGTATTTGAATGATGTACATAATAAAACAGGTATAAGCAAGACAGATACTTATAATCTATATCTAGCATACCACGAAGGTATAGGTGGTTATAAACGTGGTACGCATAGAAACAATTCATTCTTAAAAAATTATGCTCGTAAAACTACTGAAATAGCCCAAAAATACTCTATCCAATTGCAAAACTGTGAAGTTCCACGCAAACCATTACTATCGTATATATTCTAAATATTAAAGGTAAAAAATGAAATCTAATATATTTAAAATAATAACTAACATTCGTTGGTCGGATACTGATAAAAATGACCATGTAAATAATGGTAAATATTTTGATTACTTTGAAGAAGCAAGAACTACTTGGGCATATGAAAATACAGGACTAATGACTTGGGCTAAAGAAAACTCTATTCAGCTAGTCATTACAGAGCAAACTTGTAAATATATTCTCCCTCTTAAACATCCAAACAAAATACAAGTAACACAGTATATTGTTAAAATAGGTGCTGCTAGTATGGAGTTTGAATATGAAATCCGTATATTAGGTAGTGATGAAGTTATCACTAGAGCAAAAGCCAAATTAGCCTGCTATAATGCTAAGACAGGTAGATTACAAAAAATTCCCGCACAACTAAAACAATTAATCTTAGAACAAAATGACTAATAATGATAAACAAATTTTAAAGAAACTTGAAAGACAGATTTTAAGAAAAACTGCTCAAGCAATCAATCAATATAACATGATTGAAGATGGCGATAAAATTATGGTATGCCTATCTGGTGGTAAAGATTCTTATTGTCTACTTGAGATGTTATTGTTACTGCAGAAAAAGGCGCCTATAAGTTTTGATATAATCGCAGTAAATCTCGATCAGAAACAACCAGGCTTTCCTGAGGAAGTATTACCTAATTATCTAAAAAATAAAGGGATAGAATTCTATATCATTGAACGTGATACTTATAGCGTTGTTAAGCGCGTAATTCCTGATGGAAAAACCACCTGTGGTTTATGCTCACGCATGCGTCGTGGCATATTATATGATTTTGCTGAAGAAAATAATGTAACCAAGGTAGCATTAGGTCACCACCGTGATGACATTATCGAGACATTTTTTTTGAATCTCTTTTATAATGGCTCAATCAAAGCTATGCCAGCTAAACTACTTAGTGATGATAAACGTAATATCGTAATACGCCCTCTTGCTTTTGTAAGTGAAAAAGAAACATTAGAATATTCTCAATTAAAAGAGTTTCCAATAATTCCTTGTAACCTATGTGGGTCACAAGATAATTTGCAAAGGGTGTTTATAAAAGATATGCTTAATAGATGGGAACAAAACAATCCTGAAAGAAAAAATGTAATATTTAAAGCTCTATCAAATATTTCCCTATCACAAATGTTAGATAAAGAGCTTTTTGATTTTGTAAATATCTCAAAGAGAGATATAAAAAGATAATTAAGGAGAAAAGATGAAGTTAAAGAAAATAGTAGCAATTATGTCATGCTCATTATTAGGATTAGCTATAAATTCATGCTCAACAAACAAAGATTTAGTAGATTCTACAAATACTCAGCAAGTAACTAAAGATGCTGCGACTATAACACAAAATAATAATCAAGATTTAACTACAGCTAGCCAAACTAAACAAAGCGTTGCTACAAACAAATCAGCTCAAGATAATTCAACAATAAAAATGGGAGCTAATGCAAGCTATGTAGTAGGCTATCAAGTAGGTGCTGGTATAGCTAAGCAAGATTTTGGCTTATATGATAAGCAAACAATAGCTGGTTTTACAGATGCTATCAATGATAATAAGCCAAGAATCTCCGAGAGTCAAATCCGCAGAAATATGGAAACTCTTAAAGATAAAATGATTAAAAAGCAATTAGATACAGCTAATTTAAACAAAACAAAATCACAAGAATTTATGACACAAATTGCTAAAATGGATAATGCTATAAAAGTTGATGATGGTGTTTACTATCAAATGATTAAGCAAGGCGATGGCAAAAAGCCTAATTCTGATAGTCAAGTTACAATAGCTTATAAAGGAACTACGCCAGTTATAACTTACGAAGATGATAAATCAAAACTAAACGAGGTCAAAGAAGCTAAACTAATTGGTCCTACATTTGACTCAAGTGATAACGCAACATTCCCACTTAGAAACTTAATCGAATGCTGGAAAGAGGCTATTCCTAAAATACCTAATGGTTCAACAATAATCTTATACTGTTCTCCAGACAAGGCGTACGGAACTAGAGCACCTGCTGTTATAGGACCTAACCAAGCTCTTTCTTTTGAAATCACGCTCAAAGATTTTAAATAAAAAGGTTTTTATAAAAGTTAATTCTTTCTTTTTACTGCTAGATCACATAATAAAATCATAGCTTGCTTATATTCTGAATCTGGTAAGAAATCTATTTGTTGTTTAGCGAGATCAGCATACTGACAAGCTACTTTATATGAATAATCTACAGCACCACTATTTTTAACCATTGCTATGATCTCATCAATCGCGTATTCACCATTTTCAATTGCTTTTTTGAGAATTTGTTGCTGTTGTTGATTAACATTAGCTAGCGTGTAAATTGTCGGTAAGGTCATTTTACCTTCATCAAGGTCATCACCAATATTTTTACCTAAACTTTCTGCATCAGATACATAATCTAGAACATCATCTGCAATCTGAAAAGCATTACCTAAATAAACACCGTAGTTTCTAATATTATCCTGATACTTAGCATAACTTTGTTTGTCTAGACTGATTACACCTGCTAATTCACAAGCAGCCTCAAATAATTTTGCTGTTTTGCAATATATCACTTTAATATAGTCTTCTTCACTAATTTCGCTATTGCGTGCATTTAATAGCTGTAGCACCTCCCCTTCTGAGATTTTATTAGTTGCATCAGCTAATATTTGCATAATTTGCATATTATCTAAACTTACCATCATCTGAAAAGCTCTAGAATAAAGAAAATCTCCAGTCAAAACACTGGCAGCATTACCAAAGACATTATTTGCTGTTTGCTTACCACGACGCAATTGCGAATCATCAACAACATCATCATGAAGAAGTGTTGCTGTATGGATAAACTCAATAATTGCGGCACATGCTAAATGTTTATCTCCATTATAATTTAAGGCTCTAGCAAACAACATTACTAACAGAGGTCTTAATCTCTTACCACCACTATTTATTATATAGTGGCTAATTTGGTTAATAAGCACGACATCTGAGCAAAGAGAATCAATTATGAATTGATTATTATTTTGTATATCCTCTTTAATAAGTGCCTGAATATCTTTTAGCTGTTGCATTATTATTTTATTGATAGTATTTAACTAAATTAGGATTAAGAATAAAGTAGCAGAATACATTTATCAATACATATTACTAAATAATCTAACTAATTATCTTCATCATGAGATATTTTAAAATGCTTTAATATCTGTTTATCTTGAATAGTAAGTTTTGTATCTTTTGTGTCAACACCTTCATTAAAACCTTTGATAAACTCTTGACAGTTAGCTTTATCTACTGTAATCATTTTTTTCAATCTTAGTTTATACTGCGCTGCTATAATCATCCCCACTTCATATGAGTCTTTATCTGAGATTTTGCTAATATTAGGCTTTTGATCTAGAATAGTATCATCAAAACCTAAGATGAAATCTTTTTTGACTAGCTCTTGGTCCATAGCAGCAAAACTTTTATGGGAAACTTTACCTAATGCCTGACCAATAGTATATGCATTATATGAGGTTTGTTCTACTGCAAAAGCTGATACTGAAAAAGCCAATGCTCCTAGGAGCAAGATAAATTTATTGATACTTTTCATTGTCTATAATAATTCAAAGATAATAGCAATAATTCTAACACAAAGAGCTAACAAGTTTACAGCTAGTTTATATGCTTTTATGATATTGCTTGAATAAACCTTTTTTATAATAGAAATATTGAATTACCTGTATTAATACCAAAATAGATAAACAACTAGAGACAATCACTGATACTAATGGCCAACCCAAAAATATAGCACTATTAATATCACAAATAATACTAATAAGTGAAAGTCCTAGATAAAAAATACTAAAACCTTCCGCTTGTTTCTGACGGTAATTTTTATAAATTTGTGGTAACCAGTAGAGATTATAAATAACCCCACTTATTGAGCCAAACCAAAGCAAAATATGATTACTCAAGCTAATAAAATAAATCATAACAATTACTAAAGATAAATATAAAAGTATAAAAATTGTATGTATAAATATATATTTTTCTCTACGATCATTTAAGATTTGAAATTGCTGAATTGTTAAAAACTTAATAAAATTATATCAACTAAAATATACTGCCACTGCATATTAAAACCAATAGCATAAATTAAATCTAAAGAGTTTGCTACAATCATCAAAGAATGTGTCCACAAACTAATTTCAAATGTTTTATGTTTAAACTGATTATGAATCGTTTGTGGTAGAAAATGGATGAAATAAATTATTAAAGATATATTTAGAGTTATGTAACCAAAATTTTCCATTATTGATATCCTATTATTTTAATCAAATAATAAGAGTTTGTATGATGCTCCTTTAGAAAAAAGATAACCAAACAAACTCCCTACGCTAATATTACTTAGATCAGGTACAAAGGGTCACTTCTCAGCCATTTTTAGATAAAACAGCACCCCTGTTGTCTTCAAGACATAACTATAACATAATTATACTTATTCAACCATAAAATTATCATGCGATATTAGTTAATAGTAAAACCAAAATATAGTACTCTGCAATAAAATATTGAATTTTTAAAGCTTAAAATTACTTTACAATTTTTATGATGGATTAAATGTACGTGTTGGTGATGGAAGTGTAGATTCGATTGGCTGATCAAATCGTTTTGTTTTAATAGTAGGACAACTATATACCTTTAAGCTTGGAGCAAACCATATTTTTTTGTTTTTAGATTTTCACTATTACAATTAACTTTGTTTTTTTAAGACTTGGCATATTTATTAATTTAAGTAATTTTAAAATACTAAGCAATAATAACTGAGATAGCAAATTTTTCAAATATAGATTTTTAATTTTATAAATAGATTCTTATATAAATTAGATCAAAATTACCCTTTTTTAGCTTCAACAGCTATTTTTTTGAAAAAACCTATTATCATCGTTATAAATAGTGAACTAAACACAATTAATAGTAAAACAGCTAAAAGTAACTTATAGGAGACTCCAGATATCATTCGTTCCTCTACGACACCACCAAAATCTGATATTTGCAGATTAGCTGTACTAAGCCACAGTTTATTAGTATCTATAGATTGTTTTAACGAGAACACCTGCATCTTTAAGTCATTGACCATAGTTATATATTTTATTATCATTGCTTGCGTTTGGCTATTTACGACATTATCATTAGATTTTTTAGCCATAAGATCTTTTAAAGTTATTTCATCTTGCTTTAGCAATCTATTATATTCGATTAGCTTTTCAGAAGATTGTTGTATATTTGTTTCGATACTTTTTTTCCAAAGTTGTGTCTCTTGTGTTATAAGAGTTGATTCAGAAAACTTCTTAATTATATCTTGATATAATTGCGATATACTTTTAGTATCAGTTTTTTTTGATTGAATTAGTAAAGTAAAATATGACTTTTGATCATCATATTTTTTCTTTAATTCATAATTGCTATCTTTAATAACAGCTTTTGTTTCGACACTATTTTGACCATTTGCTGTTACAAATTGCTTTTGATCACCAATTTCATATTTATCAAATGGATAAAGAAGAGTTACTTTCTGTAATAATTTATCTTGTGGATTAGCTTGTTTAAGCTCACTAAGAATATTTTGTAAAATTAGATTTAATCTATCATAGCCTATTATTACATGAAGATTTTGACTACCATCAAAATATGAAGGAGCCTGTATCATTTGTTTTAATACAATTCCTTTAGTAATGGTACTTTTATAATACAAAAAAGCAGTAGCTAAAATCGTTAACAAAATAAAAGATAAAATTAGTGTTCTCAAGTTTTTATATAAAAAAATGAAAAAACTCGTAATATTTATCTCTATATACTCGTCTTTTTTATTCATTTATTTTTCAGATATACCTGTTATGTTTCTAAACATCTTACCTAAGTTTACAAGTAATGCAAGTCTATTTTTTCTAGTTCTGATATCTTTTATAAGTTTTCAAAAAAATGAACTAAGCCTTAAGCTAAATAAGTGTACTTACTAAAACAAGAAAACCCTTCTAAAATGTTTTTTAGAGAAAAAATTTATCTAACTACAGATTGCTGAATTTATTTCTGCATCTCATTATAAGTATCGATTTTATTGAGATCCTGAAACAAGTTTAGGATGACAGAATGTACTACTTTTATGCCTAGTAGGCTTATTAGATTTATTTTTATTTTCTCAAAAGAATCTTATATTTTCTTCAAAAAAATATGTCTTACTTAGCTATCCGAGTTTTATAAGAAAGTCTAGAAAACTATACAAGTGAAATTTAGATAGTTAGATAGAAAAAGGCTTATAGTAACTATCAGTAAACTTAAACTACTTTAGTAAGTATATTTTTGTCTAATAGGTAATTTATGATTTTATTTGCACATTCATGAATTGTTTTTGTTGAAGTTGTAATATGTATATCAGGGTTTATAGGTTTTTCATAAGGCGAGGATATACCAGTAAAGTTGGCAATTTCTCTTTCCCTAGCTTTTTTATATAACTTTTTGGGATCTCTTTTTTCGCACTCCGCTAGAGGTGCATCTACAAATATCTCTATGAAATTATCACCAATAAGTTTCCTTGCTTGCTCTCTATCAAGAATAAACGGTGATATCAAAGCTATACTAACAATTAAACCTGCATCAACAAAAAGTTTTGCTATTTCTGAAATCCTACGTATATTCTCTGTTCTACTTATTTCATCAAAACCCAAATCACGGTTAAGACCATGACGTATATTATCGCCATCTAGTATATAAGTATGGCAACCTCTTTCATACAATATTCTATCAACAGCATTTGCAATAGTAGATTTACCAGCACCACTAAGCCCTGTATACCATAAAACTACTGGCTTATGCTTTTTCTGTAAGCTTCTTTCTTCAGTTAAAACACTAGTTTTATGCCATAGGATATTAATACTCATTTAAACCTCTTTAAATAAACTATTCTCTTAAATTTTTAGCTCCCCAATGCGGAAAGTGTTTTCTGATAAGCGCATTTAGCTCTAGCTCAAATTCTGAATAGTTACTGGTATTATCTTTTTTATCATTCATAGCTAACGGCTTAATAACCATACCTGCTCCAGCAGTAACATTAGTGAGTCGATCTATGATTATGAAAGCTCCTGTAATTCGATTTTTCTGATAGTTATCAAAACAAACAGGTTCAGAAAGATTTAGTTCTACTGTTGCTATTTCATTTAGCTCAAGCATGCCGCAAGCGATTTCTTTGAGAGTATTTATATCAGTTTTATAATTAAATTTATTTACACTACCTGTAACCTGCTTCGTTAAGAATTTAACATAGTAATCTTTATACTCTATCAAAGGCTGTTCAGACATCCATACAATATTTGCCCTAAGCATAGATGATGTATGTGGTATAGCATCCTTATGAACAATTATATCACCTCGACTAATATCTATTTCATCATGGGTGGTTATAGTTATCGCTTGACCTGCTTCAGCCTCATTTAATTCTCCATCAAAGCTCAGTATTGACTTTATTGTAGTAATTTTACCGCTAGGCATTACCCTAATAGTGTCTCCTACTTTAGCATAACCTGATACTACGGTTCCTTGAAATCCTCTAAAATCTGAATTTGGTCTACACACTAACTGTACAGGAAAACGAAACTCATCATTGTGAGAATAATCTATTTTTATAGTTTCTAAATAATGCATTAACGGAGAACCTCTAAACCAAGGCATTTTTGTGCTTTTTGAAACTACATTATCACCATCAAGAGCTGATATAGGCACAAATCTAATATCTGGAATTTGTAAACTTCCCGCTAATTTCAAATACTCATCTTGTATAGATTTATAAATTTGTTGAGAGTATCCTACAGTATCCATTTTGTTAACTGCTACTATAACATGCTTTATACCTAGTAGTGAACAAATAAAACTATGCCTACGAGTCTGTGTTTGTAGTCCTTTTCTGGCATCTATAAGTATAATAGCTAAATCACAGTTTGAAGCACCAGTTGCCATATTACGAGTATATTGCTCATGTCCTGGTGTATCGGCAATAATAAATTTTCGCTTATCAGTAGAAAAATATCTATAAGCAACGTCAATAGTAATACCCTGCTCCCTCTCAGACTGTAAACCATCAACTAATAGCGCTAAATCTAATTTATCACCCTGCGTGCCAACTTTTTTACTCTCTGCCACAATTGCGGCTAATTGATCTTCAAAAATCATCTTACTATCATGCAAAAGTCTTCCAATTAAGGTACTCTTACCATCATCTACGCTTCCACAAGTAATAAACCTCAGTAGCTCTTTTTGCTCATGCTGTTTGAGATACTGCTCAATATTTGTAGCTATTAAGTTTGATTGATGTGTCAATTTATATTAAGCACCCTTTTATAACGCATATCGACAATATTAGACAAACAAAATCACTTTTGCAATTTAGTTTAACCTTATCCCATAACTAAACCATCAAACACATTTGGCTTTCAATTTGATAAACTGATAGGTATTGTTGAAAATATAATCATGGATAATAGTTACTAGAGATAACCTTGAACAATATAAGAGATTTCTTACCATGATTATATCTCAACAGAAAAACTCAGATCATAATAGCACAATTTACTGGCATTTTAGCCATAATATCAACTATCAAAAAGTAATGGCAGCTAAAAACATCTAAACAAGCATATCAAATCACATAAATATATCTATAGAAATTCTAAAACTTTTGAATTTCTAGGTGTAAAAATATCGCATATAAGCATTATCAATGTAAAAGATAAAACCAAGAACGACTTTGTAATTAAAATCAAACCAACTTTATGAGCACTTGCTGCTAATCTTAAAGTTTAAGAATACTGTAAGGGTTGATACGGATTTAGAGATGAGAATTTTAGATACTTTTATTAAACAAGTTAAATACTTCCACAACTACTACAAATTTATATTTAAATATTTTGTTTAAGGACATTTCCGGTAATCAGAAATCTAAGAAGGGCCTGTGGTCACTATTTGTAATTCAACTTGATCTTCGATTGACTTTCCATTGACAGTCGGAATATATTCCTGGCAAACTTTTACCAACACTGGAGGAACCCAATTACCTGGAATATTCATTCTCAAATTTAAATTTTGTGGTGCGAACTCTATCATATATTTCCCTATGTCAATATGCCTCAAACGAATATAATTTATTACAAAACTAAAGATATCCCTTCAAAATATTTAGCACTTAACTATAACCAAAGCTAATTATACCAACAGGAAATACAATATCAAAATAATTTTCTAATCAAAATCAACCAACTTTATAAGTACTTACTGCTAATCTTAGAATTTAAGAATACGGTAAAGATTGATACGGATTTTTAGATACTTTTATTAAACAAGTTAAATACTTCAACTATTACTATAAATTTATATCTAAATATTTTGTTTAAGTTAAAAAATTAGGAAGGACCGAAATCAACGCCTGCGTTTGTTGTTTCAGCCCCTGCAGGCTGTTTCCCGTTTATAATAATCAAAGATATTTCATTAATACATAACATGGGCGCTACCCATATGCCACGGATATGTGCCTCGTCTGTTCTTTGTTTTTCTAAACATCTTTCCATCTTTTGTCCTTTTTTAGTCTAATAAAACACGTTTTAATATATCGACAAGGCTAACCCTTCAAACTATATTTAACATTTAGTTGGATATTGAAAAAATTATACCAACAGGAAATACAATATCAAAATAATTTTCTAATCAAAATCAACCAATTTTATGAGTACTTGTTGCTAATCTTAGAATTTAAGAATATGGTAAGGATCGATACGGATTTTTAGATACTTTTATTAAACAAGTTAAATACTTCAACTACTACTACAAATTTATCTCTAAATATTTTAGATACATTTTCTATTAACTCGCACCTTGGGTACCAAATTGTTCAGCGGCGTTTGGAACTTTTCCCTCAATGCTTTCCCCTTCCTGATGTTGAGTCGATAACAAAGGGGGGTGCCATGCTCTTTTTACGGTTTTTGAGTCATTGCAAACACTTGCAGCTTCGATCTTAATAATGTTCATATTTGCTCCTTACTATTGATTAATTTGGTGTGTTGGACTATGCAGGTATTGCTTATATACAATGTCTCTGCTGGGTTTTAAGTCAAATATATAGCTACTATTACATAATCTCTTGTCATAATAACCAATTGGTAATTGGCTTTCAAGTTACAATGATTAAAATTCTCTATACTTCTTACATAAACAGTTTCTAGAACACTCTGACAAAATGTAAAAAATTCAACACTACAAAAATCTGAAATGTATAAATACTAAACCCTATCCAAGATACCCTACTTATAAACTATTTAAACATAACTACATTAGTATTTTCCCAACAGTTTTGATCTAATATTAAAAACAAAATTTTTAGTATTGTCTCTAAATTTTTGTTTAACATACGTTTTTTGATTGTTTTTTCTAACTGGGACCTGCTACCCTCGTGTACGTCTGGGTCGTTGACTCAGCCTGTGCAGCAGTTGGCTTTCCTTGCAATACTCTATTACCATTTGTTGTATTGAGGCAATATAATTCAGGTTTACTCCATTTTGTTTTTATGCGGTAATCTAAATCTGTATATTTAATTTGATTTTTGTCAGTTTTCAATTTATGATTCATTTATAAATTCCTATTTTCTCCCATAACCTATGATATCACACCAAACAAAACAGATACTAATCTAAATTAATAAACTGAAAATGTCAAAAAAATGAATTAGGGTAAAGTTATAGTTAATTTGTTAAAAGTAATTTTATTTTATAATCTAAATTTCTACGACACGCCATATCTACCATCAGGATCCCAATATACTTCCTCTGGTTCTTGGTAAAGTTTACCTAAAAGCTCAAATCCTCGAGTGGCTCGTGGCTTTCTTATTATCAGCAACACAGGTTTGTGCCAGACTCTTATATTAAATTCTTTTTTACAATCTAAATTAGACTTTATCGTAGTTATCTCCTTGCTAGGACACATAATACTTTTTTAGTCATAGATATCTTAGATTAGGATTTTAAAGGTTTTCTTTCACAAAGAAAATTTAAATATATTAGACATTTACTTTCAAGTTAAATTATTCTAAATATTAAAAATACCCTTCAATCTTTTTCTTTTCCATAGAACTACTACTGTCTTTATCTATAGCTCGACCTTGTCGCTCAGATGTTTTGGTTAATAGCATTTCTTGAATAATCTTAGGCAATGTATCAGCATCAGACTCTATAGCTCCTGTAAGTGGATAGCAGCCCAATGTTCTAAAGCGCACTTTTTTATTAGTTGCTTTTTGTCTTAATTCTACTGGAGTCCTCTCATCATTAACCATCATTAATATTCCTTCATATTCAACTACTGGTCTTTGCATAGCAAAATATAAACTGGGAATCTTAATATTCTCCATATAAATATATTGCCAAATATCTAACTCAGTCCAATTTGATAATGGAAACACTCGTATACTTTCTCCTTTGTTGACCATACAATTATAAATATTCCATAATTCGGGGCGCTGATTTTTAGGGTCCCAACGATGATTTTTATCTCTAAAAGAAAAAATTCTTTCTTTAGCCCGAGACTTTTCTTCATCACGACGCGCGCCACCAAATGCCGCATCAAACTTATATTTATCTAAAGCTTGCTTAAGTGACTGTGTTTTCATAATATCAGTATGTTTGACACTGCCATGAGAAAAAGGACTTATTCCATTGTCAACCCCTTGTTGATTAATATGCACTATTAGCTCAAAATCATACTTCTTTGCCATACTATCCCTAAACTCTATCATTTCTTTAAACTTCCATGTAGTATCAACATGAAGTAATGGAAATGGTATCTTTGACGGATAAAAAGCTTTACGAGCTAAGTGAAGCAGTACAGATGAATCTTTACCTACTGAATAAAGCATCACAGGATTATCAAATTGAGCTACTACCTCTCTAAATATCTGTATTGATTCATTTTCTAGTTTTTTTAAATGTGTTTGCACATTTCACCTCGATAAATTATATTTTATTTTAAAGTTTAATAGCTTTATTTTTATAAAAAAAACCAATTGAATAAGTACTTAGAAATTTTAATTTACTTGGAGTAACTAAGAAGATATAAAATAGATCCTTTTTAGTTAATTCTTTTATAGAAAGATCTGTAGTATATAATTTTTCTAGAACATAACTTCTTCTATAGTTCTCAAAAAAAATATATCTAGGTTTTAAAACAGAAGTAAATAAATTATCCTGTACTAGAAATAGCTCACAAAGGATAAATCTTAAATCAATAATTAGTTTATTAATTCTAAACTTAGTTATTAATCTTAGAAATGTTTGCTTATCGATACTATCAAGATTTATATAATCTACTATATCTATAAGCCACTTTAGTCTATGCCAACCAGACATACCACCGTGGTAGATAAGATACAAAAGTTCATACTCATCTGTCAATGTCATATATTCTTTTGAATTATAAACTACCTTTTTTAAAAAATTCTGATTAAGGTTTATTTTTAAATCATCTATTATAGTTATACGCCAATGTAATTCTAATATTATATTTAAGCTTTTATGCACATATGTAAGATCTTTTATCCCTTTTTTACATAGAGGATATTTTTCAAAAAATTCAAGATTATAACGAATGTGTTTGCTTATATTAAACCCAATGCTTAAGAGTATATTATGTACAAGATTAAGTTGATTTTCTTTTACCAGAATATCTATGTCTTTATAAACTCTTTTAGGTTGACTCCCATAAAGTTTTTTGTCTAGTGGTAATCCTTTCAAAATAACGTTTTCAATTTTATGCTCAGCAAATTTTGATAATATATCTGAAAGTAGTTTCTCCATTAATAACTGTTTAGTAACTATTTTTTTAGCTCTTAAAATTAGTCGATTATAATCAAATTTTGGGATATTAATATCTTTTATAATTGGTAAGACTATTAACTCAACTTTATGATATGTTATCAGATTAAATAACTTATCAAAATCAACTAACTCAATCTTCTGTATATCAAATTGATCAACATAATCTTGATTGTTTTTATGAATATGTTTTCTTATTAGATATAATAAAAATTGAAAAGTGATATCTGTTTTATACTTTAATGAAGCCATATTTGAGCATTACCTCTTTATGATCTTGTGTTATTTGATCGATTTGTTCTTGCGTTAAAGCTTCTAAGTAATCAGAAACTTTACCTTTTCTAAAAAAACTTTTTGCATTTGGAGCTTTTTCCTGAAAACCATTCTCTTGCTCTTGTTTTTTAAGATTTTCAAAACTACTAAACTCAACTGCTTTCTCCAATCTTGCTTGGTCTAGTTCCATACCCAAAAATACTATAGCTTTAGTAAACTCTTTGATAGGATTAGCTACCATATCTTCATATCTGAGAAAAAGCTTATCAATTGGTGCATCCTCCCAACTCTTAACATGATTACTCCAACTAAGATGCTTTTGTCTAAGTTGATTTGGCATAGTTTTATCGGTACCACAAAGTGTAAAATCATCATCAGCCATTTCTTTTATAATCTTATTGATATCTTCATAGCCACTATGATGAGCAAATGATATAGCTACATCTAAAGGGTTCCTGATAAGATATATAGCAGCCTGATCTACAGGATTACCAAGTAATGGTTCATTTTCAATATAAGTATATGCATCATGAACCTTATGAAATTGCATACTCTCGTTTTCTTTCCAACTATCGTATAATGCTGGTCTCATATTATCTATTTCATCAAAGTATAAGTCCGCGGAATCGATACTATAGAGTTGATCAAAATGCCATCTTGAACTAGCGATAGGAGTTCGCTCTAAATCATTAATTGATGCTGGTGTATCAGAATTATTAATATAATTAGTTAGAAAAATTCTAAACCATGTATTTCCTGATTTAGGATAAGAGGCTAACCATACAGTTTTATATTTAATTTTATCTAGCATTAAAAATTTTCATCTGGAGATTGAATAATCTCTATTGTAAACATATACTAATTTGAGAATCAAATGAAATAAATTTAACTAATGCATAAATACAATATTTATGGGATAAATATAAATTCTCAACTAAGTATACCATTCTTAAATATAGTTAAAAGTTTTGATTCGAAACAGCCAACTCTTGTAATAGAAGTCGTAGATAATCTATCTTTTATAATCAAAAACCAAATAAATAATGGATTAGGTATGGACTCAGAAGGAGATATAATTTTAGATATACCCTCAATTGGATGTTACAAAATTACTGATGATAAAATAACTATTAAGTACCATAAAGATATTGACAGTCAAACTATAGTTAATTTCTTAGTCAGTGCTGCTATACCATATTTTTTAGCAAAACAAGGTAAGATAATTTTAAGAGGTTGTAGCTTTACAAGTGATAATGAAACTGCAAATTTGCTACTAGGAAATTCAGGTGTAGGAAAATCTACTGTTTTGGCAGCTCTTGCAAAAAAAGATTATAGAATACTAGCTGATCAATTTTGTGTATTGTCGCTAATTGATGACAAAGTATATGTTGAGTCTGCCTTTGCATATATAAAGCTTTGGCTTCAAGCAACTAAACAGCTTGAGATAGATAACACAAACTTATTAAAAGTTAGACCGAAATTAAAAAGATTCTATTGGCAAGCACCATTTTGTAATGAAAAGCTACCAGTAGAAAATGTGTTTAAACTTAGGACACAAAACCTAGAAAGTCAAAACTTATTAGAAAAAATTTATGGAATTGAAAAAATTAGCTTAGTACACGACAGCATATTTGCTGATAAATTAGTATCTATTGACAAAAAATCTAAACTTGAGAAAGCAAAAATATCATTTAAGTTAGCATCACAAGCAAGTTTTTCTAAAATTCTCAACATCCGTACAAAAACAACTATTCAAGACTTAGTAGAATTGATAGAGACTAATTTTGATGAAAAATACTAAAAAGAATATATATTATTTTTATCTATACATTAATGACTTAATAAAACATTCACCATATAAATTCGTATTGGGGTGTTTATTAACTATTATTAACACATTTTGTGCAGGTATAGGGTTGTTATTACTTATACCTTTATTACATTTTTTTGGTTGGAATAATCAAAATGGCTCTTTGGCAAACACACAATTGGGTATATTCTCTAGTCTTCCCAAAGAACTAGCAATTTTTATTGTCTTATTACTATTTCTAATACTAATAATCTTTGCAGCAGTAGTAGATTATATAAATACAACGGTGACAAATTCTTTTAAAAAATCTTATCTTTATAATTTAAAAAAGGAATTTAACTATAAGATTGCTCATGCTAGCTGGGGATATTTAATAAAAAATAGAATTAAAGATATTGAGCATTTATTCTCAAGCGGTTTATCACAAATATCTACTCTGACTATGTTTAGCTTTCAAATAATATCAGCAGTACTTATTGCCTTAATGTATATATTGTTTGCATTAATAATATCGCCAAGTTTAACTTTAATTACAATATTTTTATCTTTGATAATCTTCACACTAACGCATAAATTTAATCCTATTATTAATGGTCAAATGAATTTTGCTGTTCATACTAGGATACATTCTGCTTTTAGTTCCTTTTTAGATGGTGTGAAATTAGCCAAAAGCTATAACACTATAGATAATTATATCGAGCATTTTGATATCTTAAACAAGCAAAGTGAAGCTTTACAAATGGAGTTTATTAACTCACAAAAAAGAATTTCTTTATTTGTAAAAATATCCTCAGCACTTATAATGGCGATATTTTTCTATGCTGCTTTGGTAATTTTTGAAATTCAGTTAGTATCAATGATTGCACTATTGTTGGTATTTGCAAGACTATTACCTAATCTAACAACGATACAACAAAATTATTTTCGCATCTTAAATATTGTGCCTATATATGTACAAACAAAAAATATGATTACTGAACTTGAGAAAAATAAAGAAGCCCAACATAAAGATTTCAAAATAGACCTAAAAGATAAAATTCAGCTTAAAAATGTTGATTTTTGCTATGACGATAATAATAAAGTCCTGAAAAATCTAAACTGCTGCTTATATGCAAATCAAACTGTAGCTATTGTAGGTGAATCTGGCGCTGGTAAAAGTACATTAGCTGATCTTCTTCTAGGTATTTTAAGTGTCGATAGTGGATATATAAAAATTGATAATACCACACTTGATGAAGAGCATATGTATAGCTGGCGAGAATTGATAAGCTATGTCCCCCAGGATACATATCTTTTTAATGAAAGTATCAAAGATAACTTACTATGGGCAGCTCCAAAAGCTACTGATAAAGATATTTATGAAGCTTTAAAATTAGCTGCTCTATATGATTTTGTTGTCAAATTACCTGATGGCATAAATAGTATTATAGGAGATAGAGGTGTGTATTTATCAGGTGGACAGAAACAAAGACTTGCCATAGCTAGAGCACTACTGAGAAAACCTAAAGTCCTATTATTAGATGAGGCTACTAGTGCTCTTGATATACAAAATGAAGAACTAATATACGAAACTCTTAAAAAACTTAAAGGGCAAATAACCATTATTATCATTACACATAGATTATCAACTTTAAGAGCTACGGATAATATTATTGTAATGAGTAATGGTGAAATTATTGAACAAGGAAGCTATCAAAACTTAAGTAGTATTACAGACTCTCAATTTAATAAAGTTTTTTCAATTAATAATACAAAACATCTAGGAGAACATCTATGAGCAAAATAAACCTAAAAGATAAAATAACTAGAAACAATGACTTTTATTCTTCTGAGATAGATAATGAACTAATAATGATGGATATTAGTAGTAATAATTTCTATACTACCGGAGAAATTGGCAATAGAATTTGGGAATTACTAGAGTTTGAAACTAGTTGTGAGAATATATGCCAACAGCTGTGTCAAGAATATGATGTTTCTATAGAGCAGTGCCAACAAGACACATTAAATTTCCTAAATCAATTATTAGAGAATAAAGCTATACAATTAAAAAAATGATTATACAAAAAGTATACAGAAAACTGCGTACAGCTACTAAGATGCCTTTAAAAAAGAAAGTATGGTTTATAATACTTTACCCAATTAGTGGCATAGCTAGATTTGCATCACTAACATTAAGCTTGAAAAAAATATTTTGGTATCTTGGATATACTCATTGTAATGCACAACTATGTATTCCTGCAAGCGAAGAGCAGTTGATACTTGCTTATAAAATTAGTAAAACAGCTACGCTGGTATCAAAATATGTACCGTGGGAATCCAAATGCCTCATAGACGCAATAATGGTAAAAACTTTATTAAAATATTACAAAATACCATATGTTATTCATATCGGTATGATAAAAACTAACGAAGAAAATAAACCATTTATGGGGCATGCATGGGTCAAAGTTGCTGACCAGATAGTTATTGGTGGTGATGGACAGGGTTGTAAAAACTATAGTATAAATTGCACCATAACATCAATTAATTTTAAAACAAAAGCTTAACAAGGATTAATCGTGTTTCACGGCATTTTTTTCAGAAAAGATAGTAAGTTAGAGAAAATTCCACAACAAATAATTGATGGATCAAACCAAAAACTAAATATAGACCCTCAAAGAAAAATAATTAAAACAATATATGATAAGAACTACTGGTTTGCTCAAGCATTAGAAAAAAATTCAAATAAAAGTATTTATATACAAAAAAATATTATTATTGTAGGTTGGATAAAACTATACAATCGTGATGAAATTTTTTCAGAATTACAGTTAGAGTATACTGATAAAATCTCGGATGAAGAACTTATCGTATCATTATATAACAAATATAAAAGCTCGGTCGCCAAGTACCTACATGGTGACTACTCTTTTGTTATTTTTGATATTTCTATTAATCAAGCCATATGTGTTAGAGACCATATGGGAACTAGGCCATTTTATTATTATTTAGATGAAAATATTTTTGTTTTTTCTTCATCCCAAGTTTTGTTTAACCTTTTAGACATAATAGATATCTCAGCTAGTCAAGAATGGATATGTAGAGTTCTAGCAGGTGGTACAAATATGAATTGCAAAAAAACTGCTTACAATGAGGTTTTTAAAATTCCTCCAGCGCATTTTTTAGAAATCTCTAATAATGACACTCAGATACAGAAATATTTTGAATTTTCTACAGAAAAAATTTTTTTAAATGATGATAGTCAATATTTTGAAGAATATGAAAAAAGAGTTAAAAAAGCAATTATCGATAGATTTACTAATAGTAACCATCCTATTGGTAGTGAAATAAGCGGCGGTATAGATTCATCCACAGTTACTGCCTATATCGCTAAATATTTTGATCAGCCGATAAGCAATCTTTATACATACGGATTTACTAAACTAGAGCAAGAACCAGAATATGCCCTACTTGTAAATCAAGTTTATGGTTTACCTAATGCTTTTATTTGTTCTGGGAATAGTTATGATGAGAGTAATTGCAAAAATCCTCTAGATATTTTAGGAGCCCCTGTTGAGCATGGAAATGCTACATTTCATGAGATATTTTATAAAAATGCTTCTCAAAATGGAGTCAGAAGTTTATTTTCTGGTTTTGGAGGTGATGAATTTGTTACATCAATACATGGTGATTTGGTTGCTTTTGAGTTGTTAGCTAAAAAAGATTATATAGGGATATGTAAACACTTTGGTGGAAACATTATTACTAAGCCTCTAAGAATACTACGCTTTTTAATAAGAAATAATATTAAACGTGGCAAAAAAAGCTTTAACATGCTTAATGCTTTCAAACCACGTTGGCCATATTTCTGTGTTAAGGATGAACTTGTCGAAAAATATCGCCTCAAAGATAGATATTTTGAAGTAAGTAATTTTGACAATGGTTATACTAATTTAGATAAATTTACTTTAGAAAAAAGATGGGTTGGCTTTGTACCAACACGTACAGATAACTGTTCACTGATGGCTGCTGCATATGGCATAGATTATTTTTGGCCATTACTTGATGTTAGATTAATCCAATTCTTTTTGTCAATACCAAATACGCTAAAATTTTGTAATGGTTACGGCAGGTATCTACATAGAAAAGCGGTAGAAAAAATTGTACCTAAGAAAATCATATGGAAAAAGAGTAAGTATATGGGTGAGCCTTTTAGCAGCAAAATAAATATTAAGCCTAAATTGAAAATAGCTAAGGATCTGCATCCAGAACTGAGCATATTAATTGATATAGACAAGCTAAAAACTCAAATAGCAGATTATAATGACTCTATTGAAATTGATAAAAGTATTAGCATGGTTATGAATAGAAATGTTGTTGATATTAATGCTATAGATCAATGGTTAAAACATTTTAATTTGAAAATAAAATGATACAAAAAATCACAAAAATTCTTCATCGCATTATAGCGGCAAAACAGCCTAGCTTTATTATTAGCTATATGTATCTGATAAAACCAAAAAATAATTATATAAAAATACATAAAGCAATATTTTTAAAAAGTTTCTCACGCCTAGATTTAGTTATTATAAATACCTTAGCTTGCTTTAGGTGGATTTGCTATTTTGCTTGGATTAGTTGTTATAAAACCGCCAAAAAAAGTACAGACGAACAACTAAATCAAGCAGCTTGTAAAAATCGCTATTATCTATTTGTAAAATTACTTAAGCTAAGTCTGGCAAATTTTATAGCACCTCACTACTACTTTAAATACAAACTATACCAGCATAATCCATTTGAATTTTTCTATAGCAAAGAGAATTCCCCGCTCCATATATACAGTGATAGAAATATTGATAATTCAAAAAACCATATAAGATTAATAAGCGATAAATATGCTTTTTTACAATTCCTTGAAAAACAAAATATCCAAGTAAATTATAGTAATAAAACTAATGTCAATCAAATACAAGCAAACCCAGAGATAATATTTAAAAATCAAAAAATTTTTTGTAAACCTAATATAGCAAATCGTTCAATTGGAGCGCTATGTATTAACTACAATAATTCTAAGTATGAACTTATAACTCTTGTTGATAAAAAAATCGTAACTGGTAAATCTGAAATCTTAAAATTTTTAGAAAGCTATTATGCTAAAAATCAAGAGATATTAGTAGAGACATTTTTTGAAGACGATAATTATATCAAAAATTTATCTCAACACCCTACTGATACGACGACTATACGTATAATCACTGCTTCAAATAGAAGCATCTGAACTAATAATACCTCAAGTAATATATGCCCAATTAGAAATACCAATATTGGAAAACAACAATAAACAACAATTTTATAATATATTACCATTAAATATAAATACTCTAGATATTGATCTAACTCATATTTCAGAGTTCAAAGATAAAGCAAAATTTAAAAATTTACAAATTCCAGAAACTCTAAAGGAAAAAATAAAGATCGCCATAAATAAATGTATCAAAACTCACGAAAGATTAAATATACGAGCAATAGCTTTTGATATTATTATATCTCCAAGTGATGTAGTAATTATAGAAGCAAATTATAATTGGGATATAGAAATACTATATCAAGCTTTTGGTCACAATAATAAAGATCATATTGCTAAGCTCTGGTTAGAAAACCTTTAGAGGAAAAAATAAAAATATGTATATATATAAAATTTTTGGACTAATCATATCTAGCGAAATACTACTACCAGTATGTCAACAACGACCAGAGCTAAAAAATCAAGCAAAAGTTTTTATAAGATTTGGTGAGGTGAGAAAGTATTTACCAAATGATATTAAGGATTTAAATAATCATGCTTTTATCAAACCAAATAATATTTGGCTACATATAAAAGAAAATGCTTGGATACATATAACTGATGGTAAATATATTACAGTTGAATTACTTCCAATCGCAGATTTACAGACAGTATGTTTATATTTATTTGGATCAGGTATCGGTGCATTAGTTCATCAACAACATAAAACAGTAATTCATGGAAATAGTCTCGAAGTGGAGGATGTATTATCTTTACAGGAGACTCTGGAGCTGGTAAATCAACTATCTCAACAGCTCTTTATGAAAGAGGCTATCCTTTTTTAGCTGATGATTTAGCTGTTGTAAATAAAAATTTAGAGGTAGAACCCGGTATTCCAAGATTAAAAGTATGGCAAGATACTGCTGAAAATTTAAATATAGATACCAAAAATCTTGATAGAATAAGGCTTCTAGTCAATAAATACTCTTATCCTATCACAAAAAATATTTGTACAGAGCCCAAGCGAATTAAAACTATATTTTTATTAGAGAGTCATGATGAAAATAATTTTGAAATAAAAGAAATTACAGGTATAACAAAACTAACCGAGCTACAAAAACATACTTACCGTAAATTTTATGTAAGAAAAATGGGCTATAATAAGCAGTTTTTTGAGTTAAATAGTCAAATTGCTCAAAATGTATCTTTATATAAGATAACGAGACCTGCTAATAAATTTGGCTTTCAAGTTGATAAATTAATAAATATTGTTGAGAATATAATTAGAAATAATAATTAGAGAGTATAGTAAAATACTTCACGGACTACTTACAAATTTGTCTCTAAATATTTTGTTTAAGTAAAGCTCTTTAGATATGGAAATGTCAAAGTACATTAACTAGCATTTGCTCGCGCCTGACCAGAAGGAGTTGCGAAGGTAGTTTCTTGATTAGCATATATGTCTTTGTTACCTTTTATTCGGCATGGAGAGGATGAAGTTGTTGCTATATTTAATACAGGAGTGGTATATTTCTTTTTAAACAGGGTGTTGACATTTTCTAATAACTGATTATTATTCTGTGATTCGTTTGACATGCAAAATTAACTCCTTTCTGGGATTATTAAAGAATTGATACATGGTCAATCAATAGCGTGAGAATGTAGTAAATTAATAAACAAACTAAGAACCTCCCGCTTAGAAACCATATATTACTTATACTTATAGCTTATACTAGGTTTTTAAAAGAGTACTAACTAAAATAGCTTAAAACTATTTTTTTAGTCGATTCCGTGGTCAAGCCTGGAGGAATAATGTACTACTTTTTAGTATAATTAGCTATATCTTATAAATTCATAACTAATCTGTCAATTCTTAAAAAAGAGAAAAACTAGATTAATAAGTATTATGCCAACAAAACTTAATAATTACAGCTTATCTTAAAATTTAGTAAGTGTTAATACAGTTTCTTAGATATAAATGTTTAGGAAGTAATTATCAAGCAAATAAAATACTTGTGTAATTAGTACAAACTTCTGTTTAATATACTTTTTTACAATTTATTACGAAGGTCCAAAATCAGCTCCATATGGTGATACTAATTCATTATTACGTCTATTTTTAGCTTGTATATCCATATCGTATTTTCGGTCTCGTAATAACGGCGCAATCCACTTTTTCTTAGAATTATCTCTTTGTTTAGTGATAGTGTCGTACTCAAACATCATATACTCACCTTTTTTCATATTTACCCCCACGCGATTGCTATAATTTAGTCTTTCCGTCAACCTTAAAATTAAAAAATAAGTATAAGTAATATTATATAATTTGTCAAAAACCTAGCTAAATGCTTAAATAAATAGCTACTACTTAGAATAAAATCTTATAGTTCACTTAGGTTTTAAAAAGCTTATCTTAACTAAGAAATCTATCTTTGATTATCTTAAATAATCTAAGATTATGAAAATATAAAAAACAGCTCTTTTAGACATTTGATGGCTACTATTATTTCGATAATGTATAAGTAGTTAAGTACGATACAATTCTTTATATAAGCATCAACAAAAATAAAATTTAGAATTTAGTTATTTGTTAGGACGAAGAGATCTAACAGTCTTACCAGCTTGCCATACTTCTTTTTGACTAAGCTCTTCAAGCTCTTTTTCTAAATCTTTACGATAATCAGCATGACTATTTTTATCAATAGTACGTTGTGCTTCGTTACCATTTTTTACTTCGTTGTATAACTCAGCAAATACACCTTTAGTAGCATCTCTAAATTTAGGTGCCCAATCTAAAGCACCTCTTTGAGCTGTAGTAGAACAGTTTGCAAACATCCAGTCCATACCATTTTCAGCAACTAATGGCACTAAACTTTGTGTCAACTCTTCAACTGTCTCATTAAAAGCTTCACTTGGAGAATGTCCATTTGCACGTAATACTTCGTACTGAGCTTCAATAATACCAGCAAGAGCACCCATAAGAACACCTCTCTCACCTGTTAGATCACTGTATACTTCTTTTTCAAAAGTAGTTTCAAATAAGTAACCAGAACCTACACCGATACCATAAGCTAAAGTTCTTTTCTCAGCATTCCCTGTAGCATCCTGATAGATTGCATAGCTTGAGTTAATACCTTTATTAGCTAAGAATAGTCTTCTAACACTAGTACCAGAACCTTTAGGTGCTACTAAAGCAACATCAACATCTGCTGGTGGAATAATGCTAGTTTTGTCATTATACGTCACACCAAAACCATGTGAAAACATTAATAAGTCACCCGCTTTAAGGTTCTCTTTGATGGTATTCCAAGAAGCAATCTGACCAGCATCTGATAATAAATTAACAACGATAGTACCCTTAGCAGTAGCTTCAGCGATGTTAAATAGAGACTTACCAGCAACCCAACCATCTTCAATTGCTTTATCCCATGATTTTGAGTTCTCTCTTTGTCCAATTATTACATTAAAACCATTATCTCTTAGGTTAAGAGCTTGTGCTGGTCCCTGTACTCCATAGCCAATAATTGCTATAGTCTCATCTTTTAGAGTTGCTAAAGCTTTTTCTAAAGTAAATTCTTGTTGTGTTATTACTGTTTCTTCTACACTACCAAATTTCATTTTTGCCATTTATTATATTCTCCTGAATTTTAAATATTAAGCTGCTTTTCTTTGACTAACTGTTTTTACATTTTGAGGAACTTCACTTACAACAGTTCCTTGCATTGGCAAACAGTTTGTAATACTAATATCTATTACTTCAATAACATTTGCCAGTTTTTTTACAATTTTTTCTATTTTATCTTGTGTACTATGTACCACTAGGTTGAAATGAGAAATACCTTTATTTGCAGTTTCAAATACTGTTAACTGTTCTATATTTATACGATTACGTGAAAGAACAGAAGAAATTCTTTGTAACACACAAAGAGTATTTTCAGTATTCATTGTTATAAAATATATATTTTCACTCATAGCTCTACTCCTCTCTACCTAGCTTTGTGTTACTAATTGATTCACCTGCAGGAACCATAGGAAAAACATTTTCCTGATTTTCTACCATTACCTCAAGCAAATATGAACTGTCAGAATTAAGAAATCTTTCTATTGCATCCTTTAGATCTTTTCTATCTTTCACTCTTTCTGCTTGTATTCCATAAGCTTCTGCAACCTTGACAAAGTCTGGTGATGTTATTTTTGTATAAGAGTATCTACTCTCAAAAAATAATTCCTGCCACTGACGAACCATACCCAAGAATGAATTATTCAAAATTAGAATTTTAACATTAATATCCTCTTGGTTAAGCACTGCTAGTTCTTGTATATTCATCTGAAAACCACCATCACCTATTACAGCAACTACAGTTCTACTATCCTTAACACCCATCTTCGCACCAATTGCTGCTGGCAAAGCAAATCCCATAGTCCCTAAACCGCCTGAACTGATATGAGAGTTAGTCTCTAGAAACTGATAATATCTTGCTGCAATCATCTGATGTTGTCCAACATCTGAGACTATTATGGCACGACCATTAGTAGCTTTAGATAAAAGACTTATTACTTCAGCCATTTTCAATTCACCTTCAGTTGGCATAGTTTCATCTCTTATGACAGCATCAACTTCCTTTTCGTGCATAACTGCAAATTCATTATGCCATTCATGATGTGAGTTTGTAGCTATATAAGGTAATAAGCAGTTTAGAGCCTCTTTAGCATCTGCATTAATACCTATATCAGCCTTAACATTTTTATTGATCTCCGAAGGATCTATCTCAATATGAATAATTTTAGCATTTGGTAAATAATGATTAAGATCACCTGTTACTCTATCGTCAAATCTCATACCCACAGCAATTACAACATCAGCCTCATTACACAGAACATTTGCTGCATAATTACCATGCATTCCCAACATACCTTTGTATAACTCATGATTATAAGGAAATGCTGACAATCCTAATAAAGTACTGACAACAGGTATATTTGCCTTCTCAGCTAATTTTAAAACAGCTTCTTCAGCGCCTGATAGCATTACACCATGGCCTGTGATTAATATAGGTTTCTTAGCATTATTGATATACTCTGATGCTTTTAAAATATCATCCATATTTATAATTGGCTTATGTAGCCATTTACCTTGTTTATTACCTACAGCTTCTCTATACTCCATCATACCGACTTGAGCATCTTTTGTAATATCAATAAGCACTGCACCTGGTCTACCATTTGAGGCTATTTCAAAAGCCTTTTTGAATATTTCAGGTATTTCATTAGGGTCTGTAATTTGATAATTCCACTTCGTTGCTGCTACAGACATACCAATGATATCAGCTTCCTGAAAAGCATCGGTACCTAATAGTGGACTAAAAACTTGACCTGTAATACAAACAAGAGGCACAGAATCTATTTGTGCATCGGCTATTCCTGTAATAAGATTTGTCGCTCCAGGACCAGAAGTCGCTATAGCAACGCCAACCTTTTCAGTAGCTCTAGCATAGCCTACAGCTGCATGTACAGCACCTTGCTCATGTCTAACTAAAACATGGTGAATTTTATCTCTTGACTCATGTAGCGCATCATAAGTAGGCATAATAGCACCACCAGGATAACCGAAAATACAATCAACGCCTAAAGCTTCTAATGATTTCACAATAGCTTGAGAGCCTGTTATCTTCATATTTAAGCAACTCTCCTTTTTTTAAATATTTCCTAACACTTAAATACATCTAGCAAAACAATTTGCTAAATGTTAAGTTATTATAGACATGGACTTGAAATTTTTAAATAGAAAAAGTATGTATGGAAGTTTTTTTGCAAAAATTTAATCTAAGTCTGTAACACATCCAGTTGATGCTGATGATACTGTTTTTATGTATTTCTTTAGAGTTCCTCTACTTACTTTTTGTTTAGGTGCTCTCCACTTGGATTTCCTTTGGGCTATTTCTTGATCTGATAAATCAACATTTATAAGATTGTTGGCTGCATCTATAGTAATTTTATCACCATTTTCAAGCAAAGCTATCATGCCGCCGTCATAAGCCTCTGGAGTAATATGACCAACTATAAAGCCATGTGATCCACCAGAGAAACGACCATCTGTAATCAAGGCAACATCCTGACCTAAGCCAGCGCCCATTATAAGCGATGTTGGTTTAAGCATCTCTGGCATACCAGGACCACCTTTAGGGCCTTCATAACGAATAACTATTACATCGCCTTTTTTGACTTTACCTGTTTCTACTGCAGCAACCATCTCTTCTTCTGAATCAAAGACATTTGCAACTCCCTCAAAGACCTCCCCTTCTTTACCTGTAATCTTAGCTACAGAGCCTTCAGGTGCGACATTACCTTTTAAGATTTGCAAGTGTCCACTCTTTTTAATAGGATTATCTAGCTTATGTATGATTGTATTATCTTCCGGAAGATCCGCAACATTCTCAAGATTTTCTGCTAAAGTTTTACCGGTTACTGTTAAACAGTCACCATGCAACATACCAGCCTTTAATAGCATTTTCATGACAGCTGGAGTCCCGCCTATAGCATGCAAATCAGCCATTACATATTTACCGCTCGGCTTAAAGTCTGCAAGAACTGGTGTTTTATTAGCTATTTCTTGGAAATCATCAATACTTAAATCAACATCTACCGAACTTGCCATAGCCAACAGATGCAGTACTGCATTAGTAGAGCCTCCCATTACAGTTATAAGTACCATAGCATTTTCAAAAGCTTTACGAGTCATAATATCTCTAGGCTTAATATCAAGCTCCAATAAGTTTCTAATTGTCTCTCCAGCTTTGTCACACTCTTGTACTTTCTCAATAGAAGTTGCTGGTGTTGATGAACTAAATGGCAAACTCATACCTAAAGCTTCTATAGCACACGCCATAGTATTTGCAGTATACATACCACCACAAGCACCAGCTCCAGGACATGCTTTTTTGATAGTTTCTTGACGTTCTTGTTCTGTAATCTGCCCAGATATACAAGCTCCATAACTCTGGAATGCTGTGACAATATCTATTGGTTTACCACGCATTACACCCGCCTGAATAGTACCACCATAAATTACAAATCCTGGTCGGTTAAGTCTACCTAAAGCCATCATACAACCCGGCATATTTTTATCACAACCTGGAATAGAAACTAAACCATCATACCAATGCGCAGACATTACAGTTTCAATCGAATCTGCAATAAGATCTCTAGATTGTAATGAATAGCTCATACCATCTGTACCCATAGAAATACCATCACTAACTCCAATGGTATTAAATCTCATCCCCTTGAGGTTTTCTTTCTCAACACTATCTTTTACAAATTGTGCTAACTGATTTAGATGCATGTTACATGTATTACCTTCATACCACACACTAGCAATCCCTATTTGTGGTTTATGCATATCTGCATCATTCATCCCTGTGCCATATAGCATTGCTTGAGAAGCACCTTGTGACTTATCCTCTGTTAATCTTCTACTATATTTATTCAACACTTTTGTCATAATCTTTTATCCTTTAAAAATTTTTAAGCATATGCAATATTATACGCATCGATAAATGCTTAACCGAAGCCTGAATTATATCTGGAGAAACAGCTTTACCGATACTCTTTATACCTTCTTTTTTCTAAGCTCATCTCTACATAAACAACAGCATCAGCACCCTGTCCACGTATTTTCACTTTATAGTCAGTTAGCTTATAGCTAATATCACTAGGACATGCCCTACACAAAGCATTTAAAACAGCATCTACAGGTCCAACACCAGAGCTTGATGCAAAATATAACTGATCAGCAACTTTTACAGTAACCTCAGCAACAGATTTTTGATCTAACTCCACATTTACCTTAAATGATTTGACGTCTAAAACATCTTTACTAACAGCATCAGCCATCTCTGTTGCATCTTGGATAATATCTTGGATATCAGAAACATTAATTGATTTACCCTTAACCAAAAATCTCTCAATCAACTCTCTAACCTTTGCTACAAAACTCTCATCATAGTTAGCGCCAAAAAGCTTACCAAGAGTTTTTTTGACTTCATCAAGAGTAGGTAATTTATCAAATACCACCTCATTTTGTTCTATAAATAACATCGTCTTGTTATCAAAGAAATGACTGTTATATAATCTGTCAAAATCCGTTTCAGAAGGATATATAATTGGTGGTTGAATAGCTGATTTAAGTACAACACCCGGATCTTTTAAGCCTTCTCCAGATAATACACATACTACTGTACTACCTTTTTGAAGTTTTCCTTCCTCATACTTTTTGAGTAAATGTGCGATAGTTGAAGCTGATGCTAATTCAACAAACAACCCTTCTTTAGTTGATAATAAATATTGAGCTTCAAGCATTTTCATATCAGTTACAGCTGTAGATTCGCCTCCTGTGCTATATATAGCATCTATAGCTTTATCTCCATCTATTGGATACGGTACTGCAATTGCTGTTGCTATTGTATTTGCAGTTTTTAGTGGCTCAATTCTATTTTGATTTTTCTGGTATGCTCTAGCTAAGGTATCAGCCTCCGTAGACTGGACACCAGTAAGCTTAGGCAAAGAATTGATAAAACCTAACTCCTTATACTCACAAAAACCTTTATAATAAGCAGTCATATTAGTACCACAACCTATAGGCACTATTACCTCATCAGGTACTTGGAATAACAACTGATCAATTAGCTCAAATGCTGCTGTCTTTTGACCTTCCACTCTAAATGCATAATCTCCAGCCAAGAAAAAATCTTTTGATTTTGCAATATCATAGGCTAGTTTTGCTGCTTCATTATAACTACCCTTAACCTGAACTATTTTTCCACCATATGACATCACTTGAGCTAATTTTGAAGCAGCTACTCCCTCAGGCACAATAATAAAACAAGGCATCTTTGCAGCCGCTGCATAACAAGCGCATGAAGCAGCCATATTACCTGTAGATGCTAGCACAATACCCTTAGCTCCAAGCTCTTTTGCAACTGTTATATCAACTGCTGATCCTCTATCTTTAAATGAGCCAGTAGGATTTTTACCCTCAACCTTAAAATATAGATTAATACCTAACTCTTTACCAATAATTTTACTTTTGAGTAATGGAGTGGCTGATTCTCTTAAAGATACAAAGCTTGATGGATCTTTTATCGGCATAAATGGTATATACTTAGATAAGCATGGTGAAGCTTGAGTAAAATAATCTTTGTTGATTTTTTTACTTATTTCATTAATATTCATCTGAATTTCCCAGGGCTCATTTTCCCCAGCGAATACAAAACTATCTGTAGAAACTTCCTCTTTAGTGTAAAAGTTTAATATTTTATACATTCTCTAGAATTACCTCATATATTTGATAAAAGATTTTAAGTCTACTTTATACTAAATTATTTTAACTAAGAATTGAATATACTATGTGAGCTATTTTGATTAATTGATAATGAATTAGTATCAAATTAGGTATACTAGAGTATTATTGATACCAAGTATTAAGCTTTTCTTTAAACTTATCTAGTCCCATCTTAGTAAGTGATGAAAATAGTTGATATGATATTTTATCTGTAGAAACAAAGGTTTTTAGAAAACTTTCTATCATTCTATTTGCTTGAGCTCGTTCTTTGTTATTTAACTTATCAGCCTTTGTTAGTAATATATGTAAGTTCAAGCCAAAAGATATCGCCATCTCTATCATTAGAGAGTCAAATTCTTTTAACTCATGACGTGAATCTACTAAAAGTACTATACCATTTAAGCATTTACGAGATGTCAAATAGTTCTCCATCTCACTCTGCCACTGGCGCTTAATAGTTTCTGAAACCTTGGCATAACCATAACCAGGTAAATCTACCAACCTCTTATTATCACCTAAATCGAATAAGTTTATAAGCTGTGTTCTTCCAGGTGTTTTACTTACCCTAGCAAGACCTTTTTGATCTGTAAGAGTATTTAATGCACTAGATTTACCGGCATTTGAACGCCCTGCAAAAGCAACTTCTACTCCAGTATCCTCAGGAAGTTGTGAAACCTTTGCTGCTCCCATTATATATTTTGCTTTACTATAGTTCATAACTTATACTCTAACTTTATCTTTTTAAAAAGCTCTTGACATGCTGTATCTATCATCAAAAAAACTTTTTCAAAATTGTTTTCAAAATATGGATCTGGTACATCATTCAAACCAATATTAGATGCATATTCTAACATCCTTGAGACTTTTGAAAAATCAGCTTTTGGAAACATCTCTTTCATTGTATCAATATTTTCTTGATCCATTGCAACAATATAGTCATATTCTGCAAAATCAGATTCTTCTAACTGCTGTGAAACCTGGTCTGAAAGATCACAATCATATTTCTTAGCCATTTCTAATGTGCGTATGTCAGCACCATGTCCTTCATGCCCCCACATCCGTGAGCTTGTACCACATGATGCTATATAAATGTGACTCTCTAAGCCATGCTGTTTAACAATATCACGGAAAATACCATGTGCAGTAGGCGATCTACAAATATTGCCTTTACATACAAAAAGTACTTTTACTTTACTCATTTATTTAGCTTCCTTCATATCTTCAGCAAGTTTACTATTTGGTTCTAATTTAAAACCCTGGAAAAACTTACTATCAGGCTTAAGCATAAATACTACTTCATTTTTACCATTAAAACTTTCTTTGTAGGAGTTCATACTCTTTAGAAACTCATACAATGGTACTGATTTAGAATAAGCTTGGGTAAAAATCTTAGCTGCTTTGGCATCTGCCTCTGCCATTATAGTTTTAGATTCTTTTTCTGCTTCTGCGAGTGTAACTGTTACTTTAGCATCTGCTGCGGCTTTTATTTTCTCAGCTAACTGCTTACCCTCTGCTCGAATAGAAGCAGCTACTTTTTGGCGTGAAGATCTCATTCTTTGATAGATAGAGTCAGTAACTGTATCTGGTAAATCTATCTGCTTAACTCGGACATCGATAACATCTACACCAATTTGCTTAGCTTGCTGTTGGACACTCTTAGTTAAAGCAATCATTAACTTATCACGATTGTTATTAATCAAGCTTTGAATATCATTATTACCAACCTCTGCTCTTAAAGAAGACTCTAAGAATTGTTTTAATAATGTCTCAGCTCGATCAACACTACCGCTAGTACTTGTGTAGAATGTAGAAATATTGTTATTACTTATCTTCCAAATCACATAGGCGTTAATCAGTACATCTTTTTGCTCTTTAGTAACTACACGAGCAGAATCAGCTTCTAAAACTCGATTACGCATATCATATATTTTGACTGTATCTATGAATGGAATTTTAATATGTAAACCTGGTTCATACTCTACAGCTTTACCATTTTTATCCTTTACAAGCTCCCCAAGCCTTAGAATAACTGCTTCTGAGCCTTGTTTGACAATAAATTTTGTGCTTAATACTACTATAGCTAAGACTACTACAAGCACTAAGAATATTTTTAGGAATTTACTCATCTTAATTTCCTCCTTGCGTATTTGATAATAGTGCTTGTTTTTGTGTATCACTTAAACCATAGAAAATATTTTTAGCACCATCACCATCTATCAAGAATATCTTATTATGCTGTAGTACATTTGAGATAGTGTTAAAGTACATTTGATTCATTACGATATCTGGAGATTGTTTATAAATCGGTAATAATTGTTCAAATTGAGCAACTTCACCTTGGGCTTCTAGAACAATCTTTTGTTTATAAGCATTAGCTTGATCTAATATTCTTTGAGCATTACCTTGCGCTACTGGTACTACTCTATTTGCGTATGCTTCAGCCTCATTTTGCTCTCTCTCACGATCTTCACGCGCTTTAATCACATCATCAAAGGCACTTTTAACCGCATCTGGGGCTTGGGCTGGTTGCATTATCACTTCACTGACATAAATACCTGAATTATATTTTTCTAGTAATGCTTCCATTTCTTTTCTAACTTGCTGAGTGATTACAGTACGATTAGTAGTTAATATTTGCTCTAATTTATTTTCCCCAACTACTTGTCTAACTGCACTTTCTAGTGCTTGTTGTAATAATAAGGTAGGATTTGTATTAGCAAATAAGTATTTTTCCAAATCAGCAATACGATATTGAACTGTAAAAGAGATATGCACAATATTCTCCTCAGATGTCAGCATATCACGCTTTAGAGAAATAGTTTTCAACTCTTGGACATTTTCTTTATAAACCTTATCAATACCTAAAGGATGCCAATGTAGACCAGATTCTACTAGTTTAGAAAACTTACCTAGTCTAAGTACTACAGCTTGCTCAGCTGGTTGTATAACATAAAAACCAAAACCAACCCATGCAACTATAAGCAAAGCTACTATTATTGTAACTATTTTAGCAACTGGTGGTTTGTTAAATGTTGATTTACTTTTATTAGCATTTTTTGAATAAATGCTCTCATTATCATCATTATCAGTTTTGTTCTTCTTGCCAAAGAATCTTTTAATCATTTCTTCTAAATCCGGTGGTCCCTGCTCCGAATTCTTACTCCAAAACCATTTTTGTTTTAGTTTTTTAATCATAAACTATCATTCCTATAGACTTTATAAAGTATTTTTAACTCACGCATTAACTATTATATATAAAAAATTCTATATTTTTTGGACTATTAGTAAATAATTAACAAATGCATGGCAAAGCTGTATTGAATAAGTGTAGATATAACTCTAAAATCTAAAGTAAGACTATTTGTTAGGGAAGTAAGAAATGAAAAAAATAGCAATCAATGGTACAGGCGTATCTGGATTAACTTTAGCATGGTGGTTAAGAAAGTACGGTTTTGAGCCAACACTTTTTGAAAAAGCTTCTGAGCTTAAGAAATGGTGGCTATCTTGTTGATTTTTGGGGTCCCGCTTGTGAAATAATGAAAAAAATGGGGCTTTTTGATCAGCTAAAAGAGAAATCATACCAAATCAAAAATATTCACTGTTTTGATGAAAATGGTAGAAGATCATCAAAGGTTAATATCTCCTCTTTAATTACTGATAACTATGGTGAATTCCTAAGTGTCAAACGAGGAGATATAGCTGAGACTATATATAAAGCCTGTAAAGATATAGATATAAGATTTGCTACGTCTATAAATAAGGTAGAAGAAAAAGACAAAACAATAACTGTTCAACTTAGTGATGGTACATAAGAAGACTTTGACTTGGTCATAGGGGCTGATGGTTTACACTCACATATACGTAGTTTAATATTTGATAAATCAGAATATCAAGAGTATGAATTAGATAAGTATGTAGCTGTGCTTTCTCTTAAAAACTACAATCATTATGAGAAATATACTTATGCAATTAGCGTAGGTGATAAACAACAAGTTGCTAGAGTTTGCTTAGATGAAAATGAAACTCTTATAATGTTCATACTAGATTCATCATTGGTTAATAATTTTCCATCAACGCTAGCAGAAAAAAAACAATTATTAGTTAACCTGAGTTCGACTTAAGGGTCGAAATAAAATATACTTTTGCAAAAAATATTTTAGATATGGAAGTTGAAACTATTTTTTGTTTTATTAATGATTTTTGTAAAGAATTTGTACCATTTTATAAAAGTAAATTATTACTCAAAAGGAAGCGTAATAGAGAAAGTGTTATGTCTCTTAGTGAAGTTTTGACAATTTTGATAATGTTTCATCAAAGCCATTATAGAAATTTTAAAAGTTTTTATCTTTTTTATATTTGTAAATATATGAAGAAAGAGTTTCCTAAATTCGTTAGCTACAATAGATTTGTCGAGCTTCAAAAGTCTGCATTGCTACCACTATAGCTAACTATTAATAAAAGTAGTATACTATTTTTTATTTAAGCTATGGCCTATTCACATCACTTTATAAAGAAGGTATTAAAGTTAAAATCAGAGGGTATGAGTTTTCTAATCTTGGCTGATAAATTTAATATAAGTGTTAGAAGTATCCAACAATGGTTAAAAGGGAATCTTCCTAAAGGCACTAGAAATAAACCTAATACAAAACTTGATATGAATAAGCTAAAACAAGACGTTATAGATTATCCTGATAGTTATTTACAAGAAAGAGCTACTAGGTTGGTCGTAAGTGAGTTTTGTATAAGCTATAACCTTAAAAAGTTAAATATTACATATAAAAAAACTCTAATTCACCCCAAAGTAGACGAAGAGAGGCGAGAATTATTCAGGAATAAGATTCAATCTTATAAAGATCAAGGGTTACCTATATGTTATCTTGATGAATCTGGTCATGCCTTAGATATGCCCCGAACTCATGGTTACTCTACACAAGGGCAAAGATGTTATGGGGTATGCAACTGGGGAGCTAGAGGTCGAACCAATGTCATAGGTGCTTTGATTGGCAAGGTATTATTTGCTGTTGGACTATTTACAAGCAATATTGATACGACTGTGTTTACAACTTGGGTAAAACATTTCTTATTACCTATCTTAAAAACTACAACTGTTATAGTAATGGATAATGCTACATTCCATAAAAATATAGATATGTTAAAAATGATTCGTGATGCAGGGCATATTATAGAGTTTTTACCTCCATACTCACCAGATTTAAATCCAATAGAGAGTAAATGGTCTGAGAAAAAAGCATATATCAGAAAACATAATTGCTCCGTGGAACAGTGTTATGCATATTAGTTTTATACATAGTTATCTATATGTTACTTATCTCAACCGTTTAAAGGTGAGAAGACAGGTATATATTTTGTTGACTCCACACCAATTGAGGTGTGCCACATCAAAAGAGCAAACAGGAATAAGACATTTAAAAACTTAGCTTTAAAATCAAAATCTACAATGGGATATTTTTATGGTTTTAAGTTACATCTTATTATCAATGATAAGGGTGAAATAATGGCATTTAAGCTAACTAACCTCAGTTCGGAATTAAAAGTATTGTAAACTAAAGGTTCGAGAATATTTTTAGGTTAAAATAAGCGAAAACCGTTAAAAAACCACTAATAATGATAGATCAGCTTATCTTAACCTTTTGTCGTATAGACGACTTTTGTATTATTTATCATAAAAAATTACAAAGCAAGTCAATTAATTACAAAAAGAAAAAAGTAGGAAGCAAGCCAAATTTAACTTTAAGTGAAATAATGACTATTTTGATCATGTATCAAGCTGTTAGATATAAAGATTTTAAAACTTACTATGTTGAGTTTATAAAAATTTACTGGAAACATTACTTTCCTACAGCTCCATCTTATAACCGTTTTGTAGAATTAATAGATATAGCAATGTCACCGTTAATAGCATTTATATCAAGCAACCGTGGCAAATATACAGTATAGATGCTACTAAATTACCTGTTTGTCATAATTTAAGAGAGTCAAGACACAAGGTGTTTAAGGGTTTAGCAGCTAAAGGTAAGACTAGTACTAGATGGTTCTTTGGTTTCAAGCTTCATTTACTGACTAACCATATTGGTGAAATTGTTAATATCAATATTAGCCCAGGAAATAAAGATGATAGGAGTTTCTTGACTAAATTATGTCATGGACTTAAAGGATTAGTATTTGGTGATAGAGGTTATATTTCTAAAGATAAAGCTCAACTACTTGAGCAACAAGGCTTAAAGCTTATAACCACTTTAAAAAAGAATATGAAAAAAGTTCCTAGATCTAGATTTGAAAAAACTATGTTAGCTAAGAGATCCATCATTGAGACTATTTTTGATTATCTCAAAAATAATCTAACTTTGTGGCATACAAGACATAGATCTATAAACAATGCTTTTACTCATCTTATGGCTACTTTGGCTCAGTTTATTATTAATCCAATTAAAATCAATAATTATAAATATTTAGACATCAAATAATTATCGAACTGAGGTTAGTTAGTGCGTTTAAAGAGTTTAAGTGGGAGACTCCGGACATCTTAGCGAGGCTAACTGATGTTGATGAAATATATTTTGACAAAGTAAGCCAGATAAAAATGGATACTTGGTACAAAGGAAGAGTCGCTTTAGTTGGTGATTCAGCAGCTTGTCCTTCAGTATTAATCGGATTAGGTAGTATATTTGCAATTATTGAAGCTTATATCTTAGCAGGTGAATTACATAAGGCAAAAGGCGATTATCATATTGCTTTTGAGCAATGGCAAAATAGACTAAAAGATATCATAGCTAGAAAACAAAAAGTAGGTCTATCAAATCTATCTGTAGCTGCTTCTGATGAAATATTCAAAAAATACTTATCAACTATCACTGTCAAAATATCTTCGACTCCTGTTATTTCTAAATTTATCGGTGCTGGGATATTTAATGATCCAATTGAAGTTCCAGAGTATAAATAACCTTAAAAATTATTTAACGAAGAAATTTTCTAAATCTAAACCAAGCTCTCTTTTAAATCTCTCGAAATCATCTTGTGATATTTTTATTTGTAATAGATAATTACCCTGATCCGAAATCTCTTCTTTATCAATAACACCAAGCTCATACATCTTAGCTCTGACTTTTGAGTATTTAGGTGGTAAATCTAGAGTTTGATTAATCCATGTTTTATTAAAAAACGTAGCTAATGCCTGGTAAAACTCCGCTAAACCATCTCCATTTTGTGCAGATAAATATACTCTAGCAACTACGCTATTATCAGAATCCTCCAGCGGCACAAAACTTGGATTGATATTTTCTAACTTATCAATTTTGTTATAGACACAAATCGTTTCTTTGTCTGCTATACCAATTTCACTAAGTACTTTTTCAACCTGCTCAATGTAACTTTTATGATCCTCATCAGCATAATCTATAACATGTACCAAAAGATCAGATTCTATAGCTTCTTCTAAAGTAGCGTGAAAAGCTTCGACTAAGTTATGTGGTAAATTTTTGATAAATCCTACAGTATCTGAGAATATAACCTCACCGAGCTTAGGTACAATTACTTTGCGCAAAGTAGGATCTAAAGTTGCAAACAACTGATCTTTAGCTAAGACATCAGCATTTGTGATTTTATTAAATAAAGTTGATTTACCTGCATTTGTATATCCTACAAATGAAATAGTTGGAATGTTATTTTTCTTACGTGAAGATCTACTTAAATCACGATGATGCTTTACTTTCTCAAGTTTTTGCGTAATCTGCTTAATTCTCTGTCTAATTAAACGTCTATCTATCTCAAGCTGTGTTTCACCAGGTCCACCACGCACACCAATACCACCTTTTTGTCGTTCTAGGTGAGTCCAACCTCTGACTAAGCGCGTTGATTGATAGTTAAGCTGTGCAAGTTCAACCTGAAGTTTACCCTCATAAGTTTTAGCGCGTAATGAAAATATCTCTAGAATTAATCTAGTTCTATCCATAACTCTGCACTCAAGAAATTTTTCAATATTACGCTCTTGCGAAGGAGTTAAAGGATGGTTAAAAACAACTAAATCTGCCTCTAGTTCATCGCGTTTATTTTTAATCATTTCGATTTTACCCATGCCACAGAAATATTTGATATCTGGCTCAGGATGATTAAAGTCTAAACTTTGCAATACAACTTTTTCTGCTGCCATAACCAAGCCTTCTAACTCAGTCAAGTCAGCATTTAAGTCACGATGATACTTGAAATTTATATTTACAAGCAAGCACTTACTACCTGCTTGATACGATTGGAAAAATTCCATCAATTAATATTACTCCACAATGGAACTATTAAAGAAAAAAGAAAAGAAATATTACTCGTGAATATTATCTTCATTCTCTTGAATTTCAAGATCGTCAGAATGAATATCATCTACATTCTCATCTTGCTCATCATTAGAATTTTGGTGATATGGATTAAAAGAGCTATAAACCATTCTTACACTTTTAGCTGGAACTATAGTAGATATAGCATGCTTATAAACCATCTGATTGACAGTATTTCTAAGCACGATACAGAATTGATCAAAAGCTTCTACTTGACCTTGTAATTTAATCCCGTTTACTAGATATACAGATACGCTAACTTTTTCTTTTCTTAAAGCATTTAAGAACGGATCTTGTAAAGATGATATTCTTGACATTGTCTCACTTCCTTTTAATTATTTTGTTATAGTTATTATTTTATCAAGTTTAACAATTAAACTTCGCGTATATTCTAACAATATTTAGAGTTATCAGCAAATTTTATTTATGACCAAAATATATTTAAAATATCTAACTCTTTAGTTTTACTCTCCATAGCAACTATATTTATAGGGCTCTGCCAATTACGTATCCAAGTTAGCTGTCGTTTTGCAAGCTGGCGTGTAGCTACAATCCCTTTTTCAACAAATTCATCATAACTAATATCACCATCAAGATACTCCCAAGCTTGGCGATAACCAACACTTCTAATAGCTGTAGTTTCTTTAGTAAGATTAGGATTTTTACGTAAATTTTGGACCTCATCTAAAAATCCTTGATCAAGCATCTGTTTAAATCTGACTTCAATATTTTTATGTAGAATTGATCTATCATTTGGTACCAAAGCACATAATTTCAATTCTTCCTCTAATCCACCAATTTTAGATGTTTTAACAAGCTCAGAGTATTTTTTACCAGTTATCATAATTACTTCTAAAGCACGAAAGATTCTTTGCTGATCATTAGGATTAATTTTCTGAGCAGATTCTTGATCCATTTCATTTAACTGTTGATAAAGATATCGTAGTCCTTTTGCCTTTCTCTCTAATTCAAGAGATTGCCTTATCTCAGTTTGTGACTCAGGTAAAGATGATAGCCCTTCAATCAAACCCTTAAAATAGAGCATTGTGCCACCAACAAGCAAGACCTCTCTTCTTCTAGCCCAAATCTCTTTTTTGAGTCTATTAACACTTGCTATAAAATCAGCAACAGAGAAATTCTCAGTTGGCTCGATAATATCTATAAGATGATGCTTAATACCATCTTGCTCTTGTAAAGTTGGCTTAGCTGTACCAATATTCATACCCTTATAAACAAGAGATGAATCAACACTAACAATCTCAGCATTAATTTTCTTAGCTAATGATATTGACAGTGAAGTTTTACCAGAAGCTGTTGGTCCAGCCAAACCATAGATTAATTTACTCATTTAGATATTTTTATAATTAATTTGAATTGGAATTTGTTGCTTAATTACCTGTAAATAAAAGTTTAGTTCTTCTTGTTTATATGCATCAATAACTTGACTAGGTACTCGAGTAGTTTTATCTGTGAATGGCTCAACTTTAGTTACTTTATAGATATAAATATCACCATTAGCAGCCTTATAATCATGATATTGATTATTGCTATTAAACATTACATAATTATTAAAATCTTTGTCAAAAGCTTGTGAATCAATATTTATTGTGGCTTGTTTAAAGCTCTTATCTATTTTTTTACCACTAGTTAAATCATTTAAAAGGTTTTGAGCCTGCTGTAATGCAAGTTGTTGAGACTTTTGCTCAATATACGCCTTTGAAATTGTATCTTTAATATCAGCTAGTTTTTGCTGAGTTGCTTTGGTTGAATTATCTACTTGATAAACCAAAAGCTGATTATCAGCTATAGTAATACTTGAGTACTTATCTGAGTTTGTAAAAAATTGGCTATTGGCAACATTACTAATTGTCATATCATTATTATCAACAATTGTAGCTGTTTTAGCTTTGCCAAGTTGTTTCTCTAATTTAGCATATTTAATACTATCAACATTTTGTGTGTACTCATTAAATTGCTCTAAGGCATGCCTATTTTGAATTATCTTTTGAATAGTAGATTTCGTATTATCATCAAAATCTTTGAAGAGTTCTTTATGTGCTTCGTAATATGATTTTATTTCATCTTCACCAATTTTATTTTTAGGCACAAAATTATCTTTTGTAATTATAAAGTAACTAATTGTCTTTTGTGCTGGTGTTATGTACTCATTTTTATGAACATCATAATAGCTTTGTAAATCTTGTTGGCTTGGTTTAATTTGTGATTTAAAATCAGCTGGAGAAACCTTGAAATAGTCTATATATTTATTGACAGAGTATATACTTGCAAGTGATTTAGTATCATAATCTGTAACAAGAGATGTATCTACTATAGTTTTAGGAATTATTGTAGCTTGAATATTTTGAGTTAACATCTGTTCTAATCTATCCATACCACCTAAATAAGCCACGACCTGTTTTAACTTATCAGCAGAAAACTTACCATCTTTATCAAAAAACATTGGATTAGTAAATATTGCTGATTGAAGAGCTAGCTTTGATACTACAATATTATGGCGTTGTGCATCAGCCAATATTAAATACTGATCTATCATTTGAGACAAAATAGCTCTCTTTTGTATATCTGTAGTAGCACTTTGGGCATATTGTTGGAATTGTTGTGAGCTTATTTCATTATCACCAACTTTAGCAACATATGCTCGACTACTACCAATATTTGTAAAAAAGAATGTCATTCCAGAAATTACAAAAATAAAGCTTATCGAGATAACCACAATCCATGTAAAAGGACCTTTGAGTCTATCATTAAAAGACTGTAACATTTTTATCGACCTTAATTAATGATTAATTTAATTAACTTGTAAATATTATAGATAAAAAAAAGGCATACCGTTAAGCATGCCTTTAAAAAAATTACTTTTTTGTAACTTTTTATTATTTTACAGCGTCTTTAAGACCTTTACCAGCTTTAAAGCTAGGAACTTTAGAAGCAGGAATCTTAATAGTTTCACCAGTTTTTGGGTTTCTACCCTCTCTAGGACTTCTTTCTTTTACCTGAAAAGTACCAAAACCTACTAGAGTTACGCTATCACCACTTTTTAAAGCTTTAGTTACTGCAGCAATAGTAGCATCTAGAGTATTGCTAGCAACTTCTTTAGTAACATCTGCTTCTTTAGCTATAGCACTTACTAATTCACTCTTGTTCATGTTTTTAAACTCCTTTATTTTTATACAATTGACAAGTGTCAATTTACTTTATAACACTAAAAATGCAGTGTTTCAACAGTTAAATATCAAAAAACTCTCTCTAAAACCTCTTTTATACTACTTACCGGGGTTATTTCGAGTTTTTCTAGGATTTCTTTATCAACATCAGCTAGATTCTTAACGTTCTGTTTTGGGATCAAAACCTCCTTAATCCCGCCTCTTAATGCTGCTAAAAGCTTCTCTTTTAAACCACCTATAGCTAGCACTTCACCACGGAGTGTTACCTCACCTGTCATTGCCACATCATTTCTAACTGGTTTGTTTGTATATACAGAAACTAAAGCCGTTGTCATCGCAATACCAGCACTTGGACCATCTTTTGGTGTTGCTCCTTCAGGAACGTGTATATGTACATCTTTCTTCTCATAGAAATCATCTTCTAGCTTATAGATTTTTGACATTGAGCGTACTACACTAAAAGCAGCATCTATAGACTCTTTCATTACATCACCAAGACTACCAGTATATTTGACTTTACCTTTTCCTGGCATTGCCAGAGCTTCTATAGTCAAAAGCTCTCCACCAACTGATGTCCAAGCTAAACCTGTAACTTGACCTACTTTTGCTTTAGCATTTTTAACACCATAATCATACTGATGTACACCAAGATAATTTTCGAGATTTTTTTGTGTAATAGAAATTTTACCAGTATTTGAATCCTTTAAGATATTTTTAACCGCTTTACGACAAACACCATCTATTTTTTGCTGTAAATTTCTTACTCCAGCTTCTCTCGTATAATACCTGATAATATCAAGTATAGCTTTTGGTGTGAAATTAATTTCATCCTTAGCCAAACCATTATTTTCTAGTGCTTTAGGTACTAAATACTGTTTTGCAATAGCTTGCTTCTCTATTTCGGTATAGCCAGATAAGTTGATAATCTCTAATCTATCACGTAATGCTGGATCTATATCAAGTGAGTTTGCTGTTGCAACAAACATTACCTTTGATAAATCATAATCTATCTCAAGATAATGATCATTAAATGTACTGTTTTGCTCAGGGTCAAGTACCTCTAACAACGCTGCAGATGGATCACCTCTAAAATCAGATGAAATTTTATCAATTTCATCTAATAAGAAAAGCGGATTCTCTGTTTTTGATTTAATTATCTTCTGGATAATTTGACCTGGCATAGAGCCTATGTACGTACGACGATGTCCTCTAATCTCTGACTCATCACGTACCCCACCTAAAGCCATACGCACATACTCACGCCCTGTTGCTCTTGCAATTGATTGTCCTATAGATGTCTTACCTACTCCTGGAGGTCCCACTAAGCATAAAATTGGCGCTTTGGTATTGCTATCTCTTTTAATCTGAACAGCTAGATGCTCAAGAATTCTTTCTTTAACTTTTTTGATACCATAATGATCTTTTTCTAAAACTTTCTCAGCAAGATTAATATCTCTTTTAACTTTTGCTCTTTTACCCCAAGGTAAAGAAAGTATAGTTTCAATGTAGTTTCTCGAAACAGCTGACTCTGAAGAAGAAGGTGGCATTGCTTTAAGCTTCTTAAGCTCTTTTAAGCATTTCTCTTTTGCCTCTTTAGACATCTTAGTATGCTCAATTCTTTTTTTCAAAGCAGTCACTTCTGATTCTTCATCAGCCTCACCAAGCTCTTTATATATAGCTTTGACTTGCTCATTTAGATAGTATTCACGCTGATTTTTATCAACTTGTGTTTTGACTCTATCTTTGATCTTAGCTTCTAGCTCTAGTATTTCTAGCTCTTCATAAAGATATGAAAGCAATAGTAAAGCCTTATTTTTTATATCGGTTGCTTCAAGGATTTTCTGTTTTTTAGCTATATCTGTATTAAGAATAGTAGCTATTTCATAAATAAATTTATGTGGCTCTTCTGTATTTATTAGTGTAGCTAAAGACTCTTTTGAAACTCTACCGCTGATATCAACAAACCTTTTAAGTGAATCAGAAACTGATAGTAAAATAGCTTTTAGCTCTTTATCGACATGGCTAGGATCATAGTTATCATCAATATGTAAACTATCTAAATTTGCATAGATACAACCATCAATATCTTCATACTTAGCTACTAGTCTTTTAGCAATACCCTCAACTATTATTTTCAGACTACCATCAGGAAGTTTCATTATCTGAACAACTTTAGCAAGAGTTGCAATATCGTATATATTGTCTACAACATCACCACGGCTAGAACCATTTTTTTGTGTAGCTAGCAGAATATAGTTATTATAATTATTTGATGCCTGTTTAACTGCCTCTATTGACTTTTTACGCCCAACATTTAGTGGAAGAGTCATCGATGGATAAATAACAACATCTCTTAAAGGAATAACAGGAACGACATTTAGCGCTTCTGACATAAACTTACATCCTCCTGTAAATTTTTAAATTATATCTCTTAATTGTTTTTGCTGTTGTGCTTTTGTCACTAAGGTTGGTTGTTGCTGCTCTAGAATTACTTTATCATTGATAATAACTTTTTCAATATCTTCAGATGAAGGTACATGAAACATCACTTCAAGAAGTACGTTTTCTAAAATAGTTCTTAACCCTCTTGCACCTGTTTTTTTAGCTATTGCTTTTTTAGCTATCTCAACAAAAGCTTGATCAGTAAATTCAATACTTACATCATCAAACTTAAACAGCTTAATATATTGTTTAATCAAAGCATTTTTAGGCTCTGTAAGGATTCTAACTAAATCTTCCTCTTTAAGTTCATTTAGAACTGTAACTATTGGCAAACGACCAATCAATTCTGGAATCAGACCAAATCTAGTTAAATCTTCACTTTCGATTTTTTGCATTAGTTTATCGGTATCTAAGCTATTTTTTTGTTGAATAACATCAGCGTTAAAACCAATACTAACCTTATCCATTCTGTGCTTAACAACTTTCTCGATACCGGCAAATGCCCCACCACAGATAAATAATATATTTGTAGTATCTACTTGAATCATATCTTGATTAGGATGTTTTCTACCGCCTTTAGGAGGCACAGATGAAACAGTACCTTCGATAAGTTTCAATAATGCCTGTTGCACACCTTCACCAGAGACATCGCGTGTTATTGATGTACTTTCTGATTTGCGTGCGATTTTATCTATTTCATCAATATAGATAATACCTTTTTGTGCTTTAGCAACATCAAAATCAGCATTTTGTAAAAGTCGAACAATTATGTTCTCAACATCATCACCAACATAACCAGCCTCAGTAAGAGTCGTAGCATCAGCAATAGCAAAAGGTACATTTAATAACTTTGCTAAAGTTTGAGCAAATAATGTCTTACCTGACCCTGTTGGACCTATTAGCAGCACATTACTCTTTTTAAGCTCAGTATCATCATCTTTTGTTGGGTTAGATGTAATTCTTTTATAATGATTGTATACAGCTACTGACAATACTTTTTTAGCATTATCCTGACCAATAATATAATCATCTAAATATTTTTTGATTTCTACTGGCTTAGGTAATTTTTCAAATGAGATATCTTCCGCAGCAGTGTTACCAATACTACGAATTTTTTCTGCACATTTACTTACACATTCGTTACAAATATTTCCATCTCTTCCTGAGATAATATTTTTGACTTCTTGTTGTGATTTACCACAAAAAGAACAATATAGAATTTTAGCCATTTTATTAAGTTGACTTCCTTTAATTATTTAATAATTGCTTCGCGAGATTCAATCACATGGTCAATCAAACCATACGCTTTAGCTTCATCAGCCATCATAAAATTATCTCTATCAGTATCTTTAATGATAGTATCTAAATCCTGACCTGTATGATGTGCTAAAACCTTATTTAGTCTATCTTTAATACGTAAGATATTTTTTGCATGAATCTCAATATCAGATGCTTGACCTCTAAAGCCACCTAAAGGTTGATGTATCATAATTTGCGAGCTTGGTAGACTATATCTTTTACCTTTAGCGCCACCTGCTAACAAAAGTGATCCCATACTAGCAGCCAAACCAATACATATAGTACTTACATCAGGTTTGATAAACTGCATAGTATCATAAACACCCATTCCAGCTGTAACCATTCCACCAGGAGAATTTATATAAAAATAAATATCTTTATCCGGGTCTTCTGACTCTAGAAATAACAGTTGCGCAATCACAAGGTTAGCTGAGTGATCGTTTACCTCACCATTCAAAAAAACTATACGCTCTTTAAGTAGTCTTGAATAAATATCAAAAGCTCTCTCACCGCCAGCTGTTTTTTCAATTACGGTAGGAACTAGATTATTAGTTATCATTTATAACCTCTCTTTTAAAGCTAGCTTAGAAACCAGCCTGTTGAGCTTGCATATTTTCTTTAATAACTTCAAAGAAATCTTCTGTTTTCTCTGTTACTTTAGCTTGCTCTAATACCCAATCTGTTAGCTTATTTTCTATCACTAACGCTTTTAAGTTAGCCATTTCTTTATCATTTTTCTTGATTTGCTCTTTAGTTTTTTCTGGCTCTTCATAAGCTTGTACTAACTCATTTAATAAGCTCTCAACTTCAGCCTCTTCTGCCTTAAACTCTTGCGAATTCATAATGCTATCTAGTATTAGGCTAGTTTGTACTTTTTGCTTAGCATTAGCTTCAAATAAGTTATCTGGTAACTGACTAACATCAAAACCTTTAGCTCCACCCATTTGCTTAAGTAGGTTTTGCTTAGCTGCTTCAATCTCTCTCTTAATCAAAGATTTAGGAGTTTCAAACTCAGCGATTTCTCTTAAACCTTTGAAAACTTGATCTTTTACTTTTCTTTGTAGAATAAATTTAAGCTCACGCTGCATATTTTCTTTGATTTCGTTTTCAAAAGTATCGACACCGCCCTTTACACCAAACTTCTTAACAAACTCATCGTTAACCTCTGGTAACTCAGCTTGTTGAATTTTCTTAACAGTAATATCAAAAGTAGTCTCAGCCCCAGCAAGATCTTTGTTTTGATAGTCTTGTGGGAAAGTTACAGTAATAGTTTTTTGCTCACCTTTCTTCATGCCGATAATACCATCTTCAAAGCCAGGAATCATTTGACCAGAACCAATGATAACATCTGTATCATTTGCTGTACCACCTTCGAAAGCTTCTCCATCTTTCTTACCAACAAAATCTATCGTTACTTTATCATCTTTTTCTACAACTTTATCAACTTCTGAGAAAGTTGCAAACTGCTTTCTCAGATTTTCAATCATTTGCTTAACTTCTTTATCAGTTAATTCAACAACTGGCTTTTGAACTTCGATTTTCTCAAAACCAGTTACTTCAAACTCAGGAAAAAGCTCAAGATTAGCAATAAACTTAAGTGGCTGACCTTCTTTATTTTCCTTTAATTCAACTTCAATACCCGCAACTGCTAGCTTCTCATCTTGAATAGCTTTAGAATATTTTTGAGGAATAAGATCAGAAATCACTTCCATGCGGATTTGCTCACCATACTTCTTCTTAACTATACCAGCAGGCACTTTACCAGGTCTGAAACCATCCATCTTGATAGTTTTTGCAGTTCTATTGATTTCTTTTGAAACCACACTATCAATTTCGTTAGCTGGTACTTCGATTAATAGTGAACAGTGAATTCCTTCTTTTTTCTCTACAGTAACTTGCATTATTAAGTTTTCCTTTTTATTTATTTAACAATTTTCTAGTAGCAAATTTTAACTATCATCTATTAGATTGTCTATATGTTTATTATTAAATATATGACAAGCCAAAACATTTATTGTAAAATCTAGCTATTTTCTACAATATTTTTAGCAACTTATGGTAACTATAATTGTAAGCGTTTGTTTACTAATTACACCCTTCATAATAGCCTTTTTGCATTCAAGCATTATTTGTGCAAAGCATCATGCAAACATCTACGCAAACTACTTTATAATCAGTAATATAAGTCTTTATACTTTTATCAATAGTTATGCATATTTAGTAGATGGGGATAATATAAGTAAATTTCAAGGATGGATTTTCACTCCTGCTGTTTTTCAGATAGGAATCTTTGAATTAGCACTATTTTTATTTTCAATCTTGGCACTATTTAAAAATAGTCAATTTAAAGCTGCTTGTTTGATATTTTTTGCTATTTATACAGTTCTAAATTCTCTAACACTATTTAGTGGCTCTATTTACTACTCAGGTGTTGAAGCGGTATTTTTTGTAAATACTGCAGCTGCTGTGATTGCTTATGTTTTATATAGGATATTAACTAGGAAAATTTAATATTCTTTACTTTCACTTTATAATCTGATCAATAAATTATTTTTAGCGCTCTAGCTAATTTAAACAATTTTATCATGGCACTTTTATGCATAATTAGCTATATATGACTATCATTCATACCTACCATCTTTCCAATGCTTACGACATACGGAAACATATTTGGTATCTATCTCTTTAAGTGAATCATCATCAACCACTATGGGATTACCTTGTTTTATTGCTTTGCCATTCTGCACCATCATATTAAAGCTTGCTTTTTTACCACAATGACAAATTGTTTTTACCTCCTCAAGAGTATCCGCAATAGCCAAAAGTAAAGCCGCTGTCTCAAATGGTTGACCTAAATAATTAGTACGTAGCCCATAGCAAATCACAGGGATATTTAATTCATCAACTATCTCTGCTAGCTGCCAAACTTGCTCTTGAGTAAAAAAATGAATCTCATCTATCAAGACACAATCTATCTTGTTGCTGCTATTATAATTTTTGACAAATTCAAAGATGTTATCTCTATCAGTCAGTGAGTACGCATCTTGATCTATACCTATGCGTGATTTGACTTTATTTAAACCCGCTCTTTTATCAATCGCTGATGTTAATACTAAAGGCTTCCTACCTCTATCTTCATAATTATAAGCAACTTTTAAAAGATCTAGTGTCTTACCAGCATCCATTGCCGAATATCTAAAATATAATTTCGCCACTATAAAAACCTCTATTGTTGCCAGCTACCATACATCGGATTTGGAAAAATATAATACCTTTCACCAAAAATAGTATACTTATGATTATCAACATTACGCATATTTTTTTGTGTCATTTGAGGGAAATCTTGTATATTATCGCCAAAATAAGCTATCACCGCATGTGCCGGGAGCTTTTTAGTAACTATGATATCATCGGCGTATTTGCCTGATTTAACCGCTTCAAATCTTGAATTTTTGTCCTTTGGATTTTTGGCTCTCTCATTGTAAAATAAAATCTGATCGTAATAAATATCCTCCTTAGTGAGGTTTTCCTCAGTTGCTTTGATTATTTCAGGATCTGCTCCATAGCGATTAGATACAAAGCTTACATACCCTCCTAGTTTATGAACAAGATTGGTTAATTTAGCAGCACCAGGCAAACCTTTTGCTTTTTGCTTAATTATCCCTTGTCTAAATCTCTCTTCATTATAACTATAGTTTTTGTAATCATCATATTCTAACCATGAGTTATCTAAAACTGTCTCATCAATATCTAAGATAATTCCCCATGTCTCTTTTTTAAGATGCTCTTTTTTAACCTGATGCTTTATTCTATGCGCAGCTAAATTATAGATCTCCAGATAGACTGCTCTTTTCTCATCAGAATCATGATACCATTTAACACCATCAATATTTACACTATCACAAGTAGCTGCATAAGCTGTGACAAAACAAAACTGTATAGCAATTATAAAAGTTAATATTATTTTCCTCAAACCCATTTATTTCCCTCCATTTATTGTAATATTTGTTCTTTGGTGAACAGGCGCAATCATTTCTTGATTTTGATAGCATTCGATATTGTCTATATTTAGGCTTACAGCTGTGCTGGCGTATGACACAGCAACAAAACTGCATAGCAATCGCAAAGATTAATATTATTTTTCTCATTGATATTTCTAAGTTCTTTTTCTTATGATATTGATACCATGACGAATAGGTAAGACTAATGTTTCTAAGTCATCGCGTTGATTTACATATTTGTTAAAATTGTCTAAGGCTTTAGCACGCTTATCTTGAGGATCTAAAACTTCACCTCGCCAGAGGATGTCATCAACTATAATTACACCAGTATCTGCTAGTTTAGTAACTAAAATGTCAAAATACTCTTGTGTCTGTTTTTTATCTGCGTCAATAAAAGCGATATCTATTTGATTTGGTAAAGTTGGTAAAATGTCTATAGCGCTGCCTTGACAATATTCTATATTGGAATATTTAGCAATAAATTGTTTTGCTAGCTGTTCGCCTGATTGATTAGGTCTATCGATAGTATACACTTTGATATCTGGCGAAACTTCTGCGATTGCAATTGCTGACATAGCTGTAAATGTGCCAACATCAACACACACTTTTGCCCTAGTAGCAAAAACAAAAAACTGTAGCAATTTAGTAACCATCTTCTCTGAAAGCATTTGCGCACCGTGAATATTTTCATTAGTGTATTGACTTAGCTGTTTGAGATTGTCTGATAAATCACTAGTATGCTCAAGACAATACTGCCAAATATCATCTTGTGTAAATTGATTTTGCCTCATCTAAATTAAATATGTTTAAAAAGCTCTGTGTATTTTGCATTAATCAATTAAATTAGTCTAGACGCTAAGAGTGCTTTTAATTAAATTTTATGATAGAATTTTGAGGCATTTTATTATAAATAAGCTCTTATATCTACAAAGTAAGAGATTAAAAATATAACTTAATGAAATTGTGTCAAGATTAGCACAGGTCGGTTAAGTGTATTTTTATATTGATTAATAGCGCTTTAGCTATACTACAAAAATAAAGGGTTTCGATTAAATGAAAGAACAAAAAAAAGTTTTCATAAAAACTTTAGGTTGCCAAATGAATGAGTATGACTCTGCTAGAATGCATGAGGTTCTAAATGAGCATTTTCATACTGTAAAGACAGATGATTATAAAGATGCAGATATCATCCTTATTAATACTTGCTCTATAAGAGAAAAAGCTCAAGAAAAAGTATTCCACGAGCTTGGAAGATGGAAAGGTCTGAAAAAAACTAATGAAGATCTAATAATCGGTGTCGGCGGTTGTGTTGCTTCACAAGAAGGTGAAAATATTATCAAAAGAGCTCCTTTTGTTGACCTAGTATTTGGTCCGCAAACCATTCATAGACTTCCAGAGATGATCAAACAAAAGCAAAAAACTCAACAATCTCAAGTTGATATATCATTTCCAGAGGTTGAAAAATTTGATTATCTACCAGAGCCAAAAGCTGAAGGTGCTAAAGCATATGTATCTATTATGGAAGGTTGTGATAAATATTGCTCATACTGTGTAGTACCATATACACGCGGTCCAGAAGTAAATAGACCATTTGAAGATGTCTTAGCAGAATGTGCTATCTTAGCAGAACAAGGCGTAAAAGAAATCACTCTACTTGGACAAAATGTCAATCATTATTTAGGTCCAATGGAGAATGGTCAAACAGCTGATCTTGCTCTACTAATCCACTTTATCGCTGAGATAGATGGCATTGAGAGAATTAGATTTACAACTTCACATCCGGTTGAATTTTCACAAAACTTAATTGATGCTTATGCAACTGTTCCAGAACTTGCTAACCACTTACATTTACCAGTACAACATGGCTCAGATAGGATTCTTATCAATATGAAAAGAAACCATACTATCCTAGAATTTAAACAAAAAATTAGAAAATTAAGAACGATTCGCCCTGATATTACAATTTCATCTGATTTTATCGTTGGTTTCCCTGGTGAGACAGAAGAAGATTTCCAAAAGCTACTAGATTTAGTAAAAGAGATTAACTTTGATCAGTCATTTAGCTTTATCTATAGCAAGCGTCCTGGTACTCCAGCAGCTGATTTACCAGATGATACTCCTATGGAAGTTAAAAAAGATCGTCTTAAACGGCTACAGGATTTACTAAATAGTAATGCCCAAATAATCTCTAGACAGATGGTTGGTACTAACCAAAGAATTCTAGTTGATGGAACATCTAAAAAAGATGATAACATCCTATCTGGAAGAACAGAAAACAACAGAGTTGTTAACTTTAAAGGTGATAAATCTTTGATTGGTCAGTTCGCTATGGTTAAAATAACTGAAAGCCTACCAAACTCTCTAAGAGGAGAACTTATTTAATCTATGAATAAAACTCAATTTATTCTTGAACCTTATAACTACGATGCAATGATGCTACTTTGTGGCAATCTTGATGAAAATATTCGTGCTATAGAAAATTATTTTGATGTTGAGATTAGGCATCGTACTGATGACTTTGAGATTACTAGTGGTTCAAGCGCTAACAATACCCAAGCAAAAAGATTTATCAAATCTTGCTATGCTGAGATTCTAGCTGGCAATACCGAACTTGATTTAGAGCAGATTACAACTATCCTCAATGCTACTGCTAAGGATAAAGCAGCGACTACTGCTAGATCACGTAAAAAAGTCGAAGAAGCTGAAGTTCAATTAAGAAGCAAAAAACTCAAAGCGCGTACACATAACCAAGCTATTTACTTAGAGAATATAAAGAATAACTTTGTCACTTTTGGTGTTGGTCCTGCTGGTACAGGTAAAACCTATATGGCAATTGCTTGTGCTGTAGCAGCTTATGAGAAAGGTGAAGTTAGAAGAATTGTACTAGTGCGTCCTGCTGTTGAAGCTGGTGAGAAACTTGGCTTTTTACCAGGTGATCTAACCCAAAAGATTGATCCATATCTGCGCCCAATGTATGATGCTTTATTTGATTTTATGGGAGTAGAAAAAGTCACCAAACTAATAGAAAAACAAGCTATCGAGATTGCTCCACTAGCATATATGCGTGGTAGAACGATTAACGATTCTTTTATCGTCCTTGATGAAAGCCAAAATACTACAAAAGAACAAATGAAAATGTTCTTAACAAGGATTGGTTTTAATACTACAGCGGTTATAACAGGCGATATTACACAAGTGGATTTACCAAAAAATGTCACATCAGGATTAAGTCACGCATTATCAATACTTAATGATATCGAAGGTATAGCTATTTGCTACTTGAAATCCGTTGATATTGTCCGCCATCAAATAGTTCAGAAAATAGTTAATGCTTATGATAAGCATGAAGAGAAAACTAAAAATGGATAATCTAAATATAAATCTCATCAATGATGATGAATACCCCATACCTAGCCAAGATTTACTGCTAAAATGCTTACAGCTTGTCGCAGGTAAACATAATATCAGCCATGCTGAAGTGAATGTAAGTATTGTCTCGAATGATGAAATTCAACAAATAAATAAACAGTTCCGTAATAAAGATAAGCCCACAAACATTATTTCTTTTGAATTTGAGAAGCCTCAAGGCTTACCTGAAGAGATTGCTGATGATTTCTTAGGTGATATTGTCATAGCACCAGCAGTATTAGAGAAAGAAGCCAAAGAACAGAGTAAAGAACTTAATCATCATTGGCAACATATTTTTATCCACGGTTTGTTACACTTGCTTGGTTATGATCACCAAGATGATCAAGAAGCTGAAGTGATGGAGAATTTAGAAATACAACTACTAGCACAGCTAGGAATAACTAATCCATATATTGAACAAGAGAATCAAAATGGCAGATAATAATCCTTTTATAAAAAGACTTACTTCAAGCATTTTTAATATAAAAAGTGAAGATGCTCTTATCGATGCTATTAATAGAGCTGCTACTAATAAAGTTATTGATAAAACATCACAAAATATGCTAATTGGTGCAATGAAAATATCATCTTTAGATGTTGGTGATATTATGATATCGCATACAAAAATAGTTGCTGTAGACATGTCTATGTCTATTAGAGAAATTTTAAAAAAGACAATAAATTCTAGTCATACACGACTACCTGTCTACTGTGAAAACAAATCTGAAATATTAGGAATTTTACATTCAAAAGATCTACTAAAATTAATCTTTGAAAAAGAAATTGAATCAGCTGATGATGAAGAGCTAAAGGCCGAAGATATTAAAAATATTCTGCGCCCTGCTATCTTTATTCCTGAGACAAAAAAACTCAATGCCATGCTCAAAGATTTCAAAAATAGTCAAAATCATATTGCTATAGTTGTAGATGAGTACGGTGCTATTTCTGGATTAATAACTATTGAAGATGTTTTAGAAGAAATTGTTGGTGATATTGAGGATGAATTTGATATTACTAGCCAAAATATAGTTAAGATGGCAGATGATAAGTTTATATTAGATGCTACAACTACTATAGAGGACTTTAATGAATATTTTGCCACATCAATAGATGACAATAGTGATTATGACACTATTGCTGGGATGATTATTCAAACTTTAGAGTGTTTACCTCAAAAAGGTGATAGCATTGTCGTTGATGGCTTGAAATTTACAGTACAAGAAGCAGATAATAGAAAAATTATTAAAATTTTAGTCGAAAAATTTAAGAAATAATGAAAAAGTTAATATTTAGAATAATTCCGCCACTATTAAGTGGTGCAATACTTACTTTAGCATTTGCACCCTTCCGTATCGATATACTAGCATTAGTATCTCTAATACTTTTTTTCTATCAGCTAAATAAAGCAACTAAAATCCGTAGTGCATTTTTCACTGCAACATTATTTGGAATTGGTTTCTTTGGTACTAGCATATCATGGGTTTATATAAGCATACATTTATTTACTGAGTCGATCGCTGCAGGTTTGTCTGCAGCAGTTGGTTTAGTAATCTTGTTAAGTTTCTTACATATAATACCTTTTGGTACTTTTAGCTATATCCTCACGCGCAAAGCTAATAATTTTGCCAAAGTACTAATTTACCCTGCTTTATGGACACTTTTTGAAATAGTTAAAGCGAATCTACTTTGGGGTGGTTTTCCATGGGTATCGTTAGGCTATTCACAAACTGAATCTACTCTAGTATGGTACGCTAATATTGGTAGTGTTTATCTAGTCAGTTATATTATCGCTTTTATGGCTTGTTTGATAACTTTTTATGTCTGTGATAAAACTAATTTGAAGAAACTAATTGGTGTAATTTTTATCATAACTATTTTATATATAGGTGGCATCACTATCAAATATTGCCAGCCTAATGTTCAAACAAGCCAGCCTCAAAAAGTGGTGTTAATCCAAGGAGATTTTGTCCAAGGATTTAAGTGGGATCCTGATAATTTCGCTAGGATGCAAAAATATTATCAACAAGCTGCAGCTGAATATAAAAACTCTTTAATAATCCTCTCTGAAAATGCTATACCTAATTATAGACAATATATGAGCTCATATTTTAGTAATCTTAAACAGCTAGCTGATAAAAATAATAATGCAATGCTTATCGGCTCACTAAGTATTGAACAAACAGCATCTAGAGCTAAAATTTACAATAGTTCGATTATCATTGGCAATGGTCAAGGCGTATATAATAAACATCATCTAGTCCCATTTGGTGAGTATTTCCCAATTAAATTTTTCGGCTATGTTGATAGTGTTGGATTAAGTAGTTTCGATGCTGGTGATAAGATTCAACCAATTATGACAGCTTTCGGTCAACCTCTAGCTAATTTTATTTGCTATGAAGTTGCATATCCTGAGCAAGTTCGTGATCAGTTACAAGGCGCTAAGCTTATTTCTATCATTAGTGATGACTCTTGGTTTGGTGACTCAATTGCTCGTGAGCAACAGTTGCAAATATCTCAAGTCAGAGCGATTGAGAATGCTAAATATGTTCTGACAACTACTAGTAATGGTATTACAGCTATTATTGAGCCTAATGGAGAAATCATCAAAGAGTTACCTAAAGATACTCGTGCGACACTTGAACAAACTATATATTTAAATGATTATCATACTGTTTGGATGAGTATTGGTATGTCGCTAGTTTGGCTATTATTGATATTTAGCATAGTAGTTGGACTGTTTATAAAAGAGAAGTATTCTAAATAATTTATGTTAAACTTTTTGTATACAATACACACTCAGTACCTTTAAGCACTCTTATATCGACAAACTCCATTTGTGCCTTCTGCATTACTTTTATAGACGCTAAATGATTTACTGGAGTAAAAGCAAAAATTTCATTATGTGATAAATTATTTTTTGCCCAACTAAGTAGAGTTATCACTATCTCTGTAGCATAACCTTTACCCCAATATTTATGGTCAATTATATAACCAATTTCAATAGCATCTAACTCTTGTGTATAAGCAAAACCTGCCCTACCTATGAAATTATCATTTTTATCAAATATCATAAAAACTGGAGCCTGATATTTTTCGTAACCTCGAACAAATCTTTCTAACATTGCTGGAATGTCTTGTTCGGTTAAAGCTCCATTTGGAAAAAACTCCCTATTCCTAGGGTTAGTATCCAAGTATGTTAATAGTTGATTATCTTGAAGACTTTGAGAAATTAAACGATACTTTAAGCTTTGAGATAACGGCATTTGTATAATTTTTTCTGTAATAGTTTTCTGCATAATTAAATAACCTACTTTGTAAGTAAAAATAATAAAAATAAATTAATTTGCTATAAATTATATTTTATTATCATTTATATTTTATTAAGCTTATTTTGTTTAGTAAATAACTAAAAATTTTACTGAATAAAAACTTTAACCCATTTAATTTTTATTTACTATCTTATTATTGACAAAATAAATAGTAAATTAAGGAGAATAAAAAATATGAAAAAGACAATCGCATTATCAACTATGGTTTTAATATCTCTAACTAATATTGCTTTTAGTGAAGAATTAAATAATTATTCTGATATTCTAAATGCTGTAAAAGATGGAAAAAATATTACTACATTTATTGACTTCTCAAATTGTAAACCAAAGATAAAAGTATCTGGGCAGTTTAATCCTAAATCAATAATCATTCACGATGATTCTATAATTTTTTCAGATACCCATTTTACTAGAAATAATCCTCAATATCCAAATCAACCAATCCTAGAATATGTAACTTATAAAATAAATGATGATAATAATGTTAATATAACGATAGATATTCTTAATGCTAATAATTATATTCCAATAGAACACTCTAAACATACTACTATTAGTTGTCAAATTACTAAAGATCAAGCTAGTTTTTTTTCTAATTAAATAAAGTTTTAAAATCTTTATCTTATGCAGAAAATATAGAATTATAATTAATAAATTAACCATAAATTTTTTCATATGAGCTCTAAATATTTTAAGCTCAAAGTAAAGTATAAAGTCTTTTGTTGGAAAAACTATTTTTAAAATAGGATTGACGATCATAACTAAAGCAAAAATCCTGGTAATCCATTACTTAAGATTTTGAATTTAGATATCGTTTCTTTATATGCTTTAACAGCTTCTGAGTGACCTTGTTGCAAAGCTATATGTAACCCAGATGTTCCAAACCTAGTTTTAGCAGCTAACAGTTCTCGTCTATTAATTCCGGGAAGATTAAATATCGCCTCTATATAAGCTTTGATAGCTTCTGCGTGGCCCTGTTGCAAAGCCATACACAATCCTGGTGTTCCACTCTGGTTTTTAGCAGCTAATAATTCTTGTTTATTAATTCCAGCAAAGTTAGATATACCCTCTATATAAGCTTTGATAGCTTCTGCGTGACCATCTTGCAAAACCATAAATAAACCCGTTGTTCCATTCGGCATTTTAGCAGCTAATAAATCTTGTTTATTAATTCCAGAAAGATTTGATATACCCTCTATATAAGCTTTGATAGCTGCTGAGTGACCATTTTGCAAAGCCATACACAATCCTGGTGTTCCATTAGATCTTTTAGCAGCTAATAATTCTTGTTTATCAATTCCATCAAAGTTAGATATACCTTCTATATAAACTTTGATTGCTTCTACGTGACCATTATACAAAGCCATATATAATCCTGATATTCCATCCGGCATTTTAGCAGCTAATAATTCTTGCATATCAATTACACGAAGGTTAGATATACTTTCTATATAAACTTTGATAGCTGCTGGGTGACCATTTTGCAAAGCTATACATAATAGTTTACATAAATCATCTTTATCTAAATTATTTGTAACATATTTAACGGAAATATTTTCTTCTTGGTAAGAGTGTGTCAGAATATTCAAAGCTTCTTTCGAATATTTAAATGCACAAAGTACTTCACTATATAATGATCTACTACTTGTTATAAGTTTATGAATATGATGATTGATTAAATATATTGGCATATAATTAGAGCTTTTGCCTACTGAAATAATATGACCTGGCGTGCCTAATGAAAAAGCAATAGGTTCTTTACTGTTATCAATCTTATCAAAAATATCATTAATCAACTCTTTCGTTAACATATTTAATTCTTTAGCTATAACAAAGATTTTTCTATTTTCTTTTTCTTTTTGATTTGTATTAGCTGAGAAAAAGTTTGTTGCAATCTCATAATTTTGACCTCCAAATAATAGATTTTTGTAATTGTGGTATATTTGAACTCCATCAAGCCAATTTAATATATCTAATAATTTTATTTCTTCAGAATCTAGATTTTGTTTATTCTTCCTTTTTTCATATGCTACATTTATTTTTTCTACAATTTCATCAATCGCATCATCTTGATTATTGTTATGTTGTAATAATGTTTTTTCTAAGTATTTTATTCTGCTAATATATGTTTCTAAATCATCTCTTATAATAGCTTGTATAGCCATATAAGCAATTCCGTAACACATTCCACCAGTATTAACACCATACCCTAGTTTTTCTTGTAGTTTTAATAGATCAATAGCCATTAAAATTACTTATTGTTCTTATAACAATATTCTTATTCTATAATAAAAATTTCAAAACCTATCTCTTTTTATACGACAAATAGGGTTACATATCCTCATAAGAAATTTATTTCAAGCATTTAAAAGAGGCTTAATTTAAAAGATACAAATTTTTTTGTTACTAAGATTACTGAACTAGTTTCAGGATCTTAATCAAATCAATGCTTATAGCGAAATGCTGAAATAAACATATACTAGATTTGATTCATAGTATTTAGCATGTCATTTTTTTTATAAAGAGCTTAATTCATAAAAAGTTCATTATATACAGACACAAGAAATCATTTAGCTAACAGTATATCAAATTAATAACTTTTAATACTTCTTAGAAGAAAAATAAACTAAGTATTAATTATAAACTCTTATAAGAAATTAAACGATCTAGAGAAACTTTTCATATAGCAATTTCTTGTATAAACTCTAGCTATTACTTGTTTAGCTACAAAGGCTAAAATAATGCGCCTATTAGTCACAACTTTATCATTAATCCCGAGTATCATACTGGCTACTCCTCAGTTACATGATTCTTTTAAAAGTCTGGAAAATAAATATGATGGAAAAATTGGTATCTTCACTGTCGATACAGATAATAAAACTAATATCAAATATAACGAAAATTATCATTTTCCTATTTGTAGTGTTTTCAAGTTTTTATTAGTTGGTGCAGTTTTAGATTATGATATGCATAATCAAGGTTTCCTAGATAAAAAGATTCCAATAACTCAAGATGATATTGGTACACTTGGCTATGCGCCTATCACTGCTAAAAATATTGATAAGAGCTTAACTATTTCACAACTTAATTATGCTGCTATTCTAAGTGACAATCCTGCTGCTAACATATTAGTTAGAGAAATAGGTGGTTTACAAAACTTAAATAAATTTATAAAAAAATTAGGTGATAAAGATACTATAATCATTGCTGATGAACCTAAAGTTAATCACACAAAACCAGATAGCAATATAAATAAGACTACTCCAAAAGCTATTACTAAAGATATTTATAAATTAGCATTTGGTAATGTTCTAGATAAAAAGCATAAAGATATTTTTATAAAGTACCTAGAAGATAATAATACTGGTGCAAATAGGATAGCTTTTAGTATGCCTAAAGATTGGATAATTGGTGATAAAACTGGAACTTGTGGTCAATATGCGGCGACTAATGATGTGGCTATTATATGGCCTAAAAATCGGCAGCCTATCGGATTAGGAATTTTATACACAAATCCTAATTATAAAAATGCACCAAGTAATGAAGAAATTATTCAACAAGCTGCTAAGTTAATAGCTAATGATCTAGCCAACGTTTATAAATAAGTAGTACGCCACATTGACGAGACATTATTTATAACGGAATCTCTATCTGGAATATTAGTCAAAAAATGCAATCCTGTACGTTGCTCAATGTCTTTTATAGAAACCCTATAGTTAGCAATCTTAGTCTTTTCAACTCTTGCATTAGGCATTACAAAGGCTATTGCTTGATTTTTAGAAGGTACATAAATTATCTTAAAAAAATAATCAGGTACAGCTATCTTATTATCACCTATGGTTTTATATATCTTCTGTTTCTTATATATAGGGCCAGTGTATACATAGATAGAATCATACATATTTGCCCAGATTCGCTCATCCGTCTCTAGTCTTTCCCAACCCTGCCTATTAAGCCCAGCTTTTTGTGGCGACATATTTGATAATAAGAATGACTGATCTGCAGACTTCTTGCTAAAATCCATAGATGCATATGAAGCTAGATGTCCTCTGTCATAACCAGAACGAGAATAATCATCTAATGTCGCTCTATAGACAAATGGCACATCATTATCTTCTTTAAATCTATCATCACGTTTAAGATGATTTGCTACTTTTGACTTTGTCAACTTAAATGCTACCCAGCTTGCCTCTTTAGTTTGATAGTTATAACCAACAACATAACCATCACGACATAGATAAAGATTGGATTGCCCTAAACCTTCAGTTACATCATAACTAGGATTACCATAAGCCAGAAAACCATGACAATAATCAGTTACAGCTGGTAGGATTCTAACTGGTGGATACTGCTTAAGATTATCAAATTCATTTGATTGTTGCTGTTGTTTTTTTGCCTCATCACTTTGTGAAAAAAATCTAGCAATAATATTCTCATTATCTTTGGCAGTATAGTGCTTTATTGGTTCACTAGTGAAATAGTTATATACAGCATGCCTAAAGTTTATAAATTTTTCTTTTAGATCAAACTTATCAAAAAAAATACCAGAAAATCCCCCACCAATAGCTAAAGCTAGTAATATAAATATTTTTATATAATTTATCGGCTTCTTAGTAGTTTGTTTTTTAGTATCTTTTTGCTTAGGTGTTTTTTTTTGTCATGCTTAAATACTTTTTAGTTTATTTTAATGTTTATATAATAAAGATAATACTATTTTATATGTCTTGTTTTGAATAATAAAAACTCTCTAACTTGTGGATCACTTATCAAAGGTAATACTTCTTTTCTAATTCTACTATAGTAATTATTTATAGTTTTCTTTTCAGTATAAGTTAGCATCCAAGTTTCGATTAGCTTATATTCATAAGGTACCAAAGTCAGATCTTCAAAATAATAAAATGGTCCATGACCTGTAGGCGATTCTTGATCACGCTGTTTTACATAACATAAATTTTCTATTCTGATACCAAATTCACCGGGGAAATATGCTCCAGGCTCATTGCTTAAGATCATACCTGGCATTAGCTCAACTTTTGAAACTGAATTAATACGTTGTGGTCCTTCATGTACTCCTAAAAAGCTACCAACCCCGTGTCCTGTTCCATGTGCATAATCAGCACAAAAATGCCATAAATGCTCACGAGCTAAAACATCAAGCTGGGATCCTGTAGTGTCTTTAGGAAATACTGCCCTACCAAGCCCTAAATGACCTTTTAGAACTAATGTATAGTATCTTCTATGCTCTTTTGATGGTTTGCCAAAGTGAAGTACTCTAGTAATATCTGTAGTTCCCTCTCTATACTGTCCTCCAGAATCACATAAAAGAGGTGCTTGATCATCAATCTTTTTCAAATTGGCATCTTTTTTTGCCATATAATGAATAATTGCACCATTTGCTGCATGACCTACTATGTACGAAAAACTATCCTCAACATAGCCTTGCTGTTGAGCACGAAACTCCCTTAGCTTAGCCGCAGCTTGAATTTCATCAACTCCTTGATAGTTATTCTCGATCCAATGCCACCATGATATAAATGCTGCAGCATCTTTACGGTGAGCTTCTTTTGCACCGTTAATTTCAACAGGATTTTTTAAAGCTTTGCTCAAACCTACTGGAGAGTCAATCATTAAGAAATAGCAGCTACTATTTTGATTTTTATTAATACTTTGTGGAACTTTATAGTTAATATTAGCTCCATCTAACAAATATTTGCCTGTAGTTATCTCTAAATCTTGATAAAATTGATAATAATCTCTAGTTTGAATATAATTATCATCTAGGTATTTTTTTATTTCTGGCGTAACTTTTCTATCATCGACATATAGAATTATCTCATCAAGAGAAACAAATAAATAACTTATTACTAAAGGTGTGCATTCAACATCTCTACCTCTAATATTTAATAACCAAGCTATATGATCTAATTTTGAATCCACATAAAAATCTGATCTTATCTGTTTCATTGTGCGTCTTAGCTCTTCAATTTTAGAGGCTACACTTCTACCAGAATATTGAATAGCATGCTCTTGTATTACAGTACATGGAATATCAGCTACTTGATTAAGCTTTTGTTGAGCCTTATGCACGAGATTATCTTGATCAAAAACTACATTGTAATCATTGCTATTAAGAAAATCTAATAGTTCCAAAGCACTTTTATAACTAAGCTTAGCTGGATCTATAGCAATAGTTTTTCCTTTAGCATTTTTCCATAACCACTTGACAATTTCAGGTGCAGAACCTGACTGCTTTATTAGTTCGAATTCATCTTTGTTTAATTGTTGCTCAGCTTGGAGAAAATACCTACCATCAGTAGAAAGATATGCTTTATCCATACCTACGAGCACATCGCCAGCAGAACCATCAAAGCCACTTATCCAAGCACGGTATTGCCAACACTTAGGGACATACTCGTTGTTATGATCATCAACAGAAGGCACAATATAAAAATCATAACCTTTTTCTTGCATTAAACTTCTTAAGATTTGTAATTTTTCAGACATATTATTCCTTATTAAAATTTATTATTTATTCAAACCATACAAAAGTGGCTTGTCTACCTGTGACACCCTCTTTACGATAAGAGTAAAATCTTTTATTACTATAAGTGCACAATCCAGAGTCAACTATATCAAAACAATGATTATCATTTAATATCTGTCTAGCAACTAGCTTCATATCAAAAAGATATTTATCTTCACTTTTCGAACGAAATGCTTGACCAAATGACTGATGTTGCTCAATGAATTTATCATGAACATCGCTACCAACCTCATAAAAATTAGCGGATATACAAGGACCAAACCAAGCTACCAATTCTAGTCCAACAAACTCTTTTAAAGCTACTTCTAATATCCCTTGTGATAGCCCTCGCCAACCTGCATGGATTGCAGCAACTTTTGTCATTTTCTTATCAAATAGGATAATAGGCAAACAATCTGCTGTTAAAACCACACATGCCTGTCTAGGCTTATCAGTAATCATAGCATCACAAAAATCACCATTATACTCATCAAAACTTTTGACAATATTAGTATGGTTTTGTCTTAACCACTTTATATCCGCATTAAGGTATGATTTAAATAAATTACGATTTTTTTCTACAGCTAAATGTTTATCGCCGACATTGTCAGCTAAATTAAACTTAGCATATTTTTCTTTACTAAAACCTTGGGTATTGTTTGTATAACCTAACTTAAGTCTAGCAAAAGGCGTATTAACAAAAACTACTGACATCTTCTAGCATTTACCTATTTTTTAGCGTAACGATTTTTAACATAATTTTCTACAATCTCTATAAACTCTTCAGAGATATTATCTCCTCTTAAGGTATGTGCTTTTTTACCATCGATGAAAACTGGCGCAACAGGTGACTCACCACTACCTGGTAGGCTTATACCAATATCAGCATTTTTTGATTCTCCTGGACCATTGACGACACATCCCATTACAGCAACTTTCATTGCTTCTACGCCCTGATATTGGTCTTTCCATATGTGCATTTTTTCATCTAAATGATCTTTGACTTTGCTTGTTAGTTCTCTAAAAAACGAGCTAGTAGTCCTACCACATCCTGGACAAGATGTCACACTTGGAGTAAATGTTCTCATACCTAGGTTTTGAAGGATTTCACGACATACACGCACCTCTTCTGTACGTGGGGCATTTGGCGCTGGAGTTAATGATACACGTATAGTGTTACCTATTCCTTGTTGTAGTAAAATTCCTAGACTCACAGCACTAGCAACAATACCTTTGGTACCCATACCAGCTTCTGTCAATCCTAGATGTAAAGCATAATCACACTCTTTAGCTAGCTTTTGATATACTGCAATTAAATCTTGTACTTCACTTACTTTACATGAGATTATAATTTTATCTTTTGCTAATCCCAGCTCTTCTGCATATCTAGCGCTTTCTAAAGCTGAAGTTATAAGTGCCTTATGCATTATCTGTTGTAAGCTTAGTGGATTCTCTTGAGCATTATTTTCATCAATCAGCCTTGCCAATAAAGCCTGATCTAAGCTTCCCCAGTTTACGCCTATACGCACAGGCTTATCATTTGCTATTGCAATTTTTATAATCTCTGCAAACTGAGTATCTTTTTTCTTACCAAAGCCAACATTACCAGGATTTATACGATATTTTGCCAAAGCCTTAGCACATTCTGGATATTTACTCAGTAATGTATGACCGTTATAATGAAAATCACCAACCAGAGGCACATAACAATCATGCTTAGCAAGTTCTTTGACAATCTCAGGTACAGCCGCAGCAGCTGGCTCATCATTAACTGTAATTCTAACAATTTCACTACCTGCTTTATGAAGAGCTAAAATTTGTTTAACTGTCTTTTCAACATCTGCGGTATATGTATCTGTCATTGACTGAACAACAACTGGATTATCGCCACCGATCAAAACATTTCCAACTTTTACAACACTTGTTTTATTCATATAAGAACCCAAAAATCATAATTTATTTTTTTAAATAATTCTTCGAAAAGTATACAATCTAAGATTATATCATTATAAAGGTCAATTTTCATAAGCTATGCACTTTAAAGAATTAGAAAATTACTTGAATAATTATTTTGCTATTGAGCAATTCAAAGATTACTGCCCTAATGGTCTACAAGTACAAGGTGATAGAGATATCAAAAAAGTTGTCACTGGTGTCACAGCAAGCCAAAAGCTCATAGATCAAGCTATTGCTGAAAATGCTGATGCTATAATTGTACATCATGGTTATTTTTGGAAAGGTGAAAGTTACCCTATAGTTGGTATTAAATATCAGCGTATAGCTAAACTTATCAAAAATGGCATACACCTATTTGGTTATCATCTACCATTAGATGGACATCCTGAAATTGGCAATAATATTCTACTAGCAAAAAAACTAGGTTTAAGTAACTTAGAATTTTTCGAAACAGGGTCAAAACCAGATATTTCGATAATTGGTAGCTGTGATTTAGATTTAGAAAACTTTGTTAATTTAATAGAAAATAAACTTGATAGAAAGCCAACTATAATAGCAACAAAACAACAAAATAAAAAAGTAGCTATTTGTACTGGTGGAGCACAAGATTTCATAGAGTACGCATACCAAGCTCGAGCTGATACTTTTATATCAGGTGAAATTTCTGAAAGAACAACACATACTGCTCGTGAACTAGATATAAACTATATTGCCGCAGGTCATCACGCTACAGAAAAAGAAGGTGTAAAAGCTATTGCTGAGTTACTTAAACAAAAATTTAATCTTGAGTCAAAGTTTATAGATATAGCTAATCCAGCCTAGTTTGTTTTTAATTCTTTCTTTGCTTTAGTTATCAAAGCTCTGAAATCATCATTTGCATTTAATGCAGAAAACACAGCACTACCAAGTAGATATCCTGCTTGTACATCGCTAGGCCAATGCGCACCACAGATTATTCTACTTTGTCCATATTCATACCCTTTTCTAAGGATTTGCTGCTGATTTGCTGGGTTTATTTCTGCAAGTAATAACGCTATAGCCCAACCTTCTGTACTATGGCCAGAAGGATAAGAGCCATTATCTCTTAATTCTTCTTCGCCTGCTGGATTACAAGTAGATTTATCAAAAAATACAAATGGCCTTACTCGCATATATTCTTTCTTAGCTGAACTACCTGACTTAGATGCTACCTCACTAATTAAATCTATCAGATTATATATAACAGGTGTTGTCTCTTTAGAAATTTGCTGACCAAAGCTTTCAGAGAAATTCTTTGCTATCTCTTCAGTAGTATATCCAGCATCGATCTTTGCTTGAACATAGCGTTGAGTTCCTTTATTTTTAGCTGAAAATGTTACTTCGGATATTGTTTTATCATTCATAAATACAATACTGTCAATCTCTGGAGGTGGTGGCAAAAGAGCTAAACTATTTGGAATAGCAATTTTATCGAGATTTATTAATTGCTCTGCATATAAATTAAATGAAAAAATTGATAATATAAATATTTGAGTTATTCTTTTTAGCATTTATGTTTGATGTTTTTATTTAGAATTGGCTTATAATACAGTATTTACAGAATTTAATCACTAAAAAATTTAAGAAATTACTTCATAAATTCTGCTTCGATATCTTCTAGTGAACGACCAGTAGTTTTTGGCACAAATTTAAATACAATAAAACTATATACTAAAGTACATATACCACATATGTAAAACATGCTACCATGACCTAAGAAATTGTTAATTGGCAAAAATACTGATGCTAATATTGCTGATGCCATACTATTTAGAAACAATGCTATACTTAGTGCCTTACTTCTGATAGCTCCTGGTAATAATTCTGACATAATCACCCAAACATAAGCACCTGGCCCAATAGCAAAAAAGAAGATAAAACTAATCATTCCTGCAAGGATTAACCAACCTTGAGTTTCACCAGCATTAACCAACGACATAACTAAGCCAGTTGCTATTAGTGATAGTGAAACCATAAATGTACCAAAAGTGATGATAAATTTCCTCTCAAACTTATCGGCGATAAACACTGCTATCAAAGTTGCTAAAAAATTTATCGCTGTGATTGTAACACCACCAAGTATAGCAACATAGTTAGAACCAAGACCTGATTCTTTGAGTATCGTTGCTGAGAATTGTAAGATACTATTAATACCTGTCATCTGTGCTAGAATTGCTATTGCAAAAACAATCAGCATAGGCATTAAATAATGTCTATGGCTTAAAGAATTTAACAGACTACCTTCTTGTCTAGATTTCTCAATAACTTCTTTGATTTCAGTTAATTCTTTTTGTGCAGCATTTTTCTCAAATATTCTATTGAGGACACTCTCTGCTTCTTTGTCTCTACCTACCGATACTAACCATCTTGGCGATTTACATAAAAAAATTGAGCCAATAAAAAATATCGCTGCAGGCACTAATGCTGATAAAAACATTCCACGCCAATTTGCTGTTGCTTCGAATAAAAGACCAACGTAGTTTGAAATCAATATTCCCGCAGTTAGAAATAGCTGAAAACACGTTACAGCAATACCCCTAATGTTTCCAGGAACAGTTTCTGTAAGGTATAATGGTACTGTTACAGTCACGAAACCTACTGAAATACCTTGAACTAGACGAGCAAAAAGAATCTCGACATAACTATCTGACATATAAACCATTATTACCGATATTATAAATATTAGTCCTGAAACAATAAGTGTTCTCTTTCTACCAATAATATCAGCAATAAAACCAGCTAGTAATATTGCAAATGCACCACCAAAAAGTACCGAACCTCCTAGTAGAGATGTTTCAAATGTACTCATAGGAATATCTTTATTGATAAATAAGAAAGCACTATTTATCACACCTATATCATAACCATATAGCATTCCTCCCATTGCTGAAAAGAAAATAATCATAGTCACCATGAGTTTCAATTTAATTGAATTATTCATAATTGATATCCCTTTAAATTTATTGATAAAAATTAAACTGTTTCAGTAACTTTTTTTAAGTTATCTGGATTGTCTGGATTAAATCCTAATGATAATGCTAAATCGTTAACCATAAGATAGAATTTTTGTAGTAAAACTATTGTTTCTAGTATCGAATGAGTTTTCACATCAACATTTAGATGAACTTTTGCATCAGATTGATTATCTGTTGTAGCAAATACAGTTCTAACACCTAGATCAGTCATTCTCTTAACAATCTCACGAGTACCTTCGGCACTTTCATCATGTTGCAAGATCGTAAAGGTTGTAAAAGTTTGATTCATCAGCGCAAAAGGTCCATGCAATACTTCCGCTGAGCTGAATGCTTCGGCATGGATAGCACAGGTTTCCTTAAACTTAAGTGCCATCTCTTGAGCAATAGGAAAACCAAAGCCTCTTCCTATTACAAACATATTTTTACTATTCTGTAATTCTGTTAAAGCTTTTGACCAGTCTGATTTTAAGCTTTTTTCTAAAACAGCTGGTAATGCCTCTAAAGCATCAAGCAAGGTTTTATCTTGATTATACTCAGCCACTAAAGCAACTAAAGCTACCAAAGATGTAATAACACTTTTTGTAGCTGCTACAGCATTTTCTGCATCTGCTCTTACTGGTAAAACCAAATCTGCACTTTCCGCTAGAGGAGATTTTTCTACATTAACTATCGCTAGTGTAATACATCCTGCTTGCTTACAACCCTCCAAAGCTAAGCGTAAATCTGGGCTACCACCAGATTGAGAAATAGCTATAGCCAGTGTTTTATCATCACCAATATTTTTACCATATATTGTCGTTATAGACGGTGGTAGTGATGAAACACTAAAACCAAGCTGAGTTTCAAACAAATATTTTGCAAAATTTGCTACACAATCTGAACTACCTCGAGCAATGGTTATAATTCTTTTAATATTTTTTTGTTTAATTATCTTAACTATTGAGCTAGTAATATCTTTGTTTAATTTTAGCTGGTTAGCGACTTTGGCAAAACTACTACTTGCCTCTTGATACATAAGTGTTGTCATCTTAACTATTTAAAAAAATAATGATTAAGCCATTATAGGCGCGATTTTTTTCTTTTTGCAACAAAAAATCATATCAATTTTTGAGTCGATATATTAATTTTTAATCAGTACTAGTACTTTTACTATCCGTATAGTATACCAGTTTAGTAAATTATGTTAGAATTCACAGCTATTAATCTTCTATTCTAAGGACTTGCATATGGCAATTTTACTTATAATTTCTTTACTAATTTTGGTATATCTTCACCTAAAAAAAGTTAGCTTTAATTTCCGGACTATACTAGCATTAATAATCGGTGTTGTTATTGGTATTATCTATAATTCTACTAATTATTATAGTAATAGCTTCATACAAATTAGTAATATCTTAGGTGATGGTTATATTTCTTTACTTAAAATGTTAATAATCCCTATCGTACTAACCTCGATAACTCACTCAGTAATTAACCTAAAAAACTATGAAGGATCTTATGTTATAAGATTTGCCTATAAAACTATAGCGATACTTTTAATCTTAACTGGTATAAGTGCTGCAATAGGTGCTAGTGTTGCTGTTATTATGCATTTAGGACAGGGTATAGATATCGCATCTATCACAGGCAATTTTACTAAAGATATTAAGACCTCAAGTATATCTGAAACTATTTTAGGCTTCCTACCTGATAATATTTTCCATCAAATGGATAATAATAATGTAATGGCTGTAGTAATATTTGCGATACTTCTTGGTTTTTCAATGCTAATTGCACATCGTGAAGATAGTAAGTTAGCAGCACCTTTCATCAGTTTTGTTGATTCAGCATTTTTTGTGATAAAAAAATTAGCTAGAATGATTATTGCTATCACCCCATACGGTGTACTTGGCTTAATGGTACAAATGAGTATTGAACTTGATAAGAACAGTATCTCAACGGTCTTATACTTCATTTTAACTTGTTATATTGCCTTAATTATTGTTCTGATAATACACATTGGTCTTCTAATCTTATTTAGAACTAATATTGTTAGATTCTACAAAAGTATTTGGAAAGCTATGCTTGTAGCTGCTACTTCTAGATCAAGTATGGGTACACTACCACTATCAATTGATGGTTTAAATAAATATGGTACTACTAGTAGTATTGCTACATTTGCACCAACTATGGGTACAACTCTAGGAATGAATGGCTGTGCAGGTGTATTTCCAGCAGTATTAGCAATCATGGCTATGAATGCTACTGGTGCTGATATTACTTTCTCAACAATAGTGCTAATTTCGCTAATCTGTATGCTAGCTTCACTTGGCGTATCTGGCATACCTGGTACAGCTTTTGTTGCGGCTGGTGTTGTTTTTTCTTATTTTGGACTACCTTGGCAGATGATTGCTTTAATCATTGGTGTTGATGCTATTATAGATAGCTTTAGAACACCACTTAACATTCATGGTAGTATGACAACAGCTATTATTGTTGATAAAACTACCAAAGTTTCTTAGATTGGTTAAGTATTTCTTATATACCTCAAGTTTAAGTACCACAAAAAGTAAATCTAACTTTTTCTTCTTCGGTCGGCTCTGTCATATAGCTCTTAGTTAGATTATTAAATTCATAAGGTGTTTTAAGTGCTGCTACAAGATTATATAAATTACCAAGCTTAGCATCTTTAGCAGACTTAAGTGCTTTCTCTACTTGATGATTGCGAGGAATAATTACGGGATTTATCTTCTTCATATTTGCAAAATTTATTTGATTATCGAGCGTATATTTGTCTAACCATTCTCCTAAACCACTATCTTTTAATTCTACAAAATTTTTATAAGTTAAATTATAAAAGGTGTTAGTATAGTCTAGTTTAGATTTAAACATCTCTATAAGTAAATCTGAAATCATTTCATCATGACATGCTTTATCAATACTAAATCCTAGCTTAGCAAGAAACATTTTTTTCCATTTATCCTTATAGATTTCCGAATAGCTTTGCAATTTATCTTGAGCCAATTTAATTGCCTCTTCTTCATCTGCTGAAATAAGTTTCAATAAACTTTCCGCTAACCTTGCAATATTCCATCCAGCGATTGATGCTTGATTGGCAAAAGCATATCTGCCGTCACGATCAATCGAGCTAAAAACTGTATCAGGATCATAACTATCCATAAATGCGCAAGGACCATAATCTATAGTTTCTCCTGAAATGGTCATATTGTCGGTATTCATCACACCATGAATAAAACCAACTCTTTCCCACTGTGTTATTAAACTTGTTTGTTTATCAATTACATAATCAAGTAGACTCAAAGCCTTATTATCATTATAGGGAATATTATGTCTTGTAATTGTATAGTCTAATAACTCCTGACTATAATTCTCACCAAGCATTGCTGCATACTGAAAAGTACCAACCCTTATATGGCTACTAGCAACTCTAACAGCTATTGCACCTTGTTGTAGCTGGTTTCTTTGAATATTTTCACCCGTGGTTATAACAGCTAAGATACGACTAGTTGGTATACCTAAATTATACATAGCTTCACTAACTATATATTCTCTAAGCATTGGTGCTAAAGCTGCTTTACCATCTCCACCGCGTGAAAACTTTGTTAATCCTGCTCCTTTTAGATGAAAATCAACCAGCTCACCATTTGGCTTTTTATATTCGCCAATTAATATAGCACGTCCATCGCCTAACATTGTAAAATTACCAAACTGATGTCCAGCATAAGCTTGTGAAATTGGTCTTTGACTACTGTAACCTAAAAGAATCTCTAATAATTGCTGTTCTGATTTATTGGCTAAATCTAGACCTAATTCTGTGGCTAAACAATCATTTAAAATTAGTAATCTTGCATTAGGATATTTGTATACTGTTTGGGGTGAGTAGAACTGCTCTGATAAGTGACTATAAGTGTATTTAAAATCAATCATAATAAACCATAAACTTTACTAAATTAGTATAATTTTAACAAAATATAGCTAATAACACAGCTTTTAGGTTAAAATAGATAATATCAGCTAGTAAAAGGAGTTTAATAATTATGGAATATCTTAAACTAGCAATAGTAGACTCTGAAAACTACAATAATTTTGCACATATATCTGCAGGTAATTTCGATAGAGTAATAGTTTTTACCAATAGCCAAGAACTAGAGTCTAACTTTAACAAAACTGAAATATATCATAACTTTGAACTAGTACCAATTATCTATGGTGAAGGTAATAAAGATAATATGGATGGCTACATTTGTGCCAAAGTTGGTGAATATGTCGAACGCTATCGTGATTTTCGTACTTACCTTAGTATTACGATATTTAGTAACGATAGAATTTTTAGAGGTATTGCTTCATACTATACCCGCAAAGGATTCAATATAGCAACTACCGCCCCTACACAATGTGATACAGGTACTAGCAATACTGATCCAAAAATACGCATAAAAAAATTTCTCGCCTGTCATGAGAGTGTTGTCAACAAAACATTTAAAAAACATTTTAATGAAAATAATAAGGATGCATTTTATCGTCTTATTAGAAGACATTTAGATAAAGATATTCCTAAACAAATAACCGATCTTTTCGTTGAAAATAACATAATATTTTTTTCGAATAAATCACGTAAAATAGATGTTGATGAATCTAAGTATAACCTTTTGTAATGTTTTAATAAGATACTAGATATACGATTTTTATAATGATAAAATATTGCAACTTTTTATATTATTAATCATTTTTTAGAGTTAATTATGGAATATAGAAAATACATTTGTATCGTTTGTGGTTTGATTTATGATGAAGCTGAGGGATGGCCAGAAGATGGTATAGAACCAGGTACCAGATGGGAAGATGTCCCTGAGGATTGGGAATGTCCTGACTGTGGTGTTAGTAAAGATGAGTTTGAACTTCTAGAAGAATAATTTTCTAGATGTTATCCCTATTTCAGCAAATATCTTTTGAAAATAAAGATTTTATCGTAATGCGGGATGACCTAAGTCACCCTATCTTTTCAGGTAACAAAGCTAGAAAACTTGCCTATATTTTAAACAATCCTGATAAATACTTTAATATCGACACAATTGTATCTTTTGGTGGCAATCAATCTAACTTTATGTTGGCATTATCACAGCTAGCTAAGCTTAAAGGTTGGAGTTTTCATTACTGGATAAAACCTCTACCTAAGTTTCTTGAACAAACTAAAAATGGTAACTTAAAGCTAGCATTAGATAACGGTATGCAGCTATTTGAAACCACAAGCCACCTAAATTTAGAAAATATAAAAGCAAATTACCATATAGATAGTAGTCTCTATTTTTTTGATCAAGGTGGTAGAAATCCTAATGCAGAACAAGGTATTGCAGAATGTGCTAAAGAGATTAAAAAATATTGCCAAAAAAATAATATCGATGACTATAGTGTCGTCATAGCATCTGGTACAGGTACAACAGCGCTATATCTTGAGAAATATCTGCCAAATAAAGTCTACACAATCCCATGTGTCGGTAGTTCAGACTATCTAAAAGAACAATTTGCTAGTATAGATGCTGAATTAGCTCAACCTAAGATTATCTCACCAAATTTTAAAAATAACTTTGGTCAATTAGATATAGCCAACTACAATATTTACCTAAAACTACTTAGAGAAACAAAGATCGAATTTGATTTACTCTATGATCCTATTGCTTGGCGTACTTTATTAGTAAAATATCATCGACTACCAAAACCAATTATATATATCCATTGTGGTGGTGTCAGTGGTAATCAAACGATGTTAACAAGGTATCAAAGGTTTTCACAGTAACATTGTATATGATTACATAGCATTATGATAATATTACATTTAAGTTAATCATAAATAATTAAAATGAACTCTTTTATACTTATAAATATACTTTCTGATATCTTGGCAATAATTTATGCTATTAAAATTTCTAAATTCAGCAAAGATGCTTGGCTATTCTATATTACAAGCATTATTATTAGTTCTAGCACATTTTTTCTTTATAATAACTTTTCAATAATTAACTATTTTTATAGTCTCGAAGCCGAATATTATAATATTGCTATAGCCGTATTAGGATTAATTATTTCATTATGCTTGAAAATTAAGACTAAAAATATATCTGAATATAACAAAGTTTATATATCATTATTCTTATTAGTAATTATCTCTAGTTTTGTTTTATTAACAATATTTATAATCTCTGAAGACAGTTTTACTAAAATAGAAATTACTTGCTTTCTATTATTTGATATTCTTGGAATTATTGGCTTGGCGTTATTAGCAATTAAATGTATCCAAGGACTTTTTTTTCAAGCAGTATATTTTGGTATATCAGCTATTATAGCTATAATATATAATGCTTTTTATAATCATGATGTAACTCTAGCAACTCTTCCAGTTAGCTTTGATATTATAATGACGATTATTTTTACAAATGGATATCTTAGAAATAAAAACAGATATTAAAATTTTAGATATACTCTCATTCAAAAATAAAATTAATATTTTAATCTATAGATATAACTAGCTACACATAAAAGTGTCTCGTTGAATACTCAATAAAGTTCAGGAGATGTTTATCTTAGTATCTCACTTTATTAAAATCCTGAAACTAGTTCAGAAAAACAGAATTTACTACTTTTTATGCCTAGTAGACTATAATTGATTCAATTATAAAATTATATGTCTGTGGTTATATATTACTTATATATAAGTATTCTAACAAATATGAAAAATCAACAGAATTAGATTATCTACAATATCTAGATTTGATGTCTTTGATAGCTTGAGCATAAGTAGCATCCATCTCTGCTCTTGAGCCTACACCACCACCAATCTCATATAGTTTGCCATCACCGATACCATATATAGCTGCATGGATAGTGAAATTAAGACCCTTTGCCCAAGCATCTTTTACCACTGTAGTCTTACAAAGATTTAGAGCTTGATGAAGTGCATTTAGCTCACACATCATATCTACTTTTTTCTTCATGTATTCTTCTTGATTATCTTTATAACAAGATAATGACTCTTCAATAAATTGTTTATTTTGTTCTTTAACTTCATGAATAGATGTTAGCCAGTTATCAATTAGACCATAGCTTTTATCTTTGACAACAGTCTCAACACCACCACAAGCATAGTGACCACATACTATTATTTTCTTAACCTTTAAAACCTCAATAGCAAACTGTAACACTGACAAGCAATTTAAATCTGTAAGTGAAACAACGTTGCAACATTACGATGGACAAAAACCTCACCTGGAATCAAACCACAAACTTGGTTTGCAGGTACTCGACTATCTGAACAGCCTATCCAAAGGTATTCTGGAGACTGACCTTTAGATAAAGTTTCAAAAAAACCTGGATTTGTTTTTTTGATCTCTTCAGCCCATGCTCTATTGCCTTTTATCAACTCAGAAATATCACTCATTTTATCTCCTTGAAATTATTATTAGTATTAGTTATGAGTATAAGCTTTTTACTATTTATATTTAAGTTATATCGTTACTTCGCCTTGTAATGAAACATTAAAAGCTTCTTTGACATCTTGCTGTGTCATATTAGGCTGGCTTAATAAATAAAATAACTTGCCTAAAGCTGCCTCATCTGTCATATCATAACCAGAAACCAAACCTGCTTCAATAAGTCCTCTAGCCGCCCTGTAAGCATCCATTTTCACACTACCATACAAACACTGCGTACAGTTTACTATCACAACACCTCTATCATTAGCTTTTTTTAGTGTCATATGTATACTTGGATCATTAATCATATTACCAGCGCCATAAGTCTTAAGAATTAAACCTTGTAATGGTGGCTCAAGTACAGCTTCTAAAATATCATTACCCATACCAGGAAAGACATTTAAGATAGCAATTTTTGGTACAGCAAAAGTTTCTAACTTAGGTTGACTAAAGGTATCGGCACGCTGCCATAATTTTTCTTGCCTAACAACTATATCTATACCAACTCTTGCCAATGCAGGATAGTTTGGTGAAGCAAAAGCATCAAAATCAGTCGCTGATATTTTTGTAGTCCTGTTACCACGCATTAGCTTTTGATTGAAATATACACATACTTCTTTGATATCATCACTACAAGCAAATATTAGACTATTAAGAATATTTGATATTGCGTCTGATCTAATCTTTGAGATTGGAATTTGTGACCCTGTGACAATTACTGGTTTTTGCAGTTCACCAAGCATAAATGACAGTACAGAAGCAGTATAAGCAAGAGTATCTGTGCCATGTAGAATTACAAAGCCATCATAATCTTGATAATTTCTAATAATATCTAAAGCTAATGAAAGCCATTTTCTAGGATTAATGTTAGACGAATCTATAAGTTCATCGTACTCTTTAATCTCAAATTGCGGCATATTATAATGATAAAAATCTCTAATACCCGCAATTGTCTCGCTAAGATAACCAGGTTTGACATCATAGCCCTGTTCAGTACTAACCATACCTATAGTACCACCAGTATATAGGACTAAAATTTTTTTATTACCGCGATTTTTAAGATCTTTCATTTTATTTCCCCATTAGCTCAGCAATAGCTTTGTTTGCTAACTCATCTGCCTTTTCATTACCAGCATTACCACTATGACCTCTTACCCAGCTCCATGTTACATTATGCTTACTTGTCAGACTATCAAGCTCTTGCCAAAGATCTTTATTTTTGACTTCTTTCTTGGCAGCTGTTTTCCAACCATTAGCTTTCCAATTTGCTAACCATTCGTTAATACCATTTTGAAGATATTTAGAATCAGTATAAATTGTTATATCACACTTTCTTTTTAGAGCTTGGAGCGTTTTGATTGCGGCCATTAGCTCCATTCTATTATTTGTAGTATCTTTTTCACTACCATATATCTCTTTATCTATACCATTATAACTAAGGATAGCTCCCCAGCCGCCAATTCCAGGATTGCCTTTACAAGCACCATCTGTATAAGCAATGACCCTATTTTTCTTTTTGAAAATTTCCATATATTTCCCTAGCGCAACCACCACTATACACTTTAGCCTTTAATGGTTTATCAACAAGTTCGCTGACATTCAAAGGGTCAACCCTAAAATAATTATCTTTCTTAAAGACTACAACATAATTTTTACTAACTATTTTCTTGATCATATTTACTATAAAATTGTTAGTATAGTTTATTAATCTAACTTTTTTACTAATAAAGCCATTTGCCAAAAAACGTGATAACAAACCATATAGACTAATACCACCAACACAAGCAACTATAACCTCACCATCATCTGACAAACAAAAATGTAATTGATTAAATAGTGCCCTCATCTGTTTTGGACAACTTACAAAGCTTTCATCAAGGATGATAAGATCAAAAAATTTATTTTCAAAAGGCCAAGCCTCTATATCAAAAACACATCCAAATGGTAACTGATTCTTTAGATATCCTGAACATACAACAAGTTTTAGGACATTTATATTATGAAAATAATTACTCTCTGTCGCTGTGATAATAAGAGCCTTTTTATACCATCTTTGACTTAGATATCTGGTTATAATACGCTCTTTTTTTATCATACCTACCCTACCAATGCTCTCATTCTATCAAAATAATCAGGGCAGGTTTTACTTACAGCCGCTGCATTATTTACTATTACACCTTGGTATTTTAACCCTAAAAGCGCTAAAGACATAGCGATACGATGATCATTGTGGCTATCAACTTCAGCTGGCTTAAATTTACTCCTAGCTGGCGAGATTAATATACTATCTTGAGTAGTCTCCACATAGATACCAAGCTTGGTAAGCCCCTCTGCCATAGCTGCAATACGATCTGATTCTTGGCCACGTGTATGACTAAGACCTGAAATATGCGTATCGTCTTTAGCAAAGCAAGCAATAGCTGCAAGAGTCATGAAAGTATCAGAGAAATTACGCATATTAACTTGTATACCATGAAGTTCATTACTACCCGTAACTTCTATACCATCATTGTGGTAATTAACTTGACAGCCTATCTTTTCGAGTACTTCTAAGAATTTAATATCACCTTGCTTAGAGTTTTTAGTAACATGCATAACCTTAATAGTTGAACCAGTAATAGCTGCAAATGCCCAAAAGTAAGATGCTGTAGAAATATCTGGCTCAACTACATAGTTACTAGGAGAAGTATATTGAGATTTGGTGACGGTATAGATATTTTCATCAATATCAACTTTCACACCAAATTCTACCATAACTTTTGTCGTCATATCTAGATATGGTTGCTTATGATCCGTGATAGAATTCAGCCTTAGACCATCGTACATAAATGGTCCTGCCATCAACAAACCTGAGGCAAATTGCGAGCTTTTTTCTCCAGCAACTTCTATATTACCGCCGCTTAAGGATTTAGCTACTATTGTCAAAGGCATAGCATGATTGTTTTGATGATAGTTTACTGTCATACCTAGCTTTTCAAGTGGTCTTAGCTGATCTGCTAGGGGCCTATCCATCATTCTTTGTTTAGCATATACGTAATATCTACCTGTAGGCTGCACCGCTAACATCGGTATTATAAATCTTGTCAAAGTACCAGACTCATTACAAAATATCTTGGCATCTAAGTTCGTAAATACTCCGCTACAACCTTGAATAACTAAAGTTTTAGAGTCCTGACTATGTTCTAGCTGACAACCTAACTCCTTTAGCGCCGCAATACATGCTAAGACATCAGCACTATTAGGCAAATTCTCAAATTTTGTTTCACCCTGCGCCATAGCTGCAATTATCAGTGATCTATTTGAGATACTCTTTGAGCCATCTAAATATACCTGTTGATTTATCTGTGATTTTATTTGTGGGATAAAATCCTTCATTTATTTAGTTCAAAAAAAATTATATTGTTGTTTATATTAACATAACTACTAGTATTTTTTTGAATAATTAATCTATAAAGAACTAAAAATTTAAGAGCGATTCTTGATAGCTTTTTTAAGTTTAGCTAGAGCATCTTCTTCTATTTGGCGTACTCTTTCA